>NZ_JHBX01000142.1:0-544569 GCF_001273855.1 Leucobacter japonicus | reverse complement strand
CGACAACGACAACGACAACGACAACGACAACGACAACGACAACGACAACGACAACGACAACGACAACGACAACGACAACGACAACGACAACGACAACGACAACGATCGCCACTCCCCCGGCGACACATCGAGCGACACGCCGAATGTCGCGACATCGACTCGCGACATGTCCCCATTACGCGCGACTCGCGACATCTATCGAGCTGTCAACGATGTCGCGTCTCTCCTCAATCTGCCGCCGACTGCTCCAGCCGGGGCCTCAAGCTGCAAGTGTCGCGTCGCGATCAATGTCGCGCAAATGTGTCGCGAGCACACTCATCGCCGCAAGGACATCCTCGGTTTGGACTCCCTGCGTTGGAGATTTCAAGAGCACCTTGTTGAGCCGATGCTCGATCACTTTTTGTTGCAACGATGTCGCCTCGACAATCGCAGCGAGCTGATGCGTGTCCACGAGCTTGTACACCTGAGCTGTCGCCAGCGACGCATGGCCCAACAGTTCCTGCACACCCCGAAGATCAACCGTCACCCGCAGCCCAAGACTCGCGGCCCGGTGACGCAGACTATGGGTGCTCCAATCATCGCCGAGGTACCGCTTCAACCACTTGTACACGGTGGCGGGGTGCAGGTGTCCACCGAACCGGCCTCGGAAGTAGAACTCTTGACGTCCCTGAATCGCTTCAATCTGCTCGAGCAGACTTAGCGTTAGAGCGTCGAGCGGAACCACGCGCTCTTTGGAACCTTTACCGGTCACCCGCAGCAGGTCTCCGTCACGGTTCATCGGGTGAGCGCTCGCGATCTCCGCACGGCGTAGCCCTTGCGCTGCGGCCAGGCTCAGCATGGCGGACTCGATCAAAGGGGCGCCGTCGAACGCTTCGATCACGACCTCTTCGGGTGCCGGCCGCGGGAGACACCTGGGAACTCTTACTACAGCTAGGTGCTTCGCCGGGTTGTTCTGAATGAGCTGTCGCTTACGAGCCCAGTAGAAGAAGATCCGATACGACGCGTACACCTTCTTGCGGTACGCCGCGGACCAATGCTCCGTGCACTCATCAATGAAGGTTTCGAGATTCTGCCGGCTGATCGCATCTGCGGGGCCGATCGCCGCGAGCAAGCGCCGCATGTCGCCGAGGCGCTGTTCGCGCGTCCCAGGTGATCGGCCTTGGCGAAGTAGATGCAGCCGGTACTCCTGCAGGAGCTTGGCGTCGTTCGGAAGTGTCACACCGCTGCGAGCGAGCGTGAATCTCGCGCATCTCGCCATTCGGAAAGAATCTCGACGGGGCTCCAAACTCATAATCCGTCGGTCGCGGGTTCAAGCCCCGCACGCCCTACTCCCGGATTTGCAGAGCCGCACATCAGCGCCGCAAGAATCCCACCAACACGGCGATGAACGGCACCGCCGCCGCGATCATGAGCACGGTACCGAGCACTGGCACTGCGCTGACCACCACGGCACCGGCAATCAGCAGGCCGGTGCCGGTGACCGCGGCGATGATCCGACGCTGCGCGGTTTCGAGCCGCTGCAGACGCCGCTCGAGACGGGGCAGGCGCACCTCGAGATCGTCATCGTCGATGCGGCTCAGGATCGCGTCGAGCCGCCCGGGCGCACGTGCAGCGGCCTGCATCGTCCGCAGCGCCCGCCCCGCGAAGTCGCGAACGAGGTTGCCGCGCTCCTCGCGAATGAGTTGTTGTGCGTAGGGTTCGACGGCGTCCCACAGGTTGAAGCGCGGGTCAAGCGCGCTGCAGACGCCTGACGTCAACGAGATCGCACGAACGATCAGCAAGAAGTTTTCGGGGAGCTGGAACGGGAGGGTGCGAATGACATCGCTGAACTGGCGGCCGAAGTCGCGAAACTCGCGCGGGTCGACGTCGCGGAGCTCCGCAAAACCCATGCCGCCGAAACGGGCGAAGAGCTGCGTCATCGCCCGCTCGAGCTCGGCGGTATCCGCGCTAGGCAGCAGCACACCGACCTCTTGCATGGCATTGACCAAACCGCGCCCGTCGCGCGAGGCCGCGGCGACGAGCAGCGACCGCAGAGCGGAGCGCGTGCCTGACGGAACCTCCCCCATCATGCCGAAGTCGATGAACGTGAGCCGCCAGTCGCCATCGGTCGGCGTGACGAAGACGTTGCCGGGGTGCGGGTCGGCGTGGAAGAAGCCGTGGGTGAAGAGTTGATCGAACATGACGCGCGCGAAGCGCAGCGCGACCTCATGGGGGTCGATGCCGGCAGCGCGCAGCGCGTCGACGTCAGTGATCTTGATCGCGGTGACGTCTTCGAGCGTGAGCACCCGCGTACTGCTGCGCTCCCAGACGATCTCGGGCACGCCCACTCCGGGGTCGTCCGCGAAGTACTCGCGGAAGCGTTCCGCATTCGCGGCCTCGTGCACATAGTCGATCTCTTCGAGACTTGTTGCCGCGAACTCTTCAACGAGCGCGGGCATGTCGACGCGTCGCGAGACGAGCCGCACATGACTCAGCCAGCGCCCCACCCGTCGCAGCGCTGCCAGGTCGACCGCGACTACTCCGTCAATGCCGGGCCGCTGCACTTTGAGCACCGCGCGCTCGAACCCGGCATCGGCCGCGAGTGCGCCACTGAGCACTGCGCGGTGCGCCTGGCCCAGTGAAGCCGCAGCGACGGGCGCCGGGTCGATCTCGGTAAACACCGAACCGAGCGAGACCCCGAGCTCGTGTTCCGCGAGACGCGTAATATCGGCGAACGACTCCGCCGGAACTTCGTCTTGCAGACCTTCGAGCTCGGCCGTCACCTCCGGAGGCAGCACGTCGAGCCGCGACGACATGAACTGCCCAACCTTGATCATGAGACCGCGGAGCTCAATCGCGAACCCGTGAAACGATCGCGCGAACCGCTGCATGCGCCGCGATCGCGTGCGCTCCGCGATGAACCCGAGACCGAACCGCGGCAGCACCAGTTCGAACCACCACGCCACCACGAGGTGCCGCGATGCGAATCGCAGTATTCGGCGGTACCGGGCCCGGTCGATCTCGGAGACCGCTGCAGAGCCCGAGCGCGACTCGAGCGGTCTTTCGACCGACACCCCTTAGTCCTGCGCCAAGATGCCGTACAGCTCCCGGCGTGCGCGCTCGAGCACATCAACCGCCTCGGTCACCTGCTCCGGAGTCCCGGTGCGACCGACCTGGGCCGCAGCCTGCGCGAGATCGAAGCCAGCCTGCGCAAGCGCGCCGTGACGTTTCGGCGAGTCGCCGGAGACAGCGGTCTTCCAGGGCGCTTCACCCTCGCCCTCGGCGACGGCATCGCGCCCGGCATCGGTGAGGGCGTACGTTTTGCGCCCGTTCGACTCCTCGGCCGTGATCAAGCCCTCGTCGGCGAGGAGCTGCAGCGTCGGGTACACGGAACCGGCGCTCGGCTTCCATGATCCGCCACTGCGCTGCTCGATCTCACGAATGATCTGGTAGCCGTGCATCGGCTCCTCGGCGAGCAGCGACAGCACTGCAGCACGCACGTCTCCGCGAGCGACTCGAGAACCGGCGCGCTTCTCGAACCCGCTGCGCAACTGGTCTACCGCCTCCCAGAGCGACTCCCCGGCAGCTCCCGGGGTGAATCCGAAACTTCCGAATGACTGATGCATGACCGCCTCCGATACTCGTTCGAACGATACTCAGCAACATAATCCGACATGCTGAGCGATACATGGGAGCCTGCTGCCAAAATGCTCGCCACGGCGAGCCCGTAGACTTGAGAGTTATGGCGATCGGATCGACGATGCACACTTTCGAGGTGGACCTGGCCGACGTGGACCGCGGCGTGTACGAGCAGTTCACGCTTCGGGTCGCGAAGCACCCCTCCGAGACCGAGGCGTTCATGGTGACGCGCATTTTGGCGTACTGCCTCGAGTACGTCGAGGGCATCGCTTTCGGTGGTGGCGTGTCCACGACCGACGAGCCCGCCGTGCTCGTCCGCGACCTCACCGGCGCGATGACCGCCTGGATCGAGGTCGGTGCACCCGATGCGGCGCGAGTGCATTCCGGGAGCAAGCTCGCCGAGCGAGCCGTCGTCTACACGCATCGCGATCCGGCGAAAGTACTCGCGGCGTGGTCGGGCAAGACGATTCACCGAGCCGACGATATTGTCCTCTTCGCCGTCGATTCCGCGCTCGTCGACGGCACCGTCGCAGCACTGGCGCGTCGCAACACCCTCACCGTGTCGCGCACCGAGGGTCAGGTGTACCTCGACCTCAACGGGAGCAGCATCGCGGGCACGGTCGACGAGCATCGGATCACCGACGCCCGATAAGCCCGTTCACTCGGGGTCGATCTCCGGCAGCAAGCGCGGCCCCGCTCCCTCAGCCCCGAGCGCATCCTCGGGGTTGAATACGCGGCACGTCCGCAATGAGAGACATCCGCAGCCGATGCAGCCGGTGAGCTCGCGTTCCATCCGTTCGATCTCGCGCCGACGGGCTTCGAGGCGGCCGCGCCAGTGCGCGCTGATGCGCTCCCAGTCGCGCTTGCTCGGCATTCGATCGTCGGGCAACCGAGCGAACTCAGCCGCCACCTCCGAGAGCGGGATGCCCATGCGCGCGGCGAGGCGAATGATCGAGACTCGGCGGAGCACGTGTCGCGCATACCGACGCTGATTGCCCGCGGTGCGCGTACTGGCGATGAGGCCCTCGCGCTCGTAGAAGTGGAGTGCAGACACCGCGACGCCGGTGCGTCGGGCAACTTCACCGACGGTAAGCAGGTCAGTGGGCGCTCGCGACACGGCCAACTCCTCTCCACTTGACCTCAACGTAACTTGAGGTTTTACCGTAGCTATCATGCCACTTGACACCTCAGAGATCCCGATCGCTTCAGACACCCAGCGAACCGAGGCGCGCCGCACCCCCGCACCAGGAAGCTGGGGCGAGCTCTTCAGCCCGCAATATCTGCCGGCCGCACTCGTGCTCGCCGGTGGCGTCGCGATGTACGCGACGAACGTGTACGTGACCGCAGCGCTGCTTCCCTCAGCCGTCGAGGAGTTCGGCGGAGCCCAGTACTTTGCCTGGGCGGCAACCGCGTTTCTCACCGCGTCGGTGATCACGTCGATGCTCGTCACGCGCACTATTGCGCGATTCGGGCCAGCCGTCGCCTACGTCGCGGCGTTTCTCGTGTTCGCTGCCGGCACGCTCGTGAACGCCGCATCGCCCGGCATGGAGGTCCTCCTGATCGGCCGCGCTGTGCAGGGCCTCGGCGGTGGCCTGCTCGCCGGCCTCGGCTACGCGGTCATTCGCTCCGCCCTCCCTGATCGGCTCTGGACGCGCGCGGCCGGGCTCGTCTCCGCAATGTGGGGCGTCGGCAATCTGCTCGGCCCGACACTCGGCGGGGTCTTCGCACAGCTGGGCTGGTGGCGCGGCGCCTTCGTACTGCTCGCCGTGATCGCGCTCGTGCTCGCTTGGGTGTCGCGGCGCGCCGTACCGGGTGCGCACACCGCAGGACACGAAAGCGCCTTCGTACCGCCCGTGCCGGTGTTCGCGCTCGTCTTGCTCGCGCTGGCCGCCGCCGCATTCAGTGTGACCGCGGTCCTCCCTCGTGGCGCGAGCACGGTCGTCGGCCTCGTCGTCGCAGCTGCACTGCTCGTCGCATTCGTGATTCGCGAGCGCCGGGCAGCGGCAACCGTACTCCCCCAGTCGACGTATCGTTCCGGCAACCCACTGAAGTGGGTGTACCTGACCCTGGGCCTGTTGAGCGCCGGAGCGATGACCGAAGCATTCATTCCGCTCTTCGGGCAGCAGTTGGCGGGGCTCTCCCCCATCACCGCCGGTTTTCTCGGTGCGGCGCTCTCCGTGGGTTGGACCGTTGCGCAGCTCAGCAGCGTGAATCTCACCTCGAACCGCAGCCGAAGCACCGTCATCGTACTGGGGCCGGCGCTCCTCGCAGTCGGTCTCGGCACCTATGCGGCATTGGTGACCGCAGACGCAGACGCGTGGCGCGTGGCAGCTTGGGCGATCGCGCTGTTCGCGGCCGGCTGCGGCATCGGCATGGCATTCCCGCATTTGAGCGTCGCCGCGATGCGCAGCACGGACGATCCTGTCGAGGGCGCGAAAGCCGCCGCCGGTGTGAGCACGACCCAGCTCATCGCGAACGCGGTGTCTTCAGCGGTGGTCGGCGTGCTCGTCGCGGCGGGCGGCCCGGGTGCGCTGGGCTCCGCCCGCGCGATGGCGGTCGGAATCGGCGCGGGTGCGGCACTGGGCCTGGTGACTGCCGTGCTGGCGATCCGCCGTCGCCCGTCGCCGGCATCGATGCGCGAGTAGGCCGGTTGCAGCGTCGATTCAGATGATGATCGTCGTGCGCGATGCGTCGTCAGGGCCGACGCCGGGCCGAGCCCGCGTCGCGCCCCAGGCAATCGCGATGCCGATGAGCACGAGAACGATGCCGCCCACAACCGCGGCGATCGCGAGCGCGACCCCTGGCCAGACCAGGGCGAGCACGCCCGCGACCACCAGCACGGCGCCGGGCACGATCGCCACACCGGGTCGCACCCTCGCGAATCGCATGCCGACCGCGAGCCACAGAGCCCCGATCGTGATGAGCCCGAAGCCGGCGAAACTCACGAGCGCGCGAGCCGTCGCCCCGGTGAATGCCATCGCGATCAGTCCCGCGACGATCAGCAGTGCGCCACCGATTCCTGCGGTGATCGACCCACGACCGCGCACCAGCACGGCGATGCCGTTGACGATGAGCGCCGTGCCGAAAAGCACGACCAGAATCCAGCTCGCCGAGAAGAACGGCCACACCACGAGGCCGACGCCGATCAGCGCAACGACCACGCCGATGGTGATCACCGTTGCTTTCGGAAAGCGGCGTCCGGGCTCGCCCGAAGCGCCTGCGTCACGGGGAGACGGGAACGGCATCGGAAACTGGGACACGGAGACCTCCGGGCAGTACTGTTCAACGGAGCGGTTCAACGCTGCGGGTGCGGCGTTGGCCCCATGCTATGCGTCGAGGTCGAGCAGAAGCCTCGAATTCGCAGGCTGATCGCCAGCAGCGTACGATTCGCGTCCCTGCACACGACGCAGTTTGCCACAATGGTGGGCGATGACCCCTGATGATTTCTCACGACCGGCGCTCGAGGTTGCGCCGATGCTGCTCGACGCGCTCCTGACGGTCGATGCGCCCGAGGGCGCAGTCTCGCTCCGCGTCACCGAGGTCGAGGCATACCACGGTGTCGGATCGCCGGGCCCACCAGACCTCGGGTCGCACGCACGAAACGGCAAGACTGACCGCAACGCATCGATGTTCGGCCCGCCCGGCCATGCCTACGTCTACTTCTCCTACGGCATGCACTTCGCGATTAATGTCGTGTGCTCGCCCGAGGGCACGGCTTCCGGGGTGCTGCTGCGCGCCGGCGAAGTACGGGCGGGCGCCGATCTGGCGCGGAGACGGCGCAGTGCCCGTCGACCTGAAGCGACACTTCAGCCCCGGCAGCTCGCGCGGGGCCCTGGCAATGTTGCCCAGGCACTCGGCATCCGCCGCGACGTGCACGACGGACACTCGCTGTTCGCGGCGCCGTTCAGCCTGGTACTCCCCGAATCCCTGGCGCCTCGCATCGCGCACGGGCCACGAGTCGGTGTTGCCGGTGCGGCGGGCGGGCCCGAGTTCCCGTGGCGATTCTGGATTCCGGACGACCCGACGGTGTCGGCCTTTCGCTCGGGTCGAGGTGCTCCACGGCCAGATGTCGTCGGCCATGTGTTCGACCCGCAGCCCCGCCGACCGTTCGCCTAGACTCCCGGGCTCAGTAGTCCGGTCTCGTACGCGAGAATGACGAGCTGCGCGCGGTCGTGAGCGTGCACTTTCGACATGATGCGGTTGACGTGCGTCTTCGCCGTGTGCGGCGAGATGACCAGCGACGTGGCAATCTCCTGGTTCGAGCGACCGCGCGCAACAAGCAGCAGCACCTCCCGTTCGCGCTCCGTGAGCAGCGCGAGTTCGGGGGCTGCCGCAACTTCGGCGCGCGGTACCGCGGGCATCACGTACCGCGTGATGAGGCTTCGCGTCGCAACCGGTGAGAGCAGCGCTTCCCCCGCGTGCACCGAACGAACCGCGCGCACGATGTCATCGGGCTCCGACCCTTTGCCGATGAACCCGCTCGCACCGGCGCGAAGTGCAGCGACCACGTAAGCATCTTCCTCAAAGGTGGTCAGCACCAGCACGTGCGTCGCCGCGTTCAACTGGTCTGCGCAAATCTGCTCGGTCGCGGCGATCCCATCGACGACGGGCATTCGAATATCCATGAGCACGACATCGGGGCGCAGGACCGCCGTGCGTTCTACCGCTTCGGCCCCGTTGGCAGCCACGCCCACCACCGCGATATCGAGGTGCCCGTCGAGAATGTCGCTCACGGCCTGACGAATCAACATCTGGTCATCGACCACGAGGACGCGAATGTTCCGGCTTGCGGTCATACGCGTGCCGCTTCCACCGGGAGACGCACCTCGAGCACATAGCGCGCGCCCCCGACGTCGTCAGCACTCGCGCCATTGACGGGACCCGCTGAGACGCTGCCACCGAGCGCCGCTGCGCGCTCGCGAATGCCGACGAGTCCGTAACCGCTCCATGCGGGGGCGCGGTGTGCGTCTCGGCGCGGTTCTGTGGGCACCGCGTTCGCAATGCGCACCGATACATGCGATGCGGAGATGTCGATGGAGCACTCGACCGGCCCATCTGCGCCGTGCTTCTGCGCGTTCGCGAGCCCCTCCTGCACGATCCGATAGGTGGCCACTCCGACCGCATCCGGTACCGACGATGCTGCACCGGTGATCGCCGAGTGCACCTCGAGGCCGCCGGCCCGAAGGTCGCTCACGAGCGCCGGGATACGCGCGATCCCGGGTTGCGGTGCGTCCGGAATTGCCTCGATGGCACGGTCAGCCGCTTCACCCGACGCTGCGATCTCCTCTGACCGAAGATGCCTGAGCAACTCGCCGATTTCTGAGAGCGCTCCGCGCGCTGAACTGCGGATCGTGCCCAGCGCCGACTCTGCGCGCTCCGGTCGGGTGCGGAGTGCGCTCGATGCGACGCCGGCGTTCAGGCTGATGACCGAGATCTGGTGGGCCACCGTGTCGTGCAGGTCACGCGCGATTCTGAGCCGTTCTTCGGAGACGCGACGCGACGCTTCGGCTTCACGGGTCTCCTCCGCGCGCCGTGCGCGTTCCGTTGCGGCTTCGAACAGTTCGCGGCGCGACCGCGCACTGTCGCCGAGCGCGCCGGCGATCGCTGCGGCGGCGGCCGCCTGCAACAGCCGAGGATCCGACGATTGCCAGTCTGTCACCGCGAAACTGATGACGAGGATCCATGCCGCGCTCACGCCGACCGTGACCGCCGTCACGATCCGCTCCGAGTGCGAGGCAAGACTGTAGGCGGCGATCGCGAGCGCGAGCATGGGGCCGAGCGTCGGCCAGCCAAGCCCACTGGCAAGGAAGAACAGGATCAGTGCGGCACCGAGCACGAACACGGGCCAGCGGAGTCGCAACGCGAGAATTCCTGCCGACACGACGATCAGCGCAACCAGCGCGAGATCCCACCACACCGGAACTTCGATCGCCCGACCGCCCCCAGGTGGACCGAATCCGGTCGGCGACCCTGCAGTTCCCGGGGAACCGGGGAAGCCGAAGAACCCAGTGCTCCCGGCGAACCCGCGGAGCGCGGGGAGTGCGGAGAGCACCCCGGCGACCACGACCACACCGACGACGATCACCTCGATCCGCCAGTTCGCATCACCGCCACGGAGCGCCCGAGCATCGTGCGAGGCAGGCGCAGAGGAGACAGGGAGAACCGACACGAGCACCAGTGTGCCCGTGGTTCCTATGGGAAGCATCCACCCGACGCGGCAGATCCGCGTACCGCAGATGCAGTACCCAGGTGCACCCGACGGGGTGACGCGCGGGAGTCTGACAGCCGCGAGACTCGCAGCAGCAACTGAAAGGACCTCCATGTATTGGACCATGCTCCGCAGCGAGCTGCTCGGCCGACGCCGTCAAACGATCGTCGTCGCCGTCGGCCTCGCCATCGCGATCGCACTCGTGATCGTCGTGTCATCTCTCTCGACCGGCATCAAGCAGGCGCAGACGCAAGCGCTCGAGGGGGTGACCGGCGTGGGCACCGATCTCACCGTCACAGGGGCAGCTGCGGAGCCCGGTCAGGGCGGCGGCGGTCCGCGCTTCGACTTCGGCTCCGAGTCGGGAGACACCGATGACGAAGGCACGACGCGGGTGACGCAGTCGAACCTCATGACGCAGCCGGGTCGCGGCACGCTGGATGCCTCGGCGGTGAGCACCATCGCCGAACTCGACGACGTCGCCGCCGCGACAGGCACGCTCAGCCTGACCAACACCTCGTTCTCGGGAGAACTCCCCGACATGTCGCAGACGAGTGACCCGGCTGCCGGTGCAGCCGCGACCGGCGATGCAGCGGGGAGCGCACCCGGCGGCTTCGGCGGAGGCGGCGGCGGCTTCGGCGGCGGATCGTTCGGCGTCGACAGCTTCAGCGTGCTCGGCGTCGATCCCGCGGCCACCGATGTGGGGCCCCTCTCGGCGACCGAAATCACCGATGGGCGCGCACTCACCGCGGATGACGCCGACGCACTCGTCGCCGTCGTCGACGCGAGCTACGCGACCGCCCAGGATCTCGCAGTCGGCGACACTCTGGAAGTCGGTTCGGACTCCGTCGAGATTGTCGGCGTACTCGCATCGACCAGCACCGACGCCGATGCCGCGGCCAACGTCTTCCTGCCGCTCGGCACCGCCCGTACACTCTCCGACTCCGATGACGTCGTGTCGACGGTGTACGTCGTTGCGAATGACTCCTCGTCGATCGACGGCGTGAAGGCAGAGATTGAGAGCGCCCTGCCCGGCGCGACGGTGAATTCGCAAGCTGACCTTGCCGCACAGGTTTCAGGTTCGCTGGCGAGCGCGTCATCACTGATCAGCAGCCTCGGCACGTGGCTCTCGATGATCGTGCTGGCCGTCGCCCTGGCGATTGCGGTGCTGCTCACCGGTGCCGGCGTCGCACGACGCACTCGCGAGTTCGGCACGCTGAAGGCCATCGGCTGGTCGAACGGACGCATCATCGGCCAGCTCGCCGGAGAATCGGGCATCCAGGCCCTCATCGGCGGCGCAGCGGGACTCGTGCTCGGCCTGGGAGCGATCGGGATCATCAACCTCATCTCGCCGACCTTGCAGGCATCGACGACGGCTTCGGGCACGGCTGGTGGCCCCGGCACCGGCGGCGGCATGCAGGGTGGCGGCATGCAGGGCGGCGGCATGCCCGGATCGGACGCTGCGGGGAGCACTTCGAGCAGCGATGCCGCAGGCGCCATGGGCGGATTCGGTGGCGGGGGGTTCGGCCAGAACGCCTCAAGCACGGCAGACATCGTGTTGCACGCACCCGTCACCCTCTGGGTCGTGCTCGCCGCGCTCGGCGTCAGCCTGCTCGGCGGCTTGCTCGCCGGCGCCTTCGCCTCGTGGCGCGCGGCCCGACTCAGCCCCGTCGAGGCACTGCGCGCCGTCGCGTGACTCACCGACCACACCACTTGCAGATCTGAGGAGCACCATGTCACTCACCACCACGGAGACAGCCGTTTCCGCATCACCGGATTCATCTCCAGCCCCCATCTACCGGCTCTCCGGCATTACCCGGCAGTACGAGAAGAAGGGCCAGCGAATCACGCCTCTGAGCGGTCTCGACCTCGACGTCGCCACCGGGGATTTCGCCACCATTCAGGGCCCGACCGGCGGCGGCAAGTCAACGCTGCTGCAGCTCTTAGGGGCGCTGGATCGCCCCACCTCCGGCACGATCACCCTCGATGGCACCGACCTCTCGCACCTCTCGGACGCCGAGCTCACGCGAGTGCGCAAAGAACGCATCGGATTCGTCTTCCAGTCGTTCAACCTGCTTCCCACGTTGACCGCAAGCGAGAATGTGGACACCGCGCTCGAGGGTCGGGGCATCTCACCCGCTGACCGCGCCGCGCGCGTCCGCGCGGCACTCGCGAGAGTCGGCCTCGCCGAGCGCGGCGAGCACCGGCCCATGGAGCTTTCGGGAGGTCAGCAGCAGCGCGTTGCGATCGCTCGAGCGCTTGTCGCGGAGCCGCACGTGCTGCTCGCCGATGAGCCCACGGGAAATCTCGATGAGTCGATGCGCGACGAGATTCTCGGCTTGCTCGAGCAGCTGAACGCCGAGGGGCTCACGATCATCGCGGTCACTCACGACTCGGCGGTCGCGAAGCGAGCGAAGCGCCGGTTGCGCCTCGAACACGGACGCATTCGCGATATTACGCGTTCGTAGAATTGCTCTCGTTCGTCTCGAGCGCGGACGCGCCACTTTGCGGATGGAACTTCGCGAGGCCGACTACTCCGATCACCGCGACCGCGCCCGAGACGACGAATGCGACAATGGCCCAGGCGGGGGCGCCGGCCGCCTCATCGAGCACGATAATGCCGATCAACACGGCAATGATGGGATCGATCACGGTCAGCCCGGCGACCACGAGATCTGGTGGACCGGACGAATAGGCGTTCTGCACGAAGACCATGCCCATGAGTGCGCCTGCGAGCAGCGCCGCGACGCAGACCCAGGTGAGCCATTCGAACTCCCCCTGCTGCAACCGACCAATGACCGCCTTCGCAAAGGTGGCGACGAAGCCGTAGAGCACCCCGGCACCGACGATGTAGATCAATGCGACACTGCGGTGGCGAAACCCGATGAAGAGCCCGAGAATCAGCGCGAAGACGACGCCGAATGTGATCAGAATTTCGATCAGTTTCGTGTCGGTCACGGGCTGATCGGAGGCCGTGAACGCCGCGATCGAGACGAAGACCACGATGCCGAGCACGGCGAGGCCGATCGACCAGCGCACACGCTTGCCCAGTTGCACGCCGCTCACCCGCGAATTCAGAATCGACGTGATCACGAGCCCGACGACGCCGATGGGCTGCACGATGATCAGCGGCGACAACGACAGCGATCCGATCTGGAATGCCACCGCGAGACCCAGAAACAGCGTGCCGACGACCCACGACGGGCGACGGAGCAGGTTGGCCACATGACGGAACGAGAGCCCCGAGCCGGCGCTCTCGCCGGTGATGCGCTCGACCTTGTTGAGTCCGCGCGACTGATACTGCGCGCCGAACGCGAGCAGTGCCGCACCCACGAGCGCGAGCGGAATACCCAAGAACTGCTTGGGGTCGAGCGTCGTCACCTCAGCCATCGCGTCGGCAAGACCAATGCTCGCGACGTGCGAGGCGGCGATGATCAGGCTCGAATGCACACCCTCACCCTAGCGGGTGCTGGTCGCCGTGACACTGCGGCTGGCCGCAGGGTTGCCGTTACCGGTCGCCCTCGTCCCCGCGCATCAGTTCTACGAGCCTCGCCGCAGCGCGCGGCACCTCGTCGTTCACGATGATCTCGTCGAACTCATCGGCCGCCGCGAGTTCGACCTTCGCCGTTTCCAGACGACGTGCACGCTCTTCCTCGTCCTCGGTACCGCGACCAACCAGACGATCAACCAGCTCGTCCCAGCTCGGCGGAGCAAGAAAGACCAGGCGGGCTTCCGGCATGCTCGCGCGCACCTGACGTGCACCCTGCAAATCGATCTCGAGGAGCATCAGCTCGCCGCGCTCTGCGGCTTCGACGACCGGGCGACGCGGGGTGCCGTAGCGGGAGCGGTTGTGCACCGTCGCCCACTCCAGCAGATCGTCCGCAGCGAGCATCCGATCGAACCCTTCGTCGTCGACGAAGTAGTAGTGGCGGCCGTGCTCCTCACCGGGTCGTGGGGCTCGCGTCGTCGCCGAGACCGAGAGCTTCACTTCCGGGTAATGCTCGCGAATATAGGTCGCGACCGTGCCCTTCCCGACAGCGGTCGGACCGGCCAGCACCGTCAGCGGCGGACGAGGGCCGACGCGCACGGTGCCAGTGCGATCCCGCACGAACGACTCGAGCCGATCGCGCTGCAGCTTGCCGAGACCGCCGAGGCGCTTGCGCTCGGAGATGCCGAGATCGTCGCGCACGCGCTCCGCTTTCACCGCCCCGATCGCCGGGAACGAGAGCAGGAAATCGGTAATGCGCAGGGACGCGGCCGGGGTGCCCGGCACACGCGACTGCTCCATCACCCGGAACGGGGACACCTCGCCGGAGCGGAGACGGCGCTTCAACTCGGCACGGGCCTGGCGTGCCGCGATGGCGGCACGGTTGGCCGCAACGCGATCCACCTCCGGCATCGTCCGTTCACTCGTCGTCAACAGTCCACTCCCCTGATATCCCTGTGCGCATTCGTTGCGTAGTCGGGTTACAGCCTAGGCCGCTTCGCCGCTCAACGCGAAGTGGATCGCTTCAGCGCGCTCGCGGATGCGGTCGCCGAGCCCGTCGGGGCCGCCCTGCAGGATGCTCCGGGACTCGTTCGCGAGCAGCGCGTGCCCGATGCCGCCGAAGATTTCTGCTGCGTCCTCGATGCGCGCACCCTGGTGCCCGAACCCTGGCGCCAGTACCGGCAGCGCCGGCCCAGCGGCCCGCTCGGCGGTCTCGATCTCGAAACTCGAGAGGTCCAGCGTCGCCCCGAGCACTACGCCGACGGAGCCGACCGAAGCGGCACCGGATACCGCGTGTTCGGCGTTCCAGGCCTCCGCATCCGCCACCATCGCCGCAGCGACCGTATGGCCATCGGCGCGGCGCGCACGCTGCACGTCGACCGCTTCAGGGTTCGAGGTCGCTGCGAGCACGAACAGACCTTTGCCGTTCTCCGTCACGTGACGGAGCGCACCATCGAGCGTGCCGAAGCCCTGATACGCGACCACCGTCATGGCGTCGGCTTCGAGCGGAGATCCCGGCGCCAACCAGGTGTCGGCGTACGCACCGAAGCTCGACCCGATATCGCCGCGCTTCACGTCGGCAACGACCAGCACGCCGGCCTCACGCGCATCCGCGAACACCCGCTCGAGCGCCGCAAACCCCGCCGAACCGAAACGCTCGAAGAACGCGATCTGCGGTTTCACACAGGCCGCGACCCCGGCAGCGGCGGCGACCACGTTGCGCCCCATGCGCTCGGCCCCCGCCGCATCGTCCGCGACACCCCAGGCGTCGAGTAACGGCCCATGCGGGTCGATACCGGCGCACAGGTGCCGGCCCGCAGCGAACTCTGCCGCGAGCCGGTCACCGAATGTCGTCGACGTCATCAGCCGGCGAGCGCCGCGTCGCGGTCGGCCTGGTACTCCTGCAGCGACTTCACGTCGAACCCGACACGCTGCGCCGAGATCGCCCCGACCGCGGCCGACAGCTCGGACACCGTGGTGAAGATCGGCTTGTCTGCTGCCACCGCTGCGGCGCGGATCTCGTAGCCATCGGCACGCGCCGAGCTGCCCGACGGCGTATTGATGATCATGTCGATCTCGCCGCGGTTGATCAGATCGACGATCGTGTCGCCGTCGGCGCCGGCGCTGTGCTTGCGCACAACCTCGGAATCGATGCCATTACGGCCGAGCACCACCTGGGTACCCTGCGTCGCGAGAATGCGGTAGCCGAGCTCCTGCAACCGCAGCGCGGGGAGCACGATGGAGCGCTTGTCGCGATCCGCCACCGACAAGAACACGGTTCCGCTCTGCGGCAGCTCGCTGCCGGCCGCCGACTGGCTCTTCGCGAACGCGGTCGGGAAGTCGCGGTCCATGCCCATGACCTCACCGGTGGAGCGCATCTCGGGCCCGAGCAGCGAGTCGACCACGAGGCCCTCGTTGGTGCGGAATCGCTTGAAGGGCAGCACGGCCTCCTTCACCGCGATCGGTGCGTCGATCGGGGCGCGCGAACCGTCGCGCTCGGGCAGCAGGCCCGCGGCGATGAGCTCGGCGATGCTCTCACCCGCCATGATGCGCGAGGCGGCCTTGGCGAGCGGGATCCCGAGCGCCTTCGACACGAACGGCACGGTGCGCGATGCGCGCGGATTGGCCTCGAGCACGTAGAGCACGCCCTGGCCGATCGCGAACTGCACGTTGAGCAGCCCGCGAACCCCGATCCCCTCGGCGATGCCGAGCGTGGCCTCGCGCACCTGGGCGATCTGGTCGTGGCCGAGCGTGACGGGCGGCAGGGTGCAGCTCGAGTCGCCCGAGTGCACGCCGGCCTCCTCGATGTGCTCCATCACGCCGCCGACGTACAGCTGCTCGCCATCGTAGAGCGCATCGACATCGATCTCGATCGCGTCATCGAGGAAGCGATCGACGAGCAGCGGGTGGCCGGGGCCCACGAGAGCGTGGCCCTCGATGCGACCGAAGTAGCCGTGCAGCGACTCCGTGTCGTAGACGATTTCCATGCCGCGGCCGCCGAGCACGAACGACGGGCGCACGAGCACGGGGTAGCCGATCTCCTCGGCGATGCGGATCGCACCCTCTTCGTCGATCGCCGTGCCGTTGCGCGGCGCAAGCAGACCCGCGCGCTCCAGGATGCGAGAGAATGCTCCACGCTCCTCGGCCAGGTCGATCGCCTCGGGCGTGGTGCCCAGAATCGGGATCCCGGCATCCTTCAGCGGCTGCGCGAGCCCGAGGGCCGTCTGCCCGCCGAGCTGCACGACGACGCCCAGCAGTTCTCCCGACGCCTGCTCGGCGTGGATGACCTCGAGCACGTCTTCGAGCGTCAGCGGCTCGAAGTACAGGCGATCCGAGGTGTCGTAATCCGTCGACACCGTCTCGGGGTTGCAGTTGATCATGATCGTCTCATAGCCCGCGTCAGACAGCGCGAACGACGCGTGCACGCACGAGTAGTCGAACTCGACGCCCTGGCCGATGCGGTTCGGGCCGGAGCCGAGAATGACGACCTTCTTGCGGTCGCTCGGCGCGACCTCGGTCTCGAAGTCGTACGACGAGTAGTGGTACGGCGTGAGCGCCGGGAACTCGCCCGCGCAGGTGTCGACCGTCTTGAAGACGGGGCGCAGGCCGAGCCCGTGACGCAGGCCGCGGATCTCGGACTCCGAGACGCCGCGGATCGCAGCGATCTGCACGTCGGAGAACCCGTGATCCTTCGCCTCGCGCAGCACCTCGAGCGTGAGCTGCGGCGCCTGCTTCACGGCCTCCGCGACCTCGTTGATGAGCTGGATCTGGTCGAGGTACCAGGGATCGATCGCGGTCGACGCGAACACCTGCTCGATGGTCGCGCCGAGGCGCAGCGCCTGCTGCACGTCCACGATGCGGCCATCGGTCGGGCGCTTGATGATCTCGAGAATCTCGGCGACCGGGCGGGTCTCTTCGCCCCAATGGAACGAGGTGCCGCGCTTCTCGAGCGAGCGGAGCGACTTCTGCAGCGCCGTCGTGAAGTTGCGACCGATCGCCATCGCTTCGCCGACCGACTTCATGGTGGTGGTGAGCGTGTCGTCGGCGGCGGGGAACTTCTCGAACGCGAAGCGCGGGGTCTTCACGACGACGTAGTCGATCGACGGCTCGAAGCTCGCCGGGGTCTTCTGCGTGATGTCGTTCGGAATCTCGTCGAGGCGGTAGCCGAGTGCGAGCTTCGCGGCGATCTTCGCGATCGGGAAGCCGGTGGCCTTCGATGCGAGCGCCGACGAGCGCGAGACGCGCGGGTTCATCTCGATGACGATGATGCGGCCGGTCACGGGATCGACGGCGTACTGAATGTTGCAGCCACCGGTGTCGACGCCCACGCGGCGAATGATGTCGATGCCGATATCGCGCAGCTTCTGGAATTCGCGGTCGGTCAGCGTGAGCGCGGGCGCGACCGTGATCGAGTCACCGGTGTGCACGCCCACGGCGTCGACGTTCTCGATCGAGCAGACGACCACCGTGTTGTCGGCGGTATCGCGCATGAGCTCGAGCTCGTACTCTTTCCAGCCCAGGATCGACTCTTCGAGGAGCACCTCTGTAGTCGGGCTGTAGTGGAGGCCGTCGCCAGCGATGCGCACGAGCTCTTCCTCGGTGTAGGCGAAGCCCGAACCGAGACCGCCCATGGTGAACGAGGGGCGCACGACGAGGGGGTACCCCAGATCCTTGGCGAACTCCTTCGCCTCCTCGATCGTGTGCGCGATGTGCGAGCGCGCCACGTCCGCGCCCGATTCGAGCACGAGCTCCTTGAAGATCTGGCGATCCTCACCGCGCTGAATCGCGTCGACCTTGGCGCCGATGAGCTCGACACCGTGCTTCTCGAGAATGCCACGATCGTGCAGTGCGATCGCCGCGTTGAGTGCCGTCTGGCCACCGAGCGTCGGCAGGATCGCATCGGGGCGCTCCTTGATGATGATGGACTCGATGACCTCGGGGGTGATCGGCTCGACGTAGGTCGCATCGGCGAAGTCCGGATCGGTCATGATCGTCGCCGGGTTCGAATTCACCAGGATGACGCGCACGCCCTCCTCGCGGAGCACGCGGCACGCCTGGGTGCCCGAGTAGTCGAACTCGCAGGCCTGACCGATGACGATCGGGCCCGAACCGATGACGAGAACGGAGTTGATGTCTGAACGCTTGGGCATGTCTTTAGGCCTCCGTGGCGGTGGTCTTGCGCTCGGTGACCAAAGCGCGGAATCGATCGAAGAGGTAGAACGCGTCGTGCGGGCCGGCGGCCGCCTCGGGGTGGTACTGCACCGAGAACGCGGGGATGTCGAGGCACTCGAGGCCCTCGACGACCTGGTCGTTGAGGCTGAAGTGGCTCACCTGCACGCGACCGAAGCCCTCGGGCGCATCGATCTCGCCCTCGATGGGCGCGTCGACGGCGAAGCCGTGGTTCTGCGCGGTGATCTCAACGCGACCGGTGCGCTTGTCGAGCACGGGCTGGTTGATGCCGCGATGACCGAACGGCAGCTTGTAAGTACTGAAGCCGAGCGCGCGACCCAGCAGCTGGTTGCCGAAGCAGATGCCGAAGTAGGGCACGCCGTCGCGCAGCAGTTCGCGCAGCACGACGACCTGCGCATCGCTCGCTGCAGGATCGCCGGGACCGTTCGAGTAGAACAGCGCGTCGGGCGCGATCGCGCGGATCTCCTCGAGCGACGTCGACGCAGGCAGCACGATGACGTCGAAGCCGTGCTCCGACAGGTACTGCACCGTGGCGCGCTTGATCCCGAGGTCGAGCACCGCGATCGAGCCGACGCGGTCAACGCCCTCGGCTGCCGGCACGTCGTAGCGCTCCGGGGTCGTGACGGCCTCGGAGAGGTTCTTGCCGGCCATCGACTCCTGCTCGCGCACGAGTTCGAGCTGCGCCTCGTCCGAGAGATCGAAGTCGGCTCCCGAGAACACGCCTGCGCGCATGGCGCCGGCCGAGCGGATGTGGCGGGTGATCGCGCGCGTGTCGACACCGGAGATGCCCACGACGCCGTCATTCACCAGGTCCTCGTCGAGCGAGCGCTCCGCACGGAAGTTCGACACGCGCCGCGCGGGGTCGCGGACGATGAACCCGGCGACCCAGATCTTGCGCGACTCCATGTCGGTGTCGTTCACGCCCGTGTTGCCGATGTGCGGTGCCGTCATGAGCACGATCTGCCCGGCGTACGACGGGTCCGTCAGAGTCTCCTGGTACCCCGTCATGCCCGTTGAGAACACAACCTCACCGAGCGTGCGCCCGGTCGCCCCGTATGCGCGCCCCACGTATCGTCGGCCGTCTTCCAGCACCAGCACGGCGTTGCCCGTGGGCACCGCCGCAGCCGGGGGCACGGTGACGCCTTCGGGCGTCACGGCGGTTGCCGTCTCTTCGGTCGTGTTCGTGGTCACGCATCCTCCTGGGTGGTGTGGGAAGGGGTATGGGTCTGAGAAGCCGGCGCAGCTGGGTCGGCCAGCGCAGCCGGTGAGAGTGCGGCGATGGCGCGCTCGAAGCGCACCTGTTCGGCGGGATCGGTGAAGCGGAAACTCGATTCGACCTCGCGGCCCTCGGTTGCCCGCCACTGCAGTAGTGACAGGCCATCGCGCTCGACTGCCTTGCCGACGCGGCGACTCGCGACACCGAAGCCGAGCACTCGATTCGCCGGCAGGTGCACGGGCGACTCGCCGGTCACCGCGACCGTGACGCCGTCGGCACGGACGGTCAGGTCAGCGAAGCCCTTGTAGCGCAGGCCCGGAATCGACAGCCGCTCGAGCGGCGCACCGATCGGGGTCGTCGAGACGTAACTCGCGTGCGGGAACTCGGCGAGCACTGCGCCGACCAGCACCGCGCCGTGCTCGGCGAAGCTGCCGTGGCGACGTGCTCGCGCACGCCATCCGAGCCACATGCCGAGCAGAATGACTGCCGCAATAGCGATCATGATGATCGCGAAAGTGCCGCGGCTCACCGGGCGGCTCCTGCGGCAGCCACGGTTTCGGCGGCGACGAGCTCTCCGTCGTCGACCGTGAGATACCCGCGGCGCACGGTGTAGGCGACCCGGCCGGGCAGCTCCATACCGAGGAACGGCGAGTTCACACTCTGACCGCGCAGGTGGTCGGTCGAGAACGTGCTCGTGCCGCTCGGGTCGACGAGCACGAGGTCGGCGGGCTGGCCCGCTTCCAACGCACTCGGGTGCCCCTCGAGTCGGCCGATCTCGGCCGGGCGCTGCGAGAGCAGCATCTCGAGCTCGGCCCAACTCGCGTGCGCCTCCTGCACGAGGGTGAGCAGCGCGATCGGCAGGGCGGACTCGAGGCCGACCATGCCGAACGCCGCGGCGTCCCACTCGCAGTCTTTCGCTTCGACCGGGTGCGGCGCGTGGTCCGTCGCGATGATGTCGATGATGCCGTCGGCGACCGCCGCACGCAGGGCGCGCACGTCTTCCTCGCGACGCAACGGCGGATTCACCTTGTACCGCGCGTCGTAGCTGCGCGCGAGCTCCTCGGTGAGAATCAGGTGGTGCGGCGTCACTTCAGCCGTCACCTGCACCCCGCGGGCCTTGGCCCAGCGAATCACCTCAACCGAGCCCGCCGTCGACAGGTGGCAGATGTGCAGACGCGCGCCGATGTGCTCGGCGAGCAGCACGTCACGGGCGATGATCGACTCTTCGGCGACCGCGGGCCAGCCCTTCAGCCCGAGCTCGCTCGACAGCGCCCCCTCGTTCATCTGGGAGCCCTCGGTCAGGCGCGGGTCTTGCGCGTGCTGCGCGATCACACCGTCGAAGGTCTTCACGTATTCGAGGGCCCGACGCATGAGCAGCGGGTCGTGCACGCACTTGCCGTCGTCAGAAAACACGCGCACGGCGGCGCGCGAGTCGGCCATCGCGCCGATCTCGCTGAGGCGCTCCCCCGCGAGATCTTCGGTGACCGCCCCGATGGGGCGCACCGTCGCGTAGCCCGCCGCATCGCCGAGTGCCTGCACCTGCTCCACGACGCCCGCCGTGTCTTGCACGGGCAGCGTGTTGGCCATTGCGAAAACGCTCGTGAAGCCGCCCGCAGCGGCCGCGCGCGTGCCCGTGAGCACCGTCTCCGACTGTTCGAACCCGGGCTCGCGCAGGTGGGTGTGCAGGTCGACCAGACCGGTGAGGGCAACGAGTCCCTCCGCGTCGATGACGCGCTCGCCCGCACGGGGCTCGAGACCGCCCGCGGCCTGGGTCGCGCGCTCGACGATGACGCCGTCGGCGATCCGCAGATCCACCGCCGCCGCATCGAACACCTGCTGCCCGCGCTGCGTGAGCGCGCCGGCCAGTCGGGCGCCGCGGATGAGAATTCCTGAGGTCGTGTCGGTCATGCCTGCTCCGTTCGCTCGCCGGAAAGTAGAAGATAGAGGGCCGCCATGCGCACCGAGACGCCGTTGGCGACCTGCTCGAGCACCGTGGATCGCGCCGAGTCGGCAGCGCTCGACGAGATCTCGAGACCGCGGTTCATCGGGCCAGGATGCATCACAATCGCGCGCTCGGTGAGTGTCGCCAGGCGCGCGTCGTCGAGGCCCCAGATGCGCGCGTATTCGCGCTCGTTCGGGAAGAAGGCGGCGTGCATGCGTTCGCTCTGGATGCGCAGCATCATGACGACGTCGGGCTGCTCCTCGCGCAGCGCGGTGTCGAAGGAGTGGTGCACGGTCACCGGCCACCCTCGGGCGCCGTAGGGCAGCAGCGTCTCGGGAGCGACGAAGCTCACGTGGGCGCCGAGCGCCGTGAGCAGCCAGAGGTTCGACCGAGCGACCCGCGAGTGGGCGATATCGCCCACGATCACGACGGACACCCCATCGAGATCGCGGCCGCGGCTCGCGTCGCCGAACAAGCGACGACGCATCGTGAACGCGTCGAGCAGCGCCTGCGTGGGGTGCTCGTGCGTACCGTCGCCCGCGTTGAGCACTCCGGCATCGATCCAGTTGCTGCTGGCCAGCTTCGCCGGCGCACCCGAGGCGGGGTGGCGGATCACCACACCGTCTGCACCGATCGCCTGCAGGGTTTGCGCCGTGTCTTTGAGCGATTCGCCCTTCGACACCGACGATCCTTTGGCGCTGAAGTTGATGACGTCGGCGCTCAGACGCTTCGCGGCAGCCTCGAACGAGATGCGGGTGCGCGTCGAGTCCTCGAAGAAGAGGTTCACGACGGTCTTGCCGCGCAGGGTGGGGAGTTTCTTGATCTCGCGCTGCTGCGTCGCCGCCATGTCTTCTGCGGTGTCGAGAATCAGGATCGCGTCGTCGCGCGACAGGCTCCGCGTGTCGAGCAGGTGCCTCATGCGGTGGGCTCCGTGCTCGCTCCGGGCTCGACGCTGGCGCGACCGTCAGCGGGGGTCGCGACCTCCGAGGTAATGGTCACCTCGTCAACGCCGTCGTGCTCCTCGAGTCGCACCGCAATGCGCTCGTGCTTCGCGCTCGGCAGGTTCTTGCCGATGTAATCCGCGCGAATGGGCAGCTCGCGGTGGCCGCGGTCGATCAGCGCGGCGAGGCGGACGACCTGCGGCCGCCCGTGATCATTCAGCGCATCGAGCGCTGCGCGCACGGTACGACCGGAGTACAGCACGTCGTCGACCAGCACGACCGTCGCGCCGTCGACGCCGACGACCGGCATCTCCGTCGGGTGCGGCGCACGCGTCGGGTGCTGCGCCAGATCATCGCGGTACATGGTCACGTCTAGGCTGCCGACGGGTACGTCAACGCCCTCGATGCGCGAGATGATGTCACCGATGCGTCGGGCGAGGTGACTGCCGCGGGTCGGAATGCCCACGAGAACGAGCCCCTCGACGCCCTTGTTAGCCTCGATGATTTCGTGCGAGATTCGGGTCAGCGCACGCGAGATTTCAGCGCCTTCCAGCACCGTTCGCGTTCCCATTAACCGAGCCCCCCTTCCCCGCCTCACGGGACGGAATTTAAAGAAAAGCTTGCAACCCCGCCAGCCTACCGCATCTGCAGGTCCCGATCGTGCGCTCCATCCGCGAGAACGACGAAGCCCCACCTCCGGGCATGCCGGCAGGTGGGGCTTCAGAGCAGAGGCGTCAGGCGCCGGCGTGATCCGCGATCTTGCCGAGCACCCCGTTGACGAACCGGCCGGAGTCATCGGTGGAGTATTCTTTCGCGAGTTCCACGGCCTCGTCGATCGCGACGGCGGCGGGCACCTCATCGTTGTGGATGATTTCCCACGCCGCGAGACGCAGCAGCGCGCGATCGATATGAGGCATACGCTCCAGGGTCCACCCCTGCGCGTAGCTCACGATGAGCTCGTCGATCTCGTCTCGGTGGTCGGAGACCCCGTCGACGATCTCGCGGGCGTACAACCAGGACGCAGCTCGATCGGGTTCACCCGCGGCGCGCTGCGCCTCGGCGTTCACGATCGCTGCCATGGACTCGCCGCGCAAGTCGGCCTGGTAGAGCATGTCGAGCGCGCGCTTGCGCGCCTTAGTACGTGCAGACATTCAGGATTAGTCGTTGACGCGACCGAGGTAGTCACCCGTGCGGGTGTCGACCTTGACCTTCGTGCCGGTCTCGAGGAACAGCGGCACCTGGATCTCCGCACCGGTCTCGACGGTTGCGGGCTTCGTGCCGCCGGTCGAGCGATCGCCCTGCAGGCCGGGCTCGGTGTAGGTCACCTCGAGCACCACCGACGCCGGGAGCTCGATGTAGAGGGGCTCGCCCTCGTGCAGCGCGATCTGCACCTGAAGGTTCTCGAGCATGAACTTCGCGGCGTCGCCGACGACGGTGTTCGACACGGTGAGCTGATCGTAATCGCTCTGATCCATGAACACGAAGTCCTGGCCATCCTGGTACAGGTACTGGAAGTCGCGGCGATCCACATTCGCGGTTTCGATCTTTGCACCCGCGTTGTAGGTCTTGTCGATGATCTTGCCCGACACGACATTCTTCTGCTTGGTGCGCACGAAGGCGCCGCCCTTGCCCGGCTTCACGTGCTGGAACTCCACCACGCTCCACAACTGGCCGTTGTCCTTGATGACGGTACCGTTCTTGATGTCATTCGAGCTGGCCATGCAGTGTTTCTCCGGATTCTGTAAAGTTCAAGCGCCCAAATACGCGCCGAACCAGCATACACGGCACCCACTTTGGACGCTCTCTACAATGTAGAGGCTGCGACGTGCACGATTCTTCTAAGCTCGCAGCATGCACATGATCATTCGAACGCTCTGGCATCAGTGGTTCGTCGGCCGGCGCGGCCAGAAACTCGGATTCGACGGGGTCTCGCGATCCCGATTCCGCGTATGGCCCACCGATCTCGACATCCTCCGCCACATGAACAACGGCAAGTACCTGTCGATCATGGATGTCGCACGATTCGACCTCATCCAGCGCAACGGCGTATGGGAGCTGTTCGCGCGCGAGGGCTGGTACCCGGTCGTCGTCGGCCAGACCATCTCGTACCGCAAATCTTTGAACCCGTGGATGCGGTTCTGGATCGAATCCCGCATCCTGGGGTTCGACGACCAGGCGGTGTACATGGAGCAGCGATTCGTGCGCCCCGACGCGCAGCGACGACCCGACATCTATGCCCGCGCAGTGGTGCGCGCGCGCATCCTCCGGCGGTCGGGCGGCGTCGTGCCGGTCGACGAGATTCTCGCAAAGAGTGGCGCCGACCCCGCCCAGCTCGTCGTGCCCGACGACGTGCTCGAGTGGGGACGCACGACGCGACTCCCGTCGACCCGAACGGACGCGATCAGCGATTGGACCGACTCGCGGCGCTAACCCAGTGGGGTGCGCGCTCCGAGGTGGGGGCCCTGATTCCCGATCTCCCGGCAGGTGATGCGGATCGCCCGCTCGCTGGCATCGTAGACGTGCCTGGCCGCGAGACGCCCCTCGGAAAGCGGCCCCGCAAGCCAAGTGAAGCTTGCACTGTCGACGGGCGGTTCGCCAGCGGCCGCACGCATCAGCTGCAGCATGAGCATTTCGGGGAGGGTCGCGTGCGGCCCGTGGTCGAACCCGAGTCCGAGTACCGGTGGGCGGGCTCCCGACGGCACGGCTCTGAGTGTCCAGACGGCATCCGCGCCCGGCACCGCGGGCGAACCCTCCGGAGCCGCGTTGAGCAACGGGAACTCCCGCTCGGCTTCGGGCCCGAGCACGAGTGGTGCACCCTCCGCGGATTCGGCGTACGCCTGACCCGCACCCGACTCAGCGGCACGCGTGAACCCGGCAATCCAGCGATCGCGGCCGAGACCGTGCGGGGCGGGCACTGCGAGGTACTCCCCCGTTGCAGCGCCACCCTCGCGCCCCGCGCCACGAGTGCCACGACCCGCGCGCGCCTCGTCGTCATGCGGCAGCACCCGCGCGATCTCCGCAAGATCGACCCCTGCGGCGGCAAACGCCTCGGGCTCGGGCAACGATACGCCGAGCCAGCCAGCGGCAGTGCGCGCCGCAGCGAACGAGCGCTCGGCGAACGCGGTCGCTGCAGCACCCGCCACGTCGGCGAATGCCGCGTGCGGTAGCAGTTGTGACGCCGCTCGATCGAGCTCGGTATCCGCCGCCGCAGCCGCAACCGCCGCCGCGTCTCGCGTGCCGTGCACGGCGAGCGCGGAATCGAGTTGGGTCGCGAGCTCCGGGAAGAGCAGTCTCGCGAGCGGCACTCCGGCCCCTCCATCAGCACCTTCCACCGGCAGCGCCGTTGCGTCACTAGCGACAGCCATTGCTCCATCGATGCCGACCGCATCATGCTTCGCGCGCACGTCTTGCTCCTCTCACCGTCGCCACGATACCTCGGAGCGCAGCCTCGTGTCGCACACGTGCGCCTCAGCCCCGAACCCGCGACGACGCGACTTCGTCGACGACGAGTGCGCGCAAGGCGTCGGGAAGCGCCCGCACGTCGTCGATACGTCGCGCGTCGGGAGCGTAGCGCACCACCGTGTCGCCGGCGCCGAGTCCGATCGCGTGCACCCGAATGCCCGCTCGACGGAGACGTTTTGCCGCGTGCTCGGCGGCGAGCGGATCGTTGGATCCGCCGTCGGTGACCAGAATCACCACGCGCCGCCGCTCAAGCGGTTCGGTGGTGAGCTGACCCGAATCGACTTCGAGCCCGAGCGCCGTGGCAGCAGCGCGCAGTGCCGCGCCATCGTTGGTCGAACCGCGCGGCTCGCGCAGCGCAGCGTGCACGGCGATGCGGGCCGCATCACTCATGCCCGCAGAAAGCGGTTTGACCACCTCGACCGTCGAGTCGAACACGATCAGGGCCACCCGGATGTCGAGGTCCAGCGGCAGTCCGCCCACGCGTTCGGCGTCAGCGACGTCGCGAGCGACACCCGCGAGGCCCTCGCACATGATGAGCATGGCGTCCGAAGCGAGGGAGGCCGCGGCGCCCTGCATCGAGGCTGAGCGGTCGATGATCAGCACGTAGTCGGTGCTGCCAGTGCGACGCGTGCGCCGCATGCGCACGGTGTGATCTCGGAAGGCGCGCGGTTGCGGCGCACCGGCCCGGGCCTCGGCAACGGCACTCGCGAGGGCCTCGATGGCGAGCTCGGACCCCGTGGACCGTGGCCGCGAGCTGGGGTGTCGACGCGGCACCAACCTGTCGGCGATCACCTCCGCCCAGACCGACCGCATGCGCTCGATCTCTGCTGAGAGCGCTTCGGCCCGCGTGCGATAGGCATCGAGCGAGACTCGCGCGGCGCCACCCCCGGATCCGGCACCGGAGTTCTCACGGCGCTGCGTCGGTGAGGGGTCCGGCTCCGCGTCGCGCGCGCGATCTGACGGTACCGGCAAGCGGCTGTCGAGGTGGCCCCCGCCGGGCATCGGCGTATCGAGCATCCGCTCGACGAATCCGGCGTGCTCGGCAGCGAACAGGTCTGCCCCCTCCGCCCGCTCACGCCCCTCGCCCGCACGTGCGCGATCGTCTGTTGCGTTCGGATCCGCACCGGGGTCAGGCGTGGACTCGGCATCATCGGCCGACTGCGCACTCGCATCTGAGTCGCCGCTCCCGGGAGCCGTCAGCCCCAGGTCGGCGGGCACGTCATCGGGATGCTCCGACCCGCGAGCGTCGGCGTCCGAGTTCGCCCCATCGGCGTCCAAGCCGCGCTCACGCGCGTCAAGCACCAGCAGACGTTCGTAGCCCGGAAGCAGAAGTGCGATCGCGCGCAGGTACCGCTGCAGTGCGGATCGACGCCGATCGGTGTTGAGAACCCGACGCACGCCGAATACTCCAGTACTGACGTCCGCCTCGGCGTTCACCGCCTGCCATTCCACGCGCACCTCACGGTCGAACCCCGAGATCCTGTCCGCATCCGATACATCGACTGCCGCAGCAAGCACCAGAACGACCCACTGCAGATGACGCGGAAGTGCCGACACATCGGTCGGCAGGCTCCGCGCCAGTGCTGCGCCCAGCGCGGACCGCAGCCCCGGCATCACACCAATGAGCTCGGCAACGGCTTGCGCGCGGTGCACCGCGTCAAAGAGCGGAATCGCATTCGGACGAAGCCGCGCGAGCGACGCCCGCCGTCGAGATCGAGGCACTTCAACGCGTTCAGCTCGGGGACCTTCCCAGAGATGCAGCAGTGCGAGCGCGACGGTCTCCCGCACCCCGTGCCCCCGCGCGGCGTACCAGCCGAGACCGACGGAGAGCCCATCGTCGGTGCGCTCCCAGTGATCGCCGTCGCTGACATCGAGGGTGATGCCGATGATCGCACGTACGGCCTCCAACTGGGCTCGGGCTTGAGCCCGCGCCTCGGCGTCGGCGCCGGGAACCGCTTCGGCTGCGCACTCGGCACGCGCCGCCGCAGGGGCTGCCGCAGGCGTACCGTCCGGGTCGATCATGTCGCCACCCTATCGCCGGGCTCCGACATTCGCGCCCGTGGTAGCGTGACGCTCATGTCGCCGTTCGTCTCCGATCCCGTCGTGCTCGAGGCAGCGGGGCTTCGCGCCGAACGCCGTCGCATTCTGCGCGCGCTCGCCTCCATCGACACCGGCGCGCACCTCGCAGACGCCGACTCGCAACGCGTCGACCTCGAGCACGACCTCGCCGCCGCGGAGGGCGACCTGGCGGCGCTGCTGCAGCACCCCGATCACGGTGCTCGGATCGACCGCGCGCTCGACGAACGGGCGGCGACGCTTCGACTGGCCGCCCGCGTGCGCGTCGATGTCCGCCACAGCGAACGCCTGGACGCCGACGCCGACGCCATCCTCGCGAGCGCCTCGCACGCGGCGCATCCCGGCAGCACCCGTGAGATCACGCGCGGTGAGTCGGTTCGCATCGCCTCCCTCCGCAGCGCCGCGCGAGACCTGCGCGAGGGCCGTCGCACGCACGTTTCGCGCCGAGACACTGTGGACGTGTCGGGCGATTGGCGATCCGGCATCACCACCGAGCAGCGACGCGACGCGGTCCTCGATGCACTCGGCGCCGTGCGCATCCGCGAGGCGCGCGGCCAACTACGGGACGGCCTGCTGCGCACCTCCCAGATGCGCAGCATCATCTCGGAGGCGCTCCCCGGGCTGCGGCTCGGTGATCCGGTGCTGCTCATTGGTGAGACCGGCGGCGCGAAAACCGCGCTCGCCGAATACCTCTCCCGCCACGGACTCGACCGCGAGCCCGAGCTCGTGTCGGGCTACGGCGACATCACGAGCGCGCAGGTCATCGGCACGCATGAACTCCGAGCGGAGGGCGGTGCCACCGTCACCGTATTTACGCCCGGGCCCCTGGTGCGCGCCATGGCAGAGGGCCGGCCGGTCATCCTCGACGAGGTCAACGCCATGCCCGCCGAGTTCTTGAAGCGCCTCAATCGCATCCTGCAGCTGCGCCCCGGCGACCACCTCGACGTGCAAGAGGACGCGGGCCGGCGCGTCGAGATCGCTCCGGGCTTCGCCATTATCGCGACCGCGAACGAGCAGACCCCGCACCGCTATCGCGGCCTCGATCGGCTGAGCGCAGAGCTCGTCAACCGATTCGGCGCCCACGCCTACCGCGTGCACTACCCCGACTCGGGCAACGACTACGCCGACTTCCCTGCGGAGAATGCCCTGCTCGCGGTCGCGTCGGTGGCAGACAAGCACGGCCGACTCCCCAGCCACGTACCTGTCGACGCGCTGACCCGCGTCGCCCGCGCCGCGTTCATCAGTCAGCAGGTGTTCGCCGGAGCTCACGGCACCGGGTTCTCCGAATACGTCAGCTCCGAGCGCAGCATCGACGGTCGGCCCGGTCTCGAGGAGACGGTGCTGGCGCCCCGAACGCTGGTCGCGATCCTGCGCAAGGTGGCCGGCAGCGCCGGAGCGACTTCCCTCGAGCGTGCCCTCACCCGCTTCGTCGAGGGCACCATGCACCGCGAAGACCGGCGCGTGCTCGCACTGATCCTCGAGGGGCAGGGATTCCGCCTCGGCGGCCTGTGAGCCGAAGCTGCCGGATCGCCTTCGCGCTAGTTCGCGATCTCCTGATACGCGAACTGCAGCATCGACTCGTCCACACCGGCGAGCACCCGCGGCTTGCCGATCTCGTCAAGCACGATGAATCGCAGCATGCCCGCACGCGCCTTCTTGTCGCGCTGCATCGCGGCGAGCAGCCCAGGCCAGCGGCCAGCGGGATACGCGAGCGGCAGCGTGAGCGACGACAGGATGCGCCGGTGCCGGTCGACGGCCTCGTCTGACAGCGCACCCGCCATCCGTCCGAGTTCGGCAGCGTAGATCATGCCGATCGAAATCGCGACGCCGTGCCGCCATTGGTAACGCTCGGCGTGCTCGATCGCGTGGCCGAGCGTGTGCCCGTAATTGAGGATCTCTCGGAGCCCGCCCTCCTTGAAATCTTCGGAGACGACCCGGGCCTTGACACCAATCGACAGCTCGACGACGCGCTGGAACTCGGGAGTCGACGGGTCGGTCGCCCGGTCGACGTCGCGCTCGAGGATGTCGAGAATCTCGGGTTCGGCGATGAACCCGCACTTCGCGATCTCGGCGAAACCGGCCAGGATCTCGTTGCGCGGCAGCGTGTCGAGCAGCTCCAAGTCGCAGATGACCGCGGCGGGCGCGTAAAAGCTGCCGACGAGGTTCTTTCCCTCAGTGGTGTTGATGCCGGTCTTGCCGCCGACGGACGCATCGACCATGCCGAGCACGGTCGTGGGAATCTGCACCAGACGCACGCCGCGCAACCAGGTCGCCGCAACGAACCCGGCGAGGTCGGTCACCGCTCCACCACCGAGACCGATCACGGCATCGGTACGCGTGAAATCAGACTGCCCCAGGATCTGCCAGCAGAATGCAGCCACTTCGACGCGCTTCGCCGATTCGGCATCGGGCACTTCCGCGAGCAGCACCTGGGTATAGCGCCCCTGGAGCGACTCACGGAGGTCATTGGCAATCTTGCCCACGGTCGGCGTGTGGACGATCAAGACCTTCGCCACGCGGTCACCGAGCGCCTCAGGCACGCGCTCAAGCAGCCCACGACCCACGGTCACCGTGTACGACGTCTCCCCTGTGACCTGGATCTCAGTCACCTGCGTGTCGCTCTGCGCGGCCTCGGTCATTCGTGTTCCTCCGTGGATACTGATCGGTCGGTGCGTTGCGGGCGCTGGCTTCGGCCGTGGCCGCGAGCCCACTGCGCGACGCGGCGCACCAGTTGTTCCTGCGTCGCACGGTCGGTGCGGTAGGTGACATCGGCCACCTCTTCATAGAGCGGGCGCCGCTCCTTCAGAATGCGCCCCCACGCTTCCGGGTCGTCGCGCAACAGGGGTCGACGCGACAGATTTGCCGTGCGCAGCACGGCTTCCTGCGTCGTCATCAGCAACACGACCGGGTGCGAGTTCAGCAGTTCTCGGGTTCGCTCCGACAGCACCGCACCGCCGCCGAGGGCGACAATTCGGCAGCCTTCAGCAGCGAGCTCCTCCGCGATGACCTCGGCTTCAATGCGCCGAAACTCGGGTTCGCCGTGTGCCGCGAAGAACTCGGTGATCACGCCGTGCCGACGCACGAACACGGCGTCGGTGTCGACGAAAGGCACACCCAGCTCACGAGCGACGCGCTTGCCGAGGCTGGTCTTGCCTGCAGCCATCGGACCGACGAACACGATCGCGCGATCCGGGAGTCGTGCCCCCGGCTTCCGTCGCCGGCGTCGTCGATTGCGTGAGCGCGCGGGCGACGCTCCGGCGGCGGCACTCTCGGCCTTCGCCCGATCAGACCGTTGTACTCCGCGGTCTGTCTCGGCAGCCGCTGCCGCCTCGGCTGCCGTGATGATCTGCAACGGGCTCGTCGGAGGCGATGGCTTCGGGCGATGCGCCGGTGGCCCGGCATCGCGCGCGACGCGCCGATGCGCACTCATCGCGCTTGACCGCTCACGACTCGATGACGGTCGCCAACCGCTCCGGGATTGCCGCAACGTACGCCTCGAGATTGCGACGCGTCTCGGCGACGCTGTCGCCGCCGAACTTCTCGGTCACCGCATCGGCGAGCACAAGCGCCGTCATCGCCTCGGCGACGACACCCGCAGCAGGCACCGCCGACACGTCGCTGCGCTGGTGGTGAGCCTTCGACGCTTCACCGGTGGCGACATCGACCGTCGGAAGCGCGTGGGGCACCGTCGCGATGGGCTTCATGCCAGCGCGCACGCGAAGCACCTGCCCAGTGGTCATGCCGCCCTCGATGCCTCCGGCGCGCGTGGTTTCGCGCGCGATGCGTCCGCCCTCGATATGCAATTCGTCGTGCGCGACCGACCCGCGACGGCGCGTGGTCTCGAAGCCGTCACCGACCTCGACGGCCTTGATCGCTTGGATGCCCATGAGGGCGCCGGCCAGACGCGAATCCAGACGACGATCCCAGTGCACGTATGATCCGAGCCCCGGCGGCAACCCGTAGGCGAGCACCTCGACGATGCCACCGAGCGTGTCGCCCGACTTTTTCGTGTCGTCCACCTCGGCGACCATGCGAGCGCTCGTCTCCGCGTCGAAGCACCGCAGCGGATCAGCGTCGAGCGCGGCGACATCGTCGGGGCGCGGCAGCGGCGCATCTGCGGGCACGGCGACCTCGCCCATCGAGAGTGTGTGGCTCACAAGGCGGATGCCGAGCTCCGCGAGAAATGCGCGGGCGACGGCACCGAGCGCGACGCGGGCGGCGGTCTCGCGCGCGCTCGCGCGCTCAAGCACCGGGCGCGCTTCATCGAAGCCGTACTTCTGCATTCCCGCGAGGTCGGCGTGCCCCGGTCGGGGGCGCGTCAATGGAGCACCGCGGCCGCGGGACTTCTCGGAGAGCTCGGTCGCCTCCGCGGACATCACCTCGGTCCACTTCGGCCACTCCGTGTTGCCGATGCGAATCGCGACGGGGCCGCCGATCGAGACGCCCTGCACGACTCCGCCCGAGACATTGAGTTCGTCTTGCTCGAACTTCATGCGCGAGCCGCGGCCATAGCCCAGCTTGCGACGAGCGAGATCTTCACGGATCCCGTCAAGCGAAACGGGCACGCCCGCAGGCAGCCCTTCAAGGACGGCGATCAGTTCGGGGCCGTGAGATTCTCCGGCGGTCAGCCAACGCAGCATACCCGCTATCCTCCCACATCACGGCGGTACGAACCGACTCCGCAACGCAAGACGGCTCCGCCCGCTGCGACGCTAGACTGCGGCGCGCATCGCCCGAAGCACCTCGGCTTCATCGTCGAGCGGGCGATCCGGATCGCCATTCAGGAACAGGCGCACCTGCACGAGGGCCTGTTCCACCAGCATCTCCGTGCCGGCCACGGCGGTGCCGCCTGCGGCCCGCCAGAGCGCGGCCAGCGGCGACGGCCAGGGATCGTAGGCCACGTCGAAGAGGGGGACGGCGAGCAGCGATTCAGGAACATCGATCGTCGCTGCTGCCTGCCCGGGAAGCGCGGAGACAACCAAGGTCGGCGAAGCCTGAAGCGCATCCTCCTGCGCTTCGACGATGAAAGCGGCTCCCCCGGCTCCCGTCGCGTCTCTCGAGAAGCGCGAGACGAGATCGGCCACCGCTGAGCGATTGCGCGCGCGCACCGTCACGTGCTCCGCTCCCAGACGACGCAACGCGAGGATCGCTGACACTGCCGTTGCGCCAGATCCGAGCACAGTCGTGCTCCGCACGTCGAGGTCCGCACCAGTGATCGCCGCAGCCAACCCCGCGACATCAGTATTGGCGCCATACCAACCGAGTTCGCGTCGCACCAGCGTGTTCACGACACCACTCTCGCGCGCGACCTCGTCGAGCTCGAACGCGATTCGGTGGGCTTCGACTTTCAGCGGCATCGTGACCGAGAAACCGAGCCACTCGGGGCCGCGCTCGGCGAGAAACGCTTCGAGGTCGCGTTCACTGCACTCGATCGCACGATATGCCCAGTCGAGGCCGAGCACGCGATACGCGGCCTCGTGGATGCGCGGCGAGCGCGAGTGGGCGATCGGAGAGCCCAGCACCGCCAGTTGCGCGAGGCTCTCCAACGATGTCGTCATCTCAGTCGCACCGCGTGCCGCCGGCGTCGCGGTGCGCCGTGCACCACTCGCCGAGTTTCGCCACGGCGGCATCGTGCTCCTCGTTGGTCGTGGAGAACACTGTCTCACCGGTCTCGAGGTTGATCGGCACGAAGAACAACCAGGTGCCATCTGCCGGGTGGATCGCGGCATCGATGGCGACGTCACCGGGCAGACCGATCGGTCCCACGGGCAGGCCGGGGTTCGCATACGTGTTGTAAAGGTTCGATGCGTTCGCGCGCTCTTCCTCGGTGGTCCACACGGTGTGCGTATTCCCCGTACCGTAGGCGACCGTCGCATCCGACTGCAACAGCATGCCCTGATCGATGCGGTTCAAGAACACCCGCGCAATCTTCGGGAAGTCGTCGAGATTCGCGCCGGCCTCGCGCTGCACCACCGACGCGAGCGTGAGCACGCGCCACTCGTCGCCCTCGGGGACGCCGTGCTCGGCAAGCGCCTGCTTCATGCGATCAACCATGGTCTGCACGATCGTTTCGGCCGTGTCGCCGGGCTCGAACGTGTAAGTTGCCGGGAACAAGAACCCCTCGATGGATGGGAACTGCGCCGGAACTCCGAACTTCGTGGGGTCGGCAATTGCTGCCTCGAAATCGGCCATCGGAATGCCGACCACATCGGCGGTCGTCTGCAGCGCGTCCATCGCGGCCATCCCCTCGGGGATCGTGACCGTAAGCTCCATCACATTCGCCGGATCGAGCATGGCGTCGAGGGCCGACTGCGCACTCATCTCGAGCTTCAAGCGGTACGTTCCGACTTGGAACTGCACCTCGTCGTCTTGTTCGAGCAGGAGGTCGTAAAACGCCTCAGGAGTCTTCACGACGCCCGCCTCGGCGAGGGCGTCTGCCACGTCGGAGCCGATCTGCCCCGACGTCACCGTGATCAGCACCTCACCGTGGCCTTCACCCTCATAGTCGTCCGAGGTCCACCCCAGCGCCTTCGAGATGCCGGAGCCATAATGGGACCAGAGATAGGCTCCCGCACCGGCGAGACCGCCGAGCAAAAGAACGGTCACGAGCAACGAGATGATGACACGCCGCCCCGTCTGGCGCCTATCTTCGCGCGTGCGTGCATTCATTCCGTGGCCTCCTCGGTCACTGGTGTGTGCGTTTCAGCGGACGTGTCGCTCACGTCAGCCAGATCTTCTCGAGCCTGTTCGTCCGTCTCGTCGACACCGGGAAGCAGCACCGGATCGCCGGGCGCAGTACCCCGCGCCCGCTCGATATCGAGCGCGTGCTGCAGAATCACCACGGCTGCCGCCTGGTCGATGATGGAACGACTCTGCTTGGTCTTCTTGCCCGCTTGCCGCAGTTGACCATGCGCGGACACCGTCGACAGCCGCTCGTCGACGAGACGCACTGCGATGGCATGCGTTCGCAGGTGAGCCGCCAACCGCCCGGCAAACGCCTCGGCGTCTTCGGTCGAAAGTGTGCGCTCGCCGCGCAGATTCAACGGGAGGCCGACCACGGCTTCAAACGCATCGAGATCGCTCGCGATCGCCGTGATGCGATCCAAGTCGGCCGTGCCCGACGTCTCACGAGGCACCGTCTCGACCGGAGTCGCGAGCATCCCGTGTTGATCGCTTCGAGCAACACCGATGCGGGCCTTCCCCACATCGATGCCGATACGCACGCCGACACGCACCGTCAGCCGACCAGACTCCGGCGGATCTCAGCCAGGGCGGCATCGATCTGCGAGACATCGGTGCCGCCGCCCTGGGCGAGGTCGTCCTTCCCGCCGCCGCCGCCGCCGAGCACCTGAGCACCGACGCGAACAAGCGCCCCGGCCTTCGCGCCGGCGTCACGGCCCGCAGGGGTCGTTGCGGCGATGACCACGGGCTTTCCGGCGGCTTCACCGGCGAGCACGACGACACCTGCTTCGGCGCCAAGCTGCTCGCGCACGCGCAGTGCCAGGCCGCGAATATCGTCTGCCGACCCCACCGATCCCAGGGAGGCGACCACGGCGCGAACACCGCCGAGCTGCTCAGCATTCGCGAGCAGCTGCGGAACGCGCTGACTGAGCTTCTCAGCTTCGAGGGCGGCGATCTTCTTCTCGGCCGCGCGCAACTGCGACCCCAGATCTTGCACCTTCGAGACGAGCTCGGTGCGCGGCACCTTCAACCCGCCGGTGAGCTGCTGCACGATGGCGCGCTCTGCGGCGAAATTCCGGAACGCCTCGATACCGACGAGCGACTCCACACGACGGTTCGTCGAACCGACGGAGCTCTCCGAGATCAGATTGATCATGCCGATCTCCGACGAGCTCGCGACGTGCGTGCCCGCGCAGAGTTCGCGCGACCACGGCCCGCCGATGTCGACGACGCGCACGCGGTCGCCGTACTTCTCACCGAACAGCGCCATTGCGCCGAGCGCCTTCGCATCGTCGAGTGCCATTTCGCGCGTGACGACTTCGAAGTCAGAGCGAATGGCGAGGTTCGAGATCTCCTCGATCTCGCTCTTCGTCTCCGTAGACAGCGCCTCGGAATGCGTGAAGTCGAGACGCAGATACCCCGCCTTGTTGTACGAGCCCGCCTGGTGGGCGCCCTGGCCGAGCACTTCGCGAAGCGCTGCGTGCACGATATGGGTACCGGAGTGGGCCTGCGTGGCGCCGCGTCGGTACTCGGCATCGACACGCGTCTCGGCGCGTGCATCGACGCCGATTGTGCCGATGGTCACCTTGACCGTGTGCACGATGAGGCCGGGCACCGGCTTCTGCACGTCGAGCACCTCGGCTTCGAATCCGTCGCCCACGATGAGCCCCTGATCCGAATCCTGGCCGCCCGACTCGGCGAAGAGCGCGGTCTCTGACAGCACCAATTCGGCAACGTCGCCCTCGCGGGCTTCGCGCACGGGGGCACCATCGACGACGATGCCGAGGACCTTGCCCTCGTGCACGAGCTCGTCATACCCCGTGAAGAGCGTCTCGCCCAGACCGCGCAGCTCCTTGTAGACGGACAGATCGGCGCGCTGCCCCTTCTTCGCCTTCGCATCAGCCTTGGCGCGATCGCGCTGCTCCTGCATGAGTGACGAGAACACCTCTGCGTCGACCGGCACACCGGCTTCTTCGGCGATCTCGAGCGTGAGCTCGATCGGGAAGCCGTGCGTGTCGTGAAGCAGGAAGGCGGTGTCGCCGGGCACGCTTGAGCTCGCACTCTTCGCGGCGTCGACCGCAGTGTCCAAGATCTGGATGCCCGATGCGAGGGTGCGCAGGAAGGTCTTCTCCTCGGCGTATGCGACCCGTGAGATGAAGTCGAAGTCGTTGGCGACTGCCGGGTAGCCCCCGGCCATCGCGTCGCGCGACACCGGGAAGAGCTCGGCAAAGCTGGGTCCTTCGACACCGAGCAGGCGCATCGAGAGCGTGACCCGGCGCAGCAAACGGCGCAAGATGTAGCCGCGTCCCTCATTCGACGGCGTCACTCCATCGGCGATCAGCATGAGCCCGCTGCGCACGTGATCGGCGATGACGCGCAACCGCACATCATCGGTGTGATCCGCGCCGTAAGTCTTGCCGGCGATCTGGGCAGCGCGATCGAGCACCGGGCGCACCTGGTCGATCTCGTACATGTTCTGCACGCCCTGCTTGATGAAGGCGACGCGCTCGAGACCCATGCCCGTATCGATGTTCTTCTTCGGCAGTTCGCCGACGATGTCGAAATCGACCTTCGATCGCACGTTTGTGATCTGGTATTGCATGAACACGAGGTTCCAGATCTCGACGTAGCGGTCGTCATCCGTCGCCGGGCCGCCGTCGATGCCGTACTCGGGGCCCAGATCGAAGAAGATCTCGGAGCAGGGGCCTGCCGGGCCGGGCTGCCCGGTCGACCAGTAGTTGGTGTCCTTGCCGAGCTTCTGAATGCGCTCGTCGGGCAGTGTCGAGTGCTGTTGCCAGAGGGCGAGCGCCTCGTCGTCTTCTTCGTAGACCGTGACCCAGAGGTCCTTGGCGTCGAAGCCCAGGCCGCCATCGGCCTCGCTCGAGGTCAGCAGCTCCCACGCGAAGCGGATTGCATCTTCCTTGAAGTAATCGCCGAAGGAGAAGTTGCCGCACATCTGGAAGAACGTGCCGTGACGCGGGGTCTTTCCCACTTCTTCGATGTCGTTCGTGCGGATGCACTTCTGCACGCTCGTCGCCCGCGGGAAGGGCGCGGGAACGATTCCCGACAGATACGGCACAAAGGGCACCATGCCGGCGACCGTGAACATGAGGCTGGGGTCATCGCTGATGAGCGATGCAGAAGGAACAACCGAGTGCCCCTTCTTCTCGAAGAAGTCGAGCCAGCGACGGTGAATTTCAGCGGTCTGCATCCGGGGTCCTTCTGTGGAAGTCAGTGGTGAAGTACGTGGGGTGGAATGCCGAGGTGCGGGATCAGCCGCGCTCGCGCAGGGCATCGCCCAGTTCCGCTGCGTCAGCCTCAGAGAGCTCCTCGTCGGCCTCGGCTTCATAGCCCGCAGTAAAGGCGCGGCCGAACTCATCCACTCCGCGGTTGACGCGAGCGAAGAAACGACGCCCCTCAGGAGTCTGATTCACGAAGTGCGCACCGACGAATCCCAGCGCGACTCCGGTGACCAGCCAGAACAGCTTGCCCATGTCTCGATCCTCCCAACGGCAGCGGTCGCGCCCATCGGCGCGCGTGCAACGGCACCCGACAAGCTTAGCGGGTGGGCCGTTCGGTCTCGGGTACCCCTCACAGCCGTTGGGGCCCATATACGACGAAGGGGGCGCCGGATCGAATCCGGCGCCCCCTTCGAGTGGAGTGTACTGAGGCTTAGCGGCCCGAGTAGTACTCGACGACGAGCTGCACTTCGCAGGTCACGGGGACCTCAGCGCGCTTCGGGCGACGCACGAGACGCGCCTGGAGCTTGTCGAGCTCGACCTCGAGGTAGCCCGGAACATTCGGGAGCACCTCGGCGTGGCCGCCGGCTGCAGCGACCTGGAACGGCTCGATAGCCTCCGAGCGTGCCTTGACGTGGATGAGCTGCCCCGGCTTCACGCGGAAGGAGGGACGATCAACGATCTTGCCGTCGACCAGGATGTGGCGGTGCACGACGAGCTGGCGCGCCTGCGCCGTGGTGCGTGCGAAGCCTGCGCGGAGCACGAGTGCGTCAAGACGCATCTCGAGCAGCTCGACCAGGTTCTCACCGGTCAGGCCGTCCTGGCGACGGGCTTCCTTGAACGCAATGGTGAGCTGCTTCTCGCGGATGCCGTACTGGGCGCGAAGACGCTGCTTCTCACGCAGACGAACGGCGTAGTCGCTGTCGCTCTTACGCTTGGTGCGGCCGTGCTGGCCGGGGCCGTAGGGGCGCTTCTCGAGGTAGCGCGCAGCCTTGGGGGTCAGCGCGATCCCGAGCGAACGGGAAAGTCGGGTCTGGGAACGGGTACGCGACGTAGTCGACACGTGGGTCCTTTCGGGTTTTCTGTCAATCACAGTGCGTGCTCGCGCACGCACAGGTTCTCTCGGCCAGGCTGTGCCCGCATCAACGAGTGATGCACGCGACACAACGAACCGTTGTTCGGTGAGGGAACGACCAGCGCAGAAACCCGGCTACAGGGCGACTGCCGTTTGCTTCTCACCTGCAGCCTGCAGCGAAAAGCAAAGTTGGCCAAGGAAGATCTTATCACTGATTCGGCGTCTACGCCGAACCGCCTAACTTGGGTCGCCGCTCGAGCCTCGAGTGATCCGACGAATCTTCTCGAGACGATCCGACACTTCCCGCTCGTTCCCGTGTTGAGTCGGGGCGTAGTAGACGCGATCTCGCAACTCGTCGGGAAGGTATTGCTGCGGGGAAACGCCGCGGGGATCGCTGTGGGGATACCGATAGCCCTTTCCGTGCCCCATGCGCTTCGCGCCCGGATAGTGGGCGTCGCGCAGATGTTTGGGCACGAGACCGAAGCGGCCGGCCTTCACATCGGAGATCGCGGCGTCGATGGCGCTGATGACGGCGTTCGACTTCGGCGCCGTCGCGATGTAGATGGTCGCTTCGGCGAGCGGAATGCGCGCTTCGGGAAGCCCGATGAGTTGCGTGGCCTCTGCGGCGGCCACCGCGATCTGGAGCGCCTGCGGATCCGCCATTCCCACGTCTTCCGCGGCGTGCACCATCAGTCGGCGCGCAATGAAACGGGGGTCCTCCCCCGCTTCGATCATGCGCGCGAGATAGTGGATGGCCGCGTCGGGGTCGGAGCCGCGCATCGACTTGATGAACGCGCTGATGACGTCGTAGTGCTGATCGCCGTTCCGGTCGTAGCGCAGGAGTGCACGATCGATCGAGACGGCCACGGTCTCCGCGGTCACCACCGGTCGTTGTTCGCCCTCTGCACTCGCGATCGCGGAGGCACCGGCGGCTTCGAGCCCGGTCAACACGCGGCGGGCATCGCCCGAGGCGAGCTGCACCAGTGCGTCGATCGCTTCGTCATCGACATCGACGGCATCGTTCAGTCCGCGAGGATCATGCACGGCGCGCTCCAGCAGCGTGCGCAGGTCAGCGTCTTCAAGCGGTTCGAGCGTGAGCAGGAGCGACCGTGACAGCAAGGGGCTGATCACCGAGAACGACGGGTTCTCCGTGGTCGCGGCGACGAGCGTCACCCATCCGTTCTCGACGCCGGGCAGCAACGCATCCTGCTGCGCCTTGGTGAAACGATGAATCTCATCGAGAAAGAGAACGGTCGCGATCTGATAAAGGTCTCGGTCGTTCAGCGCCCGCTCCATCACGGTGCGCACATCTTTAATACCCGCTGTGATCGCGGACAGCTCGACGAATCGACGGCCGCTCGAATGCGCGATCGCCTGCGCCAGCGTGGTCTTGCCGGTACCCGGCGGCCCCCAGAGAATCACCGACACCGCCCCGCCGCCGCCTTCGGCGTCTGCGGCCAGCGTGCGCAACGGCGACCCGGGCTTCAGCAGATGCTGCTGCCCGACGACCTCGTCGAGCGATTGCGGGCGCATGCGCACCGCAAGCGGCGCAGTCTGCGCGGGTACGGGTCGGGCTTGCACGCATCCATCGTAACGAGCGCAGGATCACCTCCGTTCGAACTCCTCCCAGCGCTCGGGTTCTCAGCCGCGCACTATGGCATAGTGGGGGTGACTATTCCGTCTGGCCGGAACCCCGGCCCCACACACGACAGGTGAGCAGAATCGTGAGCGAAGCGAGCAACGAGACGTCCTGGGGACGAGTCGATGAGGACCGCACCGTGTACGTGCGCGAAGGCGATGCTGAGCGCGTCGTGGGGTCCTTCCCCGATGGCACCCCTGAGGAGGCGCTCGCCTACTTCACGCGCAAGTTCGCAGACCTCGAAGGTCAGGTGACGCTGCTCGAAGCGCGCATCGCCCGCGGAACCGCCGACGCTTCTGCCGCCGATACCGTCGCGAAGCTCCGCGAGTCGCTCGTTGAACCTGCCGCCGTCGGGGACATTGCCGCGCTGCGTGAACGCGTCGAGAAGCTCGGGACGAAGACCGCTGCGCTCAGCGAGAAGCAGCAGGCAGAACGTGAGGCCGCCCGGCAGGAAGCCGTCGCCCAGCGCGAGGCGATCGCGATCGAAGCCGAACGCCTGGCCGCACAGCCCGAGGCTTCCATTCGCTGGAAAGACACCAGCCAGGCCTTTGAGCAGCTGTTCACTGATTGGCAGACCGCGCAGCGCACGGGCCCTCAGATCCCGAAGGCGCAAGCCGATGCGCTCTGGAAGCGCTTCCGCAGTGCACGCCAAAGCTTCGACGGCGCTCGCCGTGCGCACTTCGCGCAGATGGACGCCACGAACAAGGACGTCAAGCAGCGCAAGGAGCGCATCATCGCCGCTGCGGAGGCACTGGCACCGCGCGGCATCGAGGGCATCCCCGCGTATCGATCGCTGCTCGACGACTGGAAGGCAGCCGGGCGCGCGAGTCGCAAGCTTGACGATCAGCTGTGGGCTCGGTTCAAGGCCGCGGGTGACGTGCTCTACGAGGCGAAGGCTGCCGAAGCCGCGCAGACCAACGAAGAGTACGCAGAAAACCTGACTGCAAAGCAGGCACTGCTCGACGAGGCAGAGCCCATTCTGCAGGTCACCGAGCATGCGGCAGCGCGCAAGCAGCTGACCGCGGTGCAGCTGCGCTGGGACGAGCTCGGACGCGTGCCCCGCGAGGCTCTTCGAGACATCGAGGGTCGTCTCCGCAAGATCGAAGATCACGTCAAGCAGCTCGAAGAAGAGCACTGGCGTAAGACGAACCCCGAGACGAAGGCTCGGAGCGAAGGTCTGCGCGGGCAGCTGGAGTCGTCGATCGCCGACCTGACTGCTGAGCTCGACGCCGCGCGGAGCGCCGGCAACGCCCGCAAGGTCGCCGACGCCGAAGAGAAGCTTGCGGCGCAGCAGTCGTGGCTCGCGGCACTCGGCGACTAACTCTAGGCACGATCTTCGAGCCGTGCGCTCGAGTTCTCCACAATTCCGCCGCACTCACGTTCGGGCGGGTCGGACTCCCATCATGATGGGAGAATGACCCGCTCGAACGCTTTTCCACCGCTTCCCAGCGCACGAATCCCCCGCCGAACGCCTCCGGCACTGGGGCGTTGGCCGGTTGCGGTCATCGCCGCTGAGCGCCTGCGTGGATCACTCGTCTCGTGCGGCCCGGGGTACCGGCCGATCGGCTGGCCTGAGAACCCTCGGATACGGCTCGCCGCGCTTGAAGCGTCCGTATTGCTCGGGCATAGCGATGTACGGCTGATCGCCGTTTCTTCGACCGCTGCGTGGGTATGGGGCGTGGCTCGGGCACCGCGCACCCCGCTCGAGTTCTCTACGCAACGACGACAGCGGTACCCGCACATACCGCCTCCCGGAGTGGTCATCCACGAGTATGCGCTCGACACCTGCGATGCATCGTGGTTCGGTGGTCTCGGCGTCGCAGCACCGATTCGCGTTATCTGCGATCTGCTCCGTACACCCGGCGAGTTCTCACGGTCAGATCGAGTCGCCTGCAGACTGCTGCTCCTCCGTATTGACCGCGCACGACACGCAGTGACCGAGGCTCTGCAGCGGGGCCCACTTCGCCATCGACAAGTCGCGCTGCGCCGTCTGGCCGCTCTGTGAGCTCCCCAGACCAAGCTCAGTGCGCAGGCACTGACCGGTCAATTTAATTCGTGATGCGATAGACGTCGTACACGCCGTCGATGCGCCGAACAGCGTTGAGCACGTGTTCGAGGTGCGTCGCGTTCGCCATCTCAAACACGAAACGACTGATCGCGAGGCGCGCGCTTGACGTGTTCACAGAGGCCGAAAGAATGTTCACGTGGTGCTCTGAGAGTGTGCGAGTGACGTCCGAAAGCAAGCCCGAACGGTCCAGTGCTTCAACCTGAATCTGCACGAGGAAAACGCTCTTCGACGTCGGCGCCCATTCGACGCCCACTACGCGGTCTTCCTGCTCGCGAAGCGCGAGGAAATTATGGCAATCCACACGATGCACCGAGACCCCTTGGCCCTTGGTGACGAATCCGAGGATCTCATCGCCGGGAACCGGGGTGCAGCACTTCGCGAGCTTTGCGAGCACATCGGACGCCCCGGTGACCACGACGCCGCTTGAGTCGGTGCTCTTGGGTGCACGTGGAGCCTCGATGATCGGCAGCGTGGCAAGCGCCGGTTCCGTTGACGTCTGCTCGTCGAAGACCAGAGCAGTGACTTTCTCCACCACAGACTGCGCGGAGACGTGCCCTTCGCCCACGGCGGCGTAGAGAGCGGTGACGTCAAGATATCGCAGTTGCAGGGCGATCTGTTGCAGCGCCGCAGAGTTCATGACACGGTGCAGCGGGAGACCCTGCTTGCGCAGCGCCTTCGTGATCTCGACCTTGCCAGCCTCCGCCGCCTCTTCGCGACGTTCCTTCGTGAACCACTGACGGATCTTATTCTGCGCCCGCTTGCTCTGAACGAAATTGAGCCAGTCTTGGTTGGGCCCGGCATTCGGGTCTTTGGAGGTGAAGACCTCGACCACATCGCCGTTCTGCAGCGCGGTTTCGAGCGGCACAAGGCGCCCGTTGACGCGCGCGCCCATCGTGCGATGGCCAACCTCGGTGTGCACGGCATACGCGAAGTCGACGGTCGTTCCTCCCGCCGGGAGCCCAATCACGCGCCCCTTCGGCGTGAAGACGTAGACCTCTTTCGCTCCGATCTCGTAGCGCAGCGCGTCGAGGAACTCGCTCGGGTCTTCAGTCTCGGCCTGCCAATCCGAAATATGCGCCAACCACGCCATATCGTTTGACGTCTGCGTCTGGCCCGATTGACGCTGCTTGTACTTCCAGTGTGCCGCGACACCGTACTCAGCACGCTGATGCATCTCGACGGTACGAATCTGAATTTCGACTGCTCGGCCGTCGGGCCCGATCACCGTCGTGTGCAGCGACTGGTACAGGTTGAATTTCGGCGTCGCGATGTAGTCCTTGAACCTGCCGGGTATCGGAGTCCACCGCGCGTGCACAGCGCCCAACACCGCGTAGCAATCGCGGATGGAGTTCACCAGCACACGGATTCCCACGAGGTCGTAGATCTCGTCGAAGTCGCGACCTCGCACGATCATCTTCTGATAGATCGAGTAGAGCTCTTTCGGGCGACCGGTGACCTCACCGCGGATCTTCGACTCGCGGAGATCACTTTCAATGGAACTGATCACCACGCCAACGAGTTCATCGCGTTGCGGGTTGCGCTGCGCGACGAGGTTCTGGATCTCGGCGTAGAGCTTGGGCTTCAATACGGCGAATGAGAGATCTTCGAGTTCAGTCTTCATCGACTGAATGCCGAGTCGATGCGCCAGCGGCGCGTAGATCTCGATGGTCTCCTGCGCCTTGCGCTTCGCGGAATCGCTCGACACGAACCCCCAGGTTCGCGCGTTATGCAGTCGATCAGCGAGTTTGATGACGAGCACACGAATGTCTTTCGACATTGCGACGACCATCTTGCGCACAGTCTCGGCCTGTGCAGAGTCGCCGTACTTCACCTTGTCGAGCTTTGTCACGCCATCGACGAGCATCGCGATCTCGTCGCCGAATTCCTGGCTCAACTGGTCGAGCGTGTACTCCGTGTCTTCGACTGTGTCGTGGAGCAGCGCAGCCGCAATGGCCACGGGCGCGATGCCCAAGTCGGCCAAAATCTGGGCGACCGCGATGGGGTGGGTGATGTACGGCTCGCCACTGCGCCGTTTCTGGCCCCGGTGCGCGCGTTCGGCAACCGCGTAGGCTCGTTCGATCACCGACAGGTCGGCGCGCGGGTGGTTGCCTCGCACCGTGCGAATCAACTGATCCACGGCCCCCGGGGCGCTGCCCCGCGAGAAGATTCTGGGCACCAAGCGCCGGAGCGCCGTCGTGCCACTGGTCGTTGCGTCTTGTGTCGCCACGGCTCACCTCCCTGGAATGATTGAACGCTACACCCCGCGCCCAGCGCGGAGCAAAACGAGCGAAGTGTCGCGCGTACCCCGATGGATACACGAAACGCCGAGGGAGACGGCAACCCGTTCCCTCGGCGTTTCGTAGACGCGCATTAGCGTACCGGCTCCTCGAGCCCGCCGTCGCCGGCGTCTGCCACCGCATCCGCGGCGTCGTTGCGCTCGCGCAACCGCAGCACCTTGGCATCGCGCTTCTTGATCGCCGCTTCGCTCTCGCGCAGGTGCGCATATGCCGGAGAGGCGATGAAGATCGTGGAATACGCTCCCACGAAGATACCGATGAAGAGCGCGAGCGAGATGTCGCGCAGTGTTCCCGCGCCAAGCACGAATGCACCGATGAAGAGAATCGAACCGACGGGCAACAGCGCGACGATCGAGGTGTTGATCGAACGCACCAGCGTCTGATTCACGCCCAAGTTGACCGATTCTGCAAACGTGCGTCGATCGTTCAGCTCCCCCGGCGCCGTGTTCTCACGGATCTTATCGAACACCACGACGGTGTCGTACAGCGAGTAGCCCAGAATCGTGAGGAACCCGATCATCGCCGCAGGCGTGATCTCGAACCCGGAGATTCCGTAGATGCCAGCCGTGATCACCAGGTCGTGGAGCAACGCGATTATGGCGGCGAGCGACATCTTCCAGGTGCGGAAGTAAATCGCCATGACCAAGGCCGCGAACAAGATGAACACGATCAGAGCAATGATCGCCTGACGAGTGATGTCTTGCCCCCACGCAGGTCCGATGTAGGAGGTCGTGACCTCATCGACCGGCACATCGTACTTCGTGGCGAGCGCCTCGGCGACGACACGGTTCTCCGCGTCGTCCAACGCCTCAGTCTGCACACGAATGTCGGTGGGGCCCAGCTGAGACACACGAGGCGCACTCGATGGCAACGCCTCTTTGACCGCCGCTTCGGCGATCGCCGGGTCACGGTCCTGGCCGTCGGCGAGGTGCACCTGGAACTGGCTGCCACCGGTGAATTCGATACCGAAAGCGAACCCGCCGCGCAGCATAGGACCCGCGATCGAGATCACGATCAGGATCACGGAGATCAGGTACCACGTCTTGCGTCGACCGACGAAGTTGATGGACTTCTCACCGGTATAGAGCGCGTTGCCGAACTCGGCGAATGAGCGACGAGCCATGATCAGCTGTCCTTTCCGGTCGAGGCGTCGGCTGCGAGGGCCTTGCGCTCGGCGATCGTCTGGCGACGGGCGGCTTCGCCCTGGCTGCGTGCGTTCTTCTTACCGGCGCCCTGGCTGGCCACCACCGGCTCGCGGAACTGCATGCGACCTCGGTACACCGCGCCGAGCTTCTTCGGATCGAGCCCAGAGAAGGGGTGCCCGCCCTGGTAGAACCGGGTCCGTGCGAGCAGCGTCATCATCGGGTGTGTGAAGAGTGCCACGACTGCAACGTCCACGAGTGTCGTGAGGCCCAGTGTGAACGCGAAGCCCTTCACGTTGCCCACAGCCAGGATGAACAGGATCACTGCGGCAAGGAAGTTGACGCCGTCCGAGGCGAGCACCGTGCGGAATGCGCGCTTCCACCCGTGCTCGACTGCGCTCTCGATGGAGAACCCGTCGCGCAGCGCGTCTCGAATGCGCTCGAAGTACACGATGAACGAGTCCGCTGTGAACCCGACCGCGACGATGATGCCCGCGACGCCGGCCAACGACAATCGGTAGCCCTGTCGCCACGAGAAGAAGGTGAGCAAGAGGTAGGTCAGAATACCGGCGATCACCAGGGATGCGACGGTGAGCGAACCGAGCGCGCGGTATTGGAACGCCGAGTAGATGACCACGAGCACGAGGCCGATCAAACCGGCGAGGAGCCCGGCCGCGAGCTGGTTCGTGCCGAGCGTCGCGGAGATATCTTCCTGGCTTTGCACGGTGAAGTCGATCGGCAGTGCGCCGAACTTCAGCTGATCGGCGAGCGCGGCAGCCGACTCCTGTGTGAACTGGCCACTGATCGACGGGCGACCGTCGAGAATTTGAGCCTGCATCGTCGGCGCGGAGAGCACGCGACCATCGAGCACGAAGGCGAACTGGTTCTGGGGCGCAGTCGCCCCGAAGAGGCGCGTGCTGATCTTGCCGAACGTCTCGGTGCCCTGCTTGTTCATAATGATCTGCACGACCCACTCGCCGGTGGAGGCGCCCGTGGATGTCGTGCCGACCTGAGCCGTCGCGTCGCTGATCACGGAACCGTCGAGCTCAACGGGGCCGAGAATGTACTTCAGCGAGCCCGTGTCGTCGCAGGTAATAAGCGGACGGTCGTCAGGAGCGTCACCGGCTCCCAGCGCGTCCTCGGAGTTGCAAGTGAACGCATCGAACTTCTCCTGGAGCGCCGGGGTGATCCAGGCAAGATCGCCCGCGCTCTCAGGAATCGTCTCGGGGTCGAGATCGCTCGTGTCAGTCGCGGCCGCGTCGTCGGCTTTCGCGTCAGCGTCCTTCGCGTCATCCTCTGCCGCTGCCGCATCGTCTTCGCTGCCCTCGGTATCCGCTGTCGCGGTACTCGCACCGACGTTGTACGTCAGGACCGGGCGGAAGTCGAGCTTCGCCGAGGCTTCGATGCGCTGCAACGTGGCTTCATCGGCCTTACCAGGAATCGAGACCGAGATGTGCTGGTTGCCCTGCGTCGTGATCTCGGCCTCGGAGACGCCGGCGGCGTCGACACGTTGGCGGATGATGGACACTGCTTGCTGCAGTTGGTCGCCCGCGACCGTCTCGCCATCGGTCTGCTCTGCCGCGAGCAGAATCTGAGTTCCGCCTTGGAGGTCGAGCGCCAGCTTTGGCGTCCACGTTGCGCTGCTCCGGAACACGCCGTAGGCGATGAGACCGGAGAGGCCCACAATGATGATCAGAAGGAAGATGAGTGAGCGACGGGCTCGCCTCACGGCGGGTGAAGACGCCAAGACTGGACTGCTTTCTCTCTACACGAGCGGGGATGGTTGCGGCCCGAGAGCCGCAACCACAGGATCAGGCCTTGGGCGCTGAACCGGTTCCCGTCTCATCGGCATCGGGGGTTTCGCCGGTGTTGCCCGCAATATCGGACTCAGCGGCGGCAGCGCCATTCTGCGAAGCCGTTTCGGCCTCCGCAGCGGCATCCGCGATCGGCGACGTCTCGCTCTGAGCTCCGAGACGCTCGCCGAACGCGGGGTCGTCATCGGGTGCGAGATCTGCAGCGGGTGCAGCGGCAGCTGCATCAACCGGCGAAACGACCTGCGAGACCGCGTTACGGTGCACGACGAAGGTCGAGGTGCCGCTGCGCACGGTTACCTTGTTGTCTTCCTCGTCGATCGAATCGATCGTGCCGTAAATGCCCGACTGCAGCATCACCTCGGCACCGGGGCGGACGTTATTCTGCAGCTCCTGCATCGCTGCCTGACGCTTCTTGCCGTTGCGGAACATGAAGAAGATCAACAGCGCGATCAGCGCGAACATCACAATAGTGATCGGGTCCAGAGCCACAATGGTCCTTTCAATGGGCGTGCACGTGCGTCTCGTGAGGCACAGATTCGATCAGTTTATCGGGAGGTCGCTGTGAATGCCCCCGCCATCTGATGATTTTCTGGGTGGATCACATGCTCCCGCCAGCACGAGCGGATGCGGCTACCCCGCCGTCGGGGGCTCAAGGCCCACGTGCTCCCACCCGAGGCGCGTCGCGACACGTCCGCGGGGCGTGCGCGACAGCAACCCGGTGCGCACGAGAAACGGTTCCACGACCGCCTCGATCGTCTCCGCTTCTTCGCCGACCGACACCGCGAGCGTCGACAAGCCGACCGGCCCGCCGTTGAAGCGCTCGACGACCGCTCGGAGCACCTCGCGGTCCAGTCGGTCAAGTCCGTGCTCGTCCACGTCATAGAGTGCCAGCGCGGCGCGCACGGTGCCGGTATCACCCGGTGCCTCGTGCACCAGACTGTAGTCGCGCACGCGTCGCAGCAGTCGGTTCGCGATGCGCGGCGTTCCGCGTGAACGACGGGCGATCTCCTCGACACCGGTCTCAGATAACGAGAAGCCGAGCAGTCCGGCTGCGCGGCGCACGACACTGGCCAGCTCTTCATCGGCATAGAACTCGAGATGCGCGGTAAACCCGAAACGATCGCGCAGCGGGTTCGGGAGCAGCCCGGCGCGAGTCGTCGCGCCGACGAGCGTGAACGGCGCCAAATCGAGGGGCACCGATGTTGCTCCGGCTCCCTTGCCGACCATGATGTCGACTTTGAAGTCCTCCATCGCCAGATAGAGCATCTCTTCGGCGCTGCGCGCCATGCGATGGATCTCATCGATGAACAGCACTTCGCCCGGGGTGAGCGCGGAGAGCACAGCGGCGAGGTCGCCCGCATGCTGAATCGCCGGGCCTGAGGTCTGATGCAACGGCTTGTCGAGTTCAGCGGCGACGATCATCGACAGCGTGGTCTTGCCGAGCCCGGGCGGCCCAGCGAGCAGGATGTGATCCGGAGTGTGGCGACGCATGGTCGCGGCATCGAGCAGCAGTGACAGCTGCCGACGCACCTTCGCCTGGCCGACGAACTCTGAAAGCGTCGCAGGGCGCAATGCACCCTCGTAGCCCTGCTCGGAGGGCGTCGCCTGCGCCGACAGCTCCCCCGTCATCGGGCGCCTCTCGACCCACGACTGCCGCTGCGACCCGCTTGGAGCAGCGCCAGGGCTGCCCTGAGGAGCCCCGCGTGGTCGGCGGGCGCCCCGGCCGCGACCGCGTCATCGACGGCAACGCGAGCATCGGATTCGCTCCAGCCCAGTCCCGCGAGCCCGTCGGCCACGGCGGCGGCGGTCGCCTCACCGGCGTCCGGAACCAATGCGGCTTCACCGCCAGGCCCCGCACCAAGGGCAATCTCGGAGAGCTTGCCTGCGAGCGAGACAGTGATGAGCTTCGCCGTCTTCGGACCGATGCCTGACACCTTGCGGAACGGCTTCTCGTCGTCGTTCGCAACGGCGCCGGCAATCTCACCGGGCGTCAAGGCAGAGAGCACACCCAGCGCACTCCGTGGGCCGACACCCGACACCGCGATCAGGTGGCCGAAGACGTCGAGTTCCTGCTGCGAGGCGAACCCGAAGAGCGTGAGGGAGTCTTCGCGAACGACCAACGACGTCAACAGGAGAAGTTCATCGCCGGGTACCGCTTGAGCGACGCGCCCGTGCGGCACTTCCACACGCATACCGAGGCCGCCGACCTCGATCACTACCCAGCCGGCACCGGAGGCGAGCACCGGCCCGCGAATCGAAGCAATCACCCCATCACCCTACGAGGTTCCATCGACATCGGCCGCAGCGCCACTCCGTGCAATCGAACATATGTACGATTCGGGAGCGGCGCTGCCGATGCGTCAGGCGCCGAGCTGGGCCGGCTCTGCGGTCGCGCCGGTCTCAGCCGCATTACGGATCGATCGGTTCACCGAACTGATGATCGCTTCGAGCGTCGCCCGACTCGTATCGGGGTCGATGCCGACGCCCCACAGCCGCTGACCGTCGACTTCGAGGTCGACGTACGACGCAGCGACCGCGTCGCCGCCCGAGCTCATCGCGTGCTCGACGTAGTCGAAGAGCGTCACGGAATGCCCACCAGCGTTCAACGCGGCGATGAATGCGTCGACCGGACCATTGCCCCGCGCCGTTGTCTGCTGATCTTCGCTCCCCACTCGGTAATCGACGGTGAGTTCAGTGACCCCGTCACCGGCACTCGTCGACGAGGTGCGGAAGATCTCGTAGTGGCCCCATCGCTCGGCATCGGCGTGCTGCGACGGAAGGTACTCGTCCTGGAAGATGCGCCAGATCTCGTCGCTCGAGACCTCACCGCCTTCGGAGTCGGTCACGCCCTGCACGACTGAGCTGAATTCGATCTGCAGGCGACGAGGCAGGTCCAGGTGGTGATCGGTCTTCAGGAGGTATGCGACGCCACCCTTGCCCGACTGCGAGTTGACGCGAATGACCGCCTCGTACGAGCGCCCCAAGTCTTTCGGGTCGACGGGCAGGTAGGGCACGGCCCACTCGATGTCGTCGACGGTCACGCCCGCTGCGTCGGCGTCGTGCGACATGCGCTCGAAGCCCTTCTTGATGGCATCCTGGTGCGATCCGGAGAACGCGGTGTACACGAGGTCACCGGCCCAGGGACTGCGCTCGGGCACGCGGAGCTGGTTGCAGTACTCGGCGGTGCGGCGCACCTCGTCGAGCCGCGAGAAATCGATCTGAGGATCGATGCCCTGCGTGAACAGGTTGATGCCCAGGGCGACGAGATCGACGTTGCCCGTGCGCTCGCCGTTGCCGAACAGGCAGCCCTCGATGCGGTCGGCACCGGCTTGGTAGCCGAGCTCGGCCGCCGCGATCGCCGTACCGCGGTCGTTGTGTGGGTGCAGCGAGAGAATCACGTTCTCGCGGTGGTTCAGGTGCCGACTCATCCACTCGATCGAATCGGCGTAGACGTTGGGCGTCGCCATCTCGACCGTCGCGGGGAGGTTGATGATCACCTTGCGCTCCGCCGTCGGTTCGAACACCTCGAGCACGTCATTGCACACCTCGACGGCGTACTCGAGCTCGGTGCCGGTGTACGACTCGGGCGAGTACTCGTAGTAGATCTCGGTGTCGGCACAAATGTGCTCGCTCGCCTTGCACAGCTTCGCGCCTTCGACGGCGATCTGCTTGATGCCTGCGCGGTCCGAGCGGAAGACGACGTCGCGCTGCAGAATGCTGGTCGAGTTGTAGAGGTGCACGATGGCGCGCTTCGCACCGATCAGGGATTCGTACGTGCGAGTAATGAGGTGCTCGCGCGCCTGCGTCAGCACCTGAATGGTGACGTCGTCGGGGATCGCGTTGTCTTCGATCAGGTGACGCACGAAATCGAAATCGGTCTGGCTCGCCGAGGGGAAGCCGACCTCGATCTCCTTGTAGCCCATCCTCACGAGCAGATCGAACATGATGCGCTTGCGCTCGGGGCTCATCGGGTCGATGAGCGCCTGGTTGCCGTCACGGAGATCGACGGCGCACCAGCGCGGGGCCTCCGTGATGCGGCGCGAGGGCCAGGTGCGATCCGGCAACTCCACGTCGATGATCTCGTGGAACGGGCGGTAACGGTGCGTGGGCATTCCCGAAGGCTGCTGCAGATTCTGCATGGACTCGTCTTTCTCGTCGAAAACTTGCTCAGCCAAACACAAACGCCGCGACGAGAGAGGCCAGAGACTGATTAGTTCGAAGTCGAGGACTCGTCGCGGCAGCTAAGAAGAAGCGAGCCGAACAGCATGTGGATCACTCTAGCACTTCGCGGCTCCGCGTTCGGACGATGTGCGCGCCTCGAAGACGCACACGTGACCTCGGCGCTCACCGCACGAGTGCCCTAGCCTGGCATGCATGGCCACTCGTTCCCGCCTCGCCCGTACGACCGTCGGTGCACTGCTGCTCGCGGCACTCGCGTTCCTCGGATGGGGACTCCCCTCCGCCCCGGCCCACGCCGACGTCTCTGACTTCTCCTACCGGAGCTGGCATGTCGATGTGCACCTCGACACGGATGCCGAGGGCCGGGCAACCGCTCACATCACGGAGACGCTCGTCGCCGAGTTCCCCGATGTCGATCAGAATCGCGGCATCGTTCGCGGCCTCCCCGAGAAGTACGAGGGCGTCGATACCGATCCGTCGAACTTCACCGTCACCGATGCCCGAGGCGATGCGGTGCCGTTTGACATCGAGGAAGACGATGGGTTCATCGCGGTGCTCACCGGCACCGACGAGTACGTGCACGGCGAACAGACCTACGTGATCTCATACACGCTGCGCGATGTCGTGCTCGCGCGTGCGGACGGCGACGCAGACGAGTTCTTTTGGGACCTGATGGACTTCGAGCACCTGCAACCCGTGGCAGCGTTCAGCGCCACAGTCAACTTCTCAGATGCGCTGGCGGATCACCTGAACGGCAATATGCGCTGTCTTGCGGGTGCTGCCGGCTCGACCGACGCATGCGCGATGACGCGGGCGGGCACGTCATTCGAGATCGCGCCGCTCCCCCTTGCCCCTCGGCAGGGACTCAGCGTGGCAATCGGGCTTGTCGCCGGTACCGTCGCTCAGCCAGCCGCTCGGCTGCCGAACTTCACACTCGACGCGTTGCCGTTCATCGTCGGCGGCGCCGCTCTCGCCGCGGCAGGTGCGGGCGTCGGGTCTGCACTCTCCACGCGTCGGAAGCGCGCCCACGGCCGGGGCACCATCGTCGCGCAGTACGACGTGCCCGATTCGCTCCCGCCGCTTATCGCCGGCCCCCTCGTGGGGGCTTCGGACAAGACGGCCTCCGCCCAACTCGTGCACCTGGCGGTGCGCGGGGCGATCCGCATTGAAGATGGCGAGCCAGAACACGGCTTCTTCGGCGAGAAGCCCGGCCAGCCCGTGCTCCGCCTCATCGACCCGTCACGGGCCGCCGATCCCCTCGATATCGCGACGCTGCGCGAGCTCTTTCCGTCAGGGACGCCGGGCGAGGCGTTCTCGATCCCGAAGCGCGACGAGAAGTTCGGCAAGCGTATGGCGGCGCTGCAGTCGGCGGGCACCACCGCGGCGACGGATCGCGGGTACTGGGAACGCATCGTGAGTCGTCCCGCCCGGCGCTGGGGGTGGATCTCCCTGGCGTGCGTCGCGGTGCTCGCCGTGCTCACGTTCCTCGCGCTTGCGCAGCGCAACAACGGACTCGCGGTCGCGTTCATCGCGATGGGGCTGTTCGCTGCGGTTCTCGCGATCGGGTCGATCGTGAAGCAGCGCGTGAGCACGCCCGCCGGCGCCGAGGCGCGCGAGTACCTCGAGGGCGTTCGCGAGTTCATCCGCGTCGCTGAAGCCGATCGACTCAGGATGCTGCAGTCGTACACGGGTGCGGAGCGTGCAGCGGATGGCACAGTGCACGTCGTGCACCTGTACGAACGCCTGCTCCCCTATGCCATGCTGTTCGGCCTGGAGAAAGAGTGGACGCGCGTGCTTCAAGTCGCCTATCAGGAGCACTCGGCGTCCGTGCCGCTGTGGTACCCCGCCGTCGGGCTCGCCGGGATCGAACACGCGACCAGCACGATTTCACAGTTCACGCAGTCGCTGAATTCATCCGTGAGCTACACCTCGAGCAGTTCTGGCGGATCGACCGGCGGTGGGTTTGCCGGCGGTGGCGGGGGCGGTGGCTTCTCCGGCGGACGGTGATCGGCCCGCCCCCTCGCCCCGACGGTTCAGCTGCGTCGGTACTTCGCGTCACCGAACCCGATGATGAGGTAGCCGATGAACGCGAAGAGCCAGAGCAGGAAGAACGAGAACGCGCCACCCTTGCCAAAGCGTTCACCGAGCCGGATCGCTACGAAGATGCCGAAGATGATGTTGACGATCGGAATCAGGTAGAGCAGCCCCATCCACGCGGAGTACCCGGCTACTTTCACCAGGACGAAGACGTTGACGATCGGGATGATCGCCAGAATTCCGGGATAGCCCGCCTTCGAGAACACGCGCCAGAGCGCGATCGCAATGACGATGTACCAGGCGATGCCGACGATGCCGTAGCTCTGGAACAACGTGGTGATCTGCGTCTCGTCCGTGATATCCATGGCGACCCCTTCGATGCGCTGGCACCCCTGCAGCGCCACCTACGCGAGAGCTTAGTTGAAACCGAGCTTTCCCAGTGCTTTGGGATCGCGCTGCCACTCCTTCAGTACCTTGACCCGAAGCGACAGGTAAACGCGTCGGCCGAGCAGCGCTTCGATCTCCTTGCGCGCTCGCTCGCCCACGTCGCGGAGGCGCGACCCGCGGTGCCCGATGATGATGCCCTTCTGGCTGTCGCGCTCCACGTACAGGTTCGCGTAGATCTCCAGAAGTCCGTCTTCACGCTCTTCGCGGTCTTCGACGGTCGCTGCCAGCGAGTGCGGCAGCTCGTCGCGCACCCCTTCGAGCGCCGCCTCGCGAATCAGCTCGGCGATACGGTCGTCTTCGCCTTCGTCGGTCGTCTGCTCTTCCTCGTACAGCGGAGGCGACACCGGCATGAGTTCGAGCAGCACGTCGGTCAACACGTCGAGCTGATCATTCGTCACTGACGAGATCGGCACCACCGCGTCCCATTCGCGGAGCTCACCGAGGCGCGTGAGCTGATCGATGATCTCGCCGCTCGACGCCTGGTCGACCTTGGTGAGTACGGCGACCTTCTTCGCACGGGGGAAATCGTTGAGGCGATCATTGATGAACTTGTCGCCGGGGCCGAGCTTCTCGGTTGCGGGGACGCAGAACCCGATGACGTCGACATCGCCGAGTGTCGCTTCAACCAGCGCGTTCAGACGCTCACCGAGCAGGGTGCGCGGACGGTGAATCCCCGGAGTGTCCACGATGATGAGCTGGCCATGCGCGTGATGCGCAATACCTCGGATCGCCCGCCGCGTCGTCTGCGGCTTCGGGCTCGTGATGGCGATCTTCTCCCCGACGAGGGCATTCGTCAGCGTCGACTTTCCGACGTTCGGGCGCCCCACGAACGAGACGAATCCTGCCCGGAACTCCGGCGAATCCACCGTGGTCTCCTCTGGCTGCTCGGTCATAGTTCTTCCTCTCCTTCGGCCTGCCCGACCCAGCGCGCTTCGACAGTGCGCAACCGCTGTCTCCGTCGTTCCGTGTCGGCGGCCGTGAGCTCAATTCCTGCAATAGTGACGGTATCGCCGCGCTCAGGCAAGCGACCCAGGGTTTTCGCGACCAATCCGCCGACGGTCTCGACCTCGTCGTCCTCCAGCTCGATGCCGAAGAGCTCACCGAGCTCGTCGACCGAGAGGCGCGCGCCGACGAGGAACGAGCCGTCGTCGCGAGTGATGATCTCGGGAACATCTCGATCGTGCTCGTCCGAGATGTCGCCGAGCAGTTCCTCGATCAGGTCTTCCAGTGTGACGAGCCCGGAGATGCCGCCGTATTCGTCGACGGTGAGTGCCAGATGGTTGGACTCCTGCTGCATCTGTCGCAGCAGTCGGTCGGCGCGCTGCACTTCGGGCACGAAGATCGCGGGTTTCGTGATGCGCGTGACCGGCGCCTGCTCGGCTTCTTCGGGCCGGCGGAGCATGAACCCGCTCGCATCCCGGAGATAGGCGATGCCGACCACGTCGTCGACGTCGCCGTCGATGACCGGCACTCGCGAATGCCGCGCCGCGAGCAGCTGCTCCAGGGCTTCACGAACGGTCTGATCGGCATCGACCGTCACCATATCGATACGGGGCACCATCACCTCACGCACCAGCGTGTCGCCGAATTCGACGAGCGAGTGAATGTAATCGCGATCGTCGTCTTCGAGCACGGCCTGCTCGGCGGCCTGATCAACCATCGAGAGCAGCTGCTGCTCATCGCGAATGCGCCGATTCGTGCCGCGCCCGGGAGTCACTCGATCGCCGAAGTGCACGAGACCCGTGGCGATCGGGCCGAGAATGACGCGCAGCCCGCGCAGCAAAGGGGCTGCGAAACGAATGACGGCGTCGGGGTGGTGCGAACCCACCGTGCGCGGGCTCGACCCCACCAGCACGAAGGTCACCGCGGTCATGACCAGGGTGGCGAGCACCAGCTCAAGCCACAACTGCTCAAGCGAGTATGCGAGCACCAGCGTGATGAGCACGGCCGACAGTGTTTCGGCGAACACGCGCGCGAATCCGAGCGCATTCGCATGGCGGGCCTCATCTTCCGCGATCGCGCGAATCGCAGCGCCGGTGCGCGGTGATTCTTCGGCAAGCGCGAGCAGTTCGGCCTTGGAGCGCACCCCAAGGGCAGCATCAGTCGCAGCAAGCAGGCCGCCGACCGCCAGCAGCACCGCCGCAGCTGCGAGAAAGAGCAGTGCGAGCGGCAGACTCATCGAGAGCGCTCGTGCATGGCGAAGGAGAGCAGCAGATCGCGCTGCAGCCCGAACATCTCCGCCTCCTCCTCCGGGTTTGCATGGTCGAACCCGAGCAGGTGCAGCATGCCGTGGGTGAGCAGCACGGAAATCTCCTGGGGCAGATCATGCCCCGCCGCGTCTGCCTGCGCCTCGGCAACCTGCGGGCAGATCACGATGTCACCGAGGAGGCCGGCGGGAGTCTGCGCGTCGGATCGCCCCGGTCGCAGCTCGTCCATGGGGAAGCTGAGCACGTCGGTCGGCCCGGGCTCGTCCATCCATTGAATGTGCAGGCGCTCGATGGACCCCTCGTCGACGAGCATGACGCCCACCTCGGTATCGGGGTGCACGTGCAGGGACTCGAGCACGAATGCGGCAAGGCGCTGCATGCGCCCGACCTCCACGTCGATCCCTGACTCGTTGTTGATTTCGACGCTCACTGGGCGCCTCCATTCTGGTGCTGCTGGGCCGACTGATCGTATGCGCTGTAGGCGTCGACGATGCGACTGACGAGATTGTGCCGCACGATGTCGTCAGAGCCGAGTTCGGCGAAGTGGATGTCTTCGACTCCGCGGAGAATGCGGTTGACGACGCGCAAACCGCTTGCCGCGATCGGCAGGTCGACCTGCGTGATGTCACCCGTGACCACCATCTTCGAGCCGTAGCCGAGACGCGTCAAAAACATCTTCATCTGCTCGGGGGTCGTGTTCTGCGCCTCATCGAGAATGACGAAGGACTCGTTGAGCGTGCGGCCGCGCATGTAGGCGAGCGGCGCCACCTCGATCGTGCCGCTCGCGAGGAGCTTGGGCACCACGTCGGCATCCATCATCGAACCGATCGCATCGAAAAGCGGCCGAAGGTACGGGTCGATCTTGTCCTCGAGCGTGCCCGGGAGGTACCCCAAACGCTCCCCGGCTTCGACCGCGGGGCGCGTCAGAATGATCTTCGCGACCTCGCGGCGCTGCAACGCCTGCACGGCCTTCGCCATTGCGAGGTAGGTCTTCCCCGTTCCGGCCGGCCCGATGCCGAACACGATGGTGTGCTGATCGATGGCGTCGACGTAGGCGCGCTGCCCGCGGGTCTGCGCGCGCACGGCGTGCCCGCGCACCGACAGGATCGGTTCGCTGAGCACCTGCGCAGCCGTCGGCCCCTGACCGTCGTGCACCATGCGTGTCACCTCCTGCACGTCGCGTCGCGACACCGCACCACTGCGACGTGCCAATTCGAGTATTTCGTTGACGACTTGCTCGGCAGCACGCACCGCGCCCGACGGCCCGTGCAGCGTGAGCACCTGGTCGCGCGCATGGAATCGCACGTCGGGGTGCTGCGCCTCCAAATCGGAGATCAACTGGTCGCGATGCCCGAGGAACGACGCGAGGTCGACCCCGGCGAGCAGGATGGTGCGCTGCAGCTCAGGATCAGGCGTCACCGAGTGAACGCTCCTCGAGGTCGCCCGCGAGCACGTGTGCGTGAACGTGGAACACGGTCTGACCCGCGGTCGCACCGCTGTTGAAGACGAGGCGGAACTCACCGTTCGCGTGCTCTTCGGCGAGCCGCTTCGCGACCGCGACCATCTCTGCAAGGGTTTCGGGCTCGGCCGCCGCGAGCTCCACAACATTCTCGTACGCCGTGGTCTTCGGGATCACGAGGATGTGCACCGGTGCCTGCGGATTGATGTCGGGGAACGCGATGACGCGCTCGGTCTCCGCGAGGATCTCGACCGGGATCTCGCCGGACACGATCTTGCCGAACACGGTGTCTACTGCCATGCGTCCAGTCTAGACGCTGCCGGAGGGCGCCGCCCCGTCGTGCCAGCGGTACTCGACCTGCGGTCGACCGCGCGCGCCGTACCGCGGCTCGCGCACCAGGCGATCGGCGTCTGCGAGGTACTCCAGATAGCGCCGGCTCACCTCGCGCGAGATTCCGAGCCCGGCAGCGACTTCGCTCGCCGTGCTCGGGCCGCGATCGCGCACCACACGGGTGACCGACTCGAGGGTGGCCGCGGCGATCCCCTTCGGCAGGGTGCTCACCGGCGCGGTTCGCAACGATGCGAGCATCGCATCGACCTCGTGCTGTGTCGCGTCGCCGGTGGTCTGATGCGACCTGCGGTGGTACTCCCGGAACGCTTCGATTCGCTCGCGGAACATCGCAAACGTGTAGGGCTTGATCAGATACTGCACCGCCCCCAGGGCCACCATCTCGCGCACCACGTCGACGTCACGCACACCGCTCACCGCGATGACGTCGGTGCGCACACCGCGTGCGCGTGCGTGCCGCAGTACCTCGAGGCCGGTCCCATCCGGCATCGTCACATCGAGCAGCACGAGATCGGCGGCGAGTCCGGGGTCGGTGACGGCGCGTGCCGCCGAACGCGCATCGCGGCACTCCGCCACCACCGAGAACCCACCCGCGCGCTGCAAATGGGCGCGGTGCAGTTCGAGCGTGAGTGGGTCGTCATCTACGAGGATGACCCGGATGGCGGCGGATGATCCGGAAGCTTCGGAAGCGAACTGCGTCACGGCACCACCTCAGCGGACACGGTCGGGACGTTGCTGGCGGGCACGACCGCGGTGAACCGCGTCGGCTCGCTCGACACCGCCACGTCTCCTCCAACGTTCCTGACGAGTCGGGACACGAGCGCGAGCCCGACCCCTCGCTCTTCGGGAGCGGCACCCATCGCGGTCGTCTTGGTCGAGACGCCCCAGTCGAACACGCGCTCGAGCAGCGCCGGATCGATACCGTCGCCCGAATCCGAGACGGTCACGCGGAGCCCGCCCTCCGTCGTCCACACGATTTCAAGAGAGACGCTCCTCGGCCGCGCCGCGCCGGACGCGGCAGCGTCGATGGCGTTGTCGAGAAGATTGCCGATAACGGTGACCAGGTCCATGGTCGACAGCGCGATCGTTTCCACGAGCTGTGCGTCTCCGGGCGCGAGGTCGATGTCGGCGTCGAGTTCCACGCCGCGTTCGGCCGCCTGCGCCGTCTTTCCCAGGATCAGCGCGCTCACGACCGGATCGAGCGCAGTCGGCGCGGTCACACGATCGACGAGCTCCTGACTGCGCCGCGACGTGTCGGCAAGCATCTCGATCGCGTCTGGGGTGCGACCGAGTTCGAGCAGCGCGATCGCGGTGTGCAAACGGTTCGCGTGCTCATGAGTCTGGGCGCGCAGCGACTCGCTCAGCGTGCGGAGCGACTCATGCGACACGAGCGCCTCGTGCACCGCCGACGCCGAGAGATCTCCGGTGATGCGCCGCGTCGCACGCCGGCCGAGTACCGCGGCGAGCACGCCCAGTGCGACGAACACGGCACTCACCCCGAACACGAGCGGCAGATCCTGCACGATCTCACCGCCGATCGACTCGACGGTGATGCCGACCGACACCCAGCCGAGCACACGGTCAGGAGCCGCCGGATCCCCCACCGCGACCACGGGAGCGATCGTGCGCACGGAGGGGCCCAGCGTACCGGTCCACCGTTCGGAAAGCACCGTGGGGGTGGCGGGGATCGTGCCGCGATAGTGCTGGCCGATCTCGCTCGCGTCCGGGTGCGTGAACCGAATGCCTTGCGCATCCATCACCGTGACATAGCTCACGCCGGCCTCACGGCTCAGACGCGATACCAGCGCGCGGAGCTCCTCGGTGGGTTCCGAATCGATCCCTTCGCCCAAAGCCGTGGCGGTCGCGGGAGATGCGGCAAGAGCGAGCGAGAGCGCGTGCGTCGTGCGCTCGGCCTCGCCGTATTCCGCGCGGCGGCTGTCCCAAACGAGGAGCGCCGTAACCGCGACCGTGACGACGAGCACGGCGGCGGAGAGCACGAGGAACACCCGGGACGTCGCGCTGCGCGCCGTTCGCGGTACCGCCTTCGCTGCCATGCGGAACATTGTGGCACGGACCGGACCCCGCCCGAACGCTCCGATCTCACCCCGCCGGGGTCCGATAAGCCCGAAATGCACTCGTCATCTTCGCGCCGCTTAGCGTGTTGAACGCGACGGCACCGAGTGCTTCTCGATCACCGCCGCATTGCACATGGACAACGGCGTTCTCAGGAGGAACTTCATGGTCATCCCGGCCCCCGCGCGGCATTCCCGCCCGAACGAAGCACACGACCCACGCCCGGCCCGCCGGCGTCGGTGGGACAAGCACACCTGGCTGTACGTCTCCGTCATCATCGCGGTCGTGCTCGGCGCCGCGGTCGGCTTGGTGGCACCCGACTTCGCCGTTGCCCTTGAGCCGCTCGGCAAGGCCTTCGTCGGTCTGATCAAGATGATGATCGCACCGATCATCTTCTGCACGATCGTGATCGGCGTCGGGTCGATCGCAAAGGCGGCGACGGTCGGCAAGATCGGTGGCCTCGCCCTGGTCTACTTCATGGCCATGTCGACCCTCGCACTCGCCATCGGGTTGGTCGTCGGTAACGTCATCCACCCCGGCGCCGGCCTCGACATGCAGGGCGCCGAGTACGCCACCGAAGGCGCTGCAAGTGGCACGCACGAATTCTTACTCGGCATCATCCCCACAACGTTCTTCTCCGCCTTCACCGGCGAGAGCGTGCTGCAGGTGCTCTTCATCGCACTGTTGGCAGGCTTCGCGCTGCAAGGGCTCGGCGAGCGCGGCGCACCGATCATGGCGGGCATCAAGCACCTGCAGGCGTTGGTCTTCCGCATCCTCAGCATGATCCTGTGGATCGCTCCCGTCGGCGCATTCGGGGCGATCGCCGCCGTTGTCGGCAAGACCGGCATCGCGGCGATCTGGAGCCTCGGCGTACTGATGATTGCGTTCTATCTCACCTGCATCGTGTTCATCGTCGGGGTGCTCGGCACGCTGCTCTACGCCGTCACCCGCGTCAACATCTTCAGTCTCATGAAGTACCTCGGCCGGGAGTACCTGCTGATCGTCGGCACCTCGTCATCGGAGTCGGCGCTCCCCCGCCTCATCGCCAAGATGGAGCACGTCGGGGTCTCGAAGCCCGTCGTCGGCATCACGGTGCCGACCGGCTACTCCTTCAACCTCGACGGCACCGCGATCTACCTCACCATGGCGTCGCTCTTCATCGCGACGGGCATGGGCGACCCCATGAATCTGAGCGAGCAGATCGGCCTCCTCGTCTTCATGATCATCGCATCGAAGGGTGCCGCCGGAGTCACCGGTGCGGGTCTCGCGACGCTCGCGGGTGGACTGCAGGCCTACCGCCCCGAACTCGTCGACGGCGTCGGCGTGATCGTCGGCATCGACCGTTTCATGTCGGAGGGCCGCGCGCTCACCAACTTCACCGGTAACGCGGTGGCAACGCTGCTCATCGGGTCGTGGACGCGGCAGATCGACTCCGAGCGTGTGCGTCGCGTGCTCGGCGGAGCGCTCCCGTTCGACGAGTCGATGCTCGCCGGCGACGGGCACGGCGCCGCGAACACGACGTCGACCGCGCCGCAGCCGCAGCGTGCCGTCGCCGAACGGATTCCCGCCGAAGTGAACTGAACGCACTGGGCGATGGTGGGCCGGGGCCAAAGCGCCTCGGCCCTTACCAGCGCCCGAACGTCGTATTCAGCACGGCAATCGCAGCCGGGCCCGCCGAAGAGGTGCGGAGCACGGTCGTGCCGAGCACGAGAACGTGTGCCCCCGCCGCTTCGAGCGCGTCGAGCTCGGCATCGGCAAACCCGCCTTCTGGGCCGACGACGAGTACGACGTCGTCGATCGCATCTGCACTGGCCGCGGCGGATCGCCCCCACTCCGACAGCGTCAGCGCACCCCGCGGATGCAGAGCGATCACCGCGGAACGATCACTCCGTGCCAGCAGTTCGAGGTCGGACAGTGCGACGGGTTCGCCCACAACGGGAATCGCAGCCCGCATCGACTGCTTCGCCGCTTCACGCGCAATACGCTGCCACTTTGCGACGCCCTTCGCGGTCTTCTCCGCACCGCCCGCGCCGTCCCAGCGCGACACGGAGCGGCTCGCCTGCCAGGGCACGATCGCGTCGACGCCGAACTCGGTCGCCTGCTCGACAGCGCGCTCGTCGCGATCGCCCTTGGCGAGTGCCTGAACGAGCACGAGGCGAGGCCCGACCGCGGCGTCACCGCCCTCGGCGTGATCGATGCGCACGCTGAAGCGATCCTTCGCGACCTGCTCTGCGGTGCCGGCACCGATCGCGCCGCGACCATTGCCCACGAGAATGCGCTCGCCCACGCGCAGACGGCTCACGCGAACCGCGTGCCGCGCCTCCTCACCGGTGATCTCGACCAGCGCGCCCGGAGCGAACGCCGCATCGTCGAGATCTTCGCGGTAGTAGAGGTTCGCCATGCTCAGCCCTGGCGGAAGAAGCGGTCGCGAATCTTGCCGAAGAAGCCCTGGTGGAACTCCCCGAGATGCGGCTGCTCGTCCTTGCGCAGCGCGGCGAGCTGGCGCACCAGATCCTTCTCTCGGTTCGACAGCTTGGTCGGCGTCGCCACCTGCACCGCAATCTTCAGGTCGCCGCGCGTCGTGCTGCGCAGCCCCTGGATGCCGCGCCCGCGCACCGTCAGCATGTCGCCCGACTGGGTGCCGGCCTCGACCTCGACCTCGACCTCGCCGTCGAGCCCCGCGAGTTTCGCGCTCGCGCCGAGAATCGCGTCGGTCATCGACAGCTGCATCGTGCAGAGCAGATCATTGCCGTCGCGGCTGAAGATATCGTGGTGCATCACGCGGAATTCGATGAACAGGTCGCCATTGGGCCCACCGCCCGGGCCGACCTCGCCACCGCCACGCATCTGCAGGCGAGTGCCGGTGTCGATGCCCGAGGGCACGTCGATCGGGAAGGTGCGGCGCTCGCGCACGCGCCCCTTGCCCGCGCACTCAACGCAGGGATGCTCGATGACGGTGCCATACCCCTGGCAGCTGCCGCACGGGTGCATCGTGACCACGTTGCCGAACAGCGAACGGACCTGGCGCTGCACCTGGCCCTGTCCGCCGCAGACATCGCAGGTGACGGGGTGGGTGCCGGGCTGGCAGCAGCTGCCCTGGCAGACGTTGCAGAGCACCGCCGTATTGACCGTGATCTCGCGCTGGGTGCCGAAGATGACGTCTTCGAGCGAGACGTCCACGCGAATCATCGCATCGTCACCGCGCTCCGAACGCGAGCGCGGGCCGCGCTGACCGCCGCCGAAGCCGCCCCCGAAGAAGGTCTCGAAGATATCGCCGAAGCCCGCCGCCCCGCCCTGGCCGCCACCCATGTCATAGCGCTGACGCTGTTCGGGGTCACTGAGCACGTCGTACGCGTGCGTCACGTCTTTGAACTTCTCTGCCGCGTCTTCGCTCGGATTCACATCCGGGTGCAGCTGGCGCGCCAAACGCCGGTAGGCCTTTTTGATCTCTTCGGGGGTCGCCTCGCGGGTGACTCCGAGGGTCTCGTAGTGATCGGCCACGCTGTTGTACTCCTAGGGGTTGGTGGTGGGAAGTGCTGGTCGGATGAGGCGGCGGATTACCGCTCTTCACCCAGGAATCGGTTGAGGTATCGGGCGACCGCGCGCACCGTCGAAATGTTGCCGGCATAGTCCATGCGCAGCGGGCCGAGCACGCCGAGCTTCGACACGGCGGTGCCTTCTTCGTATGTGGACGCGATGATCGAGGTCTCGGATAACCCGTACGGCTCGTTTTCTCGCCCGATCGACGCAGAAACTTCTCTGCCATCGTGCGCGAGTTCGCCGAAGAGTCGCAGCAGGGTCACCTGCTCTTCGATCGCTTCGAGCACCACGGGCAACGATCCGGCGAATTCACCGTCGGGGCGCGACAGATTGGCTGCGCCGGCGACGGCGATGCGGTCGTTGCGATTGGCCTGGAGCTGGTCGAAGACGACGGTCAGCACGCGCCGCACGAGGTCGATTTCGTCGGGTTGCGCCCAGCTCTCGATATCCGCCTCGAGTTCGGCGACGGCCGCGGCTGCAGACTCGACGTCGATGCCGACCGCCGCTTCGGCGATCCGCTGACGCAGACCGTGCACCCAGGCCTCGGTGACGCGCGAGGCCGGCAACCAGGCGACCTGCTGTTCGACGACCCCGCTGCCGAGAATCAGCACGCTCAGCACCCGATCTTCACCGAGCGCCACGAGATCGATGTGCCGCACCGCGGTGCGACGCAACGACGGGTACTGCGCCACAGCAACCTGATTGGTGAGTTGCGAGAGCAGACGCACGGTGCGGGCCATGACGTCGTCGAGGTCTGAAGAATCGCCGAGGAACCGCTCGATCGCCGTGCGCTGGGCGACCGTCAATGGGCGAATGCGAGCCAGGGTGTCGACATAGAGCCGGTACCCCTTGTCGGTGGGGACGCGGCCCGACGATGTGTGCGGCTGCGCGATCAACTCGTCTTCTTCGAGCAGCGCCATATCGTTGCGAATCGTCGCCGCAGACACCCCGAAGCTGTGGCGATCGACGATCGCTTTCGAGCCCACCGGTTCGTTCGAGGAAACGTAGTCACTGACAATCGCGTGCAGTACGGCGAGGCTGCGCTCGGAAACCATTGCCCCTCCTGACGCCGAATCGTGGATGCGGGCCTCGCGCACGGGCACTGGCACTCGCATATTCCGAGTGCTAAGCCTACCGCAGTCCGACGATCAGGCGGCATTCGGAGTGGCGGCTCCGTGTTCGCCTGCGGCGAGATCTGAGGCGTGAGCTCGATTCATGTCAGCTGCCGAGCAGCCGGTGCACGACGGTATCCGCGAGCAACCGACCGCGCAGGGTCGGGATCACCCGGCCGCCGATCGCGGCTCGCCCGTCGATGAGTCCGTCGGCGATGAGCTGCGGGATCGCCCGGCGCTCCTCCGCCGTCAGCACCTCGGCAGGCAGGCCCTCGGCGATCCGGGTTTCGAGCAGAATGCGTTCTTCACGGCGTGACGCATCGGTGAGGGTCTCGCGTGAGTGCGCTGGGGAGACGCCCGCTGCCATGCGCTGCGCATAGGCACCAGGATGCTTGACGTTCCACCACCGCACGCCGCCGACGTGGCTGTGGGCGCCTGGCCCCGCAGCCCACCAGTCTTCGCCCGTCCAGTACGAGAGATTGTGCCGGGAGCGGGTCTCAGGGGTGCGCGACCAATTGCTGATCTCGTACCACGAGAAGCCAGCGGCAGCGAAGCGCGCGTCGGCGAGCTCGTACATCTCGGCGTGCAGATCCTCGTCGGGTTCCGCCACCTCGCCACGACGAATCTGCGCTGCGAGTTTGGTGCCGCGCTCGATGATCAGCGCATACGCCGAAATGTGATCGGGAGCGCACGCGAGTGCGGCGTCGATCGAGCGTTCCCAATCGGCAAGGCTTTCGCCTGGCGTGCCGTAGATGAGGTCGACACTGACTTGGAGGCCAGCGTCGCGAGCCCATTCGGTGACGAGCGGCACGCGCTCGGGCGAGTGGGTGCGGTCGAGCGTGGCCAGCACGTGCGGCACGGCCGACTGCATGCCGAAACTCACGCGGGTGAAACCGGCCTCGGCGAGCGTGCGCAGGTACGCGGCGTCAACGGAATCGGGGTTCGCTTCCGTCGTTACCTCGGCTCCCGGCGCCAGCCCCCACTCCTCGCGGATGCGGCCGAGCATGGTCGCAAGATCGCTCGCCGGCAGCAGCGTCGGCGTGCCACCCCCGAAGAATACGGTCGAAACCGGGCGCTCTGGCAGACCCGCGTCGCGGAGCACCGATGCACCGAGCGCGAGCTCCTGGCCGACTTGAGACGCGTAATCGTCGCGGGTCGTGCCGCCGAGCTCACTCGCGGTGTAGGTGTTGAAGTCGCAGTACCCGCAGCGGACACGGCAGTACGGGACGTGCACGTAGACGCCGAAGTTTCGGTGTTCGGCCCCGATTGCGACACTCGCAGGAAGCGAGCCGTCATCGGGAGCCGGATCACCCTCGGGGAGCGCGCTCGGCACGGCGGATCACCGACGGCTGCTCGGCCGACGCTGATGCGTGGTCGACACGGGCACTTCGGAGGTGGAGGAGTCGTCGCCTGCAGTCTCGACAGGTTCAGCCACCGGACTGGGTTGCGGTGAATCTGCGGTCACTGCAGATGCTTCGGGCTCCAGCGAGTCTTCGGGCAGTGGCGAAGCTTCTGTCTCGGGCGATGCTTCGGGTACGGGCGAAGCTGTGCGCTCTTGCGATGCTTCCGGCTCGGCAGATGCGTCCGGCTCGGCAGACACTTCGGGCTCAGCGAACGCGACCGTCTCCTCCTCCACGATCAGCTCTGATGCCGCACTTGGCTCAGACGGCTCATCGGACGCGGGCGTCTCCCCCGACTCGACGAACTCCGGTTCGAGCACTTCGGATGCCTCCGGCGACGATTCGACTCGCCCGCTGACGTCAGCGGCATCGCCGTCGTCAGCGATGGCGACGGATGTCTCATCGTCTGCCGCCCCCAAGTTCGGTGTGGGTTGTGCGCCCGGGGCGAGGCTCGCCAGCTGCGATTTCACGGCGTCGAGTGCGATGCGCACGTCGGCACGCCCCTTGAGTCCCAGCAGCCCGCTCTTCGGGGCAGCGACGAATCCGCGGGCGACCGCCCACACCGTGTCATCGGGGCGGAATTCGATCGCGAAGCGTTGCTCCCCCACGGCGCCCTGCTCGTCTCGGGTGCCCCACGCGAAACCGACGCATCGGTCGTCATCGATGGTGTAGATCACGAGTATGCCTCGTGGGTCTTGGCCGCCTGCGTGCAGCGTCGCTGTCGTTCCCGCGACGATGAACGGTTCGCCATCGGGCCCGAAGTGCTCTTCGAGTTCACCCGCGGCTTCAGGGATGCCGTCCCCCGAGAACGACGGGCCGGCGTACTCCGCGCCCGAGCCGCGCACGATGTCGGTGACGCGCACGCCCGAACCGCGTTGCGCACCCCAGGTCATGAGCAGGCTCGATGCGAGCAGGAAGCGCTCCTGTCCGCTGCCGAGGCGGAGCTCTTCCTCGTATGAGGTCATGCCCTCCGGCGGAAACTTGACGATATCGGGTTGCTTCGACGCGCCGACAGCGGCATACGTCACCGGCATCTCGACGTGGCTGCTGCGACGCGGGGGCTGCTCCTTGCTCATCGCTTGGCGCCTTCCTTGCCCTCCACATCTCCGGAGAGCGCTGCGATGAAGGCTTCTTGGGGAACCTCGACGCGCCCCACCATCTTCATGCGCTTCTTGCCCTCTTTCTGCTTCTCGAGCAGTTTGCGCTTGCGGCTGATGTCGCCGCCGTAGCACTTGGCGAGCACGTCCTTGCGAATCGCGCGGATCGTCTCGCGAGCGATCACTCGCGCGCCGATGGCTGCCTGAATCGGCACCTCGAACTGCTGACGCGGGATGAGCTTGCGGAGTCGCTCCGCCATCATCGTGCCGTAGCTGTAGGCATTGTCGCGGTGCACGATCGCGCTGAAGGCGTCGACCGTGTCTCCCTGCAGCAGGATGTCGACCTTCACGAGGTCGGCTTCCTGATCGCCCATGGGTTCGTAGTCGAGGCTTGCGTAGCCCTGCGTGCGACTCTTCAGGTGGTCGAAGAAGTCGAAGACGATCTCGCCGAGCGGAATGCTGTAGCGGAGCTCCACGCGCTCGCCCAGGTACTCCATGCCGAGCAAGCTGCCGCGGCGGCTCTGGCAGAGCTCCATGATGGCGCCGACGTAGTCTTTCGGCGCCAGGATCGCCGTCTTCACGACGGGCTCGCGCACGTTACGGATTTTGCCGTCGGGGTACTCCGACGGGTTCGTCACCGTTACTTCAGTGCCGTCTTCCTTTGTGACCTGGTAGACGACGCTCGGCGCCGTCGCGATGAGGTCGAGGTCGAACTCGCGGCGCAGTCGCTCGGAGATGATCTCGAGGTGGAGCAGGCCCAAGAAGCCGCAGCGGAAGCCGAAGCCGAGCGCGACTGACGTCTCGGGCTCGTATTGGAGCGCTGCGTCTTCGAGCTTCAACTTGTCGAGCGCCTCACGCAGCACCGGGTAATCGGAGCCGTCGAGCGGGTACAGGCCCGAGAACACCATAGGCTTCGGGTCGGTGTAGCCGGGCAGCGCCTCGGTCGCCGGGTTGCGCTTTGCGGTGACGGTGTCGCCGACCTTCGAGAGCCGCACATCTTTCACACCGGTGATCAGATAACCGACCTCGCCGACGGCAAGCCCCTGCGTCGGTCGCATCTCGGGCGCCGACACGCCGATCTCGAGCGCCTCGTGGTCATACCCGGTCGACATCATCTGGATCTTTTCGCGCGGCGACAGATTGCCGTCGATCATGCGCACGTAGGTGACGACGCCGCGGTACGGGTCGTACACCGAGTCGAAGATCATCGCTCGCGGGGCGGCATCGGCCACGCCCACGGGCGCGGGGATGCGCTCAACCACGCGATCGAGGAGCTCTTCCACGCCGGCACCGGTCTTGCCCGACACCTTCAAAATGTCGTCGGGATCGCCACCGATCAGATCAGCGATCTCGCGCGACACGCGCTCGGGGTCGGCAGCCGGGAGGTCGATCTTGTTCAGGACCGGGATGATTTCGAGGTCATTCTCCATCGCGAGGTAGAGGTTCGCGAGCGTTTGCGCCTCGATGCCCTGCGCGGCGTCGACCAGCAGGATCGCCCCCTCGCACGCGGCGAGCGAGCGCGATACCTCGTAGCTGAAGTCGACGTGCCCCGGGGTGTCGATCATGTTGAGAGCGAAGTCACCCGCATCGGTTGCCCAGTGCATGCGCACCGCCTGCGACTTGATCGTGATGCCGCGCTCGCGCTCAATATCCATCTTGTCGAGGTACTGCGCGCGCATTTCACGGTCGGGCACCGTTCCGGTGACCTGCAGCATGCGGTCGGCAAGCGTCGACTTGCCGTGATCGATGTGCGCGATGATGCAGAAGTTGCGGATCTTCGCGGGGTCGGTCGACGCCGGTGCCGGGGGGTTCAAGCTGCGTGGAGACATTGTTCGCAATTATCGCACGCGCAGGCGCCGGATCGCGCGCGTGCCGACATCTGGTCGTTCTGGAGCATCAGAAGGGCTCACCCGGGTAGGGCCTTCTGAACGCATCGCCATCCGATTGGTCTCCAACCTCATCGTCACCCGGCGGCCTTCTCGCCGACGCAGCCCCCTCAGCGGAACGCGCGAATCTCACGCGGCCCGGAGGCCGGTCTGCGTATGCACGACCAGCGGGACTCGTCCAGTGCAGCACACCGTCGTCGCTCTGCCGCACGCGCCAATCGGAGTGGTGTTTCAGCACGTGGTGACCACGGCACAGGTGGGCGAGGTTGTCGGTGGCAGTCGCACCGCCGAGCGCCGCGTCGACCGTGTGGTCGAGGTCGCACCGCGCGACGGGGACGCCGCACCCGGGAAAGCGGCAGTGCCGATCGCGTGCTCCCAGCCGACGGCGCATGCTCGCGCTCGGGCGGTACCGGTCAACGCTGAGCACGTCGGCGGTCTGGGGATGCGTCACGACGCGTTGCCACACGGGTGAGGTGGCCGCGAGTGCGCGGATGCCCTGCAGCGGTACCGGGCCCGCACCGACGAGCTCTGCCACAGGTGCGCTATTGCCCGATCGTGGCGCGTGTAGCGCTTCCCACGGCACGATGACCTGCACGCGGGCATCGATGGCGCATTCGCCGGCCCGATTGCCGTCGGGGTGTCGCGCAATACGCAGCCCCGCCCCGCTGCCTCCCAACACCAAGTCACACAGTACGTCGGCTCGCACCTGGTCACGTGTTCGAGTCGTCGACACTCGATCCACCTCGCGAGCGATGCGCGTCAACCGGTCGTGGATCGCGAAGGCTTCGACGGTCGGCAGTACCGCCGTCAGCTCGGACATTCCGTCGGCGACCGCGGTCACGACAACGCGGCGCTGGCGCACGGCCTCCTCGTGTCGCTCATCGAGGGTGCGCTCGGCGTACTCCTCGGCGAGTCTGCGCGCGATTGGCCGCAGTCGGTTGGCAGTCTCGACGCGCGCGTGCACGAGCACTGCGCGTTCATAGTCCGCGCGGCGCGCGGCGGTGGTCGAGGCATCGCCCGCCCCAATCACGAGGCCGGAATCCACGATGACTCGCGCATGCGTCGCCGAGATCTCGCCGCTCGCGAGTGCCGAGTGCGCGCCGCGATAGTGACGACGCAGCGTGTACGCCGCATCCATGCGCGCCTCGGCGGCGCGCTCGCTCGTTCCCAGCAGGAGTGCCGCCTCCGCACGCAGTGACCGGTACTCCAACTCGGTACTCCGCCCTTCACCGGGTTCGGTGGCCAGCTCGACCGCCGCACCGAGAAACTCGCTCCGCGCCGCATCGAGGGCCCGTTGCACGCCTTCGAGGTGCTCCACCCAGTTCAGCAACTCATCGACGCGCGCACGCCGAGCCGCACCGGCTGCGGAACATGGAGCCGACGGAGCCGACAGACCTCCTGCGGCCGCACCAGCCACAGTCATCTCGCCGCCTGTGGCGGGGTGCTCACGGGTGTCGGGGGTCATGCTTCCATCTCACCAGGGACCACCGACATTCTTGACACGGCAGCAATGCCGGGTATCACGTTCCGAGTTCTGCTAGACTCGACTCTTGGCTTGCGTGTGGTCAACAACCACACCTCCCGTAAGGTGCCCTCTCTCACCGTGCGGATCAAACCCGTCAACTGGATTTCAAAGGACACATCTCAACGTGGCAAACATTAAGTCGCAGCTCAAGCGCATCAAGACCAACCTCAAGGCGACCGAGCGCAACCGTGCGTACAAGAGCGAGCTCCGCACCGTCGTGCGCGCGACCCGCACCGCTATCGCCGGTGGCGACAAGGCAGCTGCCGAGGCAAAGCTGAAGGTTGCAAGCCGCAAGCTGGACAAGGCCGTCTCCAAGGGCGTCATCCACAAGAACCAGGCTGCGAACCGCAAGTCGAGCCTCGCTGCACAGGTCGCAGCGCTCTAACGCTCACTGCGCAGCAGTCTTGAGGGCCCCGCTTCGGCGGGGCCCTTTTTCGTGCGCCATTTTCCAGCGGTCGATGACGTGCCGCGCGAGGACGACGCGCTTCGCGCGCGCCACCGCATTTCAGCGCAACGACACCCTGCCGCGCTTCGCGACGAACAGCAAGTACTTCTCGAGCGCGTACTCGGGATCACGACTGCCACCCTTCAGCAGCCACTCGGTTTCCGCGGCCAGATCGATGGCCCGCGCGAGATCCTCCTCGCGCCACCCCCGCACCTCACGCAATGCGCGGTCGACCTGCCACGGTGCCATGCCGAGCTCCTTCGCCAATTGGCCGCCGGATCCCGCGGCTCCGTACACCCGAGCCATCGCGCGCACCTTCATGTTCAATGCCGCGAGCATCGGAATCGGATCGGTGCCGGTCGAGAACGCCTGACGCAGCAGCACGAGCGCGTCGGCTGCGCGCCCCGCTGTCGCGGCGTCTGCCACGCGGAAGGCGTTCGTCTCCACGCGCCCTTCGGTGGCGCGGGTGACCTGATCTTCGTCAATGCGCGTACCTACGTCAGAGACGAGTTGCGTGATCGCACCGGCGAGCTCACCGATTCCGCCTGAGTACGCCGCAGCGAGCTGGCGCACGGCGCCCGGAGTCGCCTGCGCGCCGGCCCGACGGAACTCGGCTTGCACGAACGCCAGTCGGTCTTGATCCTTCTTCATTTCAGGGCAGACCACTTCGATGCCGGCCCCCGCGCCACCACGCACCAGATCGAGCAGCGCCTTTCCGCGCTGCCCGCCCGAGTGTCGCAACACGAGCGTCGTGTCGTCTGCGGGCTCGACCACGTAACGCTTCGCATCTTCGAGGAACGCGTCGGAGCACTTCTCAACGCCGTCGACCCGAATGAGTCGGGGCTCAGCAAAGAGCGACGGACTGGCGATGGTGAAGAGCTCCCCTGCCGTGTACGAAGCGGCATCGACATCGTGTACTTCGAGGTCGGTGTGCGCATCGACGAGAGCAGACTTGATCGCCTGGCCGGCGCGGTCGGCGAGAAAGGCCTCGGGACCTGAAATGAGCACGACAGAAGCCGGTCGTGCTTCGCTCCAGTCGAGCTGCTGAATCTTCGCCTTCGCAGAAGCCGATCGGGGTGCCGCTTTCCGTGCCTGTGCCACCTCACCAGCCTACCGGCGCGCTCCGACATCGAGACGCCTGCGGCCGTCCATACCGGCGGAGAGCTGACCTCATCTCCCCCGCTCCACCCAGGTGCGCAGCGCCCCCGCACGCCCGCTCAGCGCGATGGACCCGAGCTGATCCGTGCGCAGCGCTCGCGTCCCCGCCCGCGCCAGCCCGTCGAGCGCGGAGGCCGTTGGGTGACCGTACGAGTTGTCTGCCCCGACCGAGATCAATCCGACTTCGGCGTGCACGCGCGCAAATAGCGCCGGATCGAGGTCAGACGAGCCGTGATGCGCGACTTTCATGACGTCAGCCTCGAGCGTTGCGCCTGACCGTTCGAGTGCAACCTGCTCGGTTTCCCCCGTATCGGCGAGGAGGAGCACTGTGAATTCACCGGTGTCAACGTGCAGCACCTGGCTGGCCGCGTTCGTATCAGCGGGCACGATATCTGGGGCGGGCGCGAGCACTTCCCAGCGCAGGTCTCCCAGTGCACCACGCACGCCGGCGACCCCGGGAGTCACGGGCACGCCGGCCTTCGAGAGCGTTGAGACGACCGGCCTCGCGTCCCCGTCCTCACGATTGTTCGGCGCGACCAAGGCACGATCGACACGATCGATGATGGCCGGGAGGGCACCGACATGGTCGCGATCGTCATGGGACAGGACGAGGATCGCCACACGCCCGATGCCGAAACGATCCAGGCATGCGGTCAGCAAATCAACGTCATCGCCCGTGTCGACCATCATGACCGCGTCAGGTGCGGCGGGGTCGCGCAGCATCAGTGCGTCACCCTGCCCCACGTCGCAGGCCACCACGCTCCAGTCTCCGGGAGTGCCGATCTGATCCGCAGTCGGCACGATCAACGTCGGGCCGAGGAACACTCCGGCAGCCGCAGCCGAGAGTGCGGCGAGCCAGACCCGTATCTTGGTCGGACGCGGGCGCACCTCGCCCCAGGGGTCGGGCCCGCTCGCCAGCGAGGAGCAAGATTCGGCGCAGGCTTCTCGACCCACCTCGCCTGCGCTGCGACTCCCCCGAGCACTCAGGCCTTGCGACCGGCCTCCTCCCTCTCCCGGGCGATCGCGCAGGATCCACCACACGATCAGTACCAGCGCCTCGACCGCTCCGAGCAGCAGCGCGCCGCTCCACCCACCCGGCCAGAGCCAACGCGCGGCCGGAAGCGCTGCGGTCACCGCAGCGGTTGCCTCGATCCATCTCGCCGCAATCGCCGCGCCCCACACGCACACCGCCGCGGCCGAGCTCGAGACCGGTTCCGCGAGCATGGCCAGCAGTCCGAGGCCCGTGCCCCACGGCGCGGCCGGCGCGGCGAGCACGTTCGCGACCAAGCCGGCAGCAGGAAAGCCATCCTGCACCAGCAGCAAGAGTGGCCCGCAGGCGAACTGTGCGGCGATCGCCACCGCAACGGGGAGGCGCACCCACTGCGGCACCGCGAACACTCGACCAATCGCTCGCGATATGCCGGGTGCCCAGAGCAGGATGCCCGCGGTGGCCGTGACCGAGAGCGCGAAACCGGGTTGCAGCGCCTGCCAGGGATCAGCGATCAGCAGGGTGAGAATCGCGAGCGCCAGACAGGGAAGCGCCGATGCGCGCTTTCCGCCGTACCCGGAGACCAGCACGACCGCGGCCATCACCGCTGCCCGCTGCAGGCTCGCATCGGGCCCGACCACACCGACGAAGCCGAGGAGTGCCACCGCCGAACCGATGATTCGCCCCCGCCGCCCGACACCGAGTCTCGCGACGACCGAAGCCATCGCCGACACGACCAGCGCGCAATTGGCGCCGGACACCGCGACGAGGTGGGTCAATGAACTCTGCTGCATGTCGGCGTTCAGCTGCTCGGAAACCAGGGACGTATCGCCGACGGCAAATCCTGGCACGAGCGATGCCCCGGGTGCGCCCGCTGACAGATCGCGCAATCCCCCGCGCAGATGCGTCGCCCACCGGCTAAGTGCCGCCTGCGCTCGACGCACCGTATTCGCCCCATCGGGGTCGCTCTTCATCTCGGCCTCCGACACGCGCACGCCGTATGCGGCCGATGAGCCGGGTTCGAGCATCACCAGTCGGCCCTGCACCCGAAGCCGAGAGCCCGGGGCCCACTGCTCCACCCCTTTCGGGTCGTCGAACCACAACACCACCGGCACCGCCCCGCTGCGACTCTGAGCTGCAGCAGACACCCACCCGGCACGTCGTCCGTCGGCATCCGTGCCGAGCTTCGGAAACGCACGCAGCGTCACCTCGAGCTCGAGCGGTGAGCCGCGCTCGGCCGCACTGCGGAACCCCGGGTCGGCTCGGACCGTTTCGAGCGCGTCCACTCGCGCGCCCAGCACCACGGCGAACCCGCACAGCACGACCACGCAGGCGAGCACACGTCGCGCAGTCAACCAGCGCGTCAAGATGATCGCGATCGTGCCGGCTAGTGCCGCCCCGATAGCAAGCCGGCCGCCGGTGCCCGGGAGCACGATGCACACGGACACCACGGCCCAGATCACGAGTGCCGGGGCGAAGAGCCGCCAGATTCCCGGTGGCGCGCGCGTCGCGGAGACAAACTGGTCGGTCGTGGGTGCGGAGTGGCCGCTCACGGCTGAGGGATCATCGATCGCGGGTGCGGGGCGGCGGGTCACGGCACGACCAGATCTCTGAACCCCTCAAGTGTCTTCGCTCCGATCCCGGAGACCTCGAGCAGCTCATCCACGGAGCCGAATCCGCCATTCGCCTCCCGCCAATCGATGATGCGCTGCGCGAGCGCGGGCCCGATCCGCGGCAGGGTCTCGAGGTCGGCGATCGTCGCCGAGTTGAGCGACATCTTGCCCGCGCTCGCGCTTGCCCCTCCGGGCCCTCCAGAGCCCGGCGGTGCCTCGGCCGCCGAGCTCTGCCCAGCGGAGAGCCCTCCCGAGCCTTGTTCGGCCCAGACCGCAGCCAGCGCGGCGTCGGGCACGACGATCTGCTCGCCGTCGACGACGGTGCGCGCCAGGTTCACCGCATCGAGCTGAGCCGCTTCGGTGGCGCCGCCCGCCACAGCAATCGCATCGGACACCCGAGCACCCTCAGGCAGTTCGACGACGCCCGCGGCTGCCACCGCGCCGACCACGTGCAGGGTCACCGTGCCGCCGGCTGCAGCAGGGTCTGCACCGCTCGACGACCGCTCACGTGCGGCGCCGCCCCCTGACTCGATCACTCCATCGGTAAGAGCACCCTCATCGGTATCACCATCGCCGGTGTTCTCCCCAGCAACGAGATCGGTGTCGAGGGAGGCTGCGTCCGCGGGCACCGCGTGCCCGCGGACCATCGTGAACCCAATCGCCACGGCAACGGCTGCGACGAATACCACCACGCCGACAAGCACGGGGAGAGCAACCGCACGCTTCAGCCGATCTCGGACGCGCGTCGCGGGTGCCCAGGCCAGCGCCCCGGGGGCAGCATCGCTCGACAGACCCGAGGATTCGCCTCGGGCCCAGTGTCCGCGTTCGAGCACACGCTCCGATGTCCAGGCGGGGGCGATATCGACCGGCACGGTGTCATGCAGCACTGCCTGAGTCTCGGGCCCACGAGGTGATTCGATCGCTTCATGTCTTGCCGCACCGCGACCGGCTTGCTCCACATCCATGCCGAAACGCTATGGGGGCGTCGGGTACGCACAACGCCCGTGGTGGCAATCTGTGAACAGATCTCCACCACGGGCGTCATACGCGACGCTGTGGACGCGTGCGGCACAGCGCGAGCACGATGCCGCGCCGCCGCGACCTACGCCGCGGGCTTCGTCGCGATACTTACGATCTTCGGCACGCGCACAATGACGTTGACGATCTGGCGGTCGCCGATCGCGCGCTGCACACCGGCCGATGCGCGGGCCGCTGCTTCGGCGTCCGCCTCAGACACCGAGGCGGGAAGCGTCAGGCGATCCCGCACCTTGCCATCGACCTGCACGACCATGGTGACCTCGTCTTCGACGAGCAGCGACTCGTCGGCGGACGGCCACTCGGCGAGCGCGACGCTCGGCTCGTACCCGAGCTTCGCCCACATATCTTCGGACGCGTAGGGTGCGAAGAGCGACAGGATCTGGGTGATCGCCTCAGCCGACTCGCGCACGGCCGGGTCGGCAACACCGGCGCCCGAGTCGATCGCCTTGCGCGTCACGTTGACCTGCTCCATGAGGCGCGCGACCACGACGTTGAACTTGTACGCCTCGACGAGCCCCGGGGCGTCGGCGAGCAAGCGATGGGTCGACCGGCGGAGTGCCTTGTCGCCCGCCGCGAAGTCGGCGCCGCGGGCCGCACCCGAGGCTTCGACGTCGTCGACGATGCGCCAGGCGCGCGCCAGGAACTTCGCAGACCCCTGCACCGACACGTCGGCCCAGTCGATGTCGTCTTCGGGCGGGCCGGCGAACGCGAGCGTCACGCGCAGCGCGTCGGCGCCGTGCGCCTGCAGCTCGCTCGCGAACTCGACGAGGTTGCCCTTCGACTTCGACATCTTCGCGCCGTCTTGCAGCACCATGCCCTGGTTGAGCAGCGAGGTGAAGGGTTCATCGAAGTCGAGGTAGCCGAGATCGTGCAGCACCTTGGTGATGAAGCGCGAATAGAGCAGGTGCAGAATGGCGTGCTCGACGCCACCCGCGTACTGATCGATCGGACCCCAGGCGTTGACGACCTCGGGGTCGAACGCCTGCGTGCTGTCGGTCGCCGACAGGAACCGGAGGTAGTACCACGAGCTGTCGACGAACGTATCCATCGTGTCGGGGTCGCGCGTCCAAGTGTCGCCGGTCTCGGGGTCGACCACGGTCGCCCACTCGGTGGCCGCGCCGAGCGGCGAAGCGCCCTTCGGCTTGAGGTCGAGCCCCTCGGAGGCGGGCAGCTCGACCGGCAGCGCATCGGCGTCGACCGGGCGCATCTCGCCATCGGCACCGTGCAAGATCGGGATCGGCGTGCCCCAGTAGCGCTGGCGCGAGATCAGCCAGTCGCGCAGGCGGTAGGTCGTCGATGCGCGGCCGGTGCCGCGCTGCTCGAGCACCTCGATCGCGCGCGCAATCGCCTCGGTCTTCGGCAGGCCGTCGAGCTCGCCCGAGTTGATCAGCACGCCTTCGCCTGCCGTCGCGACGCCGCTTTCGGCGGGATCGGGCAGCTCGGCGCCGTCGGCGTCGCGCACGTCGACGACGACGCGCACCGGAAGTTCGAACTTCAGCGCGAAGTCGAGGTCGCGCTGGTCGTGCGCGGGCACCGCCATGATCGCGCCGTGACCGTAATCGGCGAGCACGTAATCGGAGGCCCAGACCGGGATGCGCTCACCGTTCACCGGGTTGACCGCGAAGTGGTCGAGGAAGACGCCGGTCTTCTCGCGATCGGCGTTCTGACGCTCAATCTCGGTCTGCTTCTGCGTCGCGGCCAGGTACTCCTGGAACGCCGCACGCGACTCCTCGGACGCGCCCTCGGCGAGTTCGGCCGCGAGGTCGGAGTCGGGGGCCACGACCATGAAGGTCGCCCCGTGCAGGGTGTCGGGACGGGTCGTGAAGACGGGCACCTTCTCATCGCGGCCCTCGATCTCGAACTCGACCTCGGCACCGCGCGAGCGGCCGATCCAGTTGCGCTGCATGTTCAGCACCTTGGTGGGCCACTGGCCTTCGAGGTTGTCGAGGTCGTCGAGCAGGCGATCCGCGTAGTCCGTAATGCGGAAGTACCACTGCGTCAGCTTCTTCTTCACGACCATCGCGCCCGAGCGCTCGGACGTGCCGTCGGCGAGCACCTGCTCGTTGGCGAGCACGGTCTGGTCTACCGGATCCCAGTTGACCCAGCTCGCCTTGCGATACGCGAGACCCTTCTCGTACATCTTCAGGAACAGCCACTGGTTCCAGCGGTAGTACTCGGGATCGCTCGTGTGGAGCACGCGGCTCCAGTCGAACGACGGCGCGTACAGGCGGAACGAGGCCTTCTGCTGCGCAATGTTCGCGTACGTCCACTCGCGCGGGTCGACGCCGCGCTTGATCGCCGCGTTCTCTGCGGGGAGACCGAACGAGTCCCAGCCGATCGGGTGCAGCACGTCGTAGCCGCGCCCGCGCCAGTACCGCGCGAGCACGTCGCCGAAACAGAACGCCTCGGCGTGGCCCATGTGCAGGTCGCCCGAGGGGTACGGGAACATGTCGAGCACGTACTTCTTCGGCTTCTCCGAACCCTCGTTCGTCACCTCGAAGGGCTTCAGCTCATCCCATACGGGAAGCCAGCGGTCTTGAATCGCCTGGAAGTCGTAGCCTTCGGCGTCGCGGCCCTGCTGCTCGGTCACACATACCTCGATCTCGTTCGGAATCGCCCGCCGTCGCGAGCGCACACTTCCGTCCAGGATACCGCGTCGAGCGCTGCGGAATGCTCGCGTCGACCGCGCCTGCGGCGCATACTGAGACGACGCCGTGCGATCCGCCATCCAATGCCGACAGCACCCGGCACTCACCGACAGGAGCCGACATGTCATTCACCCCGTTCGACGCCGAGCTCGACCTCGAAGTCAGCCGCATCATTCGCGCGCCGCGAGCGGTCGTCTGGCGGGCGTGGAGTGACCCGGAGCGCCTCGCGCAGTGGTGGATCCCGGGACCGATCACCACCCGCATCGACCGCCTGGAGCTCGTGCCCGGAGGTGCCTTCGTCACCCGCATGAGCGAGGACGGCTCGACGTTTGTTCCGCACATGAGCGCGGTCTTCCTCACGGCCGAAACGGCCCGGCGCATCGTCTTCACCAACGCGATCGACGCCGAGTGGCGACCGGTGGCTCCCGCTCCGATCGCTCTCACCGCCGAATTCACATTCACCGATCACCCCGAGGGCACGGAATATCGGGCGACCGCTCGTCATGTGACGGCGCGGGATCGCCAGACGCACGCGGACCTCGGCTTCACCGAAGGGTGGACCGCTGCGACCGAAGGCCTCGCGAGCATCGCCGAGGGTGAGGCGTCCGGCGCCTAGTCCGCGATCGCCTCGGGCGTCAGCGCGGCCATCAGTGCCGCCGCTTTGAGGTGCTTCTCGGCGACCTCGCGCTGCGGCACCGAGTCGATCGTGATGCCGCCGCCCGCGCCGAGGCGCGCGCCCACGGTGGCGGTTGCGCCGCCGTCGCGGCGCTCGCGCAGCAGTTCCACGCTGCGGATGGTCATGGCGATCTCGGCGTCGCCTCCGCGATCGACCCATCCGAAGCACCCCGAATAGAGCCCGCGCGGGCCGCCCTCGATTTCCTGGAGCAGCTCCACTGCGCGCCGCTTGGGGGCGCCCGTCATCGATCCGCCCGGGAATGCCACGGTGATCGCGTCCCAGATTCCAGCGTGCTCGGTGAACCGGCCGGCGACGGTGCTCACCAACTGATGCACGTGCGCGTGGTTCTCGACCTCGAGGAATCGCTCGACCCGCACCGTGCCCGGCACGCACACGCGGCTCAGATCGTTGCGCATCAGGTCGACGATCATCAGGTTCTCGGCGCGCTCCTTCGGGTCTCCCGCGAGCTCCGCCGCGAGCTCCCGATCTGCGGCGGCGGTGTCGCCTCGGCGCCGTGTGCCCTTGATCGGGTGCGTCACCACACGATCGCCGCGCACGGAGAGGAATCGTTCGGGGCTGGCGCTCACGAGCGCCCGGTCTCCCGCATCGATGATGCCGCCGCGTATCGGCGTGCCGACGGCGCGCAGCCGCGCATAGATGTCGACGGCGCTGCGCGCATCGTGCGGAACCCCCGCCGCATCCGCCGTGTCAGTCAGGCACAGCACGTACGCGTCGCCCGCCCGGATCGCGGCGCGACACGCATCCACTTCTCTTGCGTAGCTCGCGTCGTCGCGGCGCCACTGCGGATGCGTTGAGACCTGTGCCCCGGGCGCGATTGCGGCGCCACGCGGATCGGCCGAAGGCCCGGGTTCGGCTGCGGGTGTGGGTGTGGGTGCCGGCGCGGATGCCGCTGCGGCGAGGAGGCCACCGTGCTCGGCGAGCCAGGCGTCGATCGCGTGTTCACTCGGGCCGTGCAGTCGCGCGGTCAGCGATTCGTGGTCGATGGCGAGCACCACCTCGCAGCGAAGCGCGAACCCGGGTGCGAGCTGGGCATCACGATCGTCGCGGACTCGGTGGTCGACATCGGCAAGCGGCTCGAGGCCGAGCAGCGCGACTCCGAACTCGTACCCCAGCGCCACCGCCCAACCGCCGGCCCAACCGCTGCGAACCGGGCGGTCGCCGGTGCCCGCGGTCGGTGCCGCATCGTCCGCCCGCAGCGCATCGAGAAATGCCGACTCGCGTCCGCGTTCGGCACGGCGCACCTCCGACGCGAGCGCGAAGTACGACACTCGCGATTCTCCGGGCGCCGAGACCGCGCCATCGAACCAGCACCAGGCCCGTCCTGTGGCCGCAAAGCGCCGGGCGAGCTCGACGGCGTCCTCGATAAACGTGCCCAAGAAACGCACGGCACCACTCGGTGCAGCGCGCGGATCGGACCGGTCTTCGGGCATCGTCACAGCGTACCGCCGGTGCTACGCTCGCGACATGCAGATCGACGGAATCGCGGAGTCGCGCACGAACTTCGCTGCGGCCGCGGTCTGGGCGGTCGAGGTCGTCGATGCGCTCGGCGACGCGGACTGGGAGGGGCCTGGGCTCGGCGCGTGGAACCTGCGCGCGCTCGTGGGGCACACGAGCCGGGCCCTGCTCACCGTCGAAACGTACCTCGCCCGGCCCACAGATGTCGAGGTGGTGCGCAGCGCCGAGGACTACTACGCGCGCACCCTCGCGCAGCCCAGCGCAGACGAGGCCGCCGTGCTGCAGCGCGGCGTCGATGCCGGCGCGGCACTCGGCGCTGACCCGGCGTTGGCGTTCGCGGAGATCGCCGCCCGCGTGCTGCGCGCCGTGCGCGACGCCGGCAACCCGGTGATCGAGACGATCGTGGGCGGCATGCGACTCGATGTATATCTGCCGACCCGGGCCTTCGAGCTCGTGGTGCACGGTCTCGACATTCAACGCGCCACCGCCGGCTCACGCGGTGCATCGTCTGACAGGCCTGGCGATCCGCCGGCCGAGGTGCTCGCGGGTGGCCTGCAGTTGGCCGGGTCGCTCGCGGCCCGAGGCGGGTCTGGCGCCACGCTGCTGCTCACGCTCACCGGCAGAGCTTCTCTGCCCGCGGGATACTCGGTGCTCGCAGCACCGGCTGCGGCGCCCGATAGCGATCACCCGGCTCCGCACCGGAGCTCCGCGTGAGCTCCCTGTCGGTCTCGAGTGGCGCGGGGCGCCACGAGCCGGCTTCCGAGCCGCACCTGCTCGCCGCGGACTCCTTCCGAGTCAGCACGCACGCGGGCGAACCCCAGGTGCGGGCATTCAGTGCGCATCTGACGCGCTTCGCCGCCTCGGCAAGCGCCGCGTGGTTGGAGCACGATCGCACCGCAGACCCGCAACGCATCGCGGAGGCACTCGCCGCGTTCATCTCCGAGGCCCGCGAGCGCATCGCTGTGTCGGGCGATGGATTCCCTCGGCTCGAACTCTGGTCGGCAAGTGCTGAGTCCACCGCTGAGGCGTCCGCACCGAGTCTGGCACTCGCGCTGCGCCCGCTCCCCGTGCTCAGTGACCAGGTGTCACTTGCGTCGGCGCCGCGCGGCGTTGCACCCGGGGCCGAGCGCAAGGGCCCCAATATCGCCCGCTACGGCGCGCTGATCCGAGACCTCGGGGCCGAGCCGCTGCTCACCGATGAGGCCGGCTGGGTGCTCGAGGGCGCGACGACCAGCGTCATCTGGTGGCCGGATCGCGGAACCGCGCACCAGGGTTCCGTCGTGGCGCAGGCCGCTCGCGTGCCATCGGTCACTGAGGCCACACTACGGGCGGCAGTGACGAACCTGTCGCCCGCGCGTGTCACCCCCGACGAACTCCGCGCGAGCGAAATGTGGGCGGTGAATGCGCTGCACGGCATCCGGCCGGTCACGCACCTCGACGGCACGCCTCTCGTCTCGCCCAACCCCGAGCGACTCGAGCGCTTCCGCGCCGTGCTCGACCGGAGCTGGGAGCCGGTCAGAGCGACAGACGGGCCGCGCTGATCCCCTCCGGCAGCTCGGTGTGGGTGATCAGGATCACCGCGCGGTCAGCGGGGACCGCGCCGAGCAGGTCGGTCAGCAGTCGATCGGCGAGTTCGCGGTCAACCCCGGCAGTCGGCTCGTCGAGCACGACCACCGGGAAGTCCGCGAGGATGGCGCGTGCGAGCGCGATGCGCTGCGCCTGACCGCCCGAAATCCACGCGCCGTCGGCGCCCAGACGCGCGTCGAGTCCGCCGCGCTCCAGTGCCCAATCGGCGAGCCCGACTCGGTCGAGCACGGCCCACAGGTCGTCATCGGTCGCCGAACCGCGTGCAGCGCTGTCGCGAGCGAACTTGAGGTTCTGCCGCAGGTCGGAGTCGAACAGGTACGGGCGCTGCTCGCAGAGTCCGATGATCTCGCGCACGCTCTCGGGTGCCAGTTCGCGGGCATCCCGGCCACCGACTGCGAACCCGCCGCGCGACTCGAGGAAGCGCACGAGTGCCAGAGCCAACGTGGACTTGCCGGCCCCGCTCGCGCCGGTGATTACGAGCGTCTCCCCCGCCGCAACGCTGAACGAGACGCCCGAGACCGCATCGTGGTCGGCGCCCGGGTGTCGCACCGCGAGCTGCTGCACCTCGACGAGCGGTGCCCCCGGTTCGGGCACACACGCCGACACGGTCTCATCTGCGTCGTCGGCGAACGCGGCCGGCACGAGCTCAGCCGGAAGCGAGCGCTCGGTCAAGTCGGCGACGCGCTCCGCGCTCGCCTGCACTGCGCGCCGGGCACTGAGCGCTGCCGGCACCTGGGCAAACACTTCGAACACCGCCGCGGGAACCACGACGGCGGCAGCGAACAGGGGTGCGGTGAGGGCACCGGGTTCCGCGCCGAGCGCAGGCAGCATCACGAGCAGGCCGACGATCGCCGCGAGTCCCGATGCCAGGCCGAGCACGGCGCCCGAGAATCCGGCGGTGCGGATGCGGCGGAGCTGCACTTGCGCGAGCCGACGCTCGGCGTCGCTGATGCGAGCGCGCTGGTGATCCACCGCCCCAAATGCGGACAGCACCTCGGCCGCAGAGAACCGCTCAAGGAGCGCGTCGACGACGTCAGCGCGCGCGGCGCTCACCCGGCGATCATCGGCCCCCGAGAAACGCGAGGCGACGGCCACAGCTGCGCCGCCACCGACGAGCAGCGCCGCGAGCAGCACCAGGGCGGCGGGCAGGGAGATCACCGCGATGACCACCACGCTGAGGGCCGTGACCGCAATGCTCACGATGAGCGGCTGACGCACGCGCAGGGGTTCGTCTTGCAGCTGATCGACGTCATCGACGAACGCGGCCAGCACCTCTCCGCGGCGATGGGACTCGATGCCGCCCGGCACCCGGGGCACGAGGGCTGCGAAGGTGCGCGACCGCAGCGTGGCGAGCTGCGCGAGCGCCGCATTGTGGCTGAAGAGACGCTCCGCGTAGCGGAACGCGGCACGCCCGATCGCGAGCGCCCGCACCCCCACGATCGCAAACGTGAGGTGGAGAATGGGTGGCTGCTCGCCCGCCCGAACGATGAGCCACATGCTCAGACCGAGCAGGCCCACCACGCAGGCATCGGCCAGAATGCCCAGCACGATGCCGGGAGCACGACGTCGACGGCTGGGCATCGCGCGCTCGAGCACGGCCCGCTGTGCTGCGGTGCGCCTCAGGCCGGTGCGCTGCCCGTCCGTTCGCTGCGCGGTTTCGGTGAGCCGACTCATCATGCCACCTCCGAGACGGACGTTTCGGTGCCGGGAGCTTCGGCGGCGGCTGGAACAACCTGCACGACGCGGTCGGCCGTCGCCTGCAGCGCGGCGCGGTGCGTCACGAGGAGCACGGCACGGCCGGCGTCGGCTTCGGCGCGGGCGATCATGCCGATGCGCGCCTCGCTCGCGGCGTCAAGGGCAGAGCTCGGTTCATCGAGCACGAGCGCGCCGCAGTCGAGTACGCGCGCCCGGTACAGTGCGCGCGCCACGGCGATGCGCTGCGCCTGTCCGCCTGACACCCCGGTACCACCGGCGCCGAGCTCGAACGCCGTATCAAGGTCTGCGAGGTCCACGTCGGCCAGTGCCGACCGCACCAGCTCATGATCAATGGAATCGGCACCGAGCGCGACATTGTCGGCGATCGTGCCGTGCAGGAGGCCCGGGCGCTGGCCGGCCCACGCGAGGCGCTCGGGCGCGGTGATCGTACCGCGAATCGGCGCGGTAAAGCCGAGGAGGGCTGCAAGCAGCGTGGACTTGCCGGCGCCCGAAGGGCCCACGAGCGCGACGACCTCGCCGGGGGCGACGTCGAAGCTCACGGGGCCCACCACGCGGCGCCCACCGCGCGCCACACTCACGGCGTCGAAACGCACGCCGCGAACCGCTTCCGCATCGGCGCCCGCCCCCGCTGCAGCCGGCGCCGCAGCAGTCGCCGAGCGCACACGTGCAGCGTCGCCGTCGTCTTCGATGATGTCGAAGACGCGGGTGGCGGCCGCGAGACCCTCGGTCGACGCGTGGAAGGCCGAGCCCACCTGCCGAATCGGCACGAAGGTCTCCGGCAGTAGCAGGAGTACGAACAGGCCGAGTCCGAGGGGAAACTCTCCGCTGACGAGCCGCGTGCCCACCGTCACAGCGACCAGCGCGATCGAAAACGTGCCGGCGAGGTCGAGCACGAACCCGGAGAGGAACGTGACGCGCAGCACCGTCATGGTGCGCGAGCGGTACTCGTCGGTCTCCCGAGCGATGCGCGCGACCTGACGCCGCTCGCGCCCGAAGATCCGCAGCGTCGCGAGGCCTGCGACGACATCGACGAACGACGACGATAGTCGCTGCAGCTGATCCCACTGCCGATCCTGCACCGTTTGCGTTGCGAGGCCGATCAGAATCATGAACACCGGGATGACGGGGAACACCACGACGACGATCAGGCCGCTCAGTGGATCGGCGAGGAGCACGGCAAGGATCAGGATCGGCGTCGCCGCCCCAGTCAGGATCAGCTGGGGAATGTACCCCGAGAAATAGCCGTCGAGCGCGTCGAGCCCGCGCCCGAGCACCGTCGCGAGCTCGGCGTCGCTCGCGCCGCCATCACGCTGCGGGGTACGGCGGTCGAGCGCGTCGAGCGCCGCAGCCCTGAGCTGCGCCTTCACGGCGACGGCGCCCCGCGCGGCGACGACGTCCATGCCCCAGCTCGCGGCGGATCGCACGAGCACGGCAGCCAGAGCACCGGCCACGAGCCACGGCACCTGATCCGGAGCGAACGCCCCCTCGTCGATGCGACCCCGTACTCCGGGAATCCCGTCCATGAATGGGAGCGCCGCAGCGGTGATCGCCTGCGCCAGGCACCATGACCAGGCGAGTACTGCCCCGGTGCGCAGCAGGCCGAGACCGGCCCCGATGAGCAGAACGCCGCGGGCTGCGCGCGCATAGCGAAGCAGTCTCGGGTCGAAGGGTTTCACGAGATTCCTGACAAGTCGAAGCGGTGCGGTGCGGAGCCGCTCGAGGCAGTCTACGGGAGCCCGGGGCTTCACATCAGATGAAACCCCGGACCACCGGCATCAGTGCGCGCCCGCAGGGATCGCGTCGCGGGTCAAGCGCTTCCGGAAGACCCAGTAGGTCCACGTCTGATACGCGAGCACGAGCGGCAGTGTGAAGACCGCGACCCAGGTCATGAGCTCCAGGGTCTTCTGCGAACTCGCTCCCCCGGCCACCGTCATGGAGTAGGCGGGATCGATGCTCGATGCCATGAGGTTCGGGAACATCGACATGAAGATCGCGAGAAGTGCGAAGGCGATCGCCACCGCGTTGCCGGTGAACGCCCAGCCCTCGCGGCCCAGCACATTCGCCATCCATCCGCCGATCAGGGCGACGGCGGCGACGACCGCACTCGCCACGATGGCCCAGAGCCACGGGCTGTCGAGGTGCTGCAGCACCGTCCAGACCAGGAAGGCGGCACCGGTGGCGATCGCCGCGACGCCGACCTTCGTGGCGAGCGCCCGCGCGTGTTCGCGCATCTCGCCCGCCGTTTTCAGCGACACGAAGACCAGCCCGTGGGTGAACGTGATGAGCAGCATCGTCAACCCGCCGAGCAGTCCGTACGGGTTGAGCAGCGTCAGCAGCGTGCCCTCATAGAGCCATCCGCCGTTCTCCATCGGGGCAATCGGCAACCCTTGCGCGAGGTTCGCGAACGCGACGCCCCAGAGCAGCGGAGGGATGACGGAGCCCCAGAAGATGAACTGATCGAACCAGCGGGTCCACTGCTGCCCCTTGCCGAGGTGCCGGTATTCGAACGACACCCCGCGCAGAATCAGGGCGACGAGGATCACCAGCAGTGCCAGGTAGAACCCCGAGAACATGGTGGCGTACCACTCGGGGAACGCGGCGAACAGCGAAGCGCCGGCGACGATCAGCCAGGTTTCGTTGAGGTCCCAGACCGGGCCGATGGTGTTGATGATGAGTCGACGGTCGGTGTTGTCTTTCCCGAGGAACGGCAACGACATGCCGACGCCGAAGTCGAACCCGTCGAGCACGAAGTACCCGATCAGCATCGCGCCGACGATGAAGAACCAGAGTGTGGTGAGTTCCATGTCCGTCTCCTAGTAGACCGTCGCGAGCTGCTGATGGTCGGGTTCGCCTGATCCGCCGTCGGTCGTATCGCCCAGTGCGATCTCCGGCGGCCCTTCTTTGGCGGCCCGCGTGATCAGCTTGAACTCGACCACGGCGAGCGATCCGTAGACCACGGTGAACACGATGAGCGAGATGAGAATCGCCCATCCGGGAACCCCCGGTGACACGCCCTGTTCCGTCGTCATCACTCCGAAGACGATCCAGGGCTGACGGCCCATTTCCGTGAAGATCCATCCCACCAGCGACGCGAGCATCGGCAGCGGCGCGGTCCAGATGGCGACTCGCCACACCCAATCGGGCAGTTCCGCGTTCTTCCGGGTGATCCAGAGCCCGACCGCGGAGACGAGCGCCGCGAGTGCCCCGAGGCCGATCATCCAGCGGAACGCCCAGTAGGTGACCCAGATGATGGGAGCGAACTGGCCATCGCTCGGGCAGGTGAGCAGCGAATCCGCGCCGCAGTACTGCGCAGTGAACTCGGCCTGCAGATCGCGGATGCCCTCGACGGAACCGTTGAATGTACCGTTCGAGAGGAACGACAGCAGGTACGGCACACGGATCGAGAAGATCTCATGAGCACCGTCGGGCGTACCGAGGCTGAAGATCGAGAACGAGGCGTCGGCACCCGAGGCGTTGTTGTAGAGGGCCTCGGCCGCGGCCATCTTCATCGGCTGGGTCTCCGTCATCACCATGCCGAGCGAGTGGCCGGTGAGGCCCACCCCCATGAACGCGATGATGTTCGTCCACGCACCGAAGCGCAGCGCCGTGCGCATCTCCTCGACGTGCTGCCCGCGACGCAGATGCCAGGCGGCCGTCGACACGATGACCACGCCGGCGAACATGACCGCGGCGAAGATGGTGTGCGGGAACTGCGTCACCGCGACCGGGTTGGTGAGTACGGCACCGATGCTCTCGAGCTCGGCGCGACCGCGCTCCTCGTTGATCGTGAAGCCCTCGGGGTTCTGCATGAACGCATTCGCCGCGAGGATGAAGTAGGCCGAGGCGACGGTGCCGAGCCAGACGAACCAGATGGTCATGACGTGGATCTTCTTCGGCAGCTTGTCCCAGCCGAAGATCCAGAGGCCGATGAAGGTGGCTTCGAAGAAGAAGGCGATGAGGCCCTCCATCGCGAGCGGTGCACCGAAAATGTCGCCAACGAAGCGGGAGTAGTTCGACCAGTTCATGCCGAACTGGAACTCCTGCACGATGCCGGTGACGACGCCCATCGCAAAGTTGATGAGGAAGATTTTGCCGAACAACCGCGTGAGCCGCAGGTACTTCACTTTGCCGGTCTTCACCCACACCGTCTGCAGAATCGCAACGAGCAGGCACATGCCGATCGTGAGCGGCACGAAGATGAAGTGGTACAGCGTTGTCAACCCGAACTGCCACCTGGACAGGGTCAACGGATCGAGGAACTCGTTCATTTCACGCTCCTGAACACAGAGCGCGCACCTCACTCAGAGATGCACTCCCTTAGTGAGATCCGCCACGAGATGTCATTCTCGCCGGAGCCATCGGCGGGATGCCGACTGACTCGATTCTACCGAGTCTGTGAGTTTGCTGCGAGTTTGGTTTGGCGTCGAAGCATATTTCACTCGGGGTCGAACGGAATATCTCTCGACGCCGAGTGAGGTCGCACATATCGGGTTTCGCACGCGACATCTGGCGTGCCGCACCGGTCAGTTTTTCGGGCCGGATCGCTACACTCTGGGGCGTGACCGACTTCCTCAGCACGCTCATCGAGTGGATCCGCGACCTCGATCCGGTGCTGCGCACGCTGCTCGCCGGAGTCGGCATGCTGCTCGAAACGTCGGTCTTCGTCGGGCTCATCGTGCCCGGCGACACCATCGCACTCGTCGCGTCGGTCGGCGTCACCTCGACGCCGCAGTTCGTCTGGCTCGTCATCGCTCTCGTCCTCGGCGCCATCGGCGGCGAGAGCATCGGCTTCTTCCTCGGTCGTTGGGCCGGGCCGCGCATCCGTGCGAGCCGGGCCGGGCGCAAGCTCGGCGAGCGCAACTGGCGCATCGCCGAGCACTATCTCGGCGAACGCGGGGGCGTCGCCGTGTTCCTGTCACGGTTCCTCCCCGTGTTGCACTCGCTCATTCCACTCACCGCAGGGATGGCGGGCATGCGATACCGCCGCTTCCTCCCGTGGACCGCGTCGGCCAGCGTCGTCTGGGCACTGATCGTCGTATCGCTCGGCTCCGGTGCCGCTGCGGGCTTCGACCAACTTGCCGGTCAGGTGAAAGGCGCGGGCTTCATCTTCGCCGGGTTCGCCGTGGTCGTCGCCATCTCCGTCTGGCTCGTCAAGCGCTGGTTCCTGAAGCGCGAGCAACGGCACCTCGACGTGGACGCTAAGCTTCACGACGACCCCACGCCCTAGACTGGCACGGTGACTTCGCCCGTGCAGCCCGACCACCGACCCCGCTTCGCGGCTCGTTTGGAAGACTGGCTCCACGTGCGGCGCGCACGTCGCGCGATCTCCCGGGGCAAGAAGCCTTCGGTGATCCCGTACATCGGCTACGGCACGACAGAGTGGGTGCGCGTACTCGGCCGCGTGCTGTATCTGCGGCCCGAAAGCCGCGAGCACACGCGCTTCCGGCCCGACGTGGCCGAGGTCTCTCGCGTGCGCGGCTGGCGCACCTTCACGAGCTTGTCAGTGCCGCATCAGCCGGTTCGCGTGCTCATCGACGGCAAGCCGGTGACCGAGGTGATCGCAGATCGCGGCGGCGTCATCGATGCGATGGTTCCGGTGCGCCTCGAACCCGGCTGGCACACCGTCACGCTGCAGGCCGGCGACAGCGAAGCGGCCGACGCCCCGGTCAATGTCGTGACCCCCGACGCCCGGCTGGGCGTCATCTCCGACATCGACGACACGATCCTCATCACGGCATTGCCCCGACCGTTCGTGGCCGCCTGGAACAGTTTCGTGCTCGACGAGCACGCGCGATCCGCCACTCCCGGCATGGCCGTCATGCTCGATCACCTCGTCGCCGAGCATCCGGGCTCCCCCGTCATGTACCTGTCGACAGGCGCCTGGAATGCGGCCCCGGCACTCAGCCGCTTCCTCGCGCGCAACCTCTACCCGATGGGTCCGCTGCTGCTGACCGACTGGGGTCCGACTCACGACCGCTGGTTCCGCAGCGGCCGCGAGCACAAGAGCCGCGAACTTCGGCGCATCGCGCGCGAGTTCCCCGGCGTGAAATGGGTACTGATCGGCGACGACGGCCAGCACGACGAGACGCTGTACCACGAGTTCGCCATGGCGCACCCCGAGAGCGTAGCCGCGGTGCTCATCCGCCAGCTCTCCGTGGGCGAAGCCGTGCTCGCCGGTGGCCGGTCGAAGGCGCGACTGCACCGCAGCACGAGCGGTGTGCCGTGGGTGTACGGCCCCGATGGCGCCACACTGCGCGAGGAGCTGCGCAAGCTGGATCTCCTGTGACGAGCCCGGTCACCCGCCCGTGGCGACGGTTCAACCGTGACCTCACCGGCCGGTTCACCGTCTCCGTACGACCGGCATGGTGGCAGCTCGCGAAGGGCGCGGCGGCAGCGATTCTGACCTGGTTCGTGTGCCTCGCGATCTTCCCCGAACAGCTCCCGATCTTTGGCGCGATCGCGGCACTGATCGTGATGCAAGACAACGTGGATCAGTCGCTCACCCGCGGTCTGGAGCGCGTCATCGGCGTATTCGTCGGGGTCTCCGTCGCAATCGGTGCCGGCGCTCTGTTCGGTCCGCAGTCGTGGCTCTTCATCGCGGCCATCATCGTCGCGATGGGCGTGGGCTGGCTGCTGCGCATGACCCCGTCGGCGGCGAATCAGGTGGCGATCAGCGCACTGCTCATGATCGCGCTCGGGGGCATCAAGCTGCACTACGGCGCCGAACGACTCATCGAGACTGCCATCGGTGCAGCAATCGGCGTGCTGCTCAATGCGCTGATCGTTGCACCCGTGCGCACGACGTCCGTGCACCTCGCGATCGTCGATCTCACGCAGCACTCCGCGGCGGTGCTTCGCCGCATCGCAGATGCGCTGGAAGAGCCGCGTGACGCCGCGTGGCTCGCAGAGATGCTTGCCGAGGCGCGCGGGCTCCAAGACGAGCGGACCCGCGTGCACGCGCTGCTGCGCCAGGCGCGCGAGAGCCTGCGCTTCAACCCGCGAAGCCGCCGGTATCGCGAAGGCCTGGCAATCGACGATGACCAGTTTCAGCGACTGCAGCGCATCGTCACACAGGTCATCGGCATGGCCCGCGCGCTCGCCGACAACTACTCCGCCGACCTCGTCGACGATCCATCGGTCATCGGCATGGCAGAAGAGATGCGCCGCGCGGCGCACGACCTCGAGCTGCTCGTCGCCGCGCCTGAGACGGCTGATTCGACGCACGCGGAGCCGCCCGCGTTGACGACGCCGTTCACGATCCCTCGACCGAACCCGGAGCACTGGGTGCTCATCGGCTCGCTGATGGAGGATTTGCGACGCGTACGCGGTCGCATCACCGGCGAGCTCGACTGACGCGGCGACACGGCGCCGCCGCAGTGCCGCGGCGCCGCACTGCCCAAAACGCCCGGCCGCACCGCCGCCGCACCGCGCAAAACGCCGATTGGGGTAACTTCGGACCAGTGGCGCAGCCGCTTTCGCGGCGCGCACCCGTCCGAAGCTACCCCAATCGCTCTGGTCGCCCGTGGGCGCACGATTACTGGGCGAGCGCCGCCTGCACGTCGAGCGTGATGGTGACGTCGGAGCCGAGCAGCAGGCCGCCCTTCTCGAGCGGAGCATTCCAGGTGAGGCCGAAATCTTCGCGCTTCACGACCGTGGTCGCGGTGAAGCCCGCCTTGTAGTTGCCGTACGCGTCCTCACCGAAGCCGCCGAACTCGAAGGCGAAGGTGACCGGCTTGGTCACGCCGCGCAGCGTGAGATCGCCGTCCACGAAGAAGTCGCCGTTCTCCTCGCGCGCGCCCGTCGACACGAAGGTGAGCTTCGGGAACTCGTCGGCCGCGAAGAAGTCGCCGGTCGCGAGGTGGCCATCGCGGTTCTTCTCGTTCGTGTTCACCGAAGCCACGTCGGCGCTCGCGGTCACGGTGGAGTCGAGCGGGTTCTCACCGGTGGTGAAGGTCGCCTCGAACGACTCGAACTTGCCCTTGACCTTGCTGATCGCGAGGTGGCGCACGGAGAAGCCCACCTCTGAGTGCGTGGGGTCGATGTTCCAGGTTCCGACGCGGTAGCCGGGGATCTGCTCTGCGGTAATGCTCATGACGTGCCTTTCGTTGGTCGTGCGAGGTACTGCTGAACACAACTATTACATGCAAACGAATATTCCCGGACTCGTCCAGAAATGTTTCGTCGCATCATTCGGGCGTGTCATCGCGGCAATGACACCCCCGCGGGCAGTACCGTACCGCAGTCGACTGACTAGCGCGGGCGCTTCTTCGCGCTCGCACGCGCGTTGCGCACGAGGTCACTGTCGGCAGCAACGGGGGTGAACGTTCCGTAGCGTCGGCGCGCCGCTTCACCGATCAGGAAGTCGCTGAGCGCCGGGTTCTTCGGAAGCAACGAACCGTGCAGGTAGCTTCCGATGACATTGCCCGTGCGGGCGCCCTCGAAACCGGCGCCTGGCGCATTCCCCGCGCCCTGCACCACGCGACCGAGCGGCTGCGACCCCGGGCCGAGCGTCGTCGCGCCGCTGTGGTTCTCGTATCCGATGATCTCGCCGAACTCGGAGGTGTCGAGCACGATGTTGCCGATCATTCGCTCGGTGCCGCCGAGCGTCTCGACGTCTAGCACCCCGATGCCGGTGAGCTCCTCGCCCTGGTGCGTCACGAAACGGTGCCCGAAGAGCTGGTAGAGGCCGCAGATCATGAGCATCGGCACCCCGTCGGCAGCAAGCGCCCGAATCTCATCGGCGCGCACGCCCAGATCGAGCGCAACACGGCCCTGACCCGAATCCTGCCCGCCGCCCCCGACGACGATATCGACCGACTCGGGCATCGGGTCACCGGGATTCACCTCGACCACCCGAGGGCTGAATCCCTGCGCGGTCGCCCGACGAGTGAGTGCGAGGACGTTGCCCCGGTCGCCGTAGATGTTCATGTCGCGCGGGTACAGCGACACAATGGTGAGTTCGCGATCGGTCACCAGACATCCTCCACATCCGTCAGTTCGGCAAGCGCACGACGCAGTTCGAGCATCGCGGTATAGGTGCAGTAGATGCGCCGAGGTCGACCCGTCGTGTGCGCCCGGAACGCGGCAAGCGCCGCGCGCAAATCTTCGTCGACGCGTGCGACCGGCACGTCATCGTGCTCGAGCCGAAGTGTCATGTCCCAGGCGCGCGTGCCCGAGACGGTGTCGACGCCGGCCGCCGAAAGCGAAGTGAAGTCGACGTCCCAGAGCCACGACATATCTCGCCCGTCGGCATACTGGTCGTTGATCGCGATCATCGCGGCGACCCCGGTCGCCTCGAACGACGCAAGGCCGAGTCGGAACCCGGCGGGGTTCTTCACGAGTACGAGCTCGAGGGGCTGCCCGTCGAGTTCGAGCTGCTCACCCCGACCGAAGGCGGGGCGAATCTCGGCGAGCGCGGTGACGAGTTCTGCACTCGTCGCAGTCGCGGCCTGCGGAGCGGCTGCGGAATCGATCGGGCCGGCATCGATGATCTGACGCACCAGTGCGAGTGCTGACGCGGCGTTGAAAGTGTTGTAGAGCCCTTCGAGGCGAAGCGTGGTGCGCAGGTGCTCCCCATCGATCGAGAACAGGGCTTCGTGGTCACCGACTTCGAGGAGCGTCACGTCGGCTGGCTCGCGCACCTCCGCACCCTCGGCCGAACCGGCAGCAGTCGTATGGAAGTCATCGTCGCTCGGGAACGTGGCGAGCAGGTCGTTCGAGAGCCCGAATTCACGCACATCGATCGACGCGCCGCCGCTGAACTCCGTTGCGACGCCGGCGCGGGCCCGCGTGCGCTCACCGATCGCGGCGACCAGGCGATCCTCCCGGTTCACGACCAACCCCTCGGTGGTCGCATCTGCGATGCGCTCGAGCAGCTTGGCCGTCGTGTCGATCTCGCCGAAGCGGTCGAGCTGATCGCGCAGCACGTTGAGGAGGAGCGTGAACCGGGGCGGTACGCGATCGATGAAGTACATGGCGTGCGCCTCATCGAGTTCGAGCACGGCGATATCGGCGTCGAGGCGCCCCCGCACATCGCCCTCCTGGATCGCCGCAGCAACGACACCGCGGGAGAAATTCGATCCGGTGCGGTTCGTGAACACCCGAAGCCCGCGTGCTTCCAACAGCTCGACGACCATCTTCGTCGTGGTCGTCTTGCCATTCGTACCGCTGATCGCCACCACACCGTACGGCAACCTGCCCAGCACCCTCCCGAGGAAGCCGGGGTCGATCTTCTCGATCACCAGGCCGGGCAGTGCAGAGCCGCCGCCGCGCAGGCGGGCGATCTGTCGTACCGTCTTTCCGACGACGGCTGAGAGCACATCACGCATGCGTCCAGCCTAGTGCGACTGGGCTAGTCGTCTGCGGCGTGACGACCGCGCGTATCCCCGCGCAAGGCCCGGGGCAGCAACTCAGGGCGCACCCGGCGCGTGCGTTCCACGCGCTGCTCCTGGCGCCACTGCGTGATCGCCGCGTGGTTACCGCTGAGCAGTACTTCGGGCACCGCACGATCGCGCCAGGTCGCCGGCTTCGTGTAGCTGGGGTACTCGAGCAACCCGTCTTCTTCGTGCGACTCCTCGACGAGGCTCTCGGGGTTGCCGACGACTCCCGGCACGAGGCGCCCGATGGCTTCGATCATGGCGATCGTCGCCACCTCGCCCCCGTTGAGCACGTAATCGCCGATACTCACGAGACGCACGCGACCGCGTGACGCGTATTCGTCGAACACGCGCTGATCGATTCCCTCGTAGCGGCCGCAGCCGAAGACGAGATGCGATTCATCTGCGAGCTCTCGCGCCATCGCCTGCGTAAAGACGTCACCCGCAGGCGATGGGAAGATCACGAGCGGATCATCACCGGCGTCGTCAGCCGTGAGTACGGCATCGAGTGCTGCACCCCAGGGTTCCGGCTTCATGACCATGCCGGCGCCACCCCCAGTCGGGGTGTCATCGACCGTGCGGTGCTTGTCGTGCGCGGACTCGCGCAGGTCGTGCACTCGCAGGTCGATGAGCCCTCGCTGTCGCGCCTTGCCCAGAAGCGACAGCTCGAGCGCGTCGAAGTACCCCGGAAAAATGGAGACGACGTCGATCTTCACCGTGCGTCCTCAGCCTCGGACGCGTCGAACAACCCCGGCGGCGGGGTGACCCGCACCACTCCGGCGGCAATATCGACGGAGGGCACGATCGCCTCGACGAACGGCACGAGCACCGTGCCGTCTTCCGTCTTCACGACCAGCAGGTCTTGCGCGGGCAAATGCTGGATCTCGCTGACGACGCCGAGCTTGACCGGCGGCTCATCGGCTCCGGGTGCGTCGCGCACGACATCGAGGCCGACGAGCTGGTGGTGATACCACGCATTCTCTTCTTCGCCGGCTTCGACCGCCTGCTCATCGATCCAGAGAATCGCGCGGACAATGCTTTCGGCCGCGGTGCGGTCGCCGACCTCCGCAAAGAACCCGACCGGTGAATCGTTGAACCAGCGCAGCTCGCGGAGCGTGATGGTGCGACCGAACCATTCGGATTCGGCCGGCACCTGCAGGTGAAACTCGGCCCCGGGCACGAAGCGCAGTTCGGGGTTATCGGTGAAGAGTTCGAGCTTGATGCCACCCTTGAGACCGTGCGGTTTCGTGAGGCGGCCAACGCGCAAACTCCCCGCCCCGCTAGCGGGACGGGGAGCCTGCGAACGCCCATTCGGGTTGGCCATCAGGCGCCGCTCTCCGTTTCGGAATCGGCACCGTCGGTATCGACGACGTCGACACGCACCCGATCGCCGTCGGCGAGCGACGAGACCAGCGTGCGCAACGATGACGCCGTGCGCCCGCCGCGGCCGATCACGCGGCCGAGATCGCTCGGGTGCACACGCACCTCGAGCACGTCGCCGCGACCGGAATCGCGAGCGTCGACGCGCACGCGATCCGGGTGATCGACGATGCCGCGCACGAGGTGCGCCAGCGCGTCGGAGAGCGCCTGTTCAGCCAAGAGAATTACGCCTCGGTCGACTCTGCAGCGGCCTCTTCGGCCGGAGCCTCGGTCGCCTCTTCAGCCGGAGCTGCAGCAGGCTTCTCAGCCTTGGGGCGCAGCACGGTCTTCTTCGAAGCGTCAGCCTCGAAGACGGCCTTGGCCTCGGGAGCGAGGATCTGCGACTCGGTGTTGCCCTCGCCCGTGAACTTGCCCCAGTCGCCCGAGAGCTTCAGGATGGCGGCGACCTGCTCGGTCGGCTGTGCGCCGACGCTCAGCCAGTACTGCGCACGATCGGAATCGACCTCGATGAACGAGGGGTGCTCGGTCGGGTGGTATTTGCCGATCTCCTCGATCACGCGACCGTCGCGCTTGGTGCGCGAGTCGGCGACGACGATGCGGTAGTACGGTGCGCGGATCTTGCCGAGGCGCTTCAGACGAATCTTGACAGCCATGAGTGACTCCTTGATGAAAGTGAACGACGCCGAACCTGCCGGCGGGGCGGTACGGAAGCGTGGGCGCGCGAGATGCGCGAACTCGTCAAGTTTGCCACACTCGCGGCGCATTTGCAATTTTCGTCACGACCTGGACTTTTAGTCGAGAATCGCTCCCAACACCCACGGAAACGCGAGCAGTGCGGCCACGACCACAGCGCCGATGGCGGTGTTCCACACCGCCGACCGCCGCCGGAGGCGCCGCCCCGCGATGTCGATGTCGAGCCGTGGCCGCGAGGCACGCGGGTCGCTGTAGGTCGCCACTTGGTGAGCGAGCTCCGCACCCCAGATCTCGGCAAATCGAAGCAGTGCAGTGGTTTCGGCTCGATCGAAGCGCCGCCGCACGCGAGTGGACGCGACGATAACGCGATCCTCGACAATCTCGACATCCCAGAACCGGCCGAGATCGATGAGGCACGCCATCACGTCGGGGGTGAGCAGTTCGAGCGCATCCCGCTCGTATCCGCTGGGGACGTGCAGCACGAAGTGCCGACCGAAATCGCCTTCGAGCTCAAGCTGTTGGCCGCCGCGCAGCACGGCCCGCACCCGGCCGTTGCGACGCGCGTCGATGAACAGGTGCGGCAACGGGCGTGCGGATTGGAAGCTCGCAAACCGGAATGTGCCGAGCGGGCCGCGTGGGTCATTCTTGCCGCCGGCAAACACGGCGAGGCCGAGCTGCAGATCGGCAGGGGCCGCGATCTGGGTGCGCGATCGGCGATGCCACATCGACGACTCCGAGGCGAGCCAGAATTCAGAGCGGTATCGTGCCCCAGCCGACCCCGGCGCGGACACGCGCCCTGCGAGACGACGCGGCAACGGTGGCGCGGGTGTCCCAGCAGCCTCGCCGAACAGCACCCCCTGCTCGGGCGGCGTGATGCCATAACGCGCGAATCTCAGCCCCCGACGTTCCGCAAACTCCGCGAACGCGAGCCCTCGCCGCGTATCTGCAGGCATGCGCAGGAGCAGCAGCGCTGCCAACCAGAGCATGATCGAGAGCCACATGCCAGCAACAGTGAACAGCCCGCGCAGAGCCTCCAACCATCCCGGAAGCACCAGAGGTACGGGCATCTCGAGCACCAGGCAGGTCCAGAGCAGCGTGCACGCAACAGCCGGAGCGATCAGCACTCCCCCGAGTGCCGCCTGCCGAAACGCTTGGGGAGCCTCTGCACGCACACGCGACCACGCCACGCGCCGCGGCCATTCCGCACGGAACATCGCAAGCCGTGCGTCGCCGCGCCCAGCGCCGCCACGGCCCGCTTCGTCAATCATGCGCAGGGACTAGCGCAGCCCCTTGCCGAGCATCTGCTGCAGCTTCGCGAGGTCTTGCTCACTCGGCTGCGCGCCGCTCGAGCCGAGCCCGAAGCCCGAGCCGCCCTGAGCCGCTGCCGGCTGTGCGGGGAGGCCGGCGGCCTCCTGGGCGCGCTTCGCCGGGTTGCCCGAACGCTGTTTCCCCTTGCCCTTGGACTGCTGCTGCTTCTTGCGACCGCCGCCACCCATGCCCGGCATCGGACCCATGCCCGGAATCTGTGGCACGCCACCCCGAGCAACGGTCTTCATCATCTTCGCGGCCTGGTCGAACCGCTGCACGAGCTGGTTCACATCGGTCACGGTCATGCCCGAGCCCTTCGCAATGCGCAGTCGGCGTGAGCCGTTGAGCAGCTTCGGGTTATCGCGCTCGGCCTTCGTCATCGACTGGATGATCGCCTCGGTGTGCACGATCTCGCGCTCATCGAAGTTGTCGAGCTGGGCCTGCATCTTGCCCATGCCGGGCAGCATGCCCATCATCTTCTTCAGCGAACCGGCCTTGCGCAGCTGCTGCATCTGACCGAGGAAGTCATCGAGCGTGAACGCGTCTTTCGCGATCTTCTCGGCGACCTTGCGCGCTTCGTCTTCGTCAAACGCCGACTGCGCCTGCTCGATCAGCGTGAGAATGTCACCGAGGTCGAGGATGCGGCTCGCCATACGGTCGGGGTGGAACGGCTCGAAATCGCCGAGCCCCTCACCGGTCGAGGCGAACAGGATCGGGCGACCGGTCACGCTGCGGATCGACAGCGCCGCACCACCGCGCGCATCGCCGTCGAGCTTGGTCAGCACGACACCGGTGAAATCAACGCCCTCCTGGAACGCTTGCGCCGTCGCGACGGCGTCTTGACCGATCATCGCGTCGATGACGAAGAGCACCTCGTCGGGCTGCGTCGCCTTGCGAATGTCGGAGGCCTGCTGCATCAGCTCGGCATCGACACCGAGACGACCAGCGGTATCGATGATGACGAAGTCGTGGTGCTTCGCCTTCGCTTCGGCGACGCCGCGCTTTGCGACCTGCACCGGATCACCGACGCCATTGCCCGGCTCGGGCGCGAAGATTTCGGCACCCGCCTGCTCGGCTACGACGCCGAGCTGGGTCACCGCGTTGGGGCGCTGCAGGTCGCAGGCGACGAGCAACGGCGTGTGCCCCTGATCACGCAGCCACTTGGCCAGCTTGCCGGCGAGCGTCGTCTTACCGGCACCCTGCAGACCCGCGAGCATGATGATGGTCGGCGGGTTCTTCGCGAACTCGAGTCGACGCTGCTCGCCGCCGAGAATCGTCACGAGCTCTTCGTTGACGATCTGCACAACCTGCTGTGCGGGGTTGAGCGCCTGGTTCACCTCATCGCCGAGCGCCCGCTCGCGCACCTTGCCGGTGAACTCCTTGACGACGTCGAGCGCTACGTCGGCTTCGAGCAGCGCGCGCCGGATTTCGCGGACCGTGCTGTCGACGTCGGAAGCCGACAGCTTGCCCTTCGAACGGAGGTTCTTGAGGGATTCGGTCAGTCGAGCCGAGAGGTTTCCGAAAGTAGCCATAGCCCCAGCATTCTATCGCGGGTCACGGGTGTGACGTTACGCTGAACGCATCACCCGTGTATCCACGAGGAGTCCCCCAATGCTGACCGAGTTTCTCCGAGATCAGGCCACCGCGATCGCGTGGCTTGCCCTGATGGCCGGCGGCTGGTTCGGCTGGTCGCAGGAAGATCCGCCCAAACGCCTGAGCGGGTGGTGGGGTGCGGGCTCGGTCATCGGCTTGCTCGTCTCCGTCGCATTCGGCCTGCTGGTGTGGCGCAATTGGTCGACGCCGAGTGCACTCGAGGGCAACTACTGGGTGTTCGGAGTCATCGTGCTCGCCGAGGCCGTGCTCATCGGCGGCGGTTGCATCGTCCTCGCTCGTCGCGGCGCGACGCGCTGGTACGGATGGTGGATCGGGCTCTGCGTCGCCCTGCACTTCGTGCCGTTGGCGTGGCTCTTCGCCGACCCCTCATACGGCATCCTGGCGCTCGTGCAGGTGATCGGCCTACTTGCCATGCGCCCGGCGCTCACGCGTTCGACCGCGACCACCAGCCGGTGGGCCTGCCCCTGGATCGCAGGCACATTCTTGCTCTTCGCGCTCGTCTCGGCGGCGCTGTTCGTCACGCGCTACGGGTATCCCTGGTAAGGATCACCCGACGAGTTGCTGGGCGAACACGTGCGGGGTGAACCCCGTCAGATCGCCGATACCCTCGCCCTGCCCCACGAGCTTCACGGGCAGGCCGGTCTTCTCCTGCACGGAGAGCACGAAGCCGCCCTTCGCGGAGCCGTCGAGCTTGGTGAGAACGAGACCCGTGACGCCGGCGTGCTCGATGAACGCTTCGGCTTGAGCCAGCCCGTTCTGCCCGGTCGTCGCGTCGAGCACGAGCAATACCTCTGACACCGGGGCTTGCTTCTCGATGACCCGGCGCACCTTCGTCAGCTCATCCATGAGACCGCCCTTGGTCTGCAGCCGGCCGGCGGTGTCGATAATGGCGATGTCGTACTGCTGCTCGACCGCCCGCTGCACCGTCTGGAACCCGACCGACGCCGGATCTTGCCCGGCCTGCTGAGGCTTCACGATGTCGACGCCGGCGCGATCCGCCCAGGTGGCGAGCTGCTCGACGGCGGCAGCGCGGAACGTATCAGCGGCACCGACGAGAATGCGCTTGTCGAACGCCGTGAGATAGTTGGCGAACTTGCCGATCGTGGTCGTCTTGCCGACCCCGTTCACGCCGACGACGAGAATCACTGCGGGGCGCTCCGACAGGTTGAGGGTGGGGTCGTACTTCGCGAGACGCTCTTCGATCACGTCTCGCAGCATGCGACGCATCTCGGCCACCTCGGTGACCCGGTGCCGCTCGATATCGGCGCGCAGTTCCCCGAGGATCGCGTCGGTGACGTCGGGGCCGAAATCTGCCGTGATGAGTGCCGTCTCGAGGTCGTCCCAGGTCTCCTCGGTGATGAGTTCGGGACCGCTGAAGATGTTGCGGAACGCTTTCGAGAAAGACCAGGATCGCTCTGCCATACGTCGAGTCTACCGGCGCGGTCGGCGCCGTGTTTGCTCACTCCACGGGCGACCAGGCGCGCACGTTTACGTGCGTATCGGGCTCGCAGCGACGCCATTCGACCGCAACCGTTTCGGGTACAGCGACCGACCCGAACCAGTACGTGGTATCCGGATCCCACCCCGCGATCACACTCGCGGTGTGCTCGTCGCACGCGATCACGGACCCAGCGCTGCGCAAGTATCCGGCCACGCTGAGATGCACGGCATCCCAGTCCGCCGCAACCGCACGCCAGTTCGGCATCACCCATGCCCCGCGGCGCCCGGTCGTCTCGCGCCAATCCCACTGCTTCTGCAGCGTGACGTCTATGGGGTACCGGCGGCAGAGTTCGGCCCAGTGCTCCGCGCGGTCGATCCGGAACACCCGAGCGCCATCTGCCACGCGCACTGCGCGTACTTCGGCGATTTCAGGGCCGTGCGAATCCTCTTTCAGGTGCAGTTGCACGGGCCCGAAGCGCGGGATCTCGCTCGTCGTGCGTACGAGCCCCCACGGCGGCTTCGACCACCAGTGATTGGAGTGACCATCGGGCAACTCGTGCAGTTCTGATTGAGCGCGCTGCTCCCAGTACCTGGTGTCGTTCTCCCAGTCGATCAGAGCCGCGAGCGCGCTCTCGGGGGGATCGAGTGGCGACGGCCCACCTTCCGGTTCGGGTTCGTGCGCGATCCACTCGGTCTCGACGTCGTGCGCCGCTCCCACCGGCCGCTCCCACCATTCCGCGTCAGCGGACGACACGATGGCGCGCGCGAATCGCAGGAGGCCGGGGCGGGCTTCCGGCATCGCCGCGAACACGTCGTGCCCGTCTGGCGGCTGCCAGTAGCGCGCGGAATCGACAGACTCGATCAACGCTTCGAGCAGGAGTTCTGAGGTCAGCGGGTTCAGGGGCACTCGCGCTAAGGCGTCAATTAGCCGAACGTTCGGCTCTACTGCGCCGGGTGCACACAACATGGCCGCCTCGAGGCACACGCGACGCCCCCGGGGGCCTTCAAGCAGCTCCTCGGGAGTCACGGATCAGTCCTCTTCGCGGCCGACCCGCTGGCCGACGACGGCGGAGATGCCGTCCTGACGCATCGAGACGCCGTAGAGTGCGTCGGCGATCTCCATCGTGCGCTTCTGGTGGGTGATGATGATGAGCTGCGAATTCTCGCGGAGCCGTTCGAAGACCTGCAATAGACGGCCGAGGTTCGCGTCGTCGAGCGCGGCCTCCACCTCGTCCACGATGTAGAACGGGCTCGGTCGGGCCTGGAAGATCGCCATCAGCCACGCGACGGCCGCGAGCGAGCGTTCGCCCCCCGAGAGCAGCGACATCCGCTCGACCTTTTTGCCGGCGGGTCGCACCGCAATGTCGATGCCGGTGTTCAGCAGGTCGTCGGGGTTGCTCAGCGCGATCTCGCCGGACCCTCCCGGGAACAGGATCGGGAACACCTCGGCGAAGGCCACCCGGGTGTCTTCGAACGCCGCAGCGAAGATGCCCTGCATCTTCTCATCGAGGTCGGCGATGATCGCCATGAGGTCGGTGCGCGTCTTCGCGAGGTCTTGCAGCTGTGCCGTGAGGAAGCTGTGACGTTGCTCGAGCGCCGCGAATTCTTCGAGTGCGAGCGGGTTGATGCGTCCGAGCTCGGCGAGGCGGCGCTCAGCCTTTGCGAGCCGCCGCTCCTGCTCGGCACGCACGAAGGGAACCGTGCGTATCGGTTGCGCGGCTTCGGATGCATCCGACTCGGTCTCCGCGGAGACTGCGTCGGGCACTTCGGCGGATCGCTCCCCCGCAACATCGAGTCCGAGTTCGGCGGCGAGCTGCGCCTCGAGATCATTCGCGTATGCAGGCGCTTCCGACGGGGCATCGGAACGAGCGGTCGCGGGTGCGGCCACGGGTTCCCCCGTATCGATCGGCACGGCGACTTCAGGGCCGTACTCCGCGATCAGCACGTCCTCGACCAGTCCCAGCTCATTGCCGGAGCGCTCGAGCAGCGCAGAAAGCTGCAGCTTGCGCTCATAACTCTTCAGTTCGGCGCCGTGCACACGCTCGGTGAGTGTTTGCAGCTTCTGTCGCACGGCGGATTCCTCCGAGCGCAGCAGGGTGAGTTCTTGGCTGTGGCGCGCACGCTCCTGCTCGGCCTGCTGCTGCGCGATGCGCGCCTCGGCCAGCGAACGATCGCAGGCGTCGAGGATCGCGGGAAGCAGTGCGGCGACGCGCTCTGCCTGCGCCACCTGCCGCGCGCGCAGCACCGCTCGTCGGGCGGCTTCGTCGGCAGCGCGTCGCTCAGCCTCGAACTGCTCGGCGAGCGTTGCGCGCTGCGCTGCCGCGGCGCGCGCCCGTTCGCGCGCGGTTTCCAGTGCGAGACGAGCTTCGAGCTCCGCTGCGCGGGCGCGCTCGACGTCAGCCCAGACGCCCTCGCGCTGACTGGCGTCGAGCATGGGCCTGGGTTTCGATGATGCCTCATCATGGGCGTGGACTGCCCGCTCTGCTTCCGCCGTTGCGCCGGTCGCGGACTCGGCCACCGACGCGAGCGCCTGGCGGGCACGCTCGGCCTCGGCCACCGCCGACTCGGCGCGCGCCGAGAGACGATTGCGCTCTTGGGAGACCGCGGCGAGGCGAGCATCAGCGGCTCTGAGTTCAGAGAACGCCTCCTGCGCGTCGGTCTTCGCGCGGTTCGAGGCCGCACGCAGTTCAGCAAGCTCGACTTCGCGCTCCGCGACGGACTCGGCGACCGCGGCGCGCTGCTGCTCGGCCTGTTCGAGTTCTGCCGTGAGTTCGATGCGTGAGGGAGCCTGCCCCGACCCGCCGCTCAGCGTGTGCGCTGTGACGACATCGCCGGCTGAGGTCACCACGGTGAACCCGTCTGACGGCCAGTGAGCGTTTAGAGCTTCGGCCGTCGTGATCGCACCGTCGAGGTCGGCAGCGATGTAGCTGCGCTCCAGGAGTCCGCGCACCCCCGCGGGGGCGTCGATGAGCGCGTCGATTGCGCGCGTCGCACCAGGAACAGTTGGCGCGTCGTGGGTGCTCGATTCAGCCCCATCGGATTCGCGGCCCGCGGCGCCTGCGATCACGGCCCGCAACCGGCCAAGGTCCTGCGTTCGAGCCGACGCTACGGCGCGCCCCGCAGCCGCTGCCGTATCGGCGACGAGGGCATCCGCAAACGAGCCGAGCGCTGCAGCGATCGCGGCTTCCGACCCTTCCGCAACACGCACGTGGTCGGCCACCCGACCCAAAATGCCCTCGGGGGCATCGCTCAAGAGCGCTCCCGACGCGTCGCGACGATCAAGCGACCGGGTCAGCGCGCTCACACGCGCCTCCAACCCCGCGAGTTCCTGTTCCAGTTGGTGGAGGTGATCCCGCACCGCGTCGCGCTGCTGCTCTGCAGCGGCCTGTCGTTCCTGCGCAGCCCGATACGCCGCGTCGCGATCTTCACTCGACTGTGCATCGCCCGAATCGTCGGCGAGATCCTCGCGCTCCTCGAACCCGGTGAGCGCGAGCCGTGCTTCCTCAGCGCGGGACTCTGCGCCGGCGACCGCCGCCTCGCGCCGTTCGACCTCCTGTGCGACGGTCGCGCGCTTCTGCTCTGCGGCTTCAGCGCGCCCGCGCAACTGCGAGAGCTGCAGATCGTGCTTCGACACGAGTTCGCTCTGCGCGGCGATGTGCTCGTCGATGGCGTCGAGCGATTGCTGCGCCGTGCGCGTCGCCGACTGCGCCCGCTGCCATGCAGCTTCCGTCTCCGGAACCAAGCTCTCGAGCCGGGCGGCCTCCTCGCCGGCCTCCTCAACCGAGGCACGCGAGAGTCGTGTCGACTGCTCGGGCGCCTCCGCCTGCGTCGCCAGGAAGGTCAGTCGCTGCTGCGTCTGAGCGTAGAGCCCGCGCAATTTCGATTGCACCGATTCGAGGCCGATCGTCACGCGTCGAGCCGCATCGAGCTCGTCGCTCTGCTGCTCGTGCTCGAGACGTTGAATGCGCAGCTGCTTCTGCTCGACCTGCTCTTGCAGCACGATGCGTTCGGAGTGCTGCTCCGACTCATCGCGCGCAAGCGCATCGAGCTCGGCGCGCAGGCGGTGCACATCGTCGGCGAGCAGACGCGCCTTCGCGTCGCGCACCTCGGCGGCGATGCCCTGCGCCGCACGCGCCACTTCAGCCTGCCGGCCGAGCGGCTTCAACTGGCGACGAATCTCACCGGCCAGATCGTTCAGACGCGTGAGGTTCGTCTCCATGGCCTCGAGCTTGCGCAGCGTGCGCTCTTTGCGCCGCCGGTGCTTCAGAATGCCCGCGGCTTCTTCGATAAACCCCCGGCGATCCTCTGCCGTCGCGCGCAATACGGCATCGAGCTGTCCCTGGCCGACGATGACATGCATCTCACGCCCGAGACCCGAATCGCTCAGCAGCTCCTGCACGTCGAGCAACCGGCACGACTCGCCATTGATCGCGTACTCGCTCGAGCCGTTACGGAACAGCGTGCGGCTGATCGTGACTTCGGTATATTCGATCGGCAGTGCGCCATCAGCATTGTCGATGGTGAGCTTCACCTCGGCTCGCCCCAGTGGGCCGCGCGTCGAGGTGCCGGCGAAGATGACGTCTTCCATCTTTCCGCCGCGCAGCGTCTTCGCGCCCTGCTCGCCCATCACCCAGGCGAGCGCATCGACGACGTTCGACTTGCCCGATCCGTTCGGACCGACGATCGCGGTAACCCCGGGCTCGAACTGGAATGTGGTCGGCTGTGCAAAGGACTTGAAGCCCTTGAGCGTGAGGCTCTTGAGATGCACGCCGGTCCTTCCTCGTATCGTGAGCGCAGCACCCCCGCGCGGGCACTGAGTTCACCTTAAGGCAACCTGTGATCGGCCCGGCAGTGGCGCGCGGCGAGAGGCGTCAGATGGTGACACCCACCGGGATGATCGTGCCGTCTGCGTCACGGAAGCCGAAACCGAACGCGCGATCCGCAGCGATGTGCACGAACCAGGCTGCGCCCGCGAGCGCCACGTACACGAACCCACCGTTCACCCCGCCAGTGATGAAGAAAACGATGAGCCCAATGACGAGCAGCACGACCGGGGTGATCATCGTGTGCAGCGTGTTGTAGAGCCGCACCCGGCTCGGCTTCAGCCTGCCGCGTTCAGAGAATGCGCCGAGCAGCGACACGTCGGGGCCGAGCCCGAAGACCAGTGCCACGATGACTGCGAGCGGGCCCAGGGCGATGCAGACGAGCACGATGACGGCAAACCAGACGGCGGCGCTCATGCCCCAGCTCAGACGCATGAAGTTCATAGGGCGATTCTACGGCCACCGCAACAGTCCAATCTGCCGAGTCACGGTGGCGACGCGAGCTGCGGCGAGCGCTGCGGCGAGCGCGATGCGGCATCGACACAGGCACTGCCGCGAGTGCGGTGCGAGGAGTACCGTGGCCGTGTGCACCCTGACGATCTGCCTCCCGAGCCGCCGCCCGGCACGCTGATCGCGCGGCCAGAGCGCCGGTACGCGACGGGCCGAGGCACGGTCTGGGTGCGACGCGGTGCGCTGATCCTTACTGCCCTCACTGTGGTGGGCAGTCTCCTCGCGTATCCAGCGCTGCCCGATGCCATCCCGACGCACTTCGACAATGCTGGCCGTGCAGACGGATACGGCCCGAAGCCAACGCTGCTCGTCGTGCTCGCGGCGCTTGCCCTCATGGTGGTGCTGCTCGCGATCGCATCGCACGTGCCCCGACTGTTCACCTATCCCGTTCCCCTCACCGAGGAGAACGCCCAGCGCCTCTACCGCGCGGGCGAGCAGATGATCGGGTGGAAGACGGGCATCGTCGCGGTGATGCTGCTCGGTCTCGCGCTCGCCGTGCTGATTCGGTTGCCGATACTCGTCTTTGCGATTGCCGGGCTCGTGAGCCTCGTCGTCTCGCTCATTGTGGGGATCGTGCGCATGGTGCGGGTGTAGCGGTAGGGCCACCCAGCTAGTGTGAACGCATGAATTTCGCCCACGACCCGAATTCCCTGGCATCCGAGGACGCAGCTGACCCCGCGGCATTTCGCGTCGGCCAGGCAACGGGGTGGGTGCGGCGTCTCGCTTACCTCTCTGCCGTCATCGCGGTGGGCAACGTCGCCACGCATCTGCACCGTCTCCCCCAGGAGATGCCGACGCATTTCGGCATCACCGGCGAACCAGACGGTTGGGGACCACCTGGGGCAGCTATCGCGGGTATCGTACTCATCTCGACGCTCGCCGCAGTGTTTGCCTGGCTTTCGACTCGCCGCGTGCCACTGAACCTGCCGTTCCCCATCCACGAAGGCAACGAAGCGCGAATACGCCGCACTGCGGGGCAAATGCTCGCGCAGATCGCCCTCGCGGCCGGCCTGCTCGCGGTCAGCATGTCGTACGCAGCGCTCCAACTGTGGAATACGAGCGCACTCACCCTCGGCGCTGTAGCGCTCATGGGCGGGTCAGTCACCGTCGGCATGATTCGGCTGTTCGCTCAGGGATCCCGCTAACCTGAACCCCGTGAGCACGAACGACCAGACTGCAGCCCCGACACCGCTGCGGGTGCGTGACGCCGTCGAACACGATCTCGCGGCCATCACCGAGATCTACAACGATGCGGTACTCCACTCCACGGCGATCTGGAACGAGACCCCGGTCGACATCGAGAACCGACGTGCCTGGATGCGCGATCGCGCGCACTCCGGCTTTCCGATTCTCATCGCCGAACGCAGCGACGGCGAGGCGATCGCCTACGCGTCTTTCGGCGATTGGCGCCCGTTCTCGGGGTATCGGCTGACGGTCGAGCACTCCATCTATGTGCACACTGATGTGCGTCGCTCGGGAGTCGGCGCACTCCTCATGGGCGAGCTCATCGCCCGGGCGCGGCTGCTCGGCAAGCACGCGATGATCGCCGGCATCGATGCAACGAATGCCGCCTCCATCCGCCTGCACGAGAAATTCGGATTCACGCGCGTCGGCACCTTCCCCGAGGTCGGCGCGAAGTTCGGCTCCTGGCTCGATCTCACGTGCATGGAGCTGCGACTCGATCACGCGGCCTCCCCCGCACCCATGGCAGTAAACGGCACGAGCACGGCAGACGACACCGACGACGCCGGGCGCACCCCCACCATTGCCGAGGTACGCGCCGAGATCGACGATCTCGATCGCCGAATCGTCGATCTGATCGCGGAGCGTCAGCGCTGGGTCGTTCGCGCAGGATCGCTGAAGTCAGACGAATCCGCGGTTCGCGCGCCCGCCCGCGTCGAGCAGGTCATCGAGAAAGTACGGGAACTCGCGCGCACCGCGAACGCCTCACCCGACGTCGTCGAAGGCGCCTATCGTGCCCTCATCGCCGGGTTCATCGACCTCGAGCTGCACACCCACCGCATCATGTCGCAGGACGGTCAGAATCCCCTGACTGCGCAGCCGTAGCCTCATTCGGCGGGCAACGCAGGTAGGTCGGCTTGCCCGGGCCTCCGCGATCGACGCGGTGAGCACTCATCGAGGCGCCACAGATCGGGCACTTCGGGTCCGCGGGGGCGATGTACGCCGGCTCGTTCGGGTCGCCGAGCTGCGCGGTCCCCTCGAACTGATAGAAGAATCGCCGCCAGGCCGCCCAGAAACCGGGCTGACCATCCCACGGCGTCGCATGCCAGAGTCGTCGTTTTCGTTCGCGCACAAACGAAATGCTATCACGTTCGTTCACGCACGAACGAGTTAGAATCGTCGACATGGCACAGCTTCCCGGCGATCCGCTCGAACTCGACCGTCAGGTGTGCTTCGCACTCGCCGTCGCGAACCGCAGCGTCATCGGGGTATATCGCCCCATCCTTGAGCCACTGGGCCTCACACACCCGCAGTACCTCGTCATGCTGGCACTCTGGGGCGGCGAGCCACTGCGATTCGGAGAGATCGCCGAACTGCTCCACTTCGACCGCGCCTCACTCTCGCCCATCATCAAGCGACTGGAACAGGCCGGGCTCATCGAACGCACACCGGTTGCGGAAGACGAGCGCACGTTTACCCTCGCCCCGACCAAGGCGGGCACGGCGCTTCGCGAACGCGCACTCGCGGTGCCTCCCGCAGTCGTCGATCGACTCGGCCTGCCCGTCGAGCAGCTCGTCGCGCTCCGCGATCAACTGACGGGCATCATCGCCGCGGTCGAGCGCTCCGCGACTCGCGACTGAGCTCCCGCACGCACGCACCACCACTCCGGGCCGGCCCGCCTCACATCGTGCACCCCGCGAACCGCACGAACCCCAGGAACTGCGCCAGCCCTGCGAACCGCAGCGTTACTGAATCGTTTCAGAATGTCATCACACTAAGGATAGGCTTACCTCGGCAACCTCCGATGATTGCGTTCTGCGCAATCTCAGGTGCTCTTCTGTGTTGATCACTCCACGCGCCGACTCGCGAACAGCTCTCGATTCGGCGCGCCGAAAGGATGCAATCCCTTGTCCCGAAGAATCCTGAAGCCGGCGCTCGCTGCAGCGCTGGTTGCAGTCGTCACGCTGAGCGGCGTCTCGACCGCACAGGCGGTGACCGGGCGCGTGAACTTCGCGCACGGCGCCCAAGTCACCGCCAGCTCGACCCACCCCTGGAACAACGGCGCGCTCGCGGGCGCGAACCTCGTCGACGGCTCCGTGCAGACCCGTTGGGCCGCAGCCGACGATGCCACGTTCCCCATCACCATCGATCTCGACCTCGGCGAAACGAAGACCTTCGACGAGGTCTACCTCGACGAATACACGGATTCGGGCACCGACCCGCGCGTCGATCACTTCCAGCTGCAGCAGTGGGACACCGATTCGAGCAGTTGGAGCACCTTCGGTTCGTACAGCGGCGGTATCGGGCACAGCAAGACGATCGCACTCGATGAGCACGTCAGCACCGACAAAGTGCGTCTGTCGATCACCGACATGCTCCCCGGCGAGATCTACACGCCAACGCTAAGCGAGATCCAGCTCTACTCTAGCGAGGACCCCGGCTCAGGAACGGGCGGCGAACCCGCCAACGATCCGTTCTACGCCGGATTCGATAGCACGCCGACCGCACAGCCCGACTCGATCGGTGCGAACGCGCAGGCTCTCCTCATCGATACGCCCTCCGAAAACGGCAACAACACGCTGCGTGCTGTCACCTCCGACGCCGGCATCGTGCTGCAGCAGGTCACCGAAGAGACCGGTCAGGTCACGCAGAGCCTGGACCTGTCGCAGTACCTGGACACCGTAACCTCCGCTTCCGCCGCCGTCGACTGGGATCAGGCCGCACCGCGCCCGCTCAACGTCTATGTCATTGGCGAACGCGATGGTGAGCGTCAGCTCCTCACCGTCACCACTCCCGGTGCGGGCACACTCGGTACGGCGTCGACCTCGACGTTTACCGTGACCGACGCCGCGAAGTTCACGTCACTCACGGGCGTGGCGCTCGCCGACTTGCAGCTGCTGAATCCGTTCAGCACCGGCATGCTCGCGGTGTACCGCGACGGCGACGCCTACGCCGGAAAGCGCCTCACGTACGCGCTGTCCCCTCAGGCAGGTCGCGAGCCCTTTGCCCTGCCGTTCGACGGCGCCGCGCGATCCTTCGCTTCAGATTCCTACGGCAACGTCTTCTCGAGCAAGCCCGGTCAGGTCGACTCCGTGTCACTGTACAACCTGACATCGCCGGCCACCGCGAAGGTCGACGGACTCGCATCGGTGCAGCAGTGGCTGCTCGACAACAATGGCTTCATCGCCGTCAGCGATGACGAGGGTCATGTTGCGCTCGTGAATGCGAACACGTCTTCAGGTGTGCAGTCCACGCGCTCGGTGCTCGACATCGGTGACGATGCCGCGTCCCTGGCCTACGTCAGCTACCTGAACGAACTGCAGGTCACGACGGCTCGCGGCGATGCGATTCTGCGCTACTCGACCGACACTGGTGCCGCCCGCACCTCGCTCGACGTCGCCGGCACTGTGATTGCCGGATCGCTCCGCTCGCACATCGGCTGGCGCCCCGCCACGACGATGCTCGTCGCACTCGATTCGGGCGCATACTCGTACCGCACGGAGTACATCACCGCTCCGAAGCCCTACTCCACGCTGACGCTGAATGCAGCCACCCGGGGTGCCGGCATCGATTTCGCCTACGGGGCCGCCGGAACCGACATCGCCCTGAACCGCGTCTGGTTCGAGTACAGCCTCGACGACGGTACGTCGTGGGCGAAGCGCGGCGAATCGTGGAACTCCGCGATCTCCGACATCGGCTCGGTCACGACGCTCCCCGGCGCACAGCCTGGGCCGCTGAATGATGAGGCGCCGTACCTGCGTCAAGAGACCGGCGAAGATGTGTGGGCGACCTCGACCACCAGCTCGTTCTCGTCGCAGTTGCAGGTACCGACCGAGCAGCTCGATGCGCTCTGGCGCTACCGGGTCGAAAGCGCCTACGGCTCGCGCGCCAGCAACACCACGCGCATCGTCTTCGCTGACGAGCAGGAGGTCGATACGAGCCTGCGCGTCACGGCTCAGCCGGAGTCCGCCCGCGTCAGCGTGGGCGAGCAGACGTCACTGAAGTCTGAAGCAACTGCGGCCGACACCCCTGCCGTGCAGTGGCAGCGCTCCACCGACGGCCAGACGTGGGCCGACATCGACCAGGCGACTGCGAGCACCTACACGTTCACCGCTGCGGCGAGTGATGCGGGTGCGCAGTTCCGCGCCGTGTTCAGCTCGGGCGGTTCCGAGGTCGCGAGCGACCCCGCGACCGTGAGCGTGATGGCCCCGGCCGGCATCGCGCTCGGCGCAGCACCCGCGGGTGCGGTGACCGCGAGCGAGGCACAGTTCACGCTCGACCTCTCGCAGTACGCGCACGACTGGATGCGCGACACCGCGTCGCCGAACGTCACGCTCGGCGCTACCGGCTTCGACTTCGCGAACGGCACCGGATGGAGCAACGCCGCGACCGGCGAGGCCCAGTTGACCTGGCAGGGCACCGCCATCTACCGCCCCTATGGCGGATACCTGGGGCTCTACATGGCGATCGCCGATCCGTACCTCGCGGTGGGAGCCGACGGTCGCGCCACGCTCACTGCCGAGGTCGCCTGGAACGATGGCGGCGGCCACTGGAGCGGGCCCGTCGACAGCAGCTACCGTCGGGTCGTCGTCGCGACCTTCTCGGCGAGTGAGCTCGCCGCGGCGAATGATGGGTCACTCACCTTCTCGGGTACCCCCGAGTGGGAAGGCCGCAGCTACACGCAGGGCGCCGGGCTCACCTACCCGAACAGCTTCCCGCTGTCGTTCGTGAGCTACTTCGACGTGTCGAACCAGCCGTGGTTCTACGCGAGCGGCAGCGACCGCGACCCGGAGAAGGCCCCGCTCCCGGTCACCGCGACAGCAGCAGTGTCGACCGATGCGGCTGCGACGGACGGTACGCGCATCGATCATGCCGACCCACTCGGCGACGGCAAGAACCCGTTCACCCCGGCATCGCCGACCGTCGTCGAACAGCCGAGCTCGGTCACGATCGCCGTCGACGGCACGGCGACACTCACCGCGAGTGCCGCGGGCTCCCCCGCGCCGACCGTGCAGTGGCAGCAGCTCGTCGACGAGGTCTGGAACGATATCGCCGGTGCCACAGAGCCGACGTTCGTCACCCCGAAGCTCGCTGAGGGCACGTACTCGTATCGCGCAGTGTTCACGGGTGGAGGCGAATCGGTCACGACCGATACCGCCGTCGTCACCGTGACGTCTGAGCCGATCGACACCGATCCCGACGGCGGCCCCGCGCTCGTCGTCACGCCGGGCGCCGATCTCGCGAACGAGACCACGGTCTCGGTGTCGGGTTCCGGCTACGAGAAGCACACCAACACCTCGGGTGCGTATCTGCTGTTCGGATATTCGACCAAGGCGCCCTCGCAGGGTGGCAAGCTCGGCACCGATTACGACTACATTCCGGACATGGCGAACCAGCGCTTCATCGCCTGGCCAGACTCGGCGACGGCAGGGTCGGCGCAAGCCGTCTTCGCCGATGGCGGCTTCACGGCCGACGGTCTCACCGTGCAGTCGAAGTTCATCGGCGCCTCGGGCGCAGTGGTCGATTGCCTCGCGAGCGGGATCACCTGCGGTGTCTTCACCATCGGCGCACACGGTGGCCGCGACTCGGCACTCGAAGCATTCACACCGGTGACCTTCGCCGGTGCGGGCACGGACCCGGGAACCGACCCCGGCACGGATCCCGGAACCGACCCCGGAACCGAACCGGGTACTGATCCCGGTACGGAGCCCGGCACCGATCCCGGAACCGACCCGGGCACCGACCCCGGAACCGACCCGGGAACCGACCCGGGTACTGACCCGGGCGTTGATCCCGATCCGATCTCGGTCACGCCGTCGGAAGACGACTTGACTGCTGAGCTCGAGGGGCGCATTGTCGCCCCGCCGACCGCAATCGCGGGCTCGACGATCGAGGTCGCCATGCGCGACGAGTACGCGGGGCAGAACATCGCCGCGTTCCTGTTCTCGTCGCCGACGGATCTCGGCACGCACACGGTGAGCGCGAACAACACTTTCTCCGTGACGCTTCCCGAAGATGTCACCGGTCAGCACCGCCTCGCCGCGTACGACGCGTCCGGCGCCATCATCGGATGGGTGCCGATCGCGATCGCCTCGGCCGACGAGCTCGCTACCACGTCGCAGCTCCCGGTCACCGGAGGGTCTTCCGCGCTGCCGGTGGGCGTGCTGGGCGGTGCCGCACTGCTCATCGTGCTCGGTGCGGGCCTCCTGCTCGCGCGCCGAGTGCGCGTGCGCTCGCGCGCGTAGTCGCGAAATCAGCGGGGGTCGTGCGGCAACGCACGGCCCCCGCTGTCGTTTCAGCGGGCTACAGGCTGAGCATGGCCACGGTGACCACCGTCACCAACAGCACAACGGCGATCCCGGCGCCGCAACCGATACCCATCAGTGCGCCGTAGCCCATCCGCGACGTTCGAGCGCCCGATGCGCGTGCGGCGGCAATGAACTCGGGCCCTCCTTGGGTCACCCACGACCCGGCGGCCGACACTTGCGTCAGGCCTCGACTCAGGTCGACGCCCGCCGCGAATCGGTCGTGGTCGAGCACGGTCGCGACCGTGCCTGCGATGCCGTAGCGCAGCACCCGGTTGACCACGGTCGGATCGGCGAGCAGCGGATAGCTCTGCCCCCGCACGACGAGGGTGATGCGCTGTGCTGCAGATTTCACCGTCACCTCGGTCGCCGCCACACTGAACACCTGAGCCCACCCCGTGGCAGTAATGACCCACAGCGTGATCCACCCGTTGCTGATCTCTGCGCGCGCTGGATAGTAGGCACCGGTCGAGTTTTCTCCGTAGGCGCCCGTGAACACGGCATACGGATATTGAAACTGCTGCGGTTGCGGATACTGCGGCTGCGGAACCTGCGACGAATACGGCTGCGTCATCGTGCCAGTCTAGGCGCTGCGCTGCGAACTGGGCATCCGCACGTGGCGCTCGAGACGCCGCCCAGTCGCACGATAGCCACTGCGCAGCACACCGCGCGTGACCGATGTGGTGTTCACCAGCCCAGAGGCTTCGAGCCATCGCTGGGCCGGTGCAGGAACCTCGGCCACAAATCGTTCGACCGAATTGTGGCGATATAACGCCCCGACCGAGCAGCGAACTCTACTGGGAGCCGAATCGACTGCGATACGAGCCGAAGCGCCATCGTGAACGATCAATAGGCGGCGCAGATCGCTCAGGGGTACCTGGACGATGCTCACACCATCATCGATGGCGAGTGACCGTTTGCCCAGCGTCAAGGTCATCATTCGCGCCTGCAGCGACAGGCGCATGTACCCGATAACGGTCGCGACGAGTGCTGCAACCGCGAACGCCGTCACCACGCTCGCCGCACTGCTCTGGGCGGCCATCCACGCAAGTCCACCAGACGCGACGCCTACGGTTACAGAGACCCAGAGGAGGGGTGCCGACCACGCGTCTCGCGGGTTGGACGCCCGAACACTCAGCACGAAGGTCTCGGCCTCAGCACGCCAATCCGCGCACACCGTGGCGCGAGGCGCGGCTTTCCGACCCACACGGACCACCTCAATTCGCGAGCTCAACGGACCTGAACACGCTAGCACCGCGGCGGGTGGACGCCGCGGAGAATTTGCGCGTGACGCGCCCGCCAGCATACGAGGGCGAGAGCTGGCTATGAGACATACACGAGTTGCTCGAGAAGACCCGCACTGTGGGTATCGAGTTGGGCAAGCACGTTGAGCAGCGTCGTCAGATCAGGTGCCACCACCGTGGAGACCTCAAACTCGGGCTCTGCCCCGTGCACGATGGCACCATCCGCGCGCTCCGCCAGATACGCGTAATCGCCGCAGACGCTGAGCAGAATCGGGGTGTGCTCGCGCCAATAGGCGGTCACCTCAGCCACTGCTGCGGCAGTGTTCGCGGCATTTAGGCTCAACGTCTCGCAGGCATTCCACGCAAACCCGTCGGCGTCCTCAACCGCGTAGTCGATTCGGCTCAGAAACCAGACCGCATCGTCGAAGCTCGACAACTCACTGAAAGAGTCGACCCACGTCAGCAGCGCAGGAGACGCGTGCTCGAGCGCACCGGGCACCCCAGACTCCGCCGGCACCGAGGGGCGGTATCGCCAACCAGCTCTTCCAAGATTCGCGATCGCACGTGTCGCTTCATCTGCCATGCCTTCAGGATACGGTGCGCCGCTTCTGGCACTTCGGGCAGAAGTGCGACCCACGCCCGCCGAAGGTGATGCGCTTGATGGGGGTGCCGCACCGGGGGCAGGGCTGCCCGGTGCGACCGTAGGCATTCAGCGAGTGGGCGAAATACCCCGCCTGCCCGTTCACGTTGACGTACTGCGCGTCAAAGCTCGTGCCGCCCTCGACGAGCGCCTGTGCGAACACCGCACGCAACAGTGCGAGCAACTCCACTGCCTTGCGCGGGCCGACTGCGCTGCCGGGTGTCTCTGGGTGAAGCCGTGCTCGCCAGAGCGCCTCATCTGCGTAGATGTTGCCCACACCGCTGATCAGCGTCTGATCGAGCAGCAGCTTCTTGACCCCGGAAGTACGCGAGCGCAGCGCGGCGACGAAACGGGCATCGTCGAAAGCCGGATCGAGCGGGTCGCGCGCGATGTGCGCGGCCTGCGTCGGAATCACGCCGGGCCCGTCGCTCGCCGGGTGCAGCGCATCGAGCGCCAGCGATCCGAACAGTCGCTGGTCGGCGAAGTCCACCCGCAGCTCACCGTGGTCGGGGTGCGCGATCCACAGCCGAATGCGCACGTGTCGGTCATCGACTGCGTCGTGCGCGCGCAGCAACACCTGGCCGCTCATGCCGAGGTGCGCGAGCAGCGCCAGCGGCTCCCCCGCGGCTGACCTGCCGCTCGTCGGCACCCACAGGAACTTGCCTCGACGCTCGGGCGCCCTCAGTGTGAGCCCGGTCACGCGCCGTTCGAAGTCGGCCGAACGTGCCGCGCCAGCTTCAGCCGTCAATGTCACTCCGTGGCCGCCGAGACCATCGTCGCCAGCGGTCGGCAGATGGCGCTTCAACGCGCGCGGGTCCATCACCTGAGCCGAGACGACACGGGCGCCGGTGACGGCGGGCGCCAGCCCGGCGCGCACCACTTCGACTTCGGGGAGTTCAGGCACGCCGGCGCTTCGCGGGCGTGCGCAGTCGATTCACGGCGTCGCGAGCCGCGGCAAGTTCGGCAGCTTTCTTGCTGGTCCCTGCCCCCTCGCCGACGATGCCGTCGAGAACCACCCTCGACGTGTACCGCCGGTCGTGGTCTGGGCCGGTGCCGCGCGTCTCGAACGGCGGGTGCGGCAGCCCGCGGCGCGAGGCCTCCTGCTGCAGTGAGGTTTTCGGGTCGAGCGCCTCGAGCGACTCGAGAAACCGATCGGTGTCTTCGAGCAGTGGCTCGATCAGATCGAGCACGAAGCGAGTCGCAGTCGCCGGGTCGGTGGAGAGGTATACCGCTCCGATCACCGCCTCAACCGCGTCGGCGAGCAGCGAGTCCTTGTCGCGCCCACCGGTGAGCTCTTCACCTTTGCCGAGACGCAACAGTTCTCCGATGCCGTGCTGACGGGCGACTTCGGCGAGTGCAACGGTCGACACGAGTGCGGCGCGGCGTTTCGCGAGCTCGCCCTCACTGAAATCGGGGAAGGTCTCGTAGAGCTTCACGGTGACGGCCTGCCCCAGCACCGAGTCGCCGAGAAACTCGAGTCGCTCGTTGTGTGGTGCGCTGCCGTGCTCGTACGCCCATGAGCGATGCGTCAGAGCAAGTTGAATCAGTTCGGGATCGGCCCGAACGCCGAATGCAAGGAGAAAGCCGCCGGGGTCCCCTTCCGGGGAGCCCGACGGCTCTACAACGCTCTGGGTCAACTCAGGCGTCAGCGACCTTGCGGCCCTTGTACTCGAGGAAGAGGGCGTTGCCCTGCGAATCCTCGACCACGCGGGCGCGGTGCGGGAGGCTGTACACGGTGCGGCCGTTTTCAACGGTCTTCACCAGAGTGGGGGCCTCGGCCTTCCACGCCGAACGGCGGTGGCGGGTGTTCGATCGCGACGTCTTCCGCTTGGGAACAGCCATGATGCTCTCTTTCCTACTTGCTTTCGGACTCGGGAGTCTCACCCGAGCCGTGGTCTTCTTCAGCCTCGACTGCGTTGGTCTTCGCGCCTTCCGGAGCAAAACCCGCCAGCGCCTCCCACCGCGGATCTACATCCGTGGTGTTTGCCACCGCAGCCTCGGTGTCGCGCAGCTCACCGGACTCGGGATCGAGTCCCGGACAGTCCGGACGACACACAGGCTGGAACGGCAGTGCAAGCACTACCGCGTCTCGGAGCGGGGGTTCAAGATCCACGTGATCACCGTGAACCCCATACTCTTCGGCCTCCGTAGGAGTATACGCGAAAAGTTCCTGGAACTCGACTTGAAACGGCGTGGTGAAATCTTTCAAGCATCGACCGCACTCGGCCTGCATGGTCGTCGCGATCTCGGCCGAGGCCAGAATGCCCTCGTGCACCGATTCGAGACGCACATCGAGATCGAGTTCGACACCCGCAGGAATCTCAGCGAGCCCCTCGCCGAACTTCTCGGGAACCGTCAGCGTGCGCGAACGTTCGCGCATCTCCCCCGGACGGTTGATGATGTCGCGGATATTCTCCTCGTAGACACGGCTCTTACTCACCGAAGCAGTCTACCGCGTGCGCGCCCGGGCCTACGCCGGGTGACGCTTCTCGAGGAAGCGGGCGACGGCGTCGGGAACGTACGGGCTGACATCGCCGCCCATCTCGGAGACCTGTCGCACCAGCGTGCTCGAGACGTGGGCGTGCGCCGGGTCGGGCAGCATGAACACGGTCTCGACGTCGGCGAGACTGCGATTCATGATGGCCATGGGGGTTTCGTACGACACATCGATCTGCGACCGGATGCCTTTCACGAGCACCGAGGCATCGACCTCGGTGCAGTAATCGACGAGCAGCCCGACCGACCATGACGCGACGGTGATGTTGGTGGGTGCGCCGGCGTCGGCGAGCGACTTCTGAATGAGCGACATGCGCTCGGTGATCGGCAGCATCGCCGTCTTATTCGGATTATGCACCACCAGCACGTGCAGCTCATCGAAGATGCGCGCTGCGCGCAGAATGACATCGAGGTGCCCCATCGTGACCGGGTCGAAGGAGCCGGGAACCACAGCGATTTTCGTCATGGCTTCAGCCTAGGGGGTGACCTATGCCGCGGACCCTGAGGTCCGCTGTGATCTGCGATCCGGCACGATCAGTTCTCGGCCCGCCCGCGCCGCCAGTACCCCATGAACGCGACCGATTGACGGTCGATGCCGCGTTCTGTAACGAGATGCCGACGAATGAGCTTGATGGCCCCGGCCTCACCCGCCAGCCACGCGTATCCCTCCGAAGATCGCGTGTCGCTCGCGGCCGGCGTTCCGGTCAGCGCGTCGATACCGGGCACTTCCCAGAGAATGTCGCGGTCCACGTCGATCTCCTGCAGCTCGTCTTGCGCAGCCGCCGCCGATCGCTCGACATCGCCGAGCCCACCCGGGAACACGGATTCGAGTCCGCGCACCGCCTCCACCAGGGCCGCACCCGGCGCAGCGGGATCGCGCTGCAGCACGGTGAGCTCGACTCGCCCCGACGCGAGCAGCGCATCGGCGTCGAGGAGTGCGGCGTCTGCGCGATCCGCCACCTCAAGAATGACGTGTGCGCAGGCCGTGGCTTCAAGCGATGCCAGAATCCCGGCGATCGCGGGAAGCGCCGTGTCGTCACCGACGATCAAGAACCGTTCGGCGCGCTGTGGAGGGATCCATCCGACCGCGGTGTTCGGGCCGGCGAACTGCGCATCAGGGCCCAAAATCGTGAGCGCGGCTCCCGGAGTGGCCTGCTCTGCCCACGCCGAGGCCGGGCCGGGGTGGGTGTCGTGCCGCGCGAAATCAACCGTGACCCGCACCTCGCCATCCGTGCGACTCACATCGCGCGGCGTGTACGTGCGCATCGGCGGCCGCTCATCGTCGGCCATCGCCGCCCACGACTGGTACCAGCCGTCGCCGTTCTCCAGCGCGGGAATCCGGCCGTGCTCGTTGGGAAGCAGCAGCTTGATGCGCTGGTCGAGCCCCGCGAAGCCGAATCGTTCGAGCTCGGGGCCGGAGAACACGACGCGCACGAATCCCGGGGCCGGTCGGCTCACCTCTGTCGCGGTGACCTCGAACAGGCGATAGGCGGTGGTGCTCATGCGGTTCCTTCCGGGGCGTCGGTGGGAGCTGCAGGTGCGCCCTGCGGCTCGGGATCGATGGGGTGCGGTGCTCCGACAGGGACGACCATCGGTGTGCCGGCAATGGGGTCGGGCACGATGACCGAAGCGAGCCCGAACACCTCGGCGATGAGCTGCTCATTCACGATCTCATTGGGCGCGCCCTCAGCCAAGATCTCACCGTGTCGCATGGCGATGAGGTGATCCGCGTAGCGCGTCGCGAGGTTGAGCTCGTGCATCACCACCACGATCTGCGTGCCTCGAGTGCGCTGCAGCGTGACCAGCAGTTCAAGCAGTTCGACCTGGTGGGCGAGGTCGAGGTACGTGGTCGGTTCGTCGAGCAGCAGGATGTCTGGCTCCTGCGCCAGGGCCATGGCGACCCACGCACGCTGCCGCTGACCGCCCGAGAGCGCGTCAACGGATCGGTCGGCGAAGGCATCCATGTGGGTGAGGGCAAGCGCTTCGGCCACGACCTCATCATCATGCTGGTTGCGACGACCGAGCCATTCACGGTGCGGCGTACGCCCGCGATCGACCAATTCGGACACCGTGATGCCGTCGGGGGCGATAGGTGCCTGGGGCAGCAGGCCGATGATGCGTGCGACCTGCTTCGTGTGCAGGCGTTGGATCGGCTCGCCATCGAGCAGCACCGCACCGCTGCGGGCCTTCAGCAGGCGTGCGAGTGTGCGCAGCAGTGTCGATTTTCCGCAGCCGTTCGCCCCCACGATCATCGTGATCCCCGACTCGGGAAGCGCAAGGTCGAGGCCCGTAATCACCGGGTCGCCGTCGTAGCCGACGGTGAGGTCTTTCGCGGCGAGCAAGTGGGAGGTCATACTCGGGTCCTTCCCCGCATGAGTAGAACGATGAGGAACGGGGCGCCGATCGCTCCCGTGATCACGCCGATGGGCATGGCAGCCGGGAATGCGTGCTGTGACACGGCGTCGGCGAGCAACACGATGAGGGCACCGACCAGTGCCGATGCGAACGGACGCGACTCGGGGCGACGCACGAGACGCGTGGCGATCGGCCCGGAGAGGAACGCGACGAATGCGATCGGCCCGGAAAGTGAAGTGGCCACCGAGATGAGCAGCACCGCCAGCACGATGAGCAGCAACCGATCCCGCTGCTCGCGGACGCCGAGTGCTCGCGCCGTGTCGACGCTCAGCGCCAGCAGCGGAATGCGCCGCGCCGCGATCAGGGCGATGACGAGCAGTGCGAACAGGATCGGCGCGATCGGCCGCAACTGGTCCCAGAGACTGCGCGAGAGCGAGCCGGTCATCCAGACCACGGCCTCGTGCGCCTGGTTCACGTCGGTTCGGGTCAGCGCATACGCGATTACGGCTTGGAGGCCTGCGGCGACCGCGACCCCGGCGAGCACGAAGCGCATCCCCGAGAGACCACGCTTCGACGCGACCGCCCAGATGAGCAGCGCGGTGGCGAGCGCACCGAAGACTGCGGCGGCCATCACCGTGGTACCCGAGGCGGCGAAGAAGGCGATCGACACGACGGCCGCAGCACTGGCACCCGACGAGATGCCGATCACATCGGGGCTCGCGAGCACGTTGCGCAGCAGGGTCTGGAAGATAATGCCGCCGAGCCCGAACGCTGCCCCCACAAGCACGGCCCCGAGCGCCCGCGGCGCCCGAATCGAACTGACCGAGAATGACACCCCGGGGATGCTTTCGCCACGCAGTGCCGCGATGACCTGGTCGAGCGGCGTGAATTTCGTGCCCCAGACGAGCACGAGAGCGGCGAGCACGATGACGCCGCACGCGAGCACGGCGATCACGACGGCGTCGCGGAGACGCCTGCTGTGGCGATCGGCCCGCAGACGTTCGGGGGTCACGAGCGCGGGTGACCCGACACCAGATATCTGGCTCATACACCCACCATCCGCCCGCGACGCAGCAGCACGATGAAGATCGGCGCCCCGATCGCCGCCGTGACGATACCGACCTCGAGCACGCCCGGGCGGGCGATGACGCGACCTGCAACATCGCAAACGAGCAGGAACGCCGCGCCGACCGCGGCCGAGAGCGGCACGATACGTCGATAGTCGGTGCCCGCGAACGCGCGTACCGCGTGCGGCACCGCGAGACCGACGAACCCGATGGGCCCGGCGAGCGCCGTTGCCGTACCACAGAGCAGCACCACGGCACCCGCGCTGGTCACGCGCAGCAGGCCGACTTGCACGCCGAGCCCGCGCGCGGCGTCGTCGCCCAGCGCGAGCGCGTTGAGTTTGCCCGAGCTGAACACCGCCAGCACGGCCCCGAGCAGAAGAAAACCCGACAGCTGTGCGAGCGTCTCCGGGGTCGCGCCGGTGAGCGAACCGAGCTGCCAGAACCGGTACCGGTCAAGCGTGCTCTGGTCGAAGATGATGATCGCCGCGATACCCGACCCGGCCAGCGCCGTGATCGCGGCACCCGCGAGCGCGAGCGTCACGGGTGTCGCTCCCCCGGGGCTCGCCGCAGCGGCGAGATAGCCGAGCGCCACCGCGACGCCGGCTCCCGCGAACGCAAGCCACACGGTCGCGAATGGTTGCTGCAAACCGAACACCGACATGCCGAGCACCACGAACAGCGCCGCACCGGCGTTCACACCGAGCAGACCCGGATCGGCGAGCGGATTGCGCGCCATGCCTTGCATCAACGACCCGCCCATACCGAGCGCGGCGCCCACGAGCAGCCCCGTGATGGTGGTGGGAACGCGCGACAGCACGGCGGCCTGATCGGTCGACGCCGCATCAGGATGCGTGAATGCCGCCCACGCCGTCACGAGCGAGACGTCGCGCGCACCGATCGTCAGCGACAGCAGCACCGCGGCAATCAGCACGACCACCGCGACAGTCAGCACGAGGCTCAGCGGACGCCGCCGCCGAGTGGCTCGGGCGACCGTCGCAGTGGCAGCGGTCACTTGACCTTGGCTGCGGCGTCGTCGAGGCGCTGCGTGAGATTGTCGATCGCCCACGGGATCGACAGCACCGAGGGCGAGGAGAGCGCCATCAGCACGTCCTCATCGTTGGTGAGGACGACGGTACCGTTCGCGACCGCAGGAATCTTGCTGAGCAGCGGATCCTTCTCGAGCGTCGACAGGTCGCCGCCCTGCACGAACATGATCGCAACATCTGCGTCGAGCTTGTCGGCCTGCTCAGCGCTGATGCTGAACACGAAACCCGATTCGTTCTTCGAGAGCTCTTCCACTCCCGGGGCGATCGTGAGGCCGAGATCCTGCAAGAACTGCACGCGGGTATCTGCCGGCGTGTACACCTGAATCTTTCCGAGATCCGCCGCATCCACCCAGGCGACCATGCCGGTCTTCCCGGCGAGGTCAGGATGCTGTGCGAGCGCGTCAGCAATGGTCTTCTCGGTCTGGCTCACGAGCTCAGTGGCCTGCTGCTCCTTGCCGAGCGCCTTGCCGACGAGCTCGGTGGTGTCGCGCCAGCTCGTGCCGTACGGCTGGCCCGGGTAGGCGACCGTCGGCGCGATCTCGCTGAGGGTGCTGAAATCCTGATCCGAGAGCCCGGAGTTCGCGGCCAGGATCACATCGGGCTCGGTGTCCGCGATCTTCTCGAAGGGAACGCCGTCCATTTCGGAGTACAGCACGGGGGTCTCCGCGTCGGCCTGCGTGAGCGCGTCGCTGATCCACTCGAGCACGCCGTCGCCGTCGGTGTCGCCGTAGCTCTGCTCGGGCATGCCCACCGGAATCGAGCCGAGCGCGATCGCCGCATCCGCACTGCCCCACCCCACGATTGCGGGTCGCTCGGGCTGCGCGTCGATCGTGGTCTCGCCGAGTGCGTGGGTGATGGTCACCGGGAACTCGCCGTTCGAAGCGTTGGAGTCTCCTGCAGTGTCGCCGGAACCGCTCGAGCAAGCGGCGAGAGCGAGCGCCAGCACGCCGGCGCCAGCGGCCCCGGCAATTCGCAGCGCACGACGGTGAGGCATCGTTCGAGTGGTCAACGGATCTCCTTCGTCATCAAACATCAGATCATACGAAGCTTACACTTGCTCCCCTCCCGTGCGGCCTGCACCGTGTCCAGGTTTCAGCCTCGCACGAGCGGCGCTACAGACCGTGTTGCTTTGCAAAAATCACCGCGTGCACGCGGTCGCGCAACTGCAACTTTGCGAGCACCCGCCCCACGTGCGTCTTCACCGTGGACTCCGACAGAAAGAGGTCAGCACTGATCTCGGCGTTGTTCTTTCCCTCAGCGATCAGCCGAAGCACATCGTGTTCCCGCTCCGTCAGGGCGCTGAGCGCCGCCGCGTCCGCCTCGGTTTCCGCGCTGGCTGCGAACCCGAGCGCGGCGCCCGAGCCGGTGCCAGCGCGCAACTGCTCGAGCAGGCGCCGCGTCACGCTTGGAGCCATCGTCGCATCGCCCGCCGCGACACGATGAATGGCGTCCACAAGCTCGGTGGGGCGTGCGTCTTTCAGCAGGAACCCGCTGGCACCCGCCTGAATCGCGCCGGTCGCGTACTCATCCAGATCGAAGGTGGTGAGCACCACGACCCGCGTCTCCGGGAACCGACGCGCAATCTCGGCCGTGGCCTCGATCCCGTTCATTCCCGGCATGCGCACATCCATCAGCACGATGTCGCATCCGCCCGGGCCCAACTCGGCAAGCCGCTCGAGCGCCTCCGCCCCGTCGGAGGCTTCGGCGACAACATCGATGTCTGACTCCGCAAGCAGCACCAGACGGAAGCCGGTGCGGATTAACTCCTGGTCGTCGACCAACATGATTCGGATCGGTGCGGCGCTCACGGCGTCTCTCTTTCTGCAGCTGAAGTGGTGAATACTTGCGTCGCTTCGCGGGCACCGGCATTGACGGGAAGCTCCGCCCACAGGCGCCACCCTCCCCCGTCGGCGGTTCCGACCGGGCCGGATTCGATGTGCCCGCCGAACACGCGCGCCCGCTCGGCGAGGCCCGTCAACCCGCGCCCCGAACCGATCCCCGTCACCGGCGCCGCCGCGCCGACCGCCGGCCCGAAGTCACGCACCTCGACGGTCGTGCGCTCCGCGTCCCGATGCAACTCGACACGCACCCGTGCGCCTGTTCCCGCGTAGCGGAGCACATTCGTGAGCCCCTCTTGCGCAATGCGGTAGATCGCCAGGTCTTGACCGCGATCACCCGCGGCGGCGCCGGAAACGTCGAGCGAAACGTCGAGCCCAGCGTCTCGGAACCCTGCAACGAGTTGCGGCAGATCTTCCACGCCCGGCTGCGGCAGCAGCGCCGCCTGCTCATCAGGAGTGTGGAGCGCCCCGAGCAACCGGCGCATCTCGGCGAGAGCGGTTCGACCGGTCTCGGCGCTGCGACGCATCGCGTCGGTCGCCGCCTCGGGCGCCGTCGCCGCCGCGCGCGAAGCGCCTTCTGACAACGCGATCATCACCGAGACCGAGTGCGCGACGATGTCGTGCATCTCGCGTGCGATGCGCGAACGCTCCTCGGCAACCGCCAGCTGCGCGAGCTGATCGCGCTCCCGTGCCAGCTGATGCGCGCGATCGATCACCGCGGCGATGTAGCGCCGACGATTGCCCAGGTTGATCCCCAGCATGAGCACCGCGAGCATCCACAGCGCGCCCATAATCGTGATCGTCACCAACTCGCCGAAGCTGCGCACCGCGCTCGTCTCCGCGACCAACAGATTCGCGGGGCTCGCGGTGGCGACATCCCCGAAGCCTCTCCAGTACGCGAGCAGACCCTGCAAGATGATGCCCGCCGTCGCGACGGCATACCCCAGCCATGCCGCGGTGACGCTCCGGTACACCGGAACCGCGTACAGCAAGAACATCAGCGCAACGCCATTCGCGAACGACTGAATTCCCTGTTCGCCGAAAGTCACCACGACGATGACGATCAATCCCGCCAACGGGTACTTGCGTCGAAAGAGGAGCGCCGCGGCGATGATCAGGATGCGCGCGGCGGTGATGAGCACCCAGGGCCAGGTCAGCTGGATGGGCGGCCCGGGCCATTCGATCGATCCGGTCGCCTCGTTCCACTGCTGCGTGCTGAGCACATCGAGCAAGATGCCGATGCCGCTGCCGATGAAGTACCAGACGACGATCGTGATATCGACCGCCAGCGGGTGCGCGGCGAACGCCCGCCGGATCACACCCGGCGGGCGCGGCAGTCGCACCTCGGCGTCGCGCGTCATGGTCTCACCCTACTGCCGGGCGACTGCACCACCGCGACGCTCAGCGTGCGTCGCGGCGCTTGAAGAGCACCGCAGCCGGAAGCACGACGACAGCGACCCAGCCAACCATCGCGGCAAGCGCCACCCAGAAGTTCGGGCCAGTGCTGACCTCGACGACTCCCTGGGAGAGCAGCGACCCGAGCTGTGCCGGCAGGTACGGCGTGATGGCGGCAACCCACTCCCAGCCGGTCATCCCGAGCAGCTGGAACGCGATCGGCAGTACGAAGGTCACGCCGGCGACGACCGCGATACCGCCGGCCGTCGACCGCAGCAGCGCAGCGACTCCATAGGCGAAGAGCGAGATCAGCACGAGGTAGGCGATCGTGCCGAGCGCACCCGAGATGACGATGCCGCTCCCGAGTTGAGCCGCGGCGCTCGGGTAGCACAGCACCGCCACCGCGAGGCTGCCGCCGACCAAGACGAGTGCGCCGATCGCTGCAACCGCCGCGAGCACGAGCGCTTTGCCGAAGAACACCGGCGTGCGCTTCGGCACCGCCGTGAGCGTGGAGAGGATCATGCCGCTGGAATACTCGCTCGAGATCGCGAAGACGCCGAGCACCCCGAAGACGAGCGCCAGGAATGGGGTCGCGAACGTGGCGATGATGAGGAGATAGCTCTGCAGGCCCGCGGCATCCGCCGTCAAGAACGACGGCGCGCCGTCAGTCGAGGTGTTGCGGAGTTCGTTGCTGAAGAAGAACGCGATGGCTGCGCTCAAGGCGATCCCGAACAGCACCGTAATGATGAGCGTGATCTTGATGCTCCGCAGCGAGGTGAGTTTGATGCGCTCGGATTTCAGCACGCCGCCAAAACTGACGGGGCGGGCGACGCGGTCGCGGGTGTGACGGGTGCCGTGCTGTGGGGTCTGGTGAGGCGTCGATGCCGAGCCGGCATCGATGACGATGGAGGAGGTCATGAGAGTCTCGATTCTTCGCTGGTGCGGTGAATACGGTCGGTGTGTGGGGTGCGAATCGCCCGCGCTATGCGGTGGCGTACTCGACTTCGCCGCGGGTGAGCTCGAGATACGCATCTTCCAAGCTCGCGGCGACCGGGCTGAGTTCGTGAAGCGCGAGGCCCTGCGAGGCAGCCAGGTCGCCGATCTCTGCGGCGGTGAAACCGCTTGCCGTGAACCCTTCATCGCCGAGCGGTTCGAGTGCTGCGCCGTCGCGGTGCGCTTCCATGAGGAGCGACGCGAGCCGTGCCGCGTGGGGGCTGCGCACCGTGACGCGCGTGGTGCGCCCGCCCGAGACGAATTCAGCGATCGGCGCATCGGCGACCACCCGACCCCGCCCGAGCACGATGACGTGATCGGCGGTCTGCGACATCTCGCTCATCAGGTGGCTCGACAGCAGCACCGTGCGCCCCTCGGAGGCCAGGTGGCGCAGCAGCTGGCGCACCCACAGCACGCCGTCGGGGTCGAGCCCGTTGACGGGTTCGTCAAGGATCAGCACCTGCGGATCGCCGAGCAGCGCCGCCGCGATGCCGAGTCGCTGCCCCATGCCGAGCGAGAAGCCCCCGACGCGGCGATTCGCCACCGCGGCGAGGCCGGTCTGCTCGAGCACGGCGTCGACGCGACGATCCGAGATGCCGTGCGTCGCGGCGAGGGCACGCAGGTGGCTGCGCGCGCTGCGGCCGGGGTGCACGCCCTTCGCGTCGAGCAGTGCACCGACCTCGGCGATGGGCGCCTGCGCGTCGGAGTAGCGTGCGCCGTTGACGGTGACGGTGCCGGCGGTGGGGCGATCCAGCCCGACCATCAGTCGCATGCTCGTCGACTTGCCCGCGCCGTTCGGCCCGAGAAACCCGGTCACCTGGCCCGGCTTGATGTTGAAACTCACGTCGTGCACCGCGGTCTTCGTGCCGTAGTGCTTGGTCAGTCCACGTGCTTCGATCATGGCGTCTCCGTTTCTCCGTGGGCGATGCGGCATGTGCCGCAGTGGGGCGATGGTTCCACGGTAGGCGGGATTCTCAGTCGATGCATCGATCCGCGGTGCGATTGTGGGTGGTACCTGAGTACCGTCGGGTGCGCGGGATCGCCGAGCCTACGATTTCGCGAGGTTGTCGAGCACGCCGGCCTCGTGATCTCGAGCGATGAGTGCGGCAAGTCCGGGAGCACTCGTCAGCTCGGGGTCTGTCGCGAGCAACGCTGCAGCGATCTCGCGGGCGTGCGCGATCAGTGGGCCGTGCTCGGCGACGCGGAGCAGACGCAGCGTCGAACGCCCACCCGATTGCGCGGTGCCCAGAATGTCGCCCTCACGACGGAGTTCGAGGTCGACCTCGGCGAGGGCGAAGCCGTCGGTCGTCGCCGCAACGGCGTCAATGCGCTCACGCGCGACGGTGCCGGTTTCGGCACGCGTCATCAGCAGACACAGACCGGCGTGCTCCCCGCGGCCGACGCGACCGCGCAACTGATGCAACTGCGAAATGCCGAATCGATCGGCGTCGCGCACGATCATGATGGAGGCGTTCGGCACATTCACGCCCACCTCGATGACGGTGGTCGCGACCAGCACCCCGACCTCGCCCGCGGCAAAGGCGCGCATGACCCGGTCTTTCTCGTCGGAGGACATGCCCCCGTGGAGACCTTCGACCCCCGCACGCGCGAAAGCCGGCTGCGCACGCAACTCTTCGACGGTTTCAGCAACGCTCGCGAGACGCGGCGCACCGCCTGGGACGTCTCCGTCGATGTCAGCCGCGTCATCGAGGCCGTCTTCCACCTCACCCGGAGCGATCGCGGGGCAGACGACGTAAATCTGACGCCCTGCGGCCAGATCTTCAGCCGAGCGCGCCCAGACGCGCGCGGCACGTGCCGGCATCTCGATTTCGGGGACGGTGAACGTTTCGATACCTTGGCGGCCCGGAGGCAGCTCGCGAATCGTCGTCACCTCGAGATCGCCGAACGCGGTCAGCGCGACCGTTCGCGGGATCGGCGTCGCGGTCATCGCGAGCACATGCGGTTGCGCGCCTTTCTGCCGCAGGGCTTCGCGCTGATCGACGCCGAATCGGTGCTGCTCGTCGACAATGATGAAACCGAGGTCCAGGAACGTCACGCCCTCGCTCAGCAATGCATGCGTTCCAATCGCGATGCGCGACGCACCGGAGACCAGCGCGAGGAGTACGCGCTTGCGCTCGGCGACCGGCATGCGACCGGTGAGCAGTACCGGCTGCAGTTCAGCGGTCAGCACGGGGCCGAGGGCGTCCACGACCGAGCGGTAGTGCTGTGCGGCGAGCACCTCGGTCGGCGCGAGCAATGCGCTCTGGCCATCGCTCTCGGCGACCTGCAGCATGGCGCGAAGCGCGACGAGGGTCTTGCCCGAGCCGACCTCGCCCTGCAGGAGGCGATGCATCGGGTGCCCCTCGGCGAGCTCGGCGCTGATGGTTGCGCCGGCGCGCTGCTGATCGCCGGTGAGCTGGAACGGCAGCGCCGCGTCGAAGCGCTCGAGTGGCCCGCCCGCCCCGCCCGCGGGCCTGGGCGTACTCGACTGCAGCCCCGCACGGCGGCGGCGGTCGAGCAGCGCGAGCTGCAATTCGAATGCCTCGCGGAATCGGAAGCTGTCGCGTGCACCGCGCCAGTCGGCATCGTGCTGCGGGCGATGGATGCGTTCGAATGCGAGCCCGAGTGAGACGATGCCCTCGTCGGCTCGAATGTGCTCAGGAACCGGATCGTCGAGGTCGCCGAGCGCGTCGAGCGCCAATTCAACGGCGCGCTGCAGCGTCCAGGTCGGCATCTGCGCGGTCGCGGGGTAGATCGGCACCGGAGTCTCTGACCACGCTTTCGCTGCCGCCTCGTCGAGCTGGTCGGCACCGGGAACGTCATCGCGGTTCTCGAACAGCTCATACACCGGGTGCTGCAACTGCAGGCTGCCGCGATACTCGCTCACCTTGCCCGCGAAGAGCCCGCGCTTGCCGGGAAGCAGTTCACGCGCGCGCCAATCCTGGTTGAAGAAGGTCAGCGTGAGGTGGCCGGTGCCATCGGTGACGCGCACCTGCAGCAACTTGCCATTGCGCCGCTGCATCTGCCGCTGCTGCACGTCGAGCACCTGCGCCACCACGGCGATCTGCTCGCCGAGCGGCAGACCATTCAACGGCGTCAGCTCACCGCGCCGCGAGTATCGACGGGGGAAGTGCATCAGCAGATCGCCGACCGTCTGCATGCCGAACGCCTGCGCGAGCGGCTTCGCGGTGCGGTCGCCGACGACACCCGGGAGGGGCGTGTCGAGGGTGGCGCGGGTCATGTCTCCAGCGTATCGGGGACCACCGACACGCTACGCTCGTGTGGTGACGAGAATCATCGCCGGAGTCGCCGGGTCCCTGCGGCTCGAGGTTCCCAAGGCCGGCACCCGACCGACGAGTGATCGCGTCCGCGAGGCGATCTTCTCCACGCTGGGCTCCTGGGATCTCGTCGAGGGGACGCGCGTGCTCGACCTGTACGCAGGATCCGGAGCCTTGGCGCTCGAAGCGGCGAGCCGCGGCGCCGCAGACGTCACGCTCGTCGAGAAGCATCCGCAGGCCGCCGAGGTGGCGAAGCGCAACGGCCGCATCGTCGCCAACGCCTTCGAACGCGCATCTGAGTCGACTCCGCGCATCGAGGTCGTTCGCCAGGCGGTCCAAGCTTTCGTCGCGGCAGCGGCAGAGCGCGATCCTTCACCGCAGTGGGACGTCGTACTCCTCGACCCTCCGTACGACCTGTCTGAGCAGGAGATCGCCGAGAACTTGGGGGCGCTCGTTCCGCTCCTCGCTCCGGGCGGCGCGGTGCTCGTCGAACGCAGCACGCGCTCCCCCGAGCCGGCATGGCCTGCTGGCATCGAGTTGATTCGTGAGAAGCGTTACGGCGAGACCGCGCTGTGGTGGGCAGAACTCGCTGCATAGCGAAGCAACGCTTCGCGCGAGTTCTGCCGCCGACAGGCGGTCTGCTTGATGGCAACGCGTGGCGTTGCGCAGATTCTGCCGCCGAAAGGCGGTCGCTGCATAGCGAAGCAACGCTTCGCGCGAATTCTGCCGCCGACAGGCGGTCTGCTTGACGGCAACGCATCGTCCGCCCGCACACGCACAATGGGCCCGAGATCTTGCGATCCCGGGCCCATTGCACTCACCAGCGCTTAGGAGCGCGGCAGCAGGGTGTACTTCGACGAGAGGAACTCGTGGATGCCCTCAAAGCCGCCTTCGCGGCCAATGCCCGACTGCTTCACGCCACCGAACGGTGCCGCAGCGTTCGACACGAGGCCGGTGTTCAGACCCATCATGCCGGTCTCGAGCTTCTCGATCATGCGGTGTCCGCGACCGATGTTTTCGGTGAACACGTAGCTCACGAGACCGTACTCGGTGTTGTTGGCGATCTCGACCGCTTCCTCCTCGGTGGAGAAACGGATGATGCCGAGCACCGGCCCGAAGATCTCCTCGCGCATGATCGCAGCCTGGGGGCTGATGTGATCGATCACGGTCGGCTGGAAGAAGAACCCGGGGCCGTCGACGGTCTCGCCACCGGTCACGATGGTGCCACCGGTCTCGACGGCATCCGCGACGAGACGAGCCGTGTTGGTCACGGCCTTCTCCTCGACGAGCGCACCAATGTCGTTGCCCTCGTCGGCGCCACGACCGATCGACATCGCCGCAACCTTCTCGCCCACGCGACGAGCGAACTCGTCGGCAACCGACTCGTGCACGATGATGCGGTTGGCCGCGGTGCAGGCCTGGCCGATGTTGCGGAACTTCGCAAGCATCGCACCCTCAACAGCCTTATCCAGATCGGCGTCCTCGAAGACGACGAACGGCGCGTTGCCGCCGAGTTCCATCGAGGTGCGCAGCACGTTCTCGGCAGCGGCCTGCAGCAGCTTCACACCCACCGGCGTCGAACCGGTGAACGAAAGCTTGCGCAGACGCGGGTCCGAGAGCAGCGCGCTCGACTGAGCGCTCGACTTCGACGTCGCGACGACGTTGACCACGCCTGCCGGCAGGCCGGCCTCTTCGAGCAGCTGCGCGAAGAAGACCGTGGTCAGCGGGGTGAGCGCGGCGGGCTTGATGACGACCGTGCAGCCGGCAGCAAGTGCCGGTGCGATCTTGCGCGTCGCCATCGCGAGGGGGAAGTTCCACGGTGTGATGAAGTAGCAGGGACCCACGGGCATCTGCGAAACGATCATCGTGCCGGTGCCCTCGGGGTTCTGGCGGTAGTCGCCGGGAACGCGCACGGCTTCTTCCGAGAACCAGCGGAGGAACTCGCCACCGTAGTTCACTTCACCGCGAGCCTCGGCGATGGGCTTACCCATTTCCATGCTCATCAGCAGTGCGAACTCTTCCTTGCGCTCCATGAGCAGGTCGAAGGTGCGGCGCAGGATGTTGGAGCGTTCGCGGCTCGACGTCGCGGCCCACTTTTCCTGCGCTTCAACTGCGGCGTCGAGTGCGCGCACAGCGTCTTCGACGGTTGCGTCGGCGATCTGCTTGATGACCTCGCCGGTGGCGGGGTCATGCACGTCGATCGTCGCACCCGACGACGACGGCTCCCAGGTGCCGCCGATGCCGAGACCGGACTGGACGCGGTCGAGCAGCTCCTGCTCGTTGGGCTTCAAAGCCATGTTCGATGTCCTTTCAGAGAGTCGGGATCGTCGGATCAGTTGGCAGCGAGCGCGTCGGCGACGACCTGCAGGCCCTCGCGGAGCAGCTCGTCGGAGATCGACAGCGGGGGCAGGAAGCGGATCACGTTGCCGTAGGTACCGCAGGTGAGCACCACGACGCCCTGCTCGCCGGCTGCCTTCGCGATCGCACCGGTCAGCGCTGCCGCGGGCTTCTGCGAACCCGACTCGACGAGCTCGACAGCCTTCATCGCGCCGCGGCCGCGGATGTCACCGATACGATCGTCCGACTTCTGCAGCTCGCTGAAGAACTCGTCGATGATCGCGCTGATCTCGCGGGCGCGCTCGGTGAGGTTCTCACGCTCGTAGGTATCGATGGTCGCGAGGGCCGCAGCACAGGCGATGGGGCTGCCGGCGTAGGTGCCGCCGAGGCCGCCCGCGTGTGCCGAGTCCATGATGTCGGCGCGGCCGGTCACTGCCGAGAGCGGCAGGCCGCCCGCAATGCCCTTTGCGGTGGTGACGAGGTCAGGGACGACGCCCTCGTGGTTCGCGGCGAACAGATCGCCGGTGCGTGCGAAGCCGGTCTGCACCTCATCGAGGATGAAGACGACGTTGTTCGCGGTCGCCCACTCCTGCAGCGCAGGCAAGAAGCCTTCGGCGGGGGCGATGAAGCCGCCCTCACCCTGGATGGGCTCGATGATGATCGCCGCGAGGTTGCCCGCACCGACTTGCTTCTCGATCTGCGTCAGCGCGACCGCTGCGGCGTCGACGCCCGAGAGGCCGTCGCGGAAGGGGTACGAGGTGGGGACGCGGTAGACCTCGGGAGCGAAGGGGCCGAAGCCGTCCTTGTAGGGGATGTTCTTCGCGGTCATGCCCATGGTGAGGTTCGTGCGGCCGTGGTACGCGTGATCGAAGACCACGACGGCGTTCTTCTTGGTGAAGTGACGAGCGATCTTGATCGCGTTCTCGACGGCCTCGGCACCCGAGTTGAACAGCGCCGAGCGCTTCTCGTGGTCACCGGGGGTGAGCTCGTTGAGCTTCTCGGCGACGGCGACATAGCCCTCGTAGGGGGTGACGGTGAAGCAGGTGTGGGTGAACTGCTGCACCTGGTTCGTCACGGCTTCGACGACCGCGGGTGCCGAGTTGCCGACACCGGTCACGGCGATGCCGGAGCCGAGGTCAATGAGCGAGTTGCCGTCGACGTCGACCATGACGCCGCCACCTGCGGCGACGATGGAGACGGGAAGCGCGACGCCGACGCCGGCAGCGACTGCGGCGTTCTTGCGCGCGAGCAGCTCCTGCGACTTGGGGCCGGGGATGCTGGTGACGAGCTTGCGCTCCTGCGGAAGCGAGGGGCCGCCGGTGACTTCAGCCATGACTGATTCTCCTTGTGAGTTTCGGAACGTGCCCGCGACCTGAATCACGGGTTCGTTGTGATGCGGGTTCAGCCTAACCCCTGTGCCATGTTTCGTAATCTGCCAGAATGGTGACGTTGGGTGCCATGTTTCACCAACATGGCAGACCTAGTGAAGGGGCATGATGAGCGACGGAACACCACACGATTCGCTGGCGTCACCGACGGGGATTCCGACCACGACTCCCCCGCCGCACGCCCCCACGATTCAACTCGGCGAGCTGCTGCATCAGTACCAACTCGAGCTCTCACTGATCGCCGGCTCAAGCCGCGAGGCAGCATCGCGCCCCGTGCAGTGGGTGCATGTCAGCGAGCTCGAAGACCCCGCGCCATTCTTGACGCCGCGCACCGTCTTGCTGACGACCGGCGCCCGCTTCAGCGCGCTCGACGACGCTCGCGACGCCCAGGGGTACGTGCAACGCCTCATCGACGCCGGTGTCACGGCGCTCGGCGTCGCCGTCGGGCTGCACTGGGAGCGCGTTCCCGCGTCGATCGTCTCGGCATGCGATCGTCTCGACCTCCCCCTGTTCCGCGTGCCCTACGACACAGCGTTCATCGAGATCGTGCAGACTGCCGCGCGGCTCCTCGATGCGCAGACCCGGGATCGCGACATTTGGTCGCTCGAGTCGCAGCGGGCCGTCGCGAATGCGTCCCTGCACCGTGACGGGCTCGGGGCCGCCATTCGCGAGGCCTCGGGCCGTCTCGGTCGCTGGGTGTGCCTCACCGACCGGTTCGGGCGCATTGTCGAGTTCGCTCCGCAGGCCCAGCGATCCACGTTCCCCGCAGACGGAGTGCGTCGCGAGTCTCGACGCCTCATCGAGCGCGGGGTGAGCGCCGGCCGCATTGAGAACGAAGACGGCACAGGTATGCAGTTGCAGGCGCTCGGCCGCCAGGGTCACGTGCTCGGCGTGCTCGCGATTGAGGAGCGCGGCATCGCTGACACCGCGGAGCGTGCTCTGCACGGGCTGGTCGCGGCCCTCGCAACGGTGCAGCTGGAGCACCGCAGCGGCATCCGATCAGCGCAGACCGCGCTTCGCGACGCCATCCTGGAGCTCCTGCTCGCCGGCCAGATCGAGCTCGCCGAGCGTCTGTCGCGCGGCACGCTCTCGCGGTTTCCGCAGGGGCCAGTCGTGGCGGTGCGCTACGCGGTTCCGGATCACCTCGACCCCACCTTCGCCGAAGATCTGCAGTCGCTCGACGCCGGCAGCCCCGGCCTCTTCACCGCCACACTCAACGGCGCACCGCTCATGGTGGCCGAGGTGCGCCACCTTCCGGCGATCCGGCGTCTGTTCGCTTCCCACCAGCTCGCTGCTGGCATCTCCGATCGCGGTCCGCTCACCCGCTTGCACGAAGCCGCGGCCGAAGCCGACCTCGCGCTCGATCGAGCCATCGCGACCGACGCCGGCGGATCGGTCGACTATCTCCCAGCGCTGCATCAGGGAGTGCTGCATCTGCTCGACGCCCAACCCGAGGCACGGCGACGCGCTCAGCTACTGCTCGCGCCGGTACGACACCACGACGAGCGCCACGACGACCGCATTGAGGAAGCGCTCACCATATGGCTTGCGCACCACGGGCAGACCAGCGCGGCCGCCACCGAACTGGGGCTGCACCGGCACACGCTCAAAGCCCGAGTACAGACCGCGGCCCAGCTGTTGCAAAGCGATCTCGACTCCCCCGACACCCGCGCCGAGCTGTGGGCGGCGCTCCGGCTCACGGGGCGTGCCGAGTAACTCCCGGCACGCCCGCACGGAAACCCACTAGTCCCAGTTCTCGGTGTCCGGAATCCCCTCCACGACCGTCGTGCTGATCTCACTCGCGCCGATCACGTCGCCCGGCACAAAACCCGGGTACTCGCGAGAGACGCGTTCGAGTACGTCGCGCGTCCCGATCAGCCGCCCGGTCGCATCATCGAAGATCAGTTGGGTGACCACGTCGGGCAGAACTCGAATCGACACGCTGGTGCCCGCGCCAATCGAGATCGTGGAATCCGCGGGAGAGTTCCACTCCTGAGTCGCGTCGTAGCCCGCGAAGTACGTGACCTCGAGTTCTGAATCCGTGGCGAGCAGGCGATAGGCCGCAGCGCGAAGTTCGCCGGGAAGGCTCTGGTCTGCCACGATCGACCATGCACCGTAAGCAATGGCGCGCTGCTCGGAGGAGATGGGCGAGTCACCGTTTTCGCGCTGGCGCGCCTCCCCGAGAACGTACGCGCGCAATCCGTCGACGTCGGTCGGGGCCTGCGACCGACCCGCCTCGACTCCACGCGGCCAGGTATCGTCGTTCTCTGCCCCCGGCGCAGGTTCGGCCGACGGGCCGGTCACCGCGTCATCGACGACCGCGAACTCTTCGCGCACCTGGCGCTCGAGGTCGCCGCCTAAGGGGTACACCAGCTGTCGACCGTAGTCTGCGGACTGGCGCACGGTGTAAGGCGCGTCATGATCAGCGGGGAGATACGTCGCCACCTCCATCTGAGACTTCACCAGCGCCGCCGGCTCCCCCTCGTTCACATAGTCATTCACGTTCCACGACGACCCGATTCCCTCGGAGCGAGAGGCGACACGCAAGTACTGGCCCGGAGCCAGCTCGGCGTCCGCGGCGAGTGCCTGATCCGCTGCGCGCCCCAGAAGCTCGGCAGCCTGCGCCGACGTGTCGGCCGGAGCGATCGGACCGAATACGGGCGCTGGCGTTGCCACGAGTGTGACGCCGGCAATAGCTCCGGCCGCGATCACCCCGATACCGGCCCAAGTCGTCCGCTTGCGGCGGGCCCGCGCGCGGACGCGCGTCGACGACTCGACGTCACCCGAGAGGCTCCGAGCGAGATCGCGCTCGAAGCGCGCGAAGCCGCGCACCAGATCGTCGTCGCCGGGTTCGACGCCGCCGACGCGTTCACGCGCTCGGCGCACGGACGACAGTTCGTCGTGCTGCATTGCGTTGTTCATCAGTGTTCTCCACTTCACGGGCCGCGCCCGCTGCAAGTTGTGTGCGAAGGATGCGCCGGACACGATGCAGTCGAGACCGCACGGTGCCCTCCGGAATGCCGAGCGCGGTTGCGATGCCCGCGGAGTCGAGCTCCGACCAGGCCGAAAGCATCAAAACGTCGCGGTCACGCTTCGGCAACCGCGCGACGGTAGCCGCGATTGATCGAACGGCGGTATCCGCGTCGAGGCGCGAGTCGATCCCCTCACTGGGGTCATGGCCCGAGTGCACGGTACCGTCACCGCCGATGCCGCCCACTGCGGAGACGAGACGCCACAGATCGGCCTCCTGCCGGCGGCGCCGACGAATCAGGCGCGTGGCGATCCCGAGTACCCAGGGCAGGGCTCCGGGAACCGCGACGTCGTAGGTGTCGCGTCGTTCGAACGCCACCAGGAACGTCTCCGCCACGATGTCGTCAGCGGCCTCACGGCCGAGTCGCGAGATGGCATATCGAAACACCGCAGGGGCATGTCGCCGGTACAGCTCGGTGAAGGCCTCGGGCTGCTCACGCGCGCTGGCGATGATCTCGGCATCGCTCTGCACGTAACTGGATCTCATACCGAGTATTGCCACCCCGGCGCCTGAGCGTTCACGATTCGTCTCAGATCATTGAAACCGGTGCAGGATCAGCCCTACGCGGTCTGCGCGCGCACGTCGATGCGCACGCTCACCTGAATGTCTCGGGCGGTGACCTCGGGCGCAAAATCTTTCGCCGCGGCCATACGCATGACAGGCGGGCCGGGGAACCCCGTATCGCTCGCGTCTTCGACTGAAGTGATCTCGACCCCAGGTGCGCCGAGCGCCGCCGCGTAGTCTCCTGCCGCCGCACGAGCGTCAGCGACCGCCTCGGCTCGAAGCTCGCTGATCACGGCTGCGCGATGCGCAGTGCTGAGTTCCCAACTCGCGTCGGCATCGGCGCCGTCCTCGATGAGGCCCGCGATGAGTTCGCCGGCGCGCTGGGGATCGTGCAGCGTCACCGACACCGACACCGCGGCGCTGTGCTCGACGACGCGCACACCGCCCTCGCCCGACCACGAGCTGCTCGAGGTGCTGATCGGGTCCGCAATATAGGCGTCGGCCCCGCCCGCGGCGGCAACAGCGCGGAGACGATCGAGCACGCGATCCTGCAGCGCGCTGGCACTGGCGACCACGTTCTCGCGCGATGCATCCGCGAATCGCGCGGATGCTCGCACGGTTGCCTGGTCCGCGGGAAGCGATCGCGTCGCTGCGCCGGTCACTCGAATCTCAGTCATGGCTACTCCGATCGTCGGTCGAATCTCTATGCCCCTGCCTTGAGCGTGCACGTTCTGGCACCACAGTAGAGGCTGTCGGCGCATCGGCGCCAGGAAGTCGCACGGTGTACGGATCCCACCCCTGCGCAGTAAGCGCTTCACCGTCGAGCCGAAGGCTGGCGCTCGCATCAGATGGCACGACGACGCCGATCCGGTGGAACCCGCTCGGAAGCGCAATCGACGCAGGGAATGTCGCCAGAAGACCGTGGTCTTCGCCGCCGGTGAGCATCGCGGTCAGCGGCACCGGCACCCCCTGCTGCTCGCCGAACGACGCCAGCAGGTGCTCCTCTGAGAGATCGACGCCGACGCCGCTCGCACGCGCAAGGCGCTCCGCGTCGATCGACAGCGAATCTGACACATCCATCATCGCGGTCGCCCCGAACTGCGAGGCAACGACCCCGAGTGGAATCGGCGGCGTGGGCGCGAGCTGAGCCGCGAGCACTTCGGGGTGCGTCGCCCAGAGCTGGGGCAATGCACGATCGTGCGCGTTGCCCTCGCTGTCGGCTGCCTCCGCGAAGAGCAACGACAGGCCGAGACCCGCAAGACCGAGCTCCCCCGCGTACGCGACGACATCACCCGGGCACGCGCCGCCGCGCAGCACCGGAGCCCGTCCGTCGAGGTCACCGATCGCGGTCACCGCTGCCGTCACGACGGGGGCGCGCCCAAGATCACCGCCGACCACCCCGCACCCCGGCGCGAGCACGCGGCACGCAGCTTCGAGCCCCTCCGCGATGCGCTCGAGCAGCACGACCGGGGTGTCGTGCGGCACGGCGAGCGCCACCGTGAGCGCCGTCGGCCGCGCGCCCATCGCCGCGACATCAGACAGATTGGTCGCCGCCAGCTTCCAGCCGAGTTCGAACCCGTCGTGCCAAGCAAGACGGAAATCGGGGCCCTCGATCATGGTGTCGGTCGTCACCACGATGTCGCCGGAATGCCCCACCACCGCGCAATCGTCGCCGGGGCCGACCGACGCCGCCTCGGCTCCCGTGAAGCGAGCGAGCACACGCGCGAGCACGCCGCGCTCTCCCAACGCTCCCACGGTCATTTCGGATTCTTCGACAGGCGTCACGACTCCACGCTACCGGGCGACCGCCCCGAGTGCCCGAGACGGCGCCGTGCGGCGATCCACCAGATGCCGACGAGTAGGCTGGCCGGGTGAAGTCTCGTGCCCTGAAGATCGCCGCATCGACCGCCGCACTGCTGGGCGCAGCCTCCATGCTCACCGCATGCGCACCGACGGTGCCCATGACCGCAGCCGAAGATGCCAACAATCCGGCGTGCGCGAACGTCATCGTGCGTCTGCCCGACACGGTCGCGGGGCAGGATCGCCGCACCACCAACGCTCAGTCGACCGGGGCATGGGGCGACAGCGCGGTCCAGCTCATCTGCGGCACCGAACCGAGCGGGCCAACCACCGACGCCTGTGTCGACGTGAACGGCGTCGATTGGGTGATCGACGACTCCGCCGCCCCCATCTACAAGTTCGAGCCCTACGGGCGCACCCCTGGCATCGTGGTGTACGTCGACTCCGAGCAGGTCAGCGGCACCGAGACGACCGTCGACCTCAACAACGTCGTGCAGCAGTTGCCGCAGGAGCGCAAGTGCACGGCCCTCAGCGACACGTTCGACATTCCCGGCGCGAAGCAGTAGTTATCGCGCCGGGAGTTGACCCGATCGTGCCGTCGGTCAGTAGGCCGGGCGGTGCTCGATCGCGAGCTCGATGAGCTCGGTGATGAGGTCGGTGTAGCTGAGACCCGAGTCCTCCCAGAGTCGCGGGTACATCGAGATCGGCGTGAAGCCGGGAAGCGTGTTCAGTTCGTTGAGCACCGGGCCGTCTGCCGTGAGGAAGAAGTCGATGCGGGCGAGCCCCGCGCACTGCGCGATCTCGAACGCGTGCACGGCGTCCCGCTGCAGCGCAGCGAATTCCGCTTCCGTTACCGATGCCGGCAGCCGGAGCTCGACCCCCGACGCCCCCAGGTACTTCGCATCGAAATCGTAGAACCCCGAACCGCTGATAACGATCTCGCCGATGACCGAACTCGTGCGCGGGCGGTCGTCGCCGCGCCCCTCGAGCACCGCGATCTCGACCTCACGGCCAATGATGGCGGATTCGATGAGCACCGTGCGATCCTCCGCGAATGCGATCTCGAGCGCGGCGCCCAGGCCCGCCGGCTCCGTCACCTTGCTGACCCCGACGCTCGAACCGGCACGGGCCGGCTTCACGAAGAGCGGATAGGTCAGGCCCTCGTCGAGACGCGACACGAGATACGGGTCGTGATCGAGCTGCGAACGCGTGACGGTGTTCCACGGGGCCACCGCGATGCCGGCGTCGGCAAGCACCGTCTTCACCGCGTGCTTGTCCATGCACAACGCCGACCCGAGCACACCGCTGCCGACGTACGGCATATCGACGAGTTCGAGCATGCCCTGCACCGTGCCGTCTTCACCGTAAGGTCCGTGCAGCATCGGCAGCACCGCGTCGACATGGCCGAGACTGCGCAGTGTGCCCTGCTGATCGATCACGGTGACCGCGCGCGTCGCGGTTGACGCCGGCCAGAGCACGCGCGTGCCGTTGTCGCGCACCTCGGGCAGCACCGCGGCGTCGAGTCGGTACTCCGAGAGATCTTCTTCCTGCATCAGCACGGTCGCGCCCTGTTTCGTGATGCCGACCGGAATCACATCGAACTTTGCACGGTCGATCGCGTGCAGCACGCCGGAGGCGGTGACGCAGCTGATGCCGTGCTCGCTCGATCGGCCGCCGAACAGCAGCACGACGGTGCGCTTCGCGCGTTCGCTGCCCTGGGGCTGGGGCTCAGTCACGAAGATTCTCCTTTGAAACGGTTGAATAGTCGGCGGATTCTTCCGGCCTGTGGTGCGGCGAGGCTGAGCTCGGCTTGAGGCACCTCGTCTTCGGTCGCCAGGTGCGGGCCGAGGTGCTTCGGCGCCATGCGCCCACTGAGCACCATCTGCACCTGCTCCACGATGGGCATGACGATGCCCCGCTCACGGGCGAGTTCGAGCACGGGCGGCACCGACGTGATGCCTTCGGCGACCTGCTGCATCTGCTCGCGGGTCTCCTCCTGCGTGTACCCCTGCCCGATGAGTCGGCCCGCAGTGTTGTTGCGCGAAAGCGGAGACTGGCAGGTGGCGATCAGGTCGCCCAGACCCGCCAACCCCGACAGCGTCGCCGGGTCGGCTCCGGATGCCACCGAGAACTCGGTCATTTCGGCCAGCCCACGCGTAATAATCGCGGCTTTCGTGTTCTCGCCGTACCCGACGCCGTCGACAATGCCGATCGCGAGCGCGATCAGGTTTTTGAGCACACCGCCGAGTTCGGTACCCACCACATCGGTGTTCACGTACGTACGGAAGTAGGGAGCATTCGCGGCCGTGGCCACCTCTTGCGCGACGCCCAGATCGACGCATGAGGCGACCGCTCCGGTGGGTTGCTCCTTGGCGATCTCGAGCGCGATGTTCGGGCCCGAAACCACGGCGATGCGCTCGGGATCGAGATCGAGCGTATCCGCGATGACCTCGGACATGCGCATGGTGGTGGTCTTCTCCACACCCTTCACCAGGCTGACGAGCACCGAGCGGCGATCGAGATACGGCTCGAGGTCGATGAGATTCTGACGCAGCGTCTGACTCGGGACGGCCAGGAACACGAGGCGTGCGCCCTTCAGTGCGACCGAAAGATCATCGGTGGCGCTGAGCCGCTTGGGCAGATTGATGCCCGGGAGGTATTGGCTGTTGCGCTTCGCGACGCGGATCTCATTCGCGATCTCAGGGCGACGGGCCCAGATCGTGACGTCGCACCCGGCATCGGCGAGCACCTTGGCGAACGTCGTGCCCCAACTTCCGGCACCGATGACGGCGACCTTGCGGCCACGATTCTTCGTCGAGCTCGCAGACACCACGGGCACGGGTCGAGTACTCAAAAGCGTCCCGTTTCGCTCTGCTGGTGCTTACTCGGATCCCAGCGCTCAGCGGGCGGGGTCTCGCCGCGCAGTTCCGCGAGCAGCGCAGTGATGGCGTCCATAAGCTCGCGCGTCGCTTCGTTGATGACACGCTGATCGAGGGGCCGGCCCTTGAACTTGCTCAGATCGAGCGGCGCCCCGATCGATACCTCGATCGTCTTCCGAGGGAACGGATGCAGTCGCTTCGCATACCGCGGCATCAAGTGCTGCGTACCCCAGTGCGCCACGGGGATCAGCGGAATGCCTGATTCAAGGGCGAGACGAACCGCTCCACTCTTGCCGCGCATCGGCCAGAGATCGGGGTCGCGGGTCAGGGTGCCCTCGGGGTACACGATGACCCCTTGTTGGCGTTCGATCAACAATGACGCCGCGCTCATGGGGTTTCCGTCACGGGCGGCGGAGCGCGCCGCACCTTCTCGCTGCACCGGGATCTGACCCGAGGCACGCATCAGCCAGCCGAGTACGGGCACCTTGAACAGGCTCGCCTTCGCCATGAATCGCGGCAGTCGACCGAGATGCCAGACGGCGGCACCCATCGCAATCGGATCGACTTCGCTGTAGTGATTGGGCGCGAGGATGAAGGGACCGCTCTCGGGCAGCTTCGACTTCGGCGTGAAGCGATAGCGAACCATCATCGACCAGAACGGCAGAATCAACGATGCGAGCGCCCAGAACGCTGAGGGCCGGCGTTTCTCCGCGGAAAGCCGGCTGCGGAATTTCACCGTGTCAGTCATACGTCCATTATCCCGAAGCGGCGGTGGCCCGGAAGCATACGCTCCGGGCCACCGCCGCATTCGCAGAAAATGATTGCTGCAGGATCAGCTCTCGTAGACGAAATCTGCCCCGAGCAGGTGCAGCTTCTCGATGAAGTTCTCATAGCCGCGAGAGATGATGCCGAGGTTCGTGACCTTCGATTGGCCTTCTGCAGTGAGCGCTGCGATGAGGTGGCTGAACCCGCCGCGCAGGTCGGGAACCTCGATATCGGCGCCGCGCAGGTGCACGGGCCCGGTGATCACCGCGGCCTGCTCGAACTCGCGACGCTTGACGCGACGGTTCTCGTCGTGCAGACCCTCCTTGTACACCACGATGTCCGCTCCCATCTTCACGAGTGCGTCCGTGAAGCCGAAGCGGTTCTCGTACACCGTCTCATGAATCGTCGACTCGCCCTGAGCGAGTGTGAGCGCGACCACCAGGGGCTGCTGCCAATCGGTCATGAAGCCGGGGTGCACGTCGGTCTCGATGACGACGGGCTTGAGCTCTCCACCCGGGTGCCAGAAGCGGATTCCGTCGTCGTGGACGTCGAAATCGCCCCCGACCTTGCGGAACACGTTCAGGAAGGTCATCATCTCTTCCTGCTCGACACCGCCGACGAAGATGTCGCCCTTGGTCGCGAGCGCGGCAGCAGCCCAGCTCGCGGCTTCGTTGCGGTCGAAGATCGCACGGTGGTCGTAGCCGCGCAGCTCGGGAACGCCCTCGATGAAGATGACGCGGTTCGGCTCCATCGAGATGATGGCGCCCATCTTCTGCAAGATGCAGATGAGGTCAACGATCTCGGGCTCGATCGCTGCATTGCGCAGCTCGGTCTGGCCCTCGGCGAGCACGGCGGTGAGCAGCACCTGCTCCGTGGCACCGACGGACGGGTAAGGCAGCTCGATGTTCGCTCCCTTGAGGCCATCCGGAGCGGTCAGGCTGATGCCGCTCGGCAGCTTCTCGATGACGGCACCGAACTGGCGCAGCGCATCGAGGTGGAAGTCGATCGGACGGTCGCCGATGCGGCATCCGCCGAGGTCGGGGATGAAGGCTTCCCCGAGGCGGTGCAGCAGCGGCCCGCAGAAGAGAATCGGGATGCGCGACGAGCCCGCGTGCGCATCGATGTCGGCCTGATGCGCCACCTCGACGTTCGACGGGTCGAGCCGCCACTCCCCGGCCTGATCACCCTTGGTGATGAGCACGCCGTGCAGTGCGAGCAGGCCGGCGACGACGCGAACATCGGAGATGTTTGGCACATTGCGCAGCACGCTCGGCGTCTTGCCGAGCAGCGCCGCGACCATCGCCTTGGTCGCGAGGTTCTTCGCACCGCGCACCTCGATGCGGCCCTTCAGCGGCCGCCCACCGTTGATGATGATCTCATCGGAGGTGAGGCCGACTCGGGCGCCAGCGCGCTGCGCGTCGAGCTTGCGCCCGGCGGCATCCGCGTCTTCAGTGGCGGTATCGACCGCAGTGTCTTGGGTCGTGAGCTTCTCGGTCATGCGGCCTCCACGGGAGTCGTCGTCGGCATCCAATTCGGGCGTTTCGCCTCGAACTGGGTGATCACATCCGCGTTGCGGAGCGTCAAGGAAATATCGTCAAGGCCTTCGAGCAGGCGCCAACGCGTGTAGTCGTCGACGTCGAACCCTACGGTCAGGTCGCCGACCGTCACCGTGCGATCTTCGAGGCTCACCGTGAGCTCGATGCCCGGCTGCGCATCGATGGCCGCCCAGATACGCTTCACGTCGTCTTCGGCAACAACCGCAGCGAGCAGACCCTGCTTGCCCGAGTTGCCTCGGAAGATGTCGGCGAAACGCGGAGAGATGACCACCTTGAAACCGAAGTCGCGCAGCGCCCAGACGGCGTGCTCGCGCGACGAGCCGGTGCCGAAATCGGGGCCCGCGACGAGAATCTGCGCACCCTGGAACGCCGGCTGGTTGAGCACGAACTGCTCGTCCTGGCGCCAGTGGTAGAAGAGCGCATCGTCGAAACCGGTCTTGGTGACCCGCTTCAGGAAGACGGCAGGGATGATTTGATCCGTGTCGACGTTCGAGCGCTGCAGCGGAGCCGCGATGCCCGTGAACGTGGTGAACTTATCCATGGCTCAGGCTCCTGCCTGCTCGGAGACGGGCATGATCGGAATGCGTCGCCGCACCGGGAGTTCGGAGCCCTCAGGCGCGTCGTGCGACACTCCGTTCGCTGCGTCATCCTGCAGATCCCACGGGCTCGAGAGCGTGCCGCGAATCGCGGTCGCCGCTGCGACGAGCGGAGAGACCAGGTGGGTACGACCGCCCTTGCCCTGCCGGCCTTCGAAGTTGCGGTTCGAGGTCGACGCGCACCGCTCACCCGGCGCCAGCTGATCCGGGTTCATGCCCAAGCACATCGAGCAGCCCGCGAAGCGCCATTCACCGCCGAATGCCTCGACGATACGGTCGATGCCCTCGGCTTCGGCCTCGGCGCGCACTCGGGCGGAGCCGGGAACCACCATCAGTCGCACGCCCTCCGCCTTTTGCTTGCCCTTGATGAGCTCGGCGAAGGTGCGCAGATCATCGAGTCGGCTGTTGGTGCACGAGCCCATGAAGACCGCGTCGACCGGAATCTCTTTCATCGGGGTACCCGCGGCGAGATCCATGTACTCGAGTGCGCGCTCGGCTGCAGCGCGCTCATTGGGATCGGCGATGAGCTCGGGATTCGGCACCGTGTCGCTGAGGAGCACGCCCTGACCGGGGTTCGTGCCCCAGGTGACGAACGGCTCGAGCTCGTTCGCATCGATGAACACCTCGGCGTCGAACACCGCGCCCTCGTCGGTGGGCAGCGTTTTCCAATATGCGACCGCGTCATCCCAATCGTCACCCTGCGGTGCGTGCGGGCGACCCTTAACGTACGCAAAGGTCGTCTCGTCGGGAGCGACCATTCCGGCGCGCGCACCGGCTTCGATCGACATGTTGCACATCGTCATGCGGCCGTCCATGGACAGGTCACGGATCGCGGAACCGCGGTACTCGAGCACGTACCCCTGCCCGCCGCCGGTACCGATCTTCGCGATGACCGCAAGGATGATGTCTTTCGCCGTTACGCCCGGGCGCAGTTCGCCGTCGACGTTGATCGCCATGGTCTTGAACGGCTTGAGCGGCAGCGTCTGGGTCGCCATCACGTGCTCGACCTCGCTGGTGCCGATACCGAACGCGAGTGCGCCGAAGGCGCCGTGCGTCGAGGTGTGGCTGTCACCGCAGACCACGGTGATGCCCGGCATCGACAGACCGAGCTGCGGGCCGACGACGTGCACGATGCCCTGCTCGCGGTCGCCCAACGGATGCGCGCGCACGCCGAACTCGGCGACGTTGTGACGCAGCGTCTCGATCTGCAGACGGCTCGTCGGGTCTTCGATCTCACGGGTGATGTTGAGCGTCGGAGTGTTGTGATCTTCCGTCGCGATCATGAGATCGACGCGACGCAGGGGGCGATCAGCGACACGCAGGCCATCGAACGCCTGCGGGCTGGTGACCTCGTGAATGAGGTGAAGATCGATGTAGATCAGGTCGGGCTCGCCGTTTTCGCCCTTGACGACCACGTGGTCGTCCCACAGCTTCTCTGCCAGGGTCCGCGGCCGACCGGCCGCCTCCGTCGCATTCTGCTCGCTCATGTGTGCTTCTCTTCCCGGTTCCGTGCACTCAGCACTGTGCTGTTCAACACCGCGCGGCACGAAACTATTTCGCAAGCTCTGACGCGGCGGATCGACCATGCGCGAACTCCGCGACGGGCGGTCGATGGGCTAGACCCCGTCGCGGCTGTGAAGAAGCAGAGCCCGCGAACGCATGCCGAGAGTCTACCACCGCGCGACCCGAGCACCCTGCATTCGGTGCCGAGCCGCGCGCTGGCCCCTAATGGCGGTTCGCGCGATCGTGGTGCTGACTGTTCGATTCGTGCGGTTCGGCCATGCCGAGGTGGAGGTGCTCACCCTGTGCGCGCGCCTCGCGGTTGGCCTTGATGACGCTCGCGATCGTCGCGATCGCCATCGCCCCGACGATGAAGCCGAGCGAGACTCCGGTCGTGATCTCGGGGACGGGAACGTGCTCGCCTCCGTTGATGAACGGCAACTCGTTCTCATGCAGGGCGTGGAGAATCAGCTTGACGCCGATGAAGGCCAGAATCGCGGCGATGCCGTACTTGAGGTATTCAAGACGTTCGAGCAACCCGCCCAGCAGGAAGTAGAGCTGACGCAGGCCCATGAGCGCGAACACGTTCGCGGTGAACACGATGAACGGGCTCTGCGTGATGCCGAAGATCGCCGGAATCGAGTCGAGGGCGAAGAGCAGATCGGTGAATCCCAGGGAGATCAGCACGAGGAGGAAGGGAGTGAACATGCGCTTGCCATCGACCGTGGTGCGCAGCTTGCCACCGTCGTAGTGCTCGCTGAACGGCATGACCTTCTTGATCTGGCGAATGATCCAGCTATCGCCCTCGTCGTCGTGACCGCCGGGCTTGATCTGCTGCCAGGCCGTCCAGATCAGCCACGCACCGAACACGAAGAAGATCGCGATGAATCGTTCGATGACCGCAGCACCGACCAGAATGAACGCGCCGCGGAAGAGCAGTGCGAGCACGATGCCGATCATGAGCGCGCGCTGCTGGTAGGCGCTCGGCACCTTGAAACTCGCGAGGATCAGCACGAATACGAAGAGGTTGTCGATGGAGAGGCTGTACTCGGTCAGCCAGCCGGCCAAGAATTCGGTGCCGTGCTGCACGTCGCCGAGCAGGAAGATCGCTCCGGCGAAGACGAGCGCGAGCAGCACGTAGAACCCGACCCACAGGCTCGCCTCTCGCATCGACGGAACGTGGGGACGACGAATGATCAGGGCGAGATCGATGACGAGGATCACGACGAGCGCGACCATCGATCCGATTTCGAACCAGAGTGGCAGAACTGAGGTCACCGGAGTGCACTTCTTTCGGCAGGGCGCGGCAGGCGCGCGAATGACCGAAAGTCTCTCCCCGGTGCTCGACGTGACGTCTGCAGTACCGCGCCCGCACCGGCGCCGCTACGGAGCGGCACGTATTGACGACACGGGCGAACCGGGATACTCCCCTTCGCTCGCAACAGTGTACTCGCACGGGCGGATCGCGTCGCACCTCGTTCACGAACGCTCAATCGCGCTGCGCTAGCATCATGCCATCTACATCCGCAGAGAGGGCCCCACGTGAGTCAGCGACCCAACACCATCGAACGCAGCACCGAAGCCGGCCCCGGGGTCGCCTCTCGCACGCTCGCAGGATTCATCTTCGCGAGCCGTTGGCTGCAGGCGCCGTTGTATCTCGGCCTCATCGTCGCGCAGGCGGTCTACGTCGTGCTCTTCTTCGTCGAGTTGTGGCATCTCGTCGAGAACGTCGTCGCGACCGGGCACATCACCGAGACCGACGTGATGCTCAGCGTGCTCGCGCTCATCGACATCGTCATGATCGCGAACCTGCTCATCATGGTGATCATCGGCGGGTACGAGACCTTCGTGTCGAAGATTCGTGTCGAGGGTCACCACGACGAGCCCGAGTGGCTGTCGCACGTGAACACCAACCTGCTGAAGGTCAAGCTCGCGGTGTCCATCATCTCGATCTCATCGATCCACCTGCTCAAGACCTTCATCGAGGTAGGGCGCATGCACGACGGCCTGGTGAAGAACGCCAACGGCACCGTGCTGTACTCGTCGGAGGGCGTGATGTGGGAGGTCGCCATTCACCTGGCCTTCATCGTCTCCGCGATCGCGCTCGCCTGGATCGATCGCATGAGCCAGCACCACGCACCGGCGGCCCCGAGCGGGTTGAGCGCCGGAGCCATCGAAGCGGGGCTGCGCGGCGACGCGCCTGCAGCCGCGCCGACGCCTGCGGCGCCTGCTACGGCACCCGCAGCAGACGGATTCGTCACCGTGCGACTGCCGGCGGGCGCACAACTGCCCGAGGGCGCCGAAGTGGTCTCGCACGACCGCTAAGGTGGTACCCGGCCGGGATTCCCGGCCCACGCGCGAGTGGCGGAATTGGCAGACGCGCTGGATTTAGGTTCCAGTGTCTTCGGACGTGGGGGTTCAAGTCCCCCCTCGCGCACGTGGCGTATCAGCGCACCGACCCGGCTCCGGCAGATGGCCACACCGCCGAGATGTCGGTGAGCGGCACCGTCGCGGGCCCCGCTCCGTGCACTTCTCTGAACGCTCGCGAGAACGCGGGCAGGTGCGCGTAGCCCAGATCTCGGGAGATGCGCGATGCTGCCTGCCCTTCGTTGAGTCGGTTGCGGGCGCGGGTCATGCGCGCCGCACGAAGCCAGGTCGCACTCGACTCCCCCGCGCGCTCGCGAACGAACCGCCTGAGATCGCGCTCGCTGTCGTCGAGCAGCGCTGCGATGTCGGTGAAACTCCATTCGGGTCGCAGCGACACGGCGCTCGCAAGGGCTGCGAGCCGGTGGTCATCCGTGTCGGTGGGCGCAAGAGAGCCCTCGCGGAGCACTGAAGCGAATCCCGCCTCCACGCGCTCGGCACCGGGACCGGTCGCACTCGGCCTGGCGTACGCATCGATCATCCACGCGATCGCCTCGATATCGAGCCGTGGAGCCACCTGCACGGGGGCGAGCGGCACCCCCACGGCACCCGCCCGGCCCGATCGATAGCCGATGGGCAGCATGAGCGACCCGGCCGGCACGGTGACTCGGTTGCGCAGGCCTGCGGGGAGCACCACGGCGTCTCCCTCGCGCAGGCGCATTTGCCGCCCGCCAATGATCACGTCGACGAACCCGAGGGCTGCCCACACGGCGACGTGCGCGCCGTTCACTCGCTCCCAGGTGCGGGTCTCCGCCAGTGCGACCGTGGGAACGATCTGCGCCCGGGCGAGCTCGGCACCCGTCGCGGTACGTCGCCACTCTCCGGGTGGTGATCCGGCAATCTCACGAAATGCCCGCACGAACCCGGGCACGCTGCGAAAGCCGACTCGGTGCGCCGTCCATTCGAGGTCACGGCCGCTCCGCAGGAGTTCGGCGGCGGCATGAATGCGGGAACGACGTACCCACGCGGTGAGCGAGAGACCGGTTTCGGCGCGGAACCTCCGCTGTACGGAGCGCATGCTCCAGCCGGTGACCGCGGCATCGAGCGCGGCAGCGAGGTCGAGGTCGGGATTGTCGGCCAACGCGTCGGCGAGGTCGTGGAGTTCGGCCGAGACCGGCGCCGGAGGGGGCTCGAGCAGCGCAGACTCCTCAAGACGCACGGACACGCCGCGCGCCGAGCCGTCGTCGAGGTGCCCGAGCCCCCTCGAGAAGGCCTCGAGCAGCACCGGCAGGTGTTCGATCGCGCCGGACATCTGCGCAATGACCGCGGGCCCCGATGCGTGTCCGGGAACCGGGAGCACGATGCCGGACTCTGACGCCTGGGTCGCATCGACGATCGACCCCGCCGGTACCCAGAGCGCTTCACCCTCCGCGATGCTGCAGGCAACCTCACCCACGGTGATCGTGCACGCGCCGCGCACCGCAACGTACAGCAACGGTTCGGCGAGGCGCCCGGCGGGTCCTGGTAACACGGTGTCGTTCTCCATCAACAGATGCAAGTTAGGCTCTACTAACTTAGGGTACCGCGCGGCGATTCGACCGCGCTGAACTCGATTCCACGGAGGTGCGCCGCATGGCGAAACCCCTTGCCCCGATCATTCTGGCCGCCGCGCTGACCGCGCTCCTCGCCGGTTGCAGCACGAGCAGCGCAGCGACTGATGCCGACGCCACCCAGGCCTCCGACTCCTCGGGCGACTGGCCGCGCACGATCACCCACGAATCCGGCGAGACCGAGATCGACGCGGCACCGCTGCGCATCGTCTCCACGTCCCCCTCCATCACCGGCAGCCTGCTCGCCATCGATGCACCGCTCGTCGCCTCCGGCGCGACCACGGTCTCCCCATTGACCGACGACCAGGGGTTCTTCACCCAGTGGGCCGAGGTGGCCGAAGACCGCGGCGTCGAGATCGCGTACACCGACCTCACCCTCGACGTCGATGCCGTCGATGCGTTCGAACCCGACCTGATCATCGGCTCCGCGAATGGCGGCGACGCCACCGCCGACGCCTATGATCAGCTCTCCGAGATCGCTCCGACCGTCATGCTCGACTACAGCAGCATCACGTGGCAGGAACTCACGACCGAGCTCGGGGAGATCACCGGGCTCGAAGACGCGGCGGCGGATCGCATCGCCGAGTACGATGACTGGGTCGCCGACCAGGCCACCCGCATTGAGCTCCCGGAGCAGCCGACCACCGCCCTGGTCTACATGGGCGCCGACGGCTCGTGGGCCTTCACGGCCGACAGCCCGCAAGCAGAACTGCTCACGTCGCTCGGATTCACCTACGCACCGGTCGCCGAGAAATACCAGACCGACGACGCGCAGGGGCGCGGCGTCGACGTGCTCACCTCCGAGAACACGTCGGCCGGTCTTGCTGATGCCGAAACCGTGCTCGCCGTCGCCATGGGTGGCGGGGATCCTGCCGCAGACTTCTCCGGCGATCCGTTGCTCGCCAATCAGCCGGCCGTACAGAACGACCGCGTCTTCTCCTTGGGTGCACAGGCGTTCCGTCTCGATTACTACAGCGCGAAACTCACCGTCGAGCTGTTGGTCGACACCTTCAGCAACTGACCGCGATGACCATCACCTCACCGGGGCGCCGCGCCGATGCGCACGGCGCCCCGGAGCAGCCCGGACAGCCCTCCGATGCCGCCCCGGCGAGCCCAACATCGCGTACCCGCCGCTCTCCGCGCGGGCGCACCGCGGCGATGCTCGGTGGCGGCGTCGCCCTGCTCGCCGCAGCGTCGGTACTCGGCCTGGGTCTCGGCTCCCACCCGGTGCCGCCCAGAACGGTCGTGCAGGCGCTCGTCGCGTACGATCCGAGCAATGATGCGCACCTGATCGTGGTGCAGTCCCGTCTGCCGCGAATACTGCTCGGCGCGCTCGTGGGCGCCGCACTCGGACTCGCGGGCGCGCTCATGCAGTCCATGACGCGCAATCCGCTCGCCGACCCCGGCATTCTCGGAGTCAACGCGGGTGCGTCGCTGTGCGTCGTCATCGCGATCGCGTACTTCGGAGTGCACAGCGTCACGGGGTACATCTGGTTCGCGTTCACCGGCGCTGCACTCACCGCAGTGCTCGTCTATGCGCTGGGCACGGCACGACGGAGCGCCGCGACGCCGGTGCGCATCGCGCTCGCAGGCACCGCCGTCGCGATCGTCATCTCCGCGCTGACGCAGATGGTACTCATCAGCAACGAGACGAGCTTCACGATCTTCCGCTACTGGGCGCTCGGCTCGCTGCAGGGGCGCGGAGCCGACGTCATCTGGTCGGTGCTGCCGTTCATCGCGGTCGGATTGATCGTGTCCGGTTTGCTCGCGGGGCCGCTCAACGCGCTCGCGCTCGGTGACGATGCCGCGAGTGCCCTCGGTACGCGCGTCGCAGGGACCCGGATCGGCGCCGCAGCAGTGGTCGTGGTGCTCGCCGGTGCCGCCACCGCGGCAGCCGGTCCGATCGGGTTCATCGGCCTGGGCGCCGCGCACATTGCTCGATTCGCTGCAGGCAACGAGCACCGTCGGCTCCTCCCCGCATCGATCGTCGTCGGCGCGGCCCTGCTGGTCACCGCGGATACGCTCGGTCGCGCACTTGTCGCCCCCGCAGAGCTGCAGACCGGCCTCGCTGCGGCCCTGTTCGGCGCGCCACTCTTCATCGCACTCGTGCGCTCACGCCGGGTCGCCGCACTGTGAGCGGGCAGGTGGTCGCGCCGAGCCGTGCTCCGCGGTCCCGGATCATCGTGCAGATCGGCAGGTTCAGTTTTGTGATGCAGCGGCGTCTCGCGCGCAGCGTGGCGATCCTCGCCGCGCTCGTGGTCGTTATCGTGATCGCCGCGGTCATTGTGGGGAGTCAGCGTCTCGAACTCACAGAGATCACGGCCGTGCTGACCGGAGATGCCCGACCAGCACTCGAACGCTCGGTGTTCAACCGGCGCCTGCCGCGCGCACTGACCGCCGCGCTCGTCGGGGCGCTGCTCGGGATGAGCGGCGCCGCGTTCCAGTCGCTCTCGCGCAACCCGCTCGGCTCCCCCGACATCATCGGGTTCACTTCGGGCGCGGCGACCGGCGCGGTCTTTCAGATCGTGGTGTTCGACGGCGGAATGCTCGCCACCGCGGCCGCTGCCGTACTCGGCGGTGTGCTGACAGCACTGATCGTCTACGCACTGGCCCGCCGCGACGGCATCACTGGCGGCCTCCGACTCGTACTCGTCGGGATCGGCGTGGGCGCCGTGGTGAGCGCGATCACCGCTCTGCTTATCGCCCGCGCCGACGTCGACGACGCCCTGCTCGCGCAGGTATGGACGTCCGGCTCGCTCATCGGTCGCGGCTGGCCGCACGTCTGGGCCGCCACGGCGGCGCTCGCCATCGTGCTGCCGTTGCTGCTCTGGCTCGGCCGCGATCTTGCACTCATCGAGATGGGCGACGACAGCGCACACGGGCTCGGGGTACGCGTCGAACGCACGCGATTTCTGGCGATGATCGTCGCCGTCATCGCCGCGGCGGTCGGCACCGCGGCGACCGGGCCCATCGCATTCATCGCGTTCACATCCGGGCAGATCGCACGCCGACTCGCCCCGGTTCCCGGAGCCCTCATCGGTCTCTCCGCTCTCGTCGGCGCTGCTCTCCTCGTCGGCGCCGACCTCCTCGCCCAGAATCTCGACATCGGCCTGCGCACGCCGGTCGGGCTCGTCACCAGCGTGCTCGGCGGCGTCTACCTCCTGTGGCTCCTCGCACGCCGCGCTTGAACGGAACTCCATGCACCACGTACCCCCCACCCCACGGCTCGCCGCCGCGCACCTCGACGTCGGCTACGGTCACCGGCAAATCATCTCGGACCTCACGTTCGCCGTACCCGACGGTGGGTTCACGGCCGTCATCGGCCCGAACGGGTGCGGCAAATCGACGCTGCTGCGATCCCTCGCCCGCATGATGACGCCGAGCTCGGGAGCCGTCACCCTCGACGACGTCGATCTGTCGACTATGCGGGTGAAGCAGGTCGCCCGCACCATCGGCACCCTGGCACAATCTCCTGTCACCCCGGCGGCAATTACCGTGGCCGATCTCGTTGCGCGAGGCCGCAATCCGTATCAGTCGCTGCTGCGACAGTGGTCTCCCGACGATCAACTCGCCGTCGACGGAGCGCTCGCCGAAGTCGGATTGACCAGTGATGCCGACCGCCTCGTCGAAGAGCTCAGCGGCGGGCAGCGCCAACGCGCGTGGATCGCGATGGCACTCGCTCAAGAAACCCCGATTCTGCTGCTCGACGAACCCACCACCTACCTCGACATCGCGCATCAAATCGACGTGCTCGATCTCTGCTCCGAGCTGCACTCGCGCGGTCGCACGCTGGTCGCGGTACTCCACGACCTCAATCTCGCGGCACGGTACGCCACGCACATCGTCGCGATGCGCGACGGTCGGATCGCCGCCGCGGGCTCCCCCGATGAGGTGCTCACGGAACCGACCCTGCGCGAGGTGTTCGGGCTCGACGCGCGCGTCATCGACGACCCCGAGACCGGTCGACCGCTGGTGATCCCGCGCGACCGCCGGAGGCCTCAGAACCACACACCCATGACCGCTGCGGCACCCGTCGCGGCAGAACAGGAGCGCTCATGACGCAGCCCACCCCCGAAAGCTCGACCCCGCTGCAGGAGCGATCCGCCGTGCAGTCGTCGGAGCACAACCGAGGCCTGGTGCTCGGCACCGCGACCGTGCGCAGCATCGACGACATCACTGCGGAGCTCGCCCGCGTCGTGCTGCACATCGAGGGTCTCTCCGACGAGCCCCTCTGGACCGCACCCAATGTCGCAATTCGCTTCTACCTCGACGACCGATTCGAGGCGTCGACCCGCGTCTACACCGTACGGTCTGCCGATCTGCATGCCGACACGATCGAGGTCGATGTCGTGCGGCACGGTGCGCGCAGCCCGATGATGCAGTGGCTGCAGACGCTGCGCGTCGGCGACACCGTCTCGTTCGGCGGCCCCCGCCCGCACTTCCCCATCCCGGAAACCGAGGGCCGTGCGGTCGCGATCTTCGCCGACGCGACCGCGATTCCGGCGCTCTACGCGATCCTGACGCAGGCGCGCCCAGGTCTGAGTGGAGTGGGCTGGGTCGCGACCGACGACGCGGTGGCCTTCGGCGAACTCCCCCAGCTGCCCGGGCTGGAACTCACACGGGTGGCACCGGGCGCCGGGTTCTCAGAACAGCTCACGTCGATCGACCTGCCCGGCGAGATGGTGGTGTGGGGCGCCGGCGAGCGCGACGAGATGCGCACCGTGCGGTCGTTCTTCCGCTCGGAGCACGGGCTCACGAAAGACGACGTCGCCGTGTTCGGCTACTGGAAGCGGGGCACGACCAACACGCAGATCGATGAGCAGCGTCTCGCAGCCTACGAGAAACTGCTGGCAGAGGGCGGCTCGCTCACCGAACTCGACGACCTGTCGCTCGCCATCTGACCCGTATCGCGCTGGTTCGGGCGCCCGCATTTCACGGACGCCCGAACCAGCGGGTCAGCTCTGTGCTGCAGTTCAGTTCAGCGCTGCGCGGCGATTCAGTGCTGCACAGCGCGTCGTCGCAGCACGAGCGCGGTAGCGCCCACGAGCAGCAGCGCGCTACCGATGGCGAGCGCGGGCAGTGCCGATGTCGCACCCGTCTGCGCGAGCGCTGCCGTCGTACCGGCGCCCGCGTTCGAGCCGGCGCCGGAGGCCGAGCCGGAAGCCGCGATGGTGGCATCGCCCGACGCTGTTCCCGTCGTCAGGTCGGTACCGTCGGCGTTCACTGCACCGTTCGCCTGCTCACCGTCGATCGGGGCGATCTCAACCGCCGCCCCGCCGACCTCGACACCGTTGATCAGCAGCACGACGCGGTGCGCGCCGCTCAGCGACTCGGGCAGGGTCGCGGCCATCGTGAATGCGCCGTCGGCATCGGTCGTCACGTCGGCCAGCTTGACCGGGTCGGAGTGCAGCTCCAGCGAGAATCCGCTCGTCGAAGGCGCAAACCCGGTGCCGTTCACCGAGATCGTGCCACCGGGCACCAGCTCGCCCTGCACTGAGAGGGTGCCGAGCACCGTCGCGGGGTCGGTGGGCTGCTCCGTGCCAGGTTCTTCCGTGCCGGGCTCCTCCGTGCCGGGCTCCTCCGTACCGGGCTCCTCGGTCCCGGGTTCTTCAGTCCCAGGCTCCTCGGTCTCCGGCAGCGTCGCCTTGTAAGCCATCGCGTAGGCGAGTTTGCCCGGCTTCGCGGCCTCGTACGGCTGGGAAAGCTTGTCCCACTCGCCCTTGGTCTCCTTCTTGCCGTCGTTCCACTCGGCGAGTGCGCCGAGATCCGTGGCGGTGAAGCCGCTGTACACGACGCCATCCTTCGGGAGGGCGACCTGCTGCTCAGAGAGCGCCCGCACGGTCGCGAGGTAGCTTTCGCGGTCGCTGCTGTTCCAGGTCGCGAGGTAGTCGGGGTTGCTGTCGCGCAGCCATGCGCCCCAGTAGAACTCCTGGAACGGGATGGTGCCCGACGCGAATCCGATGTCGCGGGCGAAGTACAGCAGGCTGCGGTTGGGGTCGTCCGCGAAGTTCTTCATGCCCACCGTAGCCGGAAGCTGATCGGGGGTGATGGCCGAGCCGTCGACCTGCTCGAGCCACGTCCACTTGTTCGCGATCATCGTCTGCCAGAACTGCTCGGGCGCCTGGTCCGAGAGGTTCGCGACCACGCGCAGACGCACGTGCAGGTCGAGCCCGCCGTCGGGCGTTTCCGCAAGCGATGTGAGGGTGTGGTGCCCGTCGGTGAGGTACGGCACCCCTTCGGGGCCGATGACGACGGTCTTCATCGCCGCCCGGCTCTTGTCGGTCTCGCCGCCCAGCGGCAGCTCGCAGGTGAACGATGCGGGATCGCGGAGCGTCGCAGTCGGTTCGGCGGCGACGGCATCCAGCTGCCCGTTGGCCTCGCACCAGTCGCCGAAGCGCTTGTTCACGGCGTCCTTGCCCATGGTCGCGTCGTAGCGCCCGAGCTTGTAGTAGATCTCGTCGTAGCCGATCGACGGCTGCGTCGGGTGCACGTCACCGATGCGCACGTCGAGCAGATCGCCCGCTTCGGCGTCGGCGTAGCCACCCGCAGCGGCGGTGTCGAGGGTCGGCTCGGCAGCCTGCGTCGCGCCGGAATCGGTGATGGGGTCGGCGAACGCCGGTGCGGCGACGCCCGCGGCGAGCGGTGCGGCCAGCAGCGCGGTGGCGACGCTGAGCGCCGCGAACCGGCGGCGCGCACGCGGAACGGCAGAATTCGGGGTGGGGAGCACGGAGGCCTTTCCTGATCGAATGTCGGATCGGCGCGGCCGTTTCCCAGCCGCAACCTCGACCATCATTCCGAGCGTGGATGAACCAGAAGTGTCTCCCCTGCGACCCCGGGGTGAACGGAATCGTTCACCCGCGCGGCCGCTTCCAGTCTCGCTAGTCGCTGAGCACGAACTCCGCGCGCACCCCCAGGTGGTCACTCGCTCCGAGGCGCTCGGTCGACGACGCGGTCGCGGTCAGGCCACGCGTGAGCACGTGATCGAGGCGGGTCACTGGAAACTCCTCGGGCCAAGAGAACCCGAAGCCACCGCTCGTCTGCCGCGGCTCGGTCAGCAGCGCGGCGATCGGGGCGAACGCGCGATCGTCGGTGCCGGCGTTGAAGTCGCCGACGGCGAGAATGCGGGCGCTCCCGTCTGCCCGCACCGTGTCGGCAAGTTCGGCGAGCATGCGATCCCGCGGCCCGTGCTCTCCGATGCGCGCCGACGCGGCGTGCACGACGTACACCTCGACGTCTCCAGCGGGCGCCGCGACCGTTGCGCGCAGCGCACGATTCCAGCCGAGCCCGAGATCAAGCGGTTCATCGGCGGTAATCGGGTATGCACTCCACAGCGACACGGACCCCGCTCGTGAGAGGTAGGGGTATTGCTCGGCGAGCACCGCGTCTACCGCATCGCGCGAACCACCGTCGAGCTCCTGAAAGGCGATGAGATCGGGAGCCGCATCGAGCGCTGCCTGCGCCGTGCCCGCCGGGTCGCCAACGGCACCGTGCAGATTCTGGCTGATCACGCTGAGCGTTCGATCCCCCGCTGCGGCGCTCGCGGCGGCGTCTGCGGAGACGCTGAGCGGCAGCACGCGCGGCACGAAGACGACGCACCACGCGATCGCTGCGGCGACGGCCACGATGACGGCCAGGGAGCGGCGGCGCACGAGTGCGGCGATCAGCACGAGCGCAATGGCGATCCCGAACCAGGGCAGCACGGCCTCGACCGCAATCGCCAGGCCGAGCGCATCCGGCAGGAGGTGCGGTACGGCGACGAGCACGCCGAGTACGCCTGCGAGCGCAGCCAGAATGATGCCCGGCCGTCGCCGGGGTGCGTTTTCGTTCATGGCTGCTCCCTCCGCCCGGATCTCGGCGCGAAGCTCCCGATGCTACCAACGCGGCTCAGGCAGTTCCTGGGGAGATGCGGAATGCCTGACCCACGCCGGGTTTGCCGATCGGCTGCCTGACTGTTAGGGTTCCCGTGGTCAGCACGACCCAGAACCCAAGCGAGGTGAGCCCGATGTCCAGTGACAGTAATAGTCAGCAGCCGGGCTCCGCGCTCCGGTTCTCGCACGCTCGCTAACGGCACGTACTCCCCCGAGCACGTCTCCGCCGTTCGCTGCGAGGCTCCGCGTCTGCCCGGCTCCCATCCAGCCGCCCGACATTTCTCGGGCGCCGTGGCGCGTTTCTGCGCCCGAGCGAAGGAGTTCTCATGACCACTCAGCCGATCCCCACCATCGATGACCGCTTCGCCGAGATCATCACGCATCTCGACGGCACCGACCTGCCCGCGCTGACGCACGACCTCACGTCGGTCTCAGCCGCGGAGCTCGTGCCGATGTTCGAGCGCCTCGACCTGCGCCAGCGCGCCGTGCTGTTCCGCCTGCTGGCGAAGCCCCGCGCGATCGAGGTGTTCGAAGCACTGCCGCCCTCACTCCAGGGCGATCTGCTCGACGGGCTGCAAGATGCCGAAGTCAGTCGGCTCTTCGCCGAGCTCGACCCCGACGACCGGTTGTGGCTGCTCGACGAGGTACCGTCGGTGCTCGCGACCCAGCTGCTGCGCGGGCTGCCCGCAGAGGATCGCGCGCTCACCGCATCCCTGCTCGGGTATCCGCAGGGCAGTGTCGGGCGGCGCATGACCCCGGAGTACGTGTCGACCCGCGCCACGCTGACGGTCGCAGAGACCCTGCAGCGCGTGCACGCGCACATCGATGACGCCGAGACCGTCTACACGATTCCGGTGCTCGACGGCACGCGCACGGTCGTGGGCGTGGTCAGCCTGCGCGAATTGCTCGCGGCGCAGTCAGACGCCGTCATTTCGGAACTGATGCGGCCCGTGCACACCGCGGCGGCGACCGAATCCGATGAGACGGCCGCGCGACGCTGCGCCGATCTCTCGCTGCTCGCGCTGCCGATCGTCGACAGCGAGGAGCGCCTCGTCGGCATGCTCACGATCGACGACGCGATCCGCATCCTCGAGAACGTGGAGAGCGAGGACGCTGCGCGTCAGGGCGGCTCCGAGCCGCTGCGCCGCCCCTACCTCTCGACCCCGGTGCGCACCCTGGTGCGCTCGCGCGTGGTTTGGCTGCTCGTGCTCGCGGTGGGCGCGACGCTCACGGTGCAGGTGCTCGAGATATTCGAAGCGACGATCGAGCAGGTCACCGTACTCGCCCTGTTCGTGCCCCTGCTGATCGGCACGGGCGGCAACACCGGAAACCAGGCCGCGACCACCGTCACCCGCGCGCTCGCGCTCGGGGACGTGCGACCGCGCGATATCTTCCGCGTGCTCGCGCGGGAACTGCGCACCGGGGCACTGCTCGGGCTGCTGCTCGGAGCGCTGGGGTTCGGGATCGCCGGGACGCTCTACTCGCTGCCCATCGGGGCCGTGATCGGGCTCACGCTGCTCGCCGTCTGCACGGTGGCGGCCGTGGTCGGCGGGTGCATGCCGCTGCTCGCTCGCGCCGTGCGGGTGGACCCCGCCGTATTCTCGAACCCGTTCATCTCGACATTCGTCGACGCCACGGGTCTGCTCGTGTACTTCGGCATCGCCTCGGCGGTGCTGCGGCTCTAAACCGGCCGCAGCACCGCCGAGAGCGGCGAGGTTACCAGCCCTCGGTGAGCACCCGGTCGAGCGCCGACACCACGAAGTCGGCGCTCTCCGCGGTGAGGCAGAGCGGCGGCTTCACCTTCAGCACGTTCGAGCGCTCAGAGGTCGTCAGCACGACGACGCCCAGCTCTTTGAGCCGCTCGCAGATCGCCGCCGCTTCGGCCTTCGCCGGTTCGAGGGTCTCGCGATCCCGCACCAGCTCGACGCCGAGATACAACCCCTCGCCGTGCACCGGGCCGATGAGATCGTGCTGCTCAGCCAGTGCGCGGAATCCGTTCGCCAGGCGCTCGCCGACCACGCGCGCGTTCTCTTGCAGCCCCTCCTCGGCCATCGCGTCGAGCACCGCGATGCCGACGCGGCAGCTCAGCGGGTTGCCGCCGGCCGACGAGAAGAATTGACCCTGGCTCGCCAACGCGTCTGCGACGCGCTTCGACGTGATGACGCCGCCGATCGGAAAGCCGTTGCCCATGGGCTTCGCAATCGTAATGATGTCGGGCACCGCCCCCGACTGCTCGAACCCCCAGAAGCTCGACCCCATACGACCGAAGCCGACCTGCACCTCATCGGCGATGCACAGCCCACCAGCGGCGCGCACTCGGGCGTAGGCATCGACGAGATAGCCGTCGGGCAGCAGCACGCCGCCCGCGTTGCCGAGCACCGATTCGCAGATGAATGCAGCGACGTCGCGACCGTCGGCCGACAGCTCGTCGAGGTCACGCCCCAGATCCGCGGCGTACGCGGCGCCGGTGTCGTCGCCCCGATAGGTGCCGCGGAACCGGTTGGGCACGTCGGCGACGTGCACCCAGTCGGGGCGGTTCTCGAGCGCGAACGGGTTGTCGTAGGCACTCGTCGTCACGGCATCCGATGCCATGGTCCAGCCGTGATAGGCCTCGCGCAGCGCGACCACGGTCTTGCGGCCGGTCGCCGCCTGCGCGAGTCGGAGGGCGAGATCGACGGCCTCGGAGCCACTGTTGACGAGGAGCACCGTGTCGAGCTCAGACTCCGGCGGCACCAGTGCGAGCAGCCGTTCGCTGTATTCGGCCAGTTCTCGGTACAGGAACCGCGAGTTGGTGTTGAGCACACGGATCTGCCGATTCACCGCATCGGCGACGCCCGTGTGGCCGTGGCCGAGCCCGGTGACGTTGTTCACGATATCGATGTACGTGCGGCCGGTCGTATCGACGAGGTGGTGGAGCCAGCCGCGCTCGATCTGCATCGGCCGATCGTAGTAGCGCTCCTGCGCACTCGCGAAGATCTGTTCGCGGCGGTGCAGTTCGTCACCGGCCTCATCCCGCTGAGCGAGGCGCGGCAAGCCCAGCACCAGCGCCGCGTCATGCGTAAAACGGCTCCAAGCGGGTACCCGCTCCGGGGCCACGAGTGGCGCACGACCAGGTGCGGGTTCGGCCACGGCGAGGATGGGCGGTTCCGCACCGTCGAGCGCGTCGCTGCGGCACAGCGTCACGGCGAGCGCACGGGCGTCTTCGGACGCGGCGAGGCGCCCGAGCGGGCCACCGGCTGCGACCGCATCGCCCGCTTCGCGCGACGCGGCGACACCATCGATCGCGAGGAACCACCCGCCGTCGAGCTCAAGCAGCAGGCCTTGCTCGGTCGCGACCGCAACCGTCCCTGAGACCGGGGCGGCCACGTCGAGCGTGTCTCCCCCGGCGACCCAGATCTCCGTCGCGATCGGCCAGGTCGCCGCGGCCTCGCTCGCGTCGACTGTTGCGCGAGTGAGACGGTACACGCCGTAGGGCAGCACGGCAGCGGCGTTTCCGGCGCGCAGTGTTGCCGCCACCAGGCTCGCCTCGGCGTCGGGCTCGAGCCACGCGCCTGACGCAAGTGCTTCAGATTCGACGCCCGGATCCACGATCTCCACGTCGCCGTCGAGCCCGGGCAGGAGGGCGCGGAGCGGAGCGCTCGCAACCGCCTGGGGCAGCGCCACGAGCTGCAACTCGCTCCCGTGCGCGACGCCCTGGAACCCGAGACGCGCCAGCACCTGCTCCGTCGCCTCGGCGAGCGGCACCGAGGTCGCCGCGTCGAAGATGGCCTGCTCACCGGCGATGCGGTCGCGGGCGTAGTCGTTGTCGCCGTCGATCTGCAGCTGCCGCCACCCGCTCGCGACGAGCAGTGCGGCCCGCAGCACGACGAGCGGCCATATGGCGCGCGCCTCGGCAGCCGACAGCGGAGCGTCGCGATGGAACGCGGCGATCGTGTCGAGCAACCGCAGCGGCCGCTCGGGCTCGTGGTGCAGCAGCGAGCTCGCGGTGACCGAGAGCTCCGCGACGCGCCAGCCGTACGAGAGGTCGCCGAGGTCGAGCACGGTCGACGGGTGCACGCGCGCGTCATCGCCGCGCACGCCCGTCACGTTGTCGTCGGTGAGGTCGCCGTGGATCGCCTGTACCGGCAGCGCGTCGACGAGCGGAGCGAGCGCTTCGTCAGCCGCGGTCGCGGCGAGCACCACGCGCTCGTGCAGGTCTTCGTCGGTGATCGCGTCGACCAGCTTCGAGGTCTCGGCGAACGCCACGCGCATGTCCCACATATGCTCGCGGTCGAGCCCGGGGTGGCGCAAGTCGGCGAGCGCATTCGCGGAGGCCGCCGCGAGTGCCCCGAACTCGTCAAGCACGACAGGTGCGAAGTAGCCGAGGTCGACCATCGGCTCGCCCGCGGCGAACTCGCTGCGCCGCACGGCGAAGCCACCCCAGCGCTGCGTCAACTCGCCGTTCAGCCCCGGCAGTACCGGCGCCGGCTGCACGCCCGCAGCGCGATAGGCGTCGATCGCCGCGTGCTGCGCGTCACGCGCGTCGTCGGCGAAGATCGGGTTGTCGATGCGCAGTACGCTCCGGGTGCCATCGGCGGCGGTCAACGCGAAATTGCGATCTTGGTTGCTGCCGAGTTCTGAGGCGGTCACCTCGATCCCATAGCAGTCGCGGGCAATCGTTACGGCGTCGGCCTCGGTCACAGCGGGTCGCACCAATCCACCCGGTGATGATTCAGTCATCGCGTGGTCTCCATCTCTGATGTCGATGATGTCACTCGTGTGTTGGGTGCTCCATCGCGGCGCGGCGCGGGTGCGCGTGCGGTGCGGGGCACTCGGGCTCGGGCCATGGGGCCGCACAAGCCGACGTCGAAGATCGTGGGTGTCGCGGACGCGGGCCTCCGCTACCCGGTGAGCGCCTGGATGGCCGGGGCCAACGCCGTGAAGGCACGGGTGCGGTGCGAGTGCGCGTCTTTCTCCGTGCTCGTCAGTTCTGCAGCGGATCGCGTCTCGCCCTCCGGCTGGAAGATCGGGTCGTATCCGAACCCGTGCTCCCCCGCGGGTTCGCGCAGCAACGTCCCCTTCCAGACGCCGAGCTCGCACACATCGCCGTCGCGCGATGCGCCGGGCAAGGCAAGTGCTGCCGCGCACACGAATCCGCCGGCGCGATGCTCATCGGCGACGTCCGTCAGCTGCCAGAGCAGCAGATCGACGTTCGCACGATCGTCGCGAGCCGGGCCGCCCCAGCGCGCCGAGAAGATGCCCGGGCAGCCGCCCAGCACGTCGACCGCGATGCCCGAATCGTCAGCAATGGCCGGGAGCCCGGTGTGCTCGGCGGCAGCGCGCGCCTTGATGAACGCGTTCTCCTCGAAGCTGAGGCCGTTCTCGACCGGTTCGGGTCCGTCGTAACCGATGAGCTCGACACCCGGGATCAGCGGGCCGAGAATGCGCCGCAGCTCCTCGAGCTTGTGCGCGTTGTGCGAGGCGAGCACGACGGTCGTCATCTCAGCGTCCTTCCGCCAGTGCCGCGCGCTGCAGCTCGGAGAGTTCGGTCGTGCTGACCAGCGCAAGATCGAGCAGCGCATCGAGCTCGTCTCGCTTGAAGGGTGCGCCCTCGGCGGTGCCCTGCACCTCGACGAAGTCGCCGGAGCCGGTCACCACCACGTTCATGTCGGTCTCCGCACGCGAATCCTCGACGTAGGCGAGGTCTGACAGCGGTACCCCGTCGACGATACCGACCGAGATTGCCGCGACGCTATCGGTGAGCGGCTTCGCCTTCTTCGCGATGAAACCGCGTTCGCGCGCCCACTCAAGCGCGTCAACGAGAGCGACATACGCTCCCGTGATCGACGCCGTGCGGGTGCCGCCATCGGCCTGCAGCACGTCGCAGTCGATGACGATCGTGTTCTCGCCGAGCGCCTTCGTGTCGATGACGGCCCGCAGGCTGCGCCCGATGAGGCGCGAGATCTCGTGCGTGCGCCCGCCAACTTTGCCCTTGATCGACTCTCGCTGCATGCGCTCGTTCGTCGAACGGGGCAGCATCGAGTACTCGGCGGTCACCCAGCCGGTCCCCTTACCCGCGAGCCAGCGCGGCACCCCGGGGGTGAACGACGCCGTGCAGAGCACCTTCGTATTGCCGAACGAGATCAGCGCACTGCCCTCGGCCTGCGCGCTCCACCCCCGCTCGATGGTCACGGGACGGGTCTGCTGCGGGGTGCGCCCATCGGCGCGGAGGGTCTCGGTCATCTGGGGCTCCCGGGGTTCAGGCGGATCGGATACGTGAGTACGGTCTGGCGCGGCTGCCTAGCTCGGCAGGCGAATGGCGCCGGTTTCGAGTCGGTCGACGGCATCGATGCCGATCCCGAGCATGCGCCTCGCGAGCTCGACGAATGCAGCAGTATCGGGCCCGGTCGCCTCGTAGCGCAGCTCGGGCTCACCCGACCCGGTCGGGCGCAGCAGCCCGCGATCGGTGAGTACCTGGAACACCTCGTTCGCGGTCTCGATGTCGCTCGACACGAGGGCCACATCGGCGCCGACGACCTGGCGAATCGCGCCGCGCAGGAACGGGTAGTGCGTGCAGCCGAGCACGAGCGTGTCGATGCCCTCGGCGACGAGCGGCGCGAGGTACTGCTCCGCCACCTCGTGCACGCGCGCACCGCTCGTCTCACCCGACTCGACGAGCTCGACGAACTGCGGGCACGCGGCAGAGGTGAGGGCGATCTCGGGCCGCATGGCGAAAAGGTCGTCGTAGGCGCGCGACTGAATCGTGCCCTGCGTGCCAATGAGACCGACGCGTTGATTGCGGGTGATCGACGCCGCACTGCGCACGGTCGGGCCGATGACCTCGACCACGGGAACGTCGTATCGTTCACGGGCGTCACGCAGCACGGCTGCAGACGCCGTGTTGCAGGCGATCACGAGCATTTTGACGCCCTGATCGACCAGCCCGTCAAGAATTTCGAGCGCGAAGCGTCGCACCTCGGCGATCGGCCGGGGCCCGTAGGGGGTGCGCGCGGTGTCGCCGACGTAGATCATGGACTCGCCGGGCAGCTGGTCTCGGATCGCACGGGCGACCGTCAACCCGCCGACTCCGGAGTCGAACACCCCGATGGGCGCGAACGCGTCAGAAGCTTGCGAACTCACTCGACCAGACTACCCGAGGGGCGTCGAGGCCGGTGCCGAGGCCGAATCTCCGAGCGCCGCGAGTTTGATCCAGGTGTGCCGATGCAACTCCGTCAGACCCGCGCTCGCGATACCCGCGTAGTGCGCTTTCGCCCCGTACCCCTTGTTCGATGCCCAGGCGTACTCCGGGTGCGCCTCATCGGCGTCGCGCATCAGGGCGTCGCGCGACACTTTTGCCCGCACCGAAGCTGCAGCGACACTCGCGCAATCGCGATCGGCGCCCACTCGGGTGCGCACATCGAGCGGGGCGCGCAGCACGCCCGACAGCCAGTCGTGCGATCCGTCGAGTAGGATCACCGCTCGTTCGACCGGCACACCCGTCGAGCGCAGCTCGAGCAGCGCACGCCGCGCGGCATGCCCCAGCATTGCGGTGATGCCCTGGGCATCGATCTCTTCGGCACTGGCGAACCCGACCGCCCCGCTGCCCCACTCGCGTACAAGCGGTGCCAGAGCGTCGCGCCGCTTCTCGCTGAGCAGTTTGGAGTCGCGCAGCCCCTCAGGAAAGCCATTGGTGCCCGCCGTGACCGCATGTACGCCCACGGCGACCGGGCCGGCGATCGCGCCTCGACCGACCTCATCGATACCGATGACGATCTCGGCGCCCTCGGCAAAGTATGCGCGCTCGACGTCGAGGGTGGGATCTTTCGACCGAGTCGCGGCAGCGTCGCCCGCCACCGGTTATTTCGCTTTCGCCGCTTCGACGCCGGTAAACGTGCCTTCGGGAGTACCGAGCCAGGCGAAGTGGTTGAGCGGCCAGTTGAGCACGAATGCACGGCCGACAACCTCATCATCAGGGACGAAGCCCTTGCCCGGCTGGTCTTGGTTGTAACGCGAGTCCTTGCTCTGATAGCGATTGTCGCCCATGACCCAGAGCGACCCCTCGGGCACGGTGACGTCGAAGTCGATCGCCGATGCTCGGTCTTCGCCCTCGGGCTTCACGATGTAGGGCTCATCGATCGGCACACCGTTGACCATCACGCGCCCCTGTGCGTCGCAGCATTCGACGTGGTCGCCGCCGATACCGATGACGCGCTTCACCACGTACTCGTTGCTGGTGTCGGCAGCGAGGCCGACCGACTGCAGCACGCGTTCGAAGCCCTGCGGAGGCTCCGTGCTGCGCGGGTAGAGCCACCCGCCCGGATCCTTGAAGACCACGATGTCGCCGCGCTGCACGGGAACGAGGTCGGGAACGAGCTGGTTGACGAGAATACGATCGTCGATCTGCAGCGTGTTCTCCATCGACTCCGACGGAATGAAGAAGCTGCGCACGAGGAAGGTCTTCAGCAGGAACGACACGAGGAATGCCACGACCAGAATGACGAGCAGGTCGCGGAGAAAACCGACGACGCCTCCCCGCCTGGTTCGACGCGTTGAGGTCGATGCCTCGGCTTCACTCATGTGGGTGCCCCTGTCGATGGGTGTGGTGCTGCGGTGGTGCGGATGCTCTCGTCTCCCCTACCGGTGAGACACTTCAGGCTCCCACCCTATTGCCGGGGGGAGCCTGAGAGCGTATCGGCATGCCGTGGACATGCCGTGAGTGAAGCGTTCGATTAGAAGCGCTTCTCCTTGATCTTCGCCTTCTTGCCGGTGAGGCCGCGCAGGTAGTAGAGCTTGGCACGACGCACGTCACCGCGGGTCACGACCTCGATCTTGTCGATCGCGGGCGAGTGCACGGGGAACTTACGCTCCACGCCGACCTGGAAGCTGATCTTGCGAACGGTGAAGGTCTCGCGAACGCCCTCGCCGTGGCGGGAGATCACGATGCCCTGGAACACCTGGACACGCGAGCGGTTGCCCTCGATGATGTTCACGTGCACCTTGACGGTGTCACCGGCACGGAACTCGGGGATGTCGCTCTTGAGCGACGCGGCATCGACGTGGTCGAGCTTCTGCATGGTTGTCTACTCTCTGCGCCCGCCGCAAGTCGGAACGCGGATATCGAAAAAGTACTGAGGTGTTCGGCTCACGGTTCGTGCGGACCCTCGCGGCAGTGCCGCACCGTGGCACAAGGATCAATTATGCCACACTTCGGGGGCTCGACGCACCGTCTGCCTGCACATCCTCACGCAGTCGGCCCACCACCCGGTACCGCGCGACGACGAACCCCGCGTTTCGCGATACCTTGAGCAGTTCAAGGTCGAGCCGCCGAGGCAGCAGCGGCCGGCCCGCGCCCAGGGTCACCGGGGCGATGGAGGTGAGCACCTCATGCAGTGCACCGACGTCGGCGAACTGCCCAGCCAGGTCGCCGCCGCCGACCACCCAGAGGTCACGCTCGCCCGCAGCCGCGTGCATCTCTTCGAGTGCATCGGCGATGCTGCCCCGCCGAAATCGCACGTCGGACGCGCCGCCGTGACTCGAGCGGGTCGGCAGCGGAAGCTCGCGAGTCGTGAACACGAATGCGGGCAGGTCGTACCCCCACTCGCCGTTCTCGTGCGCGAGCACCCACTCATAGGTCGTCGAGCCCATGACAATCGCGCCGACGCCACCAAGGAACGTCGAGTAGTCACCCGGGCCGCCCTCCTCAAGGTCTTGGCGCAGGAGCCAATCGAGCGAGTCATCGGGATCGGCCAGAAAGCCGTCGAGTGTCGTCGCGGTGTAGAAGATCGTGCGGGTCATGTGCGGCTCGTTTCACGGGAATGCGGGGGTGTTCCGGGCACTTCCAGTGTGACTCAGGCCACCGACATTGATGGCCATTCACCTGACCGCGTCAGGACTGGCAGCCACGCGCGCGCATCACGCAGCGCGCTGCACAGATGCCGAGACGGCATCCGGGGCTGCATGAACGGCCAGAAATGGCCGTTCACCTGACTGCGTCAGGACTGGCAGCCCGGGCACCAATAGAGTTTGCGGGCCCCGAATTCCTCGAGCACGATGTTCGTGCCGCATCGCTTGCAGGGCGTGCCCTCCAGCTTGTACACCGAGTGCCGCTCGTCGCGCTCCTCGAGCGCTCGCTGATACGCCTCGCCGGTCAGCCCATCGATGGTGATCATCTGCCCCACCGTGATGCCGATCTGCAGCAGGTGCGCCCAGTCATCCCACAGCGATTCGAGCACCGTCCGGTCGATCGCGTTCGCAGGCGTGTGCGGGTTCAATTCCGCACGGAACAGCATCTCGGCCCGGTACACGTTGCCGATTCCCGCGATCACCGACTGATCCATGAGCACCAGACCGATGGGCGTCTTCTTGCGCAGTGCTCGCGCGACGAAACGCTCCCGCTCTTCAGGGGTGTTCGCATTCGCCGGGTCGGGTCCGAGCTTCAATACGACCGCGTCGACCTCGGCAGGAGTGAGCACCTCGCACGCCGTGGGGCCGCGCAGGTCGGCGCACACCCGATCGTTCAGCAGACGCACACGCACCTGACCGACCGGCTCGGGCGGAAACTCTGCGGAGGCATCGGATGCGCGATCCGACTCGGCCATGCGCACCCGACTGCGGCGCGGTGCCCCGATCGAGGTCACTGAGTCCTCGGCATCACGGTCGAGAGGCCGGGCCTGATAGGGTCGCGAGTACTCGCCGGTCTGACCCAGCTTGGAGTGCCCCGGGGTCTGGCCGTGAATTTGAATCGACGCGTCGACCCGCACGTCTCCGGCGAAGTCCCAGGCGCCGTAGATGCCAAGATGCACGCGCAGCCAGTGCCCGCCCGCAAATTCGAGGAACATCTGCTTGCCGACGGCGCGCGCATCGGTCATCTCACGGCCGCTCAACAACGCGGCGCCCTGAGCGAAGCGCCCTTGGGGGCTCGTCACCTCAGGCGCGGTGCCAACGAAGTTGACGGCGAACTGCCGAGCGATGCGGTGTACGGAGTGGCCCTCGGGCATTAGAGGCTGTCGACCTGCTTGCCGACGATCTCACCCGTGCGCTCGTACTCGCCGAGCTGCCCGATGCGTCGCACGTGGCGCTCGTCTCCGGGGAACGGAGCCGAGATGAACAGCTCGATGAATCGAATCGCTTCGGCGACCTCGTGCTGGCGCGCGCCGATCGAGATCACGTTGGCGTTGTTGTGCTCGCGGGCGAGCGTCGCCGTCGATTCGTTCCACACGAGCGCGGCGCGAATGCCCTCGACCTTGTTCGCCGCCATCTGCTCACCGTTGCCCGACCCGCCGAAGACGACACCCAGCGCTTCGACACCTGCTCGCTCGTCGCGAGCGACGCCCACGGCGGCGTTGATGCAGAACGACGGGTAGTCGTCGAGCGCGTCATACTCGGCAGGCCCGTGATCGATGACTTCGTGCCCCAGCCCGCTCAAGTGGTGCTGCAACTGCTGGCTGAACTCGAGCCCGGCGTGGTCCGTGGCGACGTGAATACGCATGGGGTCAATGCTACCGGTGCGCGGGAGCTCAGCGGCCCCGCGCACCAGTGACACGAGTCAGAACTGCGGCCCCTGAGTGCGACCGCGCTTCAGCTCGTAGAATCCCGGCACGCTGGCGGCCGCAACGATGCCGTCCCAGAGCGTGAGCGCCTGCTCGCCCTGCGGTGCCGGGGTGACGACGGGACCGAAGAAGGCCACGCCATTGACCGAGATCACGGGGACCCCGACGTCGGGCCCGGCGATCTCGAGTGCGTGCGCTGTGTTGCCGCGTACCTCGTCGTCGTACTGCTCATCGTCGGCGGCTGCGGCGAACGCCGCATCCAGGCCGAGTGCCGCAAGTGCATCGGTCAGGAGGGCGTCGAAGTCGTCGCGGCCGCCGGGGTGAATCGCTGTACCGAACTCCGTGTAGAGCTTGCCGACCGTCTCGGCGCCGTGCTCGCGACCGACGGCGACGGCGACGCGGCCCAAACGATGGCCGTGACGCATGGCCTCATCGTACGGCCCGGGCTCATTGCCCTCGTTGATCACCTTCAGGCTCACCGGATGCCAGACGACGTCGAAGCCGCGCTGCTCGGCGACGTTCGAGACCCATCGACTCGTCATCCAGCACCACGGGCAAATCGGGTCGAACCAGAATTCGACGGATGGCTGCGCTGACGGCGATGCGGTTTCGGTGCTCATGCGGCTCAGCCTACTCGCGGGCCGACGGGTACCGGAAAGAGTTGTTCGATGCGTTCGCGCTGGGCGTGATCGGGGCGCCACCGCTCGCCTGCCCGGGCGTTCTGTCGCACCTGCTCGGGCGTCGTGGCCCCGGCGATGACGCTCGTGACGGGCGCATGATCGAGCAGCCAGCCGAGCGTTGCTTCCAGCATCGTGACGCCCCATTCGGCGCAGTGCGCCCGATAGGCATCGAGCGCGTCCCAATCGGCCTGTTCGGCGACGTGGGGGCGTTGTCGCATGATGCGGCTGTCGGCAGGAAATCGGGTGCGAGCGAATTTGCCGGTCAGCAAACCATTGGCGAGCGGGAAGAACGGGAGAAACCCGAGGCCGAGATCGCGGGCCGCCGGCACGACGTCTCGGTCGGCGTCGCGCTGCACGAGACTCAGCTCGTTTTGCGCCGAAACGAACGCGCCCGTGCCGAGTTCACTCGCGGCTTCAGCGGCGAGACGCATCTCGTCAGCGCTGAAGTTCGAGTGCCCGAACGCACGAATCTTGCCCTCCCGCACCAGCTCGTCGAGTGCCGCGATGGTGACCGAAATGGGCGTCGACGGGTCGGGCACATGCAGTTGATAGAGGTCGATGCGGTCGGTCCGCAGACGGCGCAGCGATCCTTCAATCGACGCACGAATGAACTCCCGCGATCCGCGAGCACCGGCATAGGGGGCGTCGGCGTCGGGGTGCCCGAACTTCGTGGCGAGCGTGATCTCATCACGCCGGGATCCAAGCGCACGCCCCATCATCTCCTCGCTGCGCCCGAAGGCGTACCCGTAGAGATCTGCGGTATCGAAGAGGGTGATGCCGGCGTCGATCGCGGAGCCGATCACCGCGTCAGTGCCGGATTGCGTCTCAGTTGCGGCGCCGGGACGCCCGAAGTTGTTGCAGCCGAGGCCGACGGTCGAGACGAACAGGTCAGAGGCACCGAGCTGGCGTTGCATGGCTTCCACTGTAGAGGAGCGGCGCACTGCTGCGCGGGCGCACCCGGGTGTCGGCGCCGACTTCTCCGGCGGCCGCATAAATTCCTTCAAACGCGCGTCACGATTCGCACGTGCCTCCGTATTACGAGTGACCACCGGGCGTTGCACGAGCCCGGTGACGACCGAACGAAGGAAGATCCATGCACGCCTCAGCAGATGCCACGCCCATGCAGACCACTCGCCGCACCCGCGGAAAGGCAGTGGTGGCGATGCGCCGGCTCATCGATTGGGCTGTGCGCGAGCGCGGCGACATCGTGTTCACCATCGCCTGAGCCGCGCCGTTCCGAGCGGGATGATAGGCGCCGGGCCTAGGCTGGGCGCATCACATATTCCCGATCGTCAGGAGCTTCAGTGCCAGGAACGAACCTCACCCGTGCGGAGGCGCAGGAGCGCGCCGCAGTCGTCTCGACGAATCGCTACGAGGTCGCCCTCGATCTCACGACCGGCGCGCAGAATTTCGCCGCCGTCACCACGATTCACTTCAGCGGCACCGCCGGGGCGTCCACGTTCATCGACCTCATCGCCGACTCAGTGGAGAGCGTCGAGTTGAACGGTGTCGCGCTCGACCCGGCAGAGGTCTTCGCCGATTCGCGCATCCAGTTGCCCGGTCTCGCCGCCGAGAACGTGCTCCGGATCGCCTCGACGCAGCGCTACACCAATACGGGTGAGGGGCTGCATCGCTTCGTCGATCCCGCCGATGGCGAGGTCTACCTCTACTCGCAGTTCGAGGTGCCCGACTCGCGGCGCATGTTCCCGGTCTTCGAGCAGCCCGATCTGAAGGCAACGTTCGCATTCACCATCACCGCGCCCGCACGCTGGCACGTGGTCAGCAACCAGCCGACTCCCGAGCCCGCCGGTGCCGGAGTCAAGGCCGCTGCGCAGGGCGAGGACTGGGCCGAGCAGGCCATCGCGACCTGGTCATTCGAGCCGACGCCCGTGATGTCGAGCTACATCACGGCGCTCATCGCCGGCCCCTACCACGTCGTGCGTTCCGAACTCACGAGCCGAGACGGTCGCACCATTCCGCTCGGTGTCTTCTGCCGCGAGTCGCTCGCACCGCACCTCGATGCCGACTACATCTTCGACAAGACCCGCGAAGGTTTCGAGTTCTTCGAAGAGCAGTTCGACTACGCCTACCCGTTCGACAAGTACGACCAGTTGTTCGTGCCCGAGTACAACATGGGTGCGATGGAGAACGTCGGCGCGGTGACCTTCACCGAGGCGTACGTCTTCCGCAGCCAGGTGACCGACGCGATGCGCGAGCGTCGCGTGGTCACGATCCTGCACGAACTCGCGCACATGTGGTTCGGCGACCTGGTGACGATGCGGTGGTGGAACGACCTGTGGCTCAACGAGTCGTTCGCCGAGTACATGTCGACGCTGGGTGTCGCCGAAGCCACCGAATGGACCGAGTGCTGGACGACGTTCGTCGCTTCGGAGAAGTCGTGGGCGTACCGGCAGGATCAGCTGCCCTCCACGCACCCGATCGTCGCCCCGATCCGCGACCTCGAAGACGTGCTCGTCAACTTTGACGGCATCACGTATGCGAAGGGCGCGTCGGTACTCAAGCAGCTCGTCGCATGGGTGGGTCGCGAGCCCTTCATGCAGGGCGTGCACGACTACTTCGTGAAGCACCACCACTCGAACACCGAGCTGCCCGACCTGCTCACGGAGCTCGAGGCCCGCAGCGGCCGCGACCTCACCGGCTGGTCGAAGCTGTGGCTCGAGACCGCGGGCGTCAACACGCTGCGCCCGGAGTTCGAGCTCGATGCCGACGGCCGCTACGCGAGCTTCGCCATCGCGCAGTCGGCGATCGCCGAGTACCCCACGATCCGCCCGCATCGCATCGCCGTCGGACTCTACGAGGTCGAGGGCGGCGTGCTGCGCCGTACGCAGCGCATCGAACTCGACGTGGATGGCGAGCGCACTGACGTCGCCGAACTGGTCGGCGTGGCGCAGCCCGCGCTGCTGCTGCTGAACGACGACGATCTGACCTACGCGAAGATCCGCCTCGACGAGCGCTCGCTCGAAACGGCGGCGGCGCACCTCGGCAGCGCCGAAGATTCGCTCGCACGCGCGCTGCTCTGGGGCACGCTCTGGGATGCGACGCGAGACGGTGAGTTCCCGGCGAGCCGCTTCATCGACATCGTGCTTGCGCACATCGGCCGCGAGACGGCATCGACCACGCTGCGCACCCTGCTCGGCCAGCTGCTGCTCTCGGCGGCGAGCTATGTGGCGCGAGATCGACGCGAGGCGACCGGGGCGAAGGTCGCGGATGCGCTGTGGGAGCTCGCGGCGAACGCCGAGGCGGGTTCCGACCGACAGTTCCAGTTCGTGAAGTCGTTCGCGCAGGCTGCCACAAGTGCCGAGCAGCTCGACACCGTGCAGGCGCTGCTCGACGGCGAACGCTCGCTCGACGGCCTGGCGATCGACACCGACCTCGGGTGGGAGCTGCTCTACTCGCTCGCCGCGGGCGGCCGCGCCACCGACGCGCAGATCGATGCGCGTCTTGCGGAAGATCGCACGGCGAACGGCAATCAGTCGGCCGCGCACGCGCGCGCCGCGCTTCCGACTGCGGATGACAAGGCACGCGCCTGGAGTTCGGTGTTCGACGATGCCGACAAGCCGAACGCGATCGTACGCGCGACCGCTGCCGGGTTCACCCATGCGCACGACCTCGCCGTACTCGAACCGTACGTCGAGCGCTTCTTTGCCGCGCTGCTGCCGATCTGGGAGTCGCGCAGCTACGCGATCGCTGAAGAACTCGTCGAGGGCTTCTACCCGGCGGAGCTCGCGAACGAGGCGCTCGCCCAGGCGACTCGTGCGTGGCTCGAAGCGAACGGCGATGCCCCGGCGGCCCTGCGCCGCATGGTGTCCGAGCACCTTTCGGGAGTCGAGCGCGCGCTGCGCGTGCAGGCGGCCGACCAGGAGGCCTAAATGGAGGGCGACGGTGTCGAGGAGGCAGTCGGGAATGCGTTCCACGACTTCCTGACCACGTATCAGGTGCCGCTTACGATCGCGCTCATCGTGATCGTTGCGGTGCTCCTGAACTGGCTGCTGCGCAAGCTCCTGATGCGCACGGTCACGCATGTGGTGCGCGGGGTCAAGAAGGCGCAAGACGTCGACACGACGTCTGAGATGCGCGCGGCGCCCTACGTGAGCGCACGTGCCGTACAGCGCACGCGCACCCTCGGCACCGTCGGCCGCGCAGTGATCACCTGGGCGATCGTCGTGATCGCCCTGATCCTGATCCTCAGTCAGCTCAACGTCGATCTGGGCGCACTGCTCACCTCTGCGGGTATCGTCGCGGCTGGCCTCGCCTTCGGGGCCCAGAACATCGTGAAAGACATCTTGAACGGCGTCTTCATGGTGTTCGAGGATCAGCTCGGCGTCGGCGACGTCGTGACGATCGGCACGGTGAGCGGCACGGTCGAAGACGTCGGCATCCGCGTGACACAGGTGCGCGCGATCGATGGCACGCTCTGGTTCATTCGCAATGGCGAAATCCTCACCCTGGGCAACGCCTCGCAAGGGTGGGGCCAGGCCGTCATCGACGTGACCGTTGACGCCAGACAGGATCTTGCGCGCGTCACCGAGGTCACCCTCGATGCGGCGAAAGAGCTGCTGCGTTCCGAGCGCTACGCCCGCAAGGTCACCGGTTCGCCCGAACTGCTCGGCCTCGAAAGCATCTATGGCGACCGCGCGACGCTGCGGCTCACCGTGCGAACGCGGCCCGAAGCGCAGTGGGAGGTGCAGCGCGGCATCCGAGCCGAACTACGCCGCAAGTTCCGCGAGAACGACATCACCCTGGCAGACGAGCTGCCGAAGCCGCCCGGAGGCGCCGCATGACCAGCATTCCGTTGACCCCCGGCGGTTCCAACGCTCACTCAGCAGCGAATCCGCAGCAGGCCGCCGCACCCACCGCACCCGCGAAACTCACGCTCCGTTCGGGCGAACATGGAGACGCGGTGACCGACACCGTGTGGGCTCAGGTCGGCGGCACTCCCACGTTCGAGATCATCGCCGAGGCGTTCTACCGCGGGGTGCGCACCGACGAGGTACTCGCCCCGATGTATCCAGATGACGACTGGGAAGGTGCTACCTGGCGCCTGCGTGCCTTTCTCGAACAGTACTGGGGCGGGCCGACGACCTATTCCGAGCAGCGCGGACACCCGCGACTGCGCATGCGGCATCAGCCCTTCGCGGTCACTCCGGATGCGCGCGAGCGCTGGCTGCGTCACATGCACGCGGCGCTCGACGAGGCCGCACTGCCGCCGATGCATGACACCGCATTCCGCGACTACGTGGAACGCGCCGCGACCGCGATGGTGAACCGCTTCGAATAGTCGGCGCAGCTCACGTCACGCGCAATGCTTGACTGACCGATTCGGTCAAAATATGATCGAATCGGTCAGCAATTCCGCTGCCCGTGATCATGGAGGTTCGCATGCCCCGCAGCCCGATGCCCGAGCGCCCCGCAGTCGCCCTTCCCACGCGACTCCCCCGGTGGCGAAGCATGCTGGGCGGAATCGCCTGGGTATCCGTACTGCAGTACTTCCTCATGAACCTCATTACCCAAGCCGCGTGGACCACGCCCTACAGCGTTGTGACGAACGCCATCAGCGACCTGGGTGCGGTGCACTGCGGCACGTTCGAGGGGCGGGCCGTCTGTTCGCCCTGGCACGCGGCGGCAAACACGTCCTGGTCGCTCGCGGGGATCGCGATCGCAATCGGCGCCCTCGCACTCTGGCCCCGCTTCGCGCACCGTCCGCTCGCCCGTTTCGGCGCGGCACTCCTCACGATCGCCGGAATCGCGCTCTGCTCGGTCGGACTCAACCCCGAAGACGCGAGCGCCTGGCACATCCCGTCCGCGATGACCGCGATCGCGTTCGGGCTGATCGCGATACTGCTGCTCGGCGTCTCCCAGCGACACCTCCCCGGATGGCAGGCTTCGGGCTGGGCCGGCATCGCGCTCGGCGCGATCGGCTTGCTCAGCTGCGGCACCCTTCTGGTCGCACCGTTCAGGCTCTTCGGCCTGTTCGAGCGGTTCGCCGCCTACCCGATCCTCATCTGGACCGTCGTGTTCGGCTGGAATGTGCTGGCGCGACTCATCGCCGACCGCAATCGCGACCAGACCCGCACCCACTCATCGACGCACCCCACCGTCGCGACACCGTAGGCTGCCAGCATGTCCGTACGCCCGAGTAGCGCTACCGTCGACCGACGCATCCTCGATCTCACCGCTGGCCTCGTCGCTCGGCACGGCGTCGCCGCGACGTCGACGCAGCTCGTCGCGACGGCGGCAGGGCTTTCAAAGGCTTCAATCTTCAACCGCTTCGGTTCGAAAGACGCGCTCGTTGAACGCACCGTCGCACAGTGCATCGAGTTGGCCGCGACGGCCCGGAGCTCGGCGAGCGACTCCCCCGACGACCCAGACGAAGCTGCGCTGCGCGCACTCGTCGACACCGGACTCGAGTGGCCCGGCTTTCTCGCACTGACGGTCGCGTCAATCACGGTGCGCGAGCCGGGTGAGCTCGGTGCAGAGGCAGGTGCCATCGCAGCACACCTGCTGGCCATGTTCGGCCTCGAGTTCCCAGCGGAGCGCAACGACCCGTCAGCCCTCTTCCGCGTGGTCGGAACGGTCGGGGTCATCGGCGTGTTGGCTCTCGCGTCGCAGGATGAGGTCGATCGCGCGACGGCGTATCGCGAGATCCTGCCGATCGCCCGCGCGACGCTGACCGCGCCCGGCCCGGCGACCGCGCGATGACCGATTTCACACGCCCCAAGACGCATATCTGACGTTTGCGCAGTGGTTCTCCGCAATCAGGAGCGTGCATTACTAGACTGCAATTATGAGCCTGCATCTCACCGACGATCCTGCAGCCGATGAGCTGCTGACGAACAATCCACTCGCGCTCCTCATCGGTATGCTGCTCGATCAGCAGATCGCCATGGAGGTCGCGTTCGTCGGCCCGCTCAAGATTCAGCAGCGCGTGGGCGACGTCGATGCCCGTGCCATCGCCGAGACCGACCCCGACGCGTTCCTCGAAGCGTTCAAGCAGACGCCCGCGGTGCACCGGTTCCCCGGCTCGATGGCGACGCGCGTGCAGACGCTCTGCCAGACGCTGGTCGACGATTGGGGCGGCGACGCGGCGGCAATCTGGACCGCAGGCGACCCTGACGGCAAGACCGTGCTGAAGCGCCTCAAGGCCCTTCCCGGTTTCGGCGAGCAGAAGGCCAAGATCTTCCTCGCCCTGATCGGCAAGCAGCTCGGATTCTCGGGCGCGGGGTGGCGTGAAGCAGCCGGCGCCTATGGCGAGGAGGGTTCACGACGCAGCGTCGCCGACATCACTTCTCCAGAAACGCTGCTCGAAGTGCGTGAGACGAAGCGCGCGGCGAAAGCCGCCGCGAAGCAGGGGCGCACTGCATGACGCGCGAATCAGTGCGGCGTCGAACGACGGAGCCGACGTGCTGATGCCCGATGCACACGCGCTCAATGGCGCAACAACATTTACGCAATCGGCCGAACGCGTCGTCGCCTACCTGCGCGAGCACACTCCGCTCACCGACTGGTCGGTGTCACGCGTCGCGAACGGCGAGCAGATCCACGTGCACGTGCAGCATGACCAAGTGCTGTCGGTCGGCGACCGTGTCGACTGGAGCGAATCGTTCTGCAGTCGCATGTCGAACGGCGCCGCACACGTGGTTCGCGATTCCCGTGCCGATCCCGACTACGCCGACCTCACCGCAGCTGCCGATGTGGGCGCTTACGCCGGATACACGATCCGTGACGACAACGGCGACCTGTTCGGCGTGCTCTGCGGGGTACGGCCTGAACCGCTGCGCATCGAAGAGACGGTCGATGAAGAGCTGGTGCGGCTTCTCAGCGAGCTGCTCTCCACGCAGCTCGAGCTCTCGCGCAACATCGACCGCGAGCGTCGCAGCATCGCCATCGCCGACGCACTCGCCCACTCCGATGCGCTCACCGGGGTGCTGAATCGTCGGGGTTGGGATCGGGTCGTCGCCGACGCTCAGGAGCGCGTCGATGCCTTCGGCGATCCTGTCTCGATTGCGATCATCGACCTCAACGGACTCAAAGCCGTAAACGACCGCGACGGCCATGCCGCCGGCGACCGACTGATCGCTCGAGCGGCCGAAGCGTTGCAGGCTGCGGCGTCGCCCGCGCACCGCGTCGCCCGCATCGGTGGCGACGAATTCGCGATTCTGGCGAACGGCGTCACGACGCATCAGCTGCCCGCACACTTCCAACGTTTCGACGACGCACTGAACGCTGCGGGAGTCTCCGCATCGCTCGGGTGCGCCCCGGCGGTGCCGGGCGTCGCGACGGTCTTGGAAGCGATCTCGACCGCGGACGCGGAGATGTACGCGCAGAAGCACGCGGTCGGTATCTGACCTCAATCGCGCGAGGCCACGAGCGTCAGTCACGACAGTGCACGGTGCGTCGATGGCACCCCTGATCGGTGTACGCTCGTAGGGCTGCCCCCGTAGCTCAGTGGATAGAGCAACGGCCTTCTAATCCGTTGGTCGCAGGTTCGAATCCTGCCGGGGGCACACATGAACAACGCGCTCGCACCCCGTCGACCTGAGGGGTGCGAGCGCGTTTTCTGCAAGCTCGAGCTAGCCGCGCGCGAGGTGCTTCGGGCGCTCGAGGAAGAGCACCGCGACGACGCCGACGAGCATCACGATCGCGGGGAGCAGCAGCGTCTGCGACATCGCGTCAGAGAATCCGGGCACGATCTGTGCGGGCAGCTGCCCGCCACCGATGCCGCCCGCCGCGTCAGCGGCTCCGGGCAGGTTCGCTTCGAGACGCGCCTGGATGAACGCCGCGATCGCCGCCGAGCCGATCGCCGATCCGATGGTGCGGGTCGTGTTGTAGATGCCGGCTCCGGCCCCGGCCTGGCGCGGGTCGAGGTTGCGCGTCGCCGTGGTGGCGAGCGGGCCCCACATGCCCGCGTTGCCGACACCGATGAGGAACGACGGCAGCAGGTAGACCCAGATCGGGGTGTCGGCGTTCATGAGCGCCGAGTACCAGAACAGCGCGCCCGAGACGAGCAGCAGACCAGGGACGAGCAGGAAGCGGGCGTCGACGCGATCGAGCAGCCGACCGACGAGCGGCGAGAGCACTCCCGCAGCAACCGCCGTCGGCACCATGAGCAGTGCCGACTGCGTGGGGGTGAGGCCGCGCGCGAGCTGGATGAAGAACATCATCGGCAGCGTCATGCTGGTGACGACGAAACCCACGACGGAGATGCCGATGTTCGCGATCGAGAAGTTGCGATCGCTGAAGAGTCGCAGCGGCACCAGGGGCTCGCTGCGGGTCTTCGCTTGCTGCCAGATGAAGAGGCCCATGATCACCACGCCCGCAGCGATGGTGCCCCAGATCCATGCGGCCCAGTCGTACTTCTCGCCCTCCTGGAGGCCGAACACGATGAGGAACAGCGAGACCGCCGAGAGGAAGACGCCAAACAGATCGAACTTGTGCTCGTGGGTATCGAGCTGCGGCACGAGGATCGCGGCGAGCACGAAGCCGATGATGCCGACGGGCAGGTTGACGAAGAAGATCCACTCCCAGCCGAGGCCGTCGACGAGCAGGCCACCGGCGAGCGGACCAACGAGCAGTGCGACTCCAGAGGTGGCACCCCACAGCCCCATGGCCGCGCCGCGCTGAGCGGGCGGGAAGGTGCGGGTAATCACGGCCATGGTCTGCGGCGTCATGAGCGACGCACCGATCCCCTGCACCGCACGGAAGACGATGAGCCACTCAAGCGAGCCCGAGAGCCCGCACCCGAGTGAGGCGAGGGTGAAGATCACGAGGCCGACGAGGTAGACGTTTTTCGGCCCGAAGCGGTCGCCCAGGCGGCCGGTAATCAAGAGGGGCACGGCGTACGCCAGCAGGTATGCGCTGGTCACCCATACGACGTTGTCGAGGTTGTTGGTGTTGGGGTCGAGTGCCGCTTTGATCGCGGGGTTCGCGACCGAGACGATCGTCGTGTCGACGAGGATCATGAAGAAGCCGATGATCATCGCCCAGAGCGCGGGCCAGGGGCTACGCGGTGCGGTGTGCGACGTGCCGGTCGCCGCCGCGGGGGACGCTGCGCTGGAGGTGTCGGTCATTGCCGTGCTGCCTTTCGGAGTTGCAAGTAGTGCTCAGTGTGTGGTGAGGCGCCAGGGCCCCAGGGAAATGCTGGATCAGCCAGACGCTGCAGCAGCGTCTGCAACCACTGCAGGTCGGCGTATCTCATCGCCGCGGTTCGCTCGATCTCGATCACGTATTGCATCGGTGCGTGCGCTGCCGTCGCCGCGTCGAGCGCCTGCTCGGCGTGGGTGAGGCTCTCGGCGAGTGAGGATCGTCGCTGGGTGAGCAGCATCAGGGTGTCTTCGCGCGAGAGGTTGTGCGCCTCGGCGAGAGCCACTCTGAAGTCGGTCGCGCGATCCACCCGCGGCAGCTGCTCGCGCACCCAGGCCACCAGTGCTGCGTCACCGCGTTCGGTCAGCGAGTAGGTCGTGCGCTCGGGCCGGTTGCCGTCGCGGTCCACGCCAATCTCTGCGAGAAGCCCGTGCTCGAGCAGTCGCGCCACCGTGTGGTAAAGCGTGCCATTCGTCACTTTCAACAGCCGATCGCGCTCGCGGGCGCGCAGCAATCGCATCATCTCGTACGGATGCATGTCGCCCTCGCGCAGCAGCGCGAGGAGCATCACGCCGAGCGGCGTCAGCTTCGGATTCGTCATCTTCCTCCCGAATGGTCCACATGGAATATACCACTCTGAACAGCGACCCTCGACCAGTAAGATCTTGAGGTGCCCGCTTCCCACCGCCAGAAACTCCCCTTCGAGGTGTGGGCCTTGGTCGCCGGTGGTTTTACCGTGGCGCTCGGCTACGGCGTGGTGGCGCCCGCGATCCCTCAGTTCGCTCTCGAATTCGACGTCTCGAGCTTCGCCGCATCCGCCATCGTGAGCGCTTTTGCGCTGATGCGACTCGTATCTGCGCCGCTCGCAGGCTGGGTCGTCGGCAAGCTCGGCGAGCGCAGCACCTACATCATCGGCATCCTGGTCGTCGCCGGGTCGACAGGTGCCGCCGCCCTCGCCGTCAGCTACCCGCAGTTTCTCGTGCTCCGCGGCATCGGCGGCGTCGGCTCCGCCATGTTCACCGTCGCGGCGACCGCACTACTCATCAAGGTCAGCCCACCTCACGCTCGCGGGCGCGTGGCGAGTGTGAATGCCGCGGGGTTCCTGCTCGGCGGGCTCCTGGGGCCGGTGCTCGGTGGTGCGGTCGCCGTTTTCGGTCTCCGTGCTCCGTTTATCTGCTACTTCTTCACCCTGATCGCGGCGGCGACGGTCGTCGCGATCGCACTCCGCCGCTCTGCGGCTGCCGGCCGCACCCCGCGCGGCTCCCACGACGAACGCGCGGAGCTCACGCTGGGTGCGGCGCTTCGCATTCCGCAGTACCGAACGCTGCTCTGGTCGGTGTTTACCTTCGGATGGTCGTCGTTCGGCGTGCGCGTCTCGGTCATCCCGATCCTCGTCGCCGTCACCTTCCACGGAGACGCAACCATGGCCGCTTGGGTGCTCGCCGCCTACGCTGCCGGAAACGCGCTCTTGATCTTCCCCTCCGGGAAATGGAACGATACGGTCGGCCGCAAACCGCTGCTGGTCAGCGGAAGCGTCATCCTGACCGCCGCCTACGCCGCATTTCCCGCCGCGCCCGTGCTGTGGGCTGCCATCATCATCATGTTCGTCGCCGGCGCCGGGTCGGCACTGGTGAATCCCGGACAGCAAGCGGTGCTCGCCGATGTACTCGCGGGCCGACGAGGCGGCGCCGTGGTTGCCGGCTACTCGATGATGAGCGATCTGGGCGGCGTACTCGGCCCGCTGATCGCTGGCGCCATCGTTGACATCGCCGGTTTCGGCTGGGCGTTCGGCGTCACCGCAGCACTCATCGCCGTCGCGGCGCTCGCGTGGTCACTGACGCCGGCCTCACGACCGTTGCTCGATGACACGGGGACGCCCGGCCGGGCCTGACCTCGGGTCATCCCTCGAGGTCGTCGACCCCCGGAAGCCAGCTGAGCCCTGGCTTGCCCCACCCGTTCTTTCGCTGAGCCTTTTGGGCACCGCGATTCTCCGGGTGCACGAGTCGGTCGACGTACAGCAGCCCCTGCAAATGATCGAACTCGTGCTGCAGAATGCGTGCGAACCACCCCGATGCGCTGACCTCGTAGTGCTCGCCATCGATGTCTTGCGCACGCAACAGCGCTCGCGGTGACCGGCGCAGGGCGAACCGCTCGCCGGGGAACGACAGGCACCCCTCGATCTCGTTATCGTCAGGCAGTCCCGGCTCCGCGGGGGTGATCCAGAGTTCGGGGTTGATCGCGACGCCTCGCTCCGGTGCCTCGTCCTGATCCTCATAGATCCAGACGAACACCTGTTGGTCGACGCCCACCTGAGGCGCTGCCAGGCCGACCCCCGGAGCCGCAACAGTCGTCTCGAACATGTCATCGACGAGCGTGCGCAGGGTGTCGTCGAACGCGGTGACTGGGGCGGCAGGACGATGCAACACGGGCTCGCCAGAGATCACGATGGGAAGAACAGCCATGCCCGCCAGTTTACGGCGTCGCCCGTGCCAGCCGCGCCGCCCTCGAGCCCGCCCGGCGATCCAGCAGCCGAATGCACGCGACTAGACTGGAGCGATTGCGAGCGATCACCGACGCTCGATACGCAGCAGCGAGGAGCAATCGTGCCGAACACGCCAGCGGACCAGATCGTCTGGATCGACTGCGAGATGACAGGCCTCGACGTTGACGCCGATGGGCTCTGCGAAATCGCGGTCATCGTCACTGATTTCGACCTGAAACCACTCGACGCCGGCTTCGAAATCGTCATCAACCCGGGCGAAGCCGCACTCGCGCACATGAACGACTTCGTGCGCTCGATGCACGAGAAGTCGGGGCTGCTGCCGAAGATCGCCAGCGGCGCGACCCTCGCCGACGCCGAACAGCAGGTCATCGACTATCTGAAGCGGTTCGTCACGGCCGGCCGTCGCCCGCTCGTCGCCGGCAACACGATCGGCATGGATCGCCGGTTCATTGCGAAGTACCTGCCGACGCTCGAAGAGCGACTGCACTACCGCAGCGTCGACGTATCGACCATCAAGGAGCTCAGCCGTCGCTGGTACCCGGCCGGATACTTCGCAGCCCCGGAGAAGCGCGGCGGCCACCGAGCGCTCGCCGATATTGCCGAGTCCATCCAAGAGCTCGCCTACTTCCGCGACGCCGTGATGGTCGCGCAGCCCGGGCCCGACAAAGCGGCCGCGACCGATCTCTCACGCGCCGCGATGGAACGCTACGCCAGCCTCATCGACACCGAGCAGGCTGAGCCCGAACAGCAGTAGTCCCACTCCCCCGCGCCCACTACAGTTAAACCTGGACTGGGCAATGCGTGCCCACAGCATTGGGGGATGCATGAGTGACAGCAGTACCGCCGCAACGCTCGCGGATGGATCGACACCACGACGGAAACGACAGTTCGGCGGGCTCAGCATTCAGTCGAAGCTGCTCATCATGCTGCTCGGCGTGAGTCTCATCTCGTCGATCGTGGTGGGCGCCATCGGCTTCGTGAACGGGCGACAGTCGCTGCAGGATTCCGCGATCGATCAGGTCACGACGATCCGCTCGATGCGTGCCACGGAGGTTGAGACCGCCGTGAAGGCGTTCCGTCTCGATGCGTCCCTGCAGTCGCGCAACCTGAGCGCGCAGACGCTGTCACGCGAGATGAACGCCGCGTTCGACGAGTTGCAGAGTCGCCCGGCACTCACCGAGGCTCAGGATGCGCAGCTCACCGGCTACTATCGCGACACATTCATTCCCGAACTCGAAAAGCGCGCCGATCACGCCTACGGTGACGAGGCGTTCATTCCCGACTCCACGGCGGGCAAGTACCTGCAGACGCAGTACACGGTCAAGAACGAGACGCTCGATGACGCGGGCTACGACGCTCAGCTGCGATCGAACGACTCGGGCGACGGTTCAAGCTACTCGGCCGCAGCCGATCGCTATGGCGACTACCTCACCCGCCTCATCGATCAGGCCGGATACGAGGATGCGCTGCTGCTGAACCTCGACGGCGACGTCGTGTACTCGGCGTTCAAGGGCATCGAACTCGGCACCAATCTCAACTCGGGCCCGTACCGCGATACCTCCTTCGCTGAGAAGTACCGAGCCGCGATCGCGACGAACACCGTCGATACCGTCGCGATGACCGACTTCGAGCGTTGGATCCCGTCGCTGAACGTACCCGCAGTCTGGGTGATCTCGCCCGTCGGCAACGACAGCGGCATCACCGGCGCACTCGCCTTCCAGGTGTCGATCGATCGCATCAACGATGTGATGACCGGAAACGAGCAGTGGAAGCAGCAGGGTCTCGGCAACACCGGCGAGGTGTACCTCGTCGGCCGCGACAACCTCATGCGCAGCAACTCGCGTCTGCTCATCGAGGATCCCGAGAACTACGCTCAGCTCGCCATTGATGGGGGCAACTCCCCCGCGGTTGCCCAGCGCATCATCGACGTGGGCGGCACCACCATGCTGCAGGAGATCAACACCCCCGCGATCGAGGCGGCAAAGGCCGGCGAAAGCGGCGCCATCGTCGGTCGCGATTACGTGGGCAAAGAAAGCATCTCGGCGTACGCGCCACTCGACATCGAAGACGTCGACTGGATGATCGTTGCGCGCATTAACACGTCCGAGGCGTTTGCTCCGGTCACCGAATTCACCCGCAATGTGCTGCTCTCGCTGCTCGGAATTCTCGTCGCGGTGTCACTCCTTTCGCTCGTGCTCGCGCAGGTCTTTACCCGCCCGATCCGCCGCCTGGTTGACGCAACGCACCACATTGCTGAGGGTGACCTCGACGTGCGCGTACCCGATGCATCGCGCGACGAGTTCGGCGGTCTCGGCAGCGCGTTCAACGACATGGCATCGAGCCTGCGCTTGAAGCAGGATCTGATCGACGAGCAGCGCGTCGAGAACGAGAAACTGCTGCACACCCTGATGCCCGAGAGCGTCGCGGCCCGCTACAAGCAGGGCGATGAGGCGATCAGCGAGGCGCACGAGAACGTCTCGGTGGCGTTTGCCGAGCTCGTCGGATTCGACGACTATGCGCGCGGCCTCACCCCTGAAGAGGAGATCAGTCAGCTCAATACGCTGATGCGCGGATTCGATGAGGCGGCCGAGAAGGCCGGCGTCGAGAAGGTGCGCACGTTGCGCGGCGGCTACCTCGTCTCATCCGGTCTCGTTGTGCCGCGCGTCGACAACGTGCGCCGCAGCGTGGAGTTCGCGAAGTCGCTCTTGACGGTCGTGGAGCGCTTCAACGCGCAGAACCGTTCCTCGATCTCGGTGCGCGCCGGTGTCGACACCGGCACCGTGACGAGCGGCCTCGTCGCCCGCACGACCCTCGCCTACGACCTGTGGGGCGATGCCGTGAGCCTGGCCTACCGAGTGCGCTCGGTCACCGGCGACCCCGGTGTGTACGTGAGCCAGACCGTGTACAACCGCACGCAAGAGATCTTCGAGTACGTCGAGGCCGGCACCGTCGAGTCGCGCGGCGAGCACGAGACGGTCTGGAAGGTCGCCTGATATGGCTGATCTCTTCGCTCAGGCGTGGACGTGGTGGATCATCGTCCTCGCCGTCGGCGTGCCGGTAGTGCTCGTCGGGCTCACGGAACTCATCACGTTCCTGGCGCGTCGCCGCCACCCGCTTGCGGGGCCGGTGCGGTTCTTCCGCAACTGGGTCATCCCGTCGGGGGCCCTCTTCGCCCTGCTCGCATTCGCGATCACCTCCCCCGCCGAACTCGTGTGGGTGCGCGTCGCCGCAACGGTCTTCGGCTTCCTGCTAATCCTGCTCGTGCTGTCGTCGTTCAACGCGGCACTCTTCGCGAACGCGAAGCCCGGATCGTGGCGAGAGCGCATTCCGTCGATCTTCATCGAGATCGCACGCCTGGTGCTGGTCGTCGTCGGGCTCGCGATTCTGTTCTCCTGGGTGTGGGAGGCCGACGTCGGCGGCCTGTTCGCCGCTCTGGGCGTCACATCGATCGTCATCGGCCTTGCACTGCAGAACGCCGTTGGCGGCGTGATCTCTGGCCTGCTGCTGCTCTTCGAGCAGCCGTTCAAGATCGGCGACTGGCTCGACACCGGCAGCGTGCGCGGTCGGGTCGTCGAGGTCAACTGGCGTGCGGTGCACATTGAAACGGGATCTGGCATTCAGATCGTGCCGAACTCCACGCTCTCGGGTGCGTCGTTCACGAACCTCAGCGAACCCGCCGGCCCCTACTTCGCCACGTCAGCAGTGAAGTTCACGACCGACGATCCGCCGCACGAGGTCATGGCGCTTCTGGTCGAGGTGGCGAATGCACTGCCGATGAAGCGCCGCGGCGAGAGCGCAACGGTCGACTATTCGGGAAATGCGGCGTTCGAAGTCTCAATCCCGGTTGACGGCCCGTCAGATGCGCAGCGGGCTCAGACGCTATACCTGTCATGGCTCTGGTATGCGGCGCGTCGACGCGGCTTCGCGCTCGACGGCGACTCCACGGATCCGATCGCCGAGCCCGAACGCCTGGACGCTGCAATTGAGTTCGTCGCGCCCACGCTGCACCTTCGCGAAGATGGTCGCGAACTCGTGCGGAAGACCGCGCGACTCGAGCGCTACGGTGTGGGCGAGGTCGTTCTGCCGACCGGCGCGGTCCCCAATGCGGTGCAGGTGGTCGTGTCCGGCCGCGCATCGGTGGCGCTCGAGTCAGATGGCGGGCGCCTGGAGTTCACCTCTGCGGGGCCGGGAGACCTCGTCGGACTGACGGCATTGACGCGTGAGCCGTCTCACGCAGTTGTGGTCGCTGGTGAAATCCTGACGGTGCTGTCGCTGCCCATCGACACCATCGACGCACTCATCGCGTCACGACCGCGACTGGCGGCCGAGATCGGCGAATCACTCGATCTCAAGCGCAAGCTGGCCGCCGAAGCCGCGCAGCAGATCGGCATCAATCGCGGCATCATTCGACGCACGTAACCGCGAATGCGGCCCCCGGTCTCGCGCAACACGCCGAGACGCAGCGGGGGCCGCGCGGATTGGCGTTCGATCGCGGCATTGGGTTATGATGATACGGTTGCCTGGTTCGCTTCGGCGGGTCAGAACAGCATGGTGGCTATAGCTCAGTCGGTAGAGCACCGGCTTGTGGTGCCGGTGGTCGCGGGTTCAAGTCCCGTTAGCCACCCCAAGAAATACGAAGCCCGTTTCGCACTGGAATCCAGTTGCGAAACGGGCTTCGTTGTTCGTTTTCACGCACACGCGGAGCGACGATCACGGTGGGCCAGGGATGGCCTCCCCGCGATGTCCCCCTCAGCGCGCAGCGGCGCGACGCGCAATATCTCCGTGGGTGTAACTTGCGAGCGGATTGAGTCCCGCCTTCTGCCGCAGCGCGGCGCGCAGCAGGTGCCGCAGGTGCGACCACTTCCCCGCACGCACGACGCGCGTGCGCAAATCGTACGTGTCCGTGTACGCAACACGGGGTGCCCAGATGGGCTTGCGTCGACGGTTGCCCAGCGACGACGTGAGATGCAGAAAGACCTGAGCGCTCGCCAATGCCGAAGCTACGTCGACGCCGACCGAGATCGAGGGCAATGATGCCGGAGCGTGTGCCTCGTCCCCCTGCACCGTCGCGAGCGACCGCAAGTCGGTGTAGGCGGGAATGTAGGGCAAGCAGCGCGCAAAATCGACACCGAGTTCGGCGATTTCATCGAGCGGCGCTTGATCGCTGAAGCCGCGGTACCGCTCGAAGGTCCACGCGGACTGCGGATCGAACGAGGTGACCTGGGCCGCGAATCCGATGTTCATCGCGAGCACATCCGGGATACCGATTCGGCGCGCCTCGCGAGCGACGAGGGTGCCGATGTCGGGCATCGTCATCTCGGTCTCGTCGAGCACGACCGAAGCGCCGTGCATGAATTCCTGCACATTCTCCGCGCTCACGCCGTCGGTGAAGAGATCGATCTTCGCCTCAGGATTGATGTCGTGCAGCCGCTCACGAAATACCTCGGCCTTGCTGCGCATGAAGGTGGAGTGCACCGCGCCGTCGACACGGTTCACATTCTCGGGCTCGAAGACTTCAGGGTCGGCGATACTGAAGCTGCCCACGCCCATGCGCGCGAGCTTCAGCCCCAGCTGGAACCCGACGCCGCCCACGCCAGCGATCGCGACGCGGGATCGCGTCAGAGCCAGTTGCTCGTCTTCGCTCCAGAACCCGTAATTGCGCGCGAACTCGAGTTCGTGCGCTGCGCGACTTGTCACAGCGCCGGCTCCGAGAGCACGCGTTTCGGGGCACGCCCCACGAACAGCATGCCGGGCTCAGCGGCCCGGTACTGGTCGATGAAGTCACCGCCCCGCGCGTTGACGCGCGCAGCCGATGCCGGAATGTCAATCTCGATGGGCAGGTTGTAGTCGAGATAGTGCTCCACGTAGCGCGGTTCGCCGATTCTCGAGATCGCAATGGAACCGTGAAGATGCCGCTCGAGCCAGGGCTCGATGATGGCGAAGGTCCGCTCGAGACCGTGATTGGCAACGTAGGCCAGCATGACGGCAAAGAGGTGCCACTGCGCCATCTCTTGCATCACGGCCTTTTCATGGCGCGCGATCACACGAGAGACCTCGACGCTCACGGTGTTCAGGTCGCCCGGGCTGAACGAATCGGGGCAGAAGTCTTCGACCGGCAGCGGGTGATCCTCACCGCGAATGATGAGTCGCGACACGCCGATCACGCGCACTCCGTCAGCGTGATTCTCGAACACGGCAAACGTCGCTGATCGGGCGTCATCGGCATCGCGGTCGGTGCCGTCGTCTTGCAGCTCGCTCGCATCGAGTTGACCGGTCTGATCGACGTACACCCGGCGACGCAGATCGAAGTGAGCGAGGTACTCCCGCTCGAACCCGGGAAGCGGCACGTCGTGCACGGCAATGAGCCCGACGGCCAGGCGCGATGCCGGGTTGTCAGCGAAGACGTCAGAATCGACGACGGGAATGACGTCGTGATTCGTGACGGAACGGTCGATATGAGACAACGCCGGGGCCCTCCTGAGGCTGCATAGCTGTGACGGCCATGGAAATCATGAATCCCCGGGCGATGACCGCGAACGACTCCTGTGTACTCTCATTTTGCACTAATTGCGATACCCCGTGCACGGATTGCGGTGATCGGCGCGTCGCGAGATAACACGCACGGAACTCATGACATATCGCGCGCGCCTGAATTGACGGAAACACGCGAGTGATAGCATGTGGCAACTACGGTCGTCGACGATGGGGGGAACGGTGCAGGGAGAGAATTGGAACCGGGCGAGCAGTGTGCGCTCCCGCCCGGGCTTCGATGACGCGCGCTCGAAAATGCTCTCCGCCGCGGTGCAGCACGTCGAGTCCGTTGGCCTGACCCTCGGTGTCACCGCCGGCCTGATCGAACAGATTGCAGGCAACGCCGGCGTCAGCAACAAGCAGTTCGCGCAGGCCTGGCCGACGCACGAGGCGTTCCTCGCCGACCTCTTCACCGAGCTCGCGAATCAAGCGCAGATCGACCGGGCCGACACCGAGACGCTGCTCACGACGTGGCAGTACCTCAGCATGCGGGTCGGCGACCTGCGGTCGGTCGAGGGCCGACGCAGCGTGCTCATCGACATCATCCGCACCGCTGCGGAGTACAACTTCGATGTCATCACCGCCTCCAGCAAGTGGCGCACCTACGCCGCCCTCTCCACGACCATCACGGCGTGGCCAGATGGCGAAGCACGCACGCGCGTGCTCGACGCGTTGCGCGCGAGCGAAATGTCGTTCGTCGAAACCATGGAAAACTTCTACCGCAACGTACTGCCTACCGTGGGCTACCGTCTCAAGCCGATGTTCCACAACGACTACCAGCCGTTCGTCGTCGCCGCAGCATCGGTCATCGAGGGCTTGGGCATCGTGCGTGCGACGGTTCCGTCGCTTGTGCAGGCCCACTTCACTCGCGAGACCGAAACCGAGGCCGAATCCTGGTCAGTTTCCGCGCTCTCCTTCATGGGAGTCGTCGACGCTTTTATCGAGCGCGACCCCGAGTTCGATGCCGATGAGGCCATTTCGCGCCTGAGTTCCGGCGTCGACGTCACCCCGCCTTCGGAGAACAACTCCTACTGACCGTCAGTGCCGCTCGCATCAGCGGCACCCACGACCGATGGTCAGGAGATATCGGCGACGATGCCTCGGCGACGCAGTCGATCGAGCGTCAGCGCCAGGCTGACTGGGCGACCGAAGTAGTACCCCTGTGCATCGCGCACTCCGAGACCGATGAGAATGTCAGCCATCGCTCGACTCTCGATGCCTTCGACGATCACGGTGTGGCCGAGGTTATCGCCGAAAGACTGCAGCGCTTTGACGACCTCGCGCTGGCGCGCATCGTCGAGGTTGTCGATCAGGCCCTTATCGATCTTGAGGATATCCATCGGAAAGTGCACGAGTGCGCCGACGACGGAGTCGTCGGAACCGTAGTCGTCGAGTGCGAGCAGCACTCCGGCGCGCTGCAGGCGCTCGGCATCGTGCCGCAGATCATCGGTCACGGTGCGCAGTGATCGCTCGTTGAGCTCAATGCACAGCTTGATCTCGGGGTAGGCCTGCGCAGCTTCTCGAATGAACGGACCCAGCTGGTTTTCGCTGATCTGCCCCAGCTCGAGGTTGACCGTCATGCACTCGACCGATGGTTCGATCGCACGAAACTGCTCGGCGGCTTCGAGTGCCTTACGGATGACCTGCTGCGTCAGTTCGTTCATGAGCCCCAAGCTCTTCGCGCGCGCGATGAGCGAGGGCGCCGAGATCGGGCCGAGTTCGGGGTCGACGTAGCGCGTCAAGGCTTCGAACGCCCACAGGCGGTTGGTCGACATATCGACGATCGGCTGGAACGCGAGCATCAACCGGTTGTCGCGAATCGCACGCGCGACAATTTCGTTCAGACGCGTCGAACGATGCGAGGAGACGCTCACGCTGCTGCTCTCGACGACGCTCCCCTGCCGTCGCGTGCGCTTCGCGTGCAACATCGTGCGATCAGCGTCTTCGACGAGTGACTGCGCGTCGATCTCTCGATGACTGGAGAACGCCAAGCCAGCGCTCACCACGGGCCGCATGAGGTGACCTTCGAGATCGATCTGCTCGCTGAGCGCGGCGACGATCTGATCGGCGGAGTCCTTCGCTTGATCGATCGAGACGAGGCCGGTCAAAATCACCACGAATTCATCGCCACCGACGCGTGAGACGAAGTCGCCACCGCCGGCCGCGCGCTGCAGTCGGCGCGCAATCGCGCACAGCAGTTCGTCGCCGGCCCGGTGGCCGTAGTTGTCGTTCAGCTTCTTGAAGTTGTCGAGGTCGAGGAAGAGCAGGGCAATGCCCTCGTGATAGGGGCGGTGCTCGTTCGCTTCGACGAGCGCCTTCTGAAAGGCACCGTAGTTGGGCAGGCCGGTCAGCGGATCACTGTTCGCCCGCTGTTCGAGCGTGTCCACTTCCTCCTGCATGCGCGCCGCCTCGGTAGCGAGGTGCGCGAGCGTCGAGAGGGTGCGCTCGTCATCCCTGCTGAACGTTCCCCCGCCAACCTTGCCCGACGCCACGAGAAACTGATCGACACCCGACTCGACGCGCACGGGCGCACCGATCTCTCGGCGCTCGGGGGCGCCACCGCGCAGTTCGACCTCGTCGGCGTGCACGATCGCCTGCGCGCGGTCGCGCAGCACCCCTGCCAGCGCTTCACCGCTTTGCCGGGGGAACTCGATGGCCGCATCGACAACAGCGTGCAGACGGGCCTCCACGTCATCGGAGCGCGAGCGCTGCGCGAGCACGTAGAAGATCGATCCGGCGAGCAGCACCACGAACGGGGTCAGGCTCACGTTGGGGTCGCCCTCGAGCCAGGAGATCACTGACGCATCGACGTAGTTGATCAGAATGGCCGCTGCGGCGACGATGCAGATGACGACGAGCACCCGCAGCGGACGTACCGCCGAGGTGATGACGCTGCGGTCGGAGGCGGATCGCGTGCGCTGACGCACGAACTCAACGATCAGGAAGACGGAGTAGTACGCCGCCGTTGCCAGCACGAACGCGGCGACGAACCAGATGCCGAGTGCGGCGAAGCCGATCCGCACCCCCACGAACGCACAGGCACCGAGCGTGCTCACGCCGGTGAGATAGCAGGCGTGCACGAGGTTGCGGCGCATGATGGTCTGCGAGATGAGCACCCCGATCGCCCACACGCAGATGCCGAGAAACGGTGCGCCGTGCATCGGCTCGATCGCGAGCATCACGATGGATACGCCGACCACCGGGTATCCCCGGTCGTACCCGATGCGCAATTGGAAGGGCCCGCAGATGATCACGCTGGCGATCACGGTGAGCACCAGCGTCCAGGATTTCGGTTCCGATCCGGCGAGCGCCACGACACCGATGACGACCGCGGCGACCGCGATCACGATGAACGGCGCAGCGAAGACCCGGTCTCGCGCCGTCGTTGATTCGCGTCCCACCACGACCCCATTCCCGAATATGCCTGTCGCAGCAGTGTAATTGCGAGTGGCAGCAGCTCATTATGGCATGCGCGGGATGTCGCGACTCACCTATTCGTCACCCGCGAATGAGTCGTTCTGTGTAGGGTGAAGACATGCTCGAGATCTCGCACGAGGACTTCGAATCCCTGGTCGCCGATGGCCTCGATTCGCTGCATGACGACATGCTCGCGCAACTCGACAACGTCATCTTCCTTGTTGAAGACGAACCGGCAGACGGGAGCGACGTGCTCGGCGTCTACGAAGGATTCTCCTTGGCTGAGCGCGGCGTCTACGGGTACGGCGAAGAGCCGGATCGCATCATTCTCTTCCGGGAGAATCTGCTGCGGCACTGCGCCGACCATGACGAATTGGTGCACGAGATCCGTGTCACGCTGGTGCACGAAATCGCGCACTTCTACGGCATCTCAGAATCGCGCATCCACGAGCTCGGATGGGGATGACCATGCAGGCGACGGATGCGCAGCGCAGCGAACAGCTGGCGACACGCCACGAGCCGATCTGGCAGACCGTGGTGTGGGACGATCCGGTGAATCTGATGTCGTACGTCTCGTACGTCTTCCAGCAGCACTTCGGGTTCTCACGGGAGCGCTCGGAGGAACTCATGCTGCGTGTGCACCACGGTGGCAGCGCGGTGGTCGCCGAGGGCGCTCGCGAGGCGATGGAAATGCACGTCGAAGCGATGCACGGCTACGGTCTCTGGGCGACCGTGCGCCAGGGAGGAACCCCATGAAGCTCCTCCCGATCCCTGGCACCGGCTTGCGACTGCTGCTCGACCACGACGAAGCCGCGATGCTCGACCAACTCATCACGCAGCTCACACAGCTGCTGCAGAGCCACAGCAGCACCGCGCTCGATCCCGACCCGCTGTTCGCGAGCCTCGAAGTGGGCGGATCGGACGAGACTCCCGAGGATCCGGCGCTCGCTCGACTGTTTCCCGACGCCTACGAGGATTCCGACGAGTCTGGCACGTTTCGCAGCGTCACCGAACAGGGGCTCATCAATCGCAAACTGCAGGATGCGATGGAGGTGACCGCGGCACTCGGACTCGGCGCCGATGCCATCGACGAGACCTCCGCGGTCGAAGTGGAGATCACCCCTGCATCGTTGCCTGCCTGGGTGCGCACCGTCACCGCACTGCGGTTGGCGATCGCCGCCCGCATCGGTCTCGATGAAGCTGAGGATCGCGAACGGCTGCTCGAGCAGGAGGACTCGCGGGGCACCGTGCTCGTGTTCGACTGGTTGGCCGCGATCCTCGAATCTGTACTGGCCATCTTCGCGTCGGTGACTGCGGACACCGCGGGAGATCACAGCGACGACGAAGTCGAGTGAGACCGGCTATCCCTGATCAGGCCCCGGGGCTTCCAGGGAACGCGGGTCGACGACGGCCCCGCGACCGGTGAGCAGGCTCGCCGAGGTGACACCGTCGGTACCGAACCGACCCCGCACCTCATCCACCGCGTGATCGACCGCGCGCCAGCCGTCGTCATCGCTCCACAGCGCCGCAAGATCGCTGCCTGCGGCGACGAGTTGCTCGGCACGCACGCCGATCAAGCGCACCGCTCGACCACCGCGGTCGACACCCTCGAACAGTTCTTTCGCGGTCTGGAAGATGCGCTGGGTCGCGTGCGTGGCTTCTCCCAGCGTTCGGGAACGGGTGATGGTGTCAAAGTTGCCCCAGCGCACTTTGATCGAGATCGTGCGCGATTCGAGCCCGGCTGCGCGCAACCGCTCACCGGCGCGCGTCGCCAGTCGCAGCAGCTCGCGGTGTAGCACGGCCACATCCGAAACGTCGTGGGCGAAGGTCTCCTCATGCCCGATGCTCTTTTCGACTCGCGTCGTCTCGACCCGGCGCGCATCGCGACCGTTCGCGAGGTCGTGCAGGCGCTGCGCGCTGGCGCGCCCGACGATGCGCTCGAGAGTTGCGAGCGGCTCACGAGCGAGCTCCCCCACCGTGTGGATCGCTCGCGCGTGCAGCGCGCGTTCGGTCGCCTGCCCGACTCCCCACATCGCTCCGATCGGGAGGGGGTGCAAGAACTCGAGCGTGCGCGCGGGGGGAATCTCGAGGATGCCATCGGGTTTCGCCCGCTGGGACGCGAGCTTCGCGATGAACTTCGTGCCGGCCAGCCCCACCGAGGCGGGGAGCCCTGTGCGCTCGCGCACGCGCTCACGGATCGCACGCGCGATCTCCATGGGAGCGCCGAAGAGCCGCACGGTGCCCGCGACGTCGAGGAACGCCTCGTCGATGCTCAGCGGTTCGACCAGGGGCGTGAACTCCTCGAAAACGGCCATCACCGCACGCGATGCCTCGCGGTACTTCGCGTAGGTGGGAGTGACGAGCACGAGCTGCGGGCAGAGCTGCTTGGCGCGTGCGACCGGCATCGCCGACCTCACACCGAATTTTCGCGCCTCGTAGCTGGCACTGGACACCACGGACCGCGAGGTGTCGTGCGCCGCAGCGACCGGCAGACCGCGTAGCTCGGGGCGTTCGAGCAGTTCCACGGAGACGAAGAACGAGTCCATATCGACGTGCAGCATCGAGGCGATCTCACGCGGCGCTTCGAACATACGTACTATTTCACCACGTCAGCGGGTCAGCTGCCAGTCTCGAGCACGAGTCGCGCGAGTTCCTCTTCGACCACGAGCTCCGTCACGATTCGTGCGGCAAGCGCACCGCGCAGACTGTCGCGTTTCGCCGTGCCCGACACGACGCACAGGCGACGCGGAATCCGTCGCACGACGTCGAGCGACGGCCCGCTCGACCGTTCATTCATCGCGATTCCGTCAGTGCTGCCGTCGCTGCGGTAGAAGACCGTGCCGCAATCGCCGACGACGCCCGATCGCACGAGATCCTGCAAATCATCACGGTCGAGGTATCCGCCGGAGTAGATACGGGATCTGGGGTCTCCGATACGAGATCCCAGACCGAAGACGTACAGGTCGCTCGACGCCTGGAGCTCGAGCACCCGGCTCACGGATCGCTCGCGCCACATTGCACGACGAGTGTTCGGGTCATCAAAGATTGCAGGAACCGAGAACTGATAGACCGAAGCGGCGAAAGCATTGCCGAAGCCGCCGAGCAACTCGGCTGCGTACGACACCCCCGTTGTGCGCACATTCGCCGCGCCGTTCATCTGCACGATGCGCGCCTCGTGCGCGGTCTTCGACGGCAGGTGCCGCGCCACGGCGCTCATCGTGGCGCCCCAGGCGACGCCGATGGTCGTTCGGTCTCCGACCGCCGCCGCGACCCGGTAGGCGGCCGTGCGCGCCGTGCGCTCCAGACGATCGGCCTCACTCGCGCGCACTGGTGACGACACGACGTGCGCCGTGATGCCGTAGTGCTCGGACAGGCGCTGCTCGAGCTGGGAACGCGCCTCCTGGGGCGAGTGCACCTGAATCTCGACGAGGCCGGTGTCGCGCGCGTAGGTGAGGAGCCGCGACACCGACGAGCGGGAAACCCGCATCTCTTGGGCAATCGCCTCCATGGTGAGGTTCTGCAGGTAGTAGAGCTGCGCCGCACGCAGTGCTTCCCGTGATTTGGACGGATTTGCAGACACCGGTGCCCCTTTCGTCGCATGAGATGAACACATCATGCACATACGTGCAACGGTCTTGCAACTCAGTGCACGAGTGGAGGAAGCTGAGGCCAACGCTGAAAGGTTTGGAGCTATGAACGATCGCACCCCGACTATTCGCCCTGCTGTCACGCGACTGCAGGATCGCCCGCACGCCGATGTGCTGATCATCGGTGGGGGCATCAACGGGATCGCGACCTTCCGCGAGCTGGCGCTCCAGGGCGTCGATGTCGCGCTCGTCGAGCGCGGAGACTTCGTATCGGGCGCGTCGTCGGCGTCGAGCCACATGGTGCACGGTGGGGTGCGCTATCTCGAGAACGGCGAGTTCCGGCTCGTGCAAGAGGCGGTGACCGAGCGCAATCGCCTGCTCCGCACGGCACCGCACTACGTGCGACCGCTGAAGACGACCATCCCCATCTTCTCGACGTTCTCGGGCATCCTGTCGGCTCCGTTCCGCCTCCTCGTGACGCACGGTCGCGGCAAGCCGAACGAGCGCGGCGCCGCCCTGATCAAGATCGGCCTCACGCTCTACGACACCTTCTCCCGCGATGGCGGCCAGGTTCCGCGCCATCAATTCCACGGCAAGCGCCGCTCGCTCAGCGCGCTGCCGCAGCTGAACGACGGCATCAAGTACACGGCGACCTACTACGACGCGTCGATGCACGACCCCGAGCGCCTCGCGCTCGACGTGCTGCACGACGGCGCCGTCGCCGGCGGTGACCGCGCACGCTCGGCGAATTACCTCCCCGCGGTCGGTTTCGAGAACGGCGCAGTGCAGTTGCGCGACGAAACCACCGGCGACGAGTTCGATTTCACCGCCAAGGTGATCCTGAACACCAGCGGCCCGTGGACCGACCTTACCAACGCCGCTCTCGGCGAGCGCACGCAGTTCATGGGCGGCACGAAAGGTTCGCACATCGTGCTCGACCACCCCGAGCTGCTCGCGGCCACCGGTGGCCGCGAGATCTTCTTCGAGCACTCAGACGGCCGCATCGTGCTGATCTACCCGCTCAAGGATCGCGTGCTCGTCGGCACCACCGACATCAACGCGGACCCGAGTACCCCCATGAGCGCCACGGCCGACGAGGTCGACTACTTCTTCGACCTCATCTCGCACGTCTTCCCGAAGATCACCGTCGACCGTTCGCAGATCGTGTACACGTTCTCCGGAATCCGGCCGCTGCCGCGCCACGACGACACGGCCCCCGGCTTCGTCTCGCGCGATTACCGCATCGTCGCCTCGGAGCGCGCGGGCGTGCCGCTCCTCAGTCTCGTCGGCGGCAAGTGGACGACGTTCCGTGCGCTCGCCGCGCACCTCGCGAACGACACTCTTGCGCTGCTCGGTGTCGAACGCACCGTGGGTACCGAGACGCTCGCGATCGGTGGCGGCAAGAACTTCCCGCGCTCGCAGTCCGCGCGCACCCGGTGGGTCGCCGAGCACGCTGACGGCACCGACCGCGCGCGTACCGAGCAGTTGCTCGAGCGCTATGGAACGCGCGCCGACGAGATTCTCGCCGCGGCACCGGAGGATTCCACTGACCTCCCGCACCTCCCGGGCTACACGGCCGCAGAGCTCGCGCACCTCGCTGCGACGGAAGACGTCGTGCACCTCGACGATCTCCTGCTGCGACGCACCTCGATCGCCTTCGTCGGCGGCCTCACGCTCGAGCGCGTGCGCGCCGCCGCCGAGGCAATCGCCGAGGCACTGAACTGGGATGCCGCGCGCGTCGATGACGAAATCGCCCGCACGGTCCAACTGCTCCGCACCGCCCACCGTATCGACGTCGAACGCGGAGGCGTTGTCGTAGATATCTAATCCGGTTCGGTCCGCGGGGGCGCCGCACTACCTTCGGCTCCCCCCGCACTCCATCACCACCCGCGAACGCCATCAGCGTTCGCACTCCCGAAAGGTCAAAGACGACATGCCAGATGTCAACCTCGGTCTGTATTTCCTCTCAGAGCTCGTCGGCACGGGGCTCCTCGTGCTGCTCGGCTGCGGCGTCGTCGCGAACGTCGCCCTCGCCAAGACGAAGGGCAACGGAGGCGGCTTCCTCCTCGTGAACTGGGGCTGGGGCCTCGCCGTATTCGTCGGCGTGCTGGGTTCCGCATATTCGGGAGCTATCCTGAACCCCGCCGTCGGCGTCGGCCTGGCGATCGCTGGCAAGATCAGCGTGGTGCAGTTCCTGGTCGCCACTGCGGCCGAGCTGATCGGCGCGATCATCGGCGCCGTGCTCTGCTGGGTCGCGTACCGCTCGCACTTCGATGAGGAGCCGGACGCCGCCGCCAAGCTCGGCGTCTTCTCGACCGGCCCCGCGATCCGCACGCCCTTCGGCAACTTCCTGACCGAGGTCATCGGTACCTTCGTGCTCGTCTTTGCCGTCTTCGCCTTCGCCGACTACGGCGACATCCAGGTCGGAGTACCCGGGGGTCTCGGGCCGCTCACCGCACTGCCGGTCGCACTCGTCGTCGTCGGCATCGGCGCGTCGCTCGGCGGCCCCACCGGTTACGCCATCAACCCAGCCCGTGACCTCGGCCCCCGCATCGCGCACGCGATTCTGCCGATCAAGGGCAAGGGCTCGAGCGACTGGGGCTACGCCTGGATTCCGGTCGCGGGCCCGCTCGTGGGCGGCGCGATCGCCGCACTCTCAGCCCCCGCACTGCTCGGATTCGTCGGCGCAGCCTAGGCTCGCAGACATCGACACGCAACGAAGCTGACCCGAAAGGAATCCCATGTCCGAATACATCATCGCTATCGACCAGGGCACCACCTCGAGCCGCGCCATCATCTTCGACAAGAAGGGCTCGATCATCTCCGTCGGCCAGAAGGAGCATGAGCAGATCATGCCCCACGCCGGCTGGGTCGAGCACGACGCCTCCGAGATCTGGGGCAATGTGCAAGAGGTCATCGGCGTCGCCCTCGGACGCGCCGACCTCACCCGCCACGACATCGCGGCGATCGGCATCACCAACCAGCGCGAAACTGCGGTGGTCTGGAACCGCAAGACGGGTGAGCCCGTCTACAATGCGATCGTCTGGCAAGACACCCGCACCCAAGACATCGTCGACCGCCTCGCAGCCGACGGCGGCACCGATCGCTTCAAGAGCATCGTCGGGCTCCCCCTCGCCACCTACTTCTCGGGTACGAAGGTCGCCTGGATCCTTGAAAACGTCGAGGGGGCTCGCGAAGCCGCCGATGCCGGCGATCTGCTCTTCGGCACGACCGACAGCTGGGTCATCTGGAACCTGACCGGCGGCGTCGACGGCGGCGTCCATGTCACTGACGTGACCAACGCCTCGCGTACGCTCTTCATGGACCTCAAGACGCTCGAGTGGCGCGATGACATCCTCGAGGCCTTCGGTGTGCCGCGCTCGATGCTCCCCGAGGTCAAGTCGTCGTCCGAGGTCTACGGCGTCGCGAAGAACTCCTCGCTGTTGCGCGAAACTCCGATCGCGGGCATCCTCGGCGACCAGCAGGCGGCGACCTTCGGCCAGGCAGCGTTCACTGCCGGCGAGTCCAAGAACACCTACGGCACCGGCTGCTTCCTGATCTTCAACACGGGCGAAGAGATCGTCCACTCGAAGAACGGGCTGCTCACCACGGTCGGCTACAAGCTCGGCGACGGCCCCACTCACTACGCGCTCGAAGGTTCGATCGCCGTGACCGGGTCGCTGATCCAGTGGTTGCGCGACCAGCTCGGGATCATCGAGAGCGCTCCCGAGGTCGAGCAGCTGGCCGATTCCGTACCCGACAACGGCGGCGTCTACATCGTTCCGGCTTTCTCGGGGCTCTACGCGCCGTACTGGCGGCCGGATGCGCGCGGCGCGATCCTGGGGCTCACCCGCTACGCGAACAAGGGCCACATTTCGCGTGCGGCGCTCGAAGCCGTGGCGTACCAGACGCGCGACGTGCTCGACGCGGTGAACGCGGATGCCGGCGTGGACCTCACTGAGCTCAAGGTCGACGGCGGCATGGTCGCGAACAACGCGCTCATGCAGTTCCAGGCCGACATCCTCGGCGTTCCGGTCGTGCGCCCGGTGGTCGCCGAGACGACCGCGCTGGGCGCTGCCTACGCCGCGGGCCTCGCTGTGGGCTACTGGTCGGGTCTCGACGATCTCTCCGCCAACTGGCAGGAGGATCGTCGCTGGGAGCCGGAACTCGATTCGGCCGAGCAGGAGCGCCTGCTGCGCCAGTGGCGCAAGGCCGTGACCAAGTCGATGGACTGGGTCGACGAGGACGCGCGCTAACCGCCTCTCCGCGCAACGAAACGGGCGGTCGGTGCTCCATGCACCGGCCGCCCGTTTCGTTGTCTACCGGGGTGAGCTACTCGGCTTGAGCACGCTCGAGCACGAGTTCGCGCACGCGCGCCGCGTCGGCCGAGCCGCGCATCGCCTTCATCACGGCACCGATGATCGCGCCGGCGGCCTGCACCTTGCCGTCGCGGATCTTGGCGAGCACGTCGGGCTGCTCGGCAAGCGCCGCATCGACAGCCGCGACGAGCGCGCCCTCGTCGGAGACGATCGCGAGCCCGCGCGCCTCCACGATCTCGGAGGCGGTGCCTTCGCCGTCAATGATGCCGGTGATGACCTGGCGCGCCAGCTTGTCGTTGAGGGTGCCGTCGTCGACGAGCGCGACGACGGAGGCGACCTGCTCGGGCGTGATCAGGTCGGCGGACGCTGCGGAGCGCTCGTTCGCGATGCGGGCGATCTCACCCGTCCACCACTTGCGCGCGGTCTGGGCCGGCACGCCGGTGGCGACGGTAGCCTCGATGGTGCCGAGCAGACCCGCGTTCACCAGGTCCTGGAACTCGAGCACCGAGAACTGCCAGTCGTCGCGCAGGCGGCGACGGCGCAGCGTCGGGTGCTCGGGCAGCTGCGCCCGCAGCTCCTCGACCAGCTCGCGAGACGGCGTGAGCGGGGCGAGGTCGGGCTCCGGGAAGTAGCGGTAATCATCGGCGTCGCTCTTCGGGCGTCCTGGCGAGGTCTCCCCCGTGTCTTCGTGCCAGTGGCGCGTCTCTTGCGTGATCGTGCCACCCTCGGAGAGAATCTTCGCCTGACGCTGGATCTCGAATCGGACCGCTCGCTCGATCGAGCGCAGCGAGTTCACGTTCTTCGTCTCCGTGCGCGTGCCGAGCACCGACATACCGGCCCCCTCGTTGCCACGGGGGCGCAGCGAGACGTTCGCGTCGCAGCGGATGTTGCCGCGCTCCATGCGGGCATCCGAAATGCCGAGCGCCACGACGATATCGCGGATTGTCGACACGTAGGTGGCGGCGATCTCGGGGGTGTCGGCTTCGCCGCCGAAGATCGGACGCGTCACGATCTCGACGAGGGGCACACCTGCGCGGTTGTAGTCGACGAGGGAGTACTCGGCGCCCTGGATGCGTCCGGTGGACCCGCCGATGTGGTTGAGCTTGCCGGCGTCCTCTTCCATGTGCGCGCGCTCGATCGGCACGTGGATGACTCGGCCCGATGCGAGCTCGATCTCGACCGATCCGTCGTGCGCGATCGGGTCGTCGAACTGCGAGATCTGGTAGTTCTTCCCCATGTCGGGGTAGAAGTAGTTCTTCCGCGCGAAGCCCGAGACCTCGGCGATGTCGCAGCCGAGCGCGAGACCGAGGCTGATCGAATAGCGCACCGCCTCATGATTAAGCACGGGAAGCGAGCCGGGCAGACCGAGGCAGACCGGCGCAAGGTTCGTGTTCGGTTCCGAGCCGAATACGTTGGGCGCGGGCGAGAACATCTTGGTCTTCGTGTTGAGCTCGACGTGCACTTCGAGGCCGATGACCGGTTCGAAGAGTTCGAGGGCTCGTTCAAAGTCGAGCACGGGCGTTTTCGCCATTAGAGCGCCGCCTTTCCGGCCGCAGCCGCTGCGAGGGATGCCGCGTCGAGCGACGGAGCCTGCGCCCAGAAGGGTGAGCCGTCGCGGTCGGCGATAAGTCGTTCGATCGCGCTGCCGGCGCGGTAGAGCCGCGCGTCCTCGAACGCGGGAGCCATGAGCTGCAGCCCGACTGGCAGGCCGTCTTCAACGGCGGTGCCGATCGGCAGGCTGATGCCCGGGATGCCGGCCAGGTTGGCGGGAATCGTCGTGGCATCGTTCAGGTAATCCTGCAGCGGGTCACCGGCGTGGGCACCCAGCGCCCAGGCGGTGGTGGGAGCGGTCGGCGAAGCGATGACGTCGACCTGGTCGAACGCCGCAGCGAAATCGCGCTGGATCAACGTGCGTACCTGCTGCGCGCTGCCGTAGTAGGCGTCGTAGTAGCCCGCGGAGAGCGCGTAGGTGCCGAGGATGATGCGTCGCTTCACTTCGGCGCCGAACCCTGCGGCTCGCGTCGCACTCATGACGCTCTCGACGGTGCCGCCGCCCTCGGGTGCGACGCGGAGTCCGAAGCGCACGGAATCGTACTTCGCGAGGTTGCTCGAGGCCTCCGCAGGGAGGATCAGGTAGTACGCGGCCACGGCGTACTCGAAGTGGGGTGCGTCGATCTCGACGATCTCAGCGCCCTGGGCCTCGAGCAGCGCGAGCGCTTCTTCGAAGCGCTGCTTGACGCCGGCCTGTACGCCGTCGACCATGAGCTGCTTCACGACGCCGACGCGCAGCCCGCGCAGCGATGCCGGGTCGGCACCGTCACGAGCCGCCTGAGCCATCGACGGCCAGGCGAAGTCGAGCGAGGTCGAATCGTGGTGATCGTGCCCCGCGATCACATCATGCAGCAGCGCCGTGTCGAGCACGGTGCGCGCGCACGGACCGATCTGGTCGAGCGAGGAGGCGAGCGCAATCGCGCCGTAACGGCTCACGCCGCCGTACGTCGGCTTCACGCCGACGGTGCCGGTGAGCGCAGCGGGCTGGCGAATCGAGCCGCCGGTATCTGATCCCAGAGCCACGGGCGCCTCGAACGCGCCGACCGCCGCTGCGGAGCCACCGCCCGAGCCGCCGGGCACTCGGTCGAGCTGCCAGGGGTTCAGCGTCGGACCGTAGGCCGAGTTCTCGGTGGATGACCCCATCGCGAACTCGTCCATGTTTGTCTTGCCGATGGAGACCAGTCCAGCTGCGCGGGCGCGAGCCACTGCGGTCGCATCAAACGGCGAACGATAGCCCTCGAGAATCTTGGAACCCGAGGTCGACGGCATATCGGTGGTGACCAGTACGTCCTTGACCGCGAGCGGCACGCCGGCAAGCGCACCGAGCGATTCGCCGGCGGCGCGACGAGCATCGATCGATCGCGCAGCCGCGAGCGATGCTTCGGCATCGGTCGCGAGGAAAGCATTCAGTGCGGGGTCAACCGCCGAAATGCGGTCGAGATGCGCGCGGGTGGCCTCTTCCGAGGATACGTCGCCACTGGCGATCTTCGCAGCCAGGTCGGCCGCAGTCAGCTGTGTCAGTTCAGTCATAATGCGCCTTACTGCTCTTCGCCGAGGATGGACGAGACTCGGAACATGCCGTCGGTTGCCTCGGGCGCGTTCTGCAGGGCCTCGTCGCGCGTGAGCACGTCTGCGACCTCATCGGGGCGCGTCACGTTGTTCAGAGGAATCGGGTGACTCGTGGTCGGCACGTCGGGCGTGGTGACCTCGCCCACCTTCGCGATATTCGTGAGGATCGAGCCGAGGTCGCTGGTGAGCGACGTGATCTCGTCGGGGGTCAGGGCGATTCGGGCGAGGCCGGCGAGATGCTGCACGGTTTCGGCCGTGATCTCGGTGCTCGCCGCGCTGGGTTCAGGCATGCTGCTCCATCGGGAGTGGTCTTCTGGGAACGCGTTCCATCCTATCGGCGGCGGTCGTACCACTGCCTCAGGGTTCGGACGCGGTCAGGTACCTGCCGAAGGCGCCATTGCGCTCCACGGAACCAACGGCAGCGGCGTATTCGCCCACGTGCCGTCGACATTCCAGAGGCCGGAGCACCCGCGACGATGACTCGTGATGAGATGGGCGTCGGCGATGCCGATCGCCGTCATCAGCGCGTAGACCGTCGTCGGGCCCACGAAAGCGAAGCCCCGGCGTTTGAGTTCGCGAGCGAGCGCGACAGACTCGACTGAGGTGCTGGGCACGTCGGCGTCGGTCACCGGCGCCGGCGATCGTTCAGGCCGAAACCCCCAGACGAAGGCGGCGAGCCCGCTCCCGGTCTCTGCGACCATGCGCTGCGCGGCCCGCGCGTTCGCAATCGTGGCATCGATCTTGCGTCGATTCCTAATGATCGACGCATCATCGAGCAGCCTCACGACATCGGCTTCGCCGAAATCGGCGACCCGGTCGATGTCGAACCCATCGAACGCGGCACGGAATGCTTCGCGTTTGCGCAGCACCGTCAGCCACGACAACCCTGATTGAAAGGCTTCGAGCGACAGGCGCTCGAACACGCCGTTGTCGTCAAAACTCGGCATGCCCCATTCGCCGTCATAGTACTCGGTCAACAGCGGATCTTGTGTTGCCCAGGCCGCCCGTCGCGGTGTCGGGGTGTCGCTCATGCAAGCTCCCATCTCGTCTGAGGCGGAGTGCTCTCGCGCCTCCAGTCGACGCTAGCGACCCGCTGCACACTTCGAATACCGAACCGGGACATCTGTGGATAACTCGGGCAGGCGCCGGTTTACTCCGGCGTCGCAGCTTCCGTTTCCGCAGACAGTCCGAGCGCGTCGGGCCCCTGGGTGACGAGCACTGCAAACTGCGCGGCATCGAGCACCGGAATGCCGAGGTCTTCGGCCTTCCCCAGCTTCGATCCGGCTCCTGGCCCGGCTGCGACGTAATCGGTGTTCTTCGACACGCTTGACGCGGCTTTGCCGCCGGCTGCGATGATCGCCTCCTTCGCCCCGTCTCGGGTGAAGCCGTCCAGTGATCCCGTCGCCACGACAATAAGGCCGGCGAGCACTCCCCCTTCGGCGACCGCTGCGCCCGGGCCCGGATGCCCGGGCGTGGCCCACTGCACTCCGGCCTCCGCCCAGCGATCCACGATCTCGCGATGCCAGTCGACGTCGAACCACGCCAGCAGCGACTCGGCGATAATGCCCCCGACGCCGTCGACCTGCGCAAGCTCCGCTTCAGTGGCCGCACGGATCACCTCGAGTGAACCGAACCAGTCGGCGAGCGCGCGCGCTGCAACCGGCCCGACGTGGCGGATATTCAGGGAGACGATCAGGCGCCAGAGCGGTTTGGTCTTCGCCCGCTCGAGTTCCGCGAGGAATGTCTCGGCATCGCGCGAAGCGACGACGCGCTCCTCCTGCGTGATTCCGGCTTTACGCCGCTCGGCAGCGGTCGCGCGGTCCCACGGCTCGGGGTAGAACTTCTCCGTCTTCTGGAACGGCCTGCGTCGCCGGGGTTCGCCGGTCGCGTCATCAAGGCGAGGCTCGCCCGTTTCGCTATCGCGAACGATCACTTCGATCGGCACGAGCTGGTCGAGCGTCAAGTCGAACAGCCCGGCTTCGGTTTCGAGCGGTGGGGCGGACGGAACTTCGGGCTGCGTCAGTGCGGCCGCCGTGATCTCCCCCAGCACCTCGATATCGAGGCCTCCGCGCGAACCGATGTGCTCGACGCGACCGCGCACCTGCGCGGGGCAGGCCCGCGCGTTCGGACAGCGGAGGTCGATATCGCCCTCTTTCATCGCGCGCAGCTCGGTGCCGCACTCCGGGCAGTGCTCCGGCATCTGCCACTCCGGGGCGTCCTCATCACGGAGCTCAAGAACTGCACCCAGCACTTCGGGAATCACGTCGCCCGCCTTGCGCAGCACCACGGTGTCACCAATGCGCACGCCCTTGGCTTTCACCACTTGCTGATTGTGCAGTGTCGCCTGGCTCACCGTTGAGCCTGCCACCTTCACCGGCTCCATCACGGCGTACGGCGTCGCACGCCCGGTGCGGCCGACCCCGACTCGGATGTCGAGCAGGCGTGTGTGCACTTCCTCGGGCGGGTACTTGTAGGCGATCGCCCATCGCGGTGCCCGGCTGGTCTCACCGAGTTCGCTGTGCAGCGCGAGTTCATCGATTTTGACGACGATGCCGTCGATCTCGTGTTCGACCGAATGACGGTGCTCCCCACGGTCTTCGATGAAGTTCGCGACGTCGTCGACGGTGTCGAACACCCGAGAATGCGGAGACACCGGAAGCCCCCACGATGCGAGCAGCGCATACGCATCCGACTGATTCTCGATGTGCGGGTCGGGCCAGGCACCGATGCCGTGCACGTGCAGTGAGAGTCTGCCCAGTCGATCGCGCATCAAAGCGAGGTCGGCTGCTGACTTCTTCTCTGCGCGCTGCCGCAAACTGCCCGCAGCAGTATTGCGAGCATTCGCGAACTCGGGATAGCGCACCGGAATCTGCTCTTCGGGGCGGCCTTTCTCGCGCTGCTCGGCGACGAAGGCGGCCTGGAGCTCGTGCTGGCGCTCGTTCAGTGCCGCGAAATTCGCGCTTGTCAGAAAGACTTCGCCACGAGCTTCGAAGAACGGCGGGAGGTTCTCACCGGTCAGCCGCCGAGGGATCACCGGGATGAGGTCGACGTTCTCCGTGATGTCTTCGCCGACGCGACCATCTCCGCGCGTCGTCGCGGTTTCGAGCACTCCATCGCGATACGCCAAACTGATGGCGAGGCCGTCGATCTTCAGCTCCGAGAGCCAGCGCACCGGTCGACCGGCCGACGCTGCCGCTTTCGCGGCCCACTCTCGAAACTCCTCGATGGAGAAGACATTGTCGAGACTGAGCATGCGTTCAGCGTGCTCGTGCTCGGGAAACCCGGCAGAGACCACCGCAGCGCCGACTTCGCGCGTCGGACTGTCTTGCCCGGCGAGTTCGGGAAACGCGCGTTCGATCGCCTCGAGGCGATGGAACATGGCGTCGTATTCCGCGTCGGAGACGAGACTCGCGGCCTCAGAGTAGTACGACGTGCGGAGACGCTCGATGTGCTCGGCAAGCCGCTCGGCCTCTTCGCGCGCCGAGTCGAAGTCTTGCGGGATCTGCTGCGTGTTCGTGCTCACGCTCCCAGTGTAGGAGCGACCACGGACAGTTATGCACTGACTGCAGCGGACTCCATCGAGACGGCACGATCGATGGTGAACTGGCCGAGCACCCGGGTGCCGACATAGAGCACTGCGGTCTGGCCGGGAGCAACTCCGAAGAGCGGCTCCGCGTGGTCGAGATCGATGTCGACGACGACTTCATGCGTCGCCTCGGCGCGGTGCTGCTCGGTGCGCTCCGACTCGACGATGGGCTCCAGTCGGGCGAAGGCCGGGACCGGGTCGGCGTGGGCGCGAATCTGTACCTCGCAGGCGAATCGTTCGGCGAGATCGAACCCCGGCTCGCCTGCCCAGCTGAAACGGCCGCCGGCGATCCGTGAGATCGCGAGATGTTCTTTCGGGCCGACGACGACCTGATTCGATACCGGCCGGATCGAGAGCACATAGCGCGGCTTGCCGTCGTCGGCGGGCCGGCCGAGCTGCAAGCCGCGGCGCTGTCCGACGGTGTACCCGTGAGCTCCGTCGTGCGTGCCAATGACGTCGCCCGCCTCGTCAAGAATCTCTCCCGGCGCGCGATCGACATGGTCAGACAGCCAGCCACGAGTATCGCCATCAGGAATGAAGCAGATGTCATGACTGTCGGGCTTCTGCGCCACTTGCAGGCCGCGCTCCGCGGCTTCCGCGCGAATCAGCTGCTTCGACGGTGTGTCTCCCAGCGGGAAGTAGCAGTGACGCAGTTGACGTTCGGTGAGCACACCGAGCACGTACGACTGATCTTTGGCCCAGGCACTGGCCCGGTGCAACTCGGGCCCGTGTGCCCCATCTTCGAGAGTGGCATAGTGCCCCGTCGCCACCGCATCGAACCCCAGCGCCATGGCTTTGTCGAGCAGTGCCGCGAATTTGATCTTCTCGTTGCAACGCATGCAGGGATTCGGTGTGCGGCCCGCAGCGTACTCGGCGATGAAATCGTCGACGACGTCTTCCTTGAAGCGCTCACTCAGATCCCACACGTAGAACGGAATGCCGAGCAGATTGGCCGCGCGTCGCGCATCCATCGCATCTTCGATCGTGCAGCAACCTCGAGATCCGGTGCGGATCGTGCCCGGCATGCGGCTCAGCGCCAAGTGGACACCGACGACCTCGTGACCGGCCTCAACGGCGCGGGCCGCCGCGACCGCGGAATCGACGCCACCACTCATCGCTGCCAGAATCTTCACCGCAACAGCCTACTCCCGCTTTGTGATCGCGTCGAGTCGCGCATCCGCCGCACGAGCATCAACTGAGTCCGGCTGCACGCGCCGACTCCAGTGCTGCCGGGAGAGCCGCGAGCAGCGCATCGATCTCTGCCGAATCGGTATCGGCCCCCAACGTGAATCGCAGCGCCCCCGCAGCTGTCTCGGGCTCCAGTCCCAGCGCAAGGAGCACGTGGGAAATCTCCGCGACTCCGGCTTGGCAGGCTGACCCGACAGAGGCAGAAACCCCGCCGGCATCGAGCAGATAGACCAGGGAATCCCCTTGGCATCCAGGGAACGTGAAGTGCGCGTTGCCCGGCAGGCGTTCCGGCCCGACCGGCGCGCCGCGAAGCACGGCCGTGCGGTCGACCGCACGAACACCCGAGATCAGGCGATCCCGTAACGCCTCGAGATGCGCGATGCGCTCGGCTCGCGGGGAGCCCGCCTCGTCAATCGCCAGGTCGAGTGCGGCGGCGAATGCAACGGCTCCCGCCACATCCTGGGTGCCGGATCGCGATCGCTGTTGGGTGCCGCCGTGGAGCAGCGGATCAGCGGTCACTCGGCGCCCGAGGAGGAGTGCACCGACCCCGACCGGACCGCCGAGCTTATGCGCGGAGAGGCTGACCGCGGCAGCCCCTGAGGCGCGGAAATCGATCGGGACCTGGCCGAGAGCCGACACCGCGTCGACGTGCACGGGGATTCCCTGCGCCGCGGCGATACGGCACAGTTCCGCGACCGGCTGCACCGTGCCGACCTCGTTGTTCGCCCAGAGAAAGCTCACGAGCGCAATCTGATCGGCCCCGTGTTCGCTGATGACCGATGCGAGCGCCTCGGGTCGTACGCGGCCCTCCGCGTCGATCGGCAGCCAGACGAGCTGAGCGCCCTGCGCGTCGCGCAACCACTCTGCGGCCTCGATTGTGGCGTGGTGCTCCCCCTCGGCAACGACGATGACCGAACCGGCTCCGGATCGCCGCCGCGCCCAGTAGATTCCTTTCATTGCCAGGTTGATCGACTCGGTGCCACTCGCCGTGAAGATCAGTTCGGCGTGGTCGCATCCGACCGCCCGCGCGACCCGATCTCGAGCGGACTCGAGCATCTCGCTGGCGCGTTGGCCGTGCCCGTGGGTTGATGCCGGGTTTCCGACGGTACGGAGCGCGGAGAGGTACGCGGAAATGACCTCCTCGGGCATCGGAGAGGTTGCGGCGTGATCGAGATAGGCGCGAGAGCCGGGCATGACGGGCCCGTCGATCAGTAGAGCAGGCTGGCGAGACGCCCGCGCGCGGCGATCACACGCGGATCCGCGACGCCGACCACTTCGAAGAGCTCGAGCAGACGCTCACGAATCGCGCTTCGCCCCGCATCGTCCTGGGCGGGGAACAGTTCGAGGAGTCGCAAGAACGCGTCCTCGACATGGCCGCCCGAGACATCGAGATCAGCGACGGCGAGCTGGGCCGCGACATCCGTCGGCGCGGCAGCGGCAGCCGACCGAATGCCATCCGTCGTCTGCCCCTGCAGGCGCTGCAGCAGCTTCACCTGTACGAGTGCCGCACGGGCGTCGGCGTCGGCGGGCGCCCGGGTGAGCACCGCTTCCCACTCCGTCACAGCGGCTGCATAGTCCCCGCGCTCCGCCGCCTCGACTGCGGCAATGTGCGCTTCCGGAATCTCCGGCTCAGCGGGCTCAGCCGGTGCTGCAACAGATCCCGCATCCGGCGCGTTCACGCGCCCGGTGACCCCGTGCTGCTCGGCGAGCTGCAACAGCTGCGCAAACATCTCGCGCACCTGCGCATCAGGAATCTCACCTTGGAACAGTGGTACCGGTCGGCCCCCGACGAGGGCAACCACCGTCGGCACCGACTGCGCCTGGAACGCCTGGGCCAGGCCAGGGTTCGCGTCGGCGTCCACCTTCGCGAGCAGCGCTCGACCGGCGAGTTCGCCGATCACCCGTTCGAGCACGGATCCGAGATTCTTTGCGGACTCAGATCGCTCAGCCCACAGCAGCACCACGACGGGAACGACGCTCGACAGCTGCGCGACCGGTTCGAACGACGCATCGGTGACATCGATGACCAGTGCGGGCACATCGACGACCGCAGGGGCTCCCTGACCGGTCTGCGCCGCGGCAGAAGCCGGAGCGCCCGCGGGCGCTCCGCTCTGTCCGCGCGCGGCGAGGTGGCTGAGGTCCACGCCTCCTCCAGGAATCCGCTCTGGCATCTGCTGGGTCATCTCACACGGTCCTTTCACCGGGTATTCGCGCGGCGCCGCACCCCGGCAGCCCGGGGTGCGACGCGCACACTCAGTTCGTAACGGCGACGAGCTCGCTCGTCACACCGAGGAGTTCGATCTGCGCGTCGTCGCCCTTACTGGGAACGAAGAAGAGCATCTGGTGTGCGACCTGCTGCACCAGCTTCTCCTGCTCGCCTTCGAGGCCAGACAGCGCGGTGATGGCGTCTTGCGCCTGCGGCTTGTAACGGCCACCGGCCGCGTCGACGATCTGCTCGTCGATCACCGTTGTCGCCACCAGCGCGCCACCGGCGCCCGTCGACAGCGCAACCACGGGTGCGTCGCCCTGACGCGCGAGCGCCGAGTACTTCATGGTCTGGCCCTTCTCGTCGGACTTCGCCTGGGCCGCCGCCGCGCGCGCCTGCCCATAGTTTTCGAGAATGGTGTCTCCGTCGAGGTCGAACGATGCCGCTTCGGGAGCCGCCGTTCCGTTTTGCAGCACCGCGGCATAGGCCGCACCCACTTGCTCAGGCGGAAGCACCAGGGTCGAAATGTCGTTCGCTAGGAGTGCCGTGCCGTCTTTCGCCGGAGCCGCCTGCGGCATGGAGATGCCGCCGCGCAACGCGATCACCCGTGAGACCTGAAAATTCTCGTGCGGGGACTCCTGCGTCAGAATCATCGCCAACGAAGGCGACATCTTCTCTTCCGACGCGCTGGCATCGGCATCGGCGCCCGCCGCGCCCTCAGCGCTCGCGTCAGCCGTGCCGTCGGCCGCCGCATCGGCCGTCGTCTGACCGGACGTCGAGGCCACTGTCACGAAGATGGTGCGAGGCCAGGACTCGGTGCTCTGCACCAGCGCGTAGTCGAGTTCGTCATCCGTGATTCGCGGCGGCACCACTGCGTAGTCGGGTACCGCTGCGCGAATCGCGTAGTTCGCCGTGCGTTGGGCGAGCGCGTCGTCCACAAACCGAGCATCAAGCGCCGTCGCGTCGAGTGCATCATCACCAGCATTAGCCGCTGCTGAGACCTGCTCGACGATGCGATGCAACTGGCTTTCGTTCACCGGCACGGGAGCGATCGACGACGACTGCTCAGAGGGCGTCGGCTCCGGATCCTGCGATGCGGAGCCGCCGATCTGCGGCCAGTACTCGGCGGAGCACCCTGAGAGTCCGAGCACCATCGCGAGACCGATCACCGGAACCCATCGCCGCAGGTGACGCCCGGTCTTGCGGTTGCCCCGCGCAGCGGTCAATGCCTGCTGTTGCTGCGACTCGTGCATCAGTTCTGCCCTCCAGCCGTCTGCGAATTCGTATCGGGTGCGCCGCTCGCGCTGCGGCGGCCTCGCCTACCGAACGCGTTGCGAATGCCCTGCAACGGGCCCCGACGACCGCGACGTGGCCCGAGGCCCCGGCGATCGTGATCGACCGCGAGCAGATAGAGGACCGCACCGACGATCGCGAGGAGAGCGCCTCCAGCCAAGAAAGGCCCCGCCAGAGGGGTACTGCGATCCTGCACCCAGACCAGCGAGAGCTCGCTGGGAATCGGGTCCGTTCCGTTCGTCGCGATAATCACGGACTGATCTTTCGCGAGTGCGACCGGAACACGCAGGGTCTCGTTCTCCGTGCCGTTGCCCGCGTCATCGATCGAGCGCGACTCGAGCCACAGGTCGCTGCCGCGCGGGTCGAGCCCAGCAGGGTCGGGCTCTGCTGAGGCCGCATCATCAGTGCCTGCGGTCGGCGCATCGCTGACCGCCGCGGGAATCAACGCGCTCAGCAGCCGCTGCGAACGCTGATCGACCGACAGCTCGGCATGCGGAAATGCGTCGACCCAAGCTTCGACGTCGCGCGTCATCGCCGTGGCCACGAACGCGTCTTGACCGGAGACGACCACGTTCGCCTGGCCTGGCAGCTTGGAGAATTCAGACCCGTTGACCACCGCGAACGGCGATTCCGACTGCGTGTCGACCGGAAAGCTGATCTCTGCGGGGCCGGCGAGAAAGGTGCGCTGCCCGAGTCCCAGAAGTATGAGCACGCCAGAGACCACCAGCACTGCAATCGCTACCGCATGTCGCACGGGAACTCCTCTACATTGGCATCGGTTCTCGCTAACGCAGCAACAGCCTCGCCGCCCGAACACGATTCTTCAACCTGCAACGCTACCGGAGCTTCCCTGGGTTGGCATGAACACTTCACCAGAAAGCACACGCGCGGGCCCGTTTCGTGACGAATCGACCCGGCCCGCGCACCCCCTCGTACGCTATCGTTGGGAAGCAATTCTGTACGCGCTGCGACCCGGTTTCGGGAGTGCGACGTTTCGACACCCAGACACCGGAGGGCCCGTGTCCGAACCAGCCCAGCCTTTCACCCCTGCGTTTCGCGGATACAACCGCGACGAGGTCGACGAACGCGTCGGCGCACTGACCGGCCATATCTCGACGCTACAGGCGCACATCGAGGCCCTGCAGACCGCACACCAGCAGGTATCGCACACCGGCGAGCAGCAGCGGCAGCTCATCTCGGACCTCCAGGAGCAGGTTGCAGAACTCGGTGCCTCGGGCTATTCGGGTCTCGGGCTTCGCGTCGAGAAAAGCCTGCAGGTCGCCGAAGATCACGCGCAGCGACTCATGGCGCAGGCCGACCTCGATGCCGAGAAACTGCGCCGTGATTCGGAGGCCGAAGCGCAGCGGGTGCTGACGCAGGCGCAGCAGCGGGCCGACGAGCAGATGACATCGGCTTCCGAGCAGGCCGAGATCATCTTGACCGGAGCACGCAACGACGTCGCCACGCAGAGCGCAGCAGCCGAGACCGAGCGTGCGCGTCTGCTCGACGAAGCCCGGCGCGAGGCAGAGCTCACGCGTGCCGCAGTCGATCGCGAGACCGTCTCGGCACGCGAGACCGCACACCGCGAGACGCAGGCCGCCATCGCGGCCGCGCAAGCCGAGGCTGACCGACTGATGTCTGAGGCACAGGCAGCGGCGCTCGAACTGCGAACCCAGACTGAAACTCAGGCAGAGTCGTTCACCCGCCAGCGAGCAGAGAGCGAACGCGAGGCAGAGCTCGAGCGCTCCCGCCTCGTGCAAGACGGTGAGCGGGCCCGCGCAGAGTTCGATGCACGTCGCCAACGCGAGGAAGCGGAACTTGAGGAGCGATTCACCGAGCAGCAGCGCGCGCTCGAAGCAGACTTCGACGGACGTCGACGCGCCCTCACCGCTGAAGAGGAGACCCTGCGCGGCCGCATCGCGCAGGAGCGCACCGAGCACGACACTGCGATCGCGCAGGAGCGGAGCGAGCACACGCGGCGCATCGCCACCGAAGTGCAGGCGCACACTGATCGCATCGCGCAGGAGCGCGCCGAGCACGAGGCCGCGATCGAACGCGAGCGCGCTGCGCTCTCCGAGGAGCTCGGCACGCTCGCCGCACAAGCCCAGCGCGAGCGGGAACGCGCCGACAGCATCGCGTCAGAAGATCGCGAAGCCGCATCGACGCGCCTCACCGCCGACCTCGCGGATCAGCGCAGCGCGCACGAATCCGCGATCGAACACGAAGCTGCGGCCCACCACGACGCACTCACCCAGCAGCGCGACACGCAAGACGCCGCGCTCGCGGAAGAGCTCGCGCAGCATCGCACACTGATCGCGCGAGAGCGCGACGAGCACGACACCGCAATCGGGGCCGAGCGCGTGTCGCACGAGGCTCGTTTGCGTGATGAGCAGGATCGCCAGGAGGTACGACTCTCCGACGAGTTGGCAGCGCATGTCTCACGCATCGCGCAAGAGCGCGAAGCCCACGAAACCGCTCTCACGGAGGAGCGCGAGGCGCACGAGACCACCCTCACTGCGGAACGCTCAACGCACGAGTCAGCGATCGCCGAAGAACGGCGTGCGCATGAACACGCCATCAGCCGTGAACGCGCCGATCACGACGCGGCACTCACCGATGAGCGTCAGACGCACGAGTCGCAGATCACCGCAGAGCGCGAGGCGTGGGCCACCGAGCAGACCGACCAGCGCGACCAGCTCGATCGCGAGCTCGCCTCCGCTACGGAGGCGCACGAGGCGCGTATCGCCTCAGAACTCGCGACTCACGCTGAGAAACTCGGAACGGACCTGGCGGAACATCAGGACCGATTGATTTCGGAGTGGGACGAACACCGCAATCGCATCGCCGATGAGCTCGCCGCTCATGAGCGCAGCGTCGCCGATGCTCGCGCCGCGCAGCAGCGCGAGCACGAACGCGCGGAAGCCGATCACGCGGCACGGATCTCTGATGAAAGCACCGTGCACGCCGAACGGCTCTCGGCAGCGCGCCACGAGCACGAACAGCGCATCGCCGATGAATCCTCAGCGGCGGACGAGCGGCTTCGCATCACCCGTGATGAGGCAGCGTCGGCACTCGGCATCGAGCGAGAGTCGCTGGAGCTGCGCATTGAGCGAGATCGCGCGAAGCTCGATGACGACCTGCAGCGGGAACGCGCAGAGCACGAGCGCATGCTCGCCGCTGCCGCCGAACAGCACGCCGCCGATCTCGCACGCGAGCGCGATGAGCGCACCGCGGCGAGCGAGCGCGATGCAGCCGCACTCCGCGCATCGGTCACCGAGGAAACCGATCTGCTGCGCGTCGAGACGCTGGCGGAGCTCGCGGAGCACCGCCACGCCGAAGAGACGAGCCTCGCACAGTTGCGAGCCGATGCCGAAGACGCCGTGCGCCAGATGACCGAGCGGATCGAGACCGAGAGCGCTGCATTCGCGACGTCGACGGCTGAACAGCGCAAGTCGGTCGAGCACGACCTCGCCGAACGCCAGCGCGCCGCCGCCGAGACCGCGCAGCGCGAGCTCGATGCGACTCGCGCCGAACTCGCCGAGCTCCGCATGCAGCTCGACGCTGCTCGCGAGGAGTACGAGCGGCTCAGTGCCGACGCGACGCAAGACGCACGCCAGGTGCGCGCATCGGCCGAGCGTCAAGCCGCGGACATTGTGCTCGAGGCCGAACGGCGCGCGCAGACCACCTTCGCTTCCGCGGAAGATCGCGCGACGAAGGTGCTCGCGGCCGCAGAAGACCGCATGACGCAACTGAAGGTCGAGCGCGGTGCCGTTGCCCGCTACTTCGAGAGCCTCGGCGAGGTCATCACGAACGCACAGAAGATGAGTACGGTCGCGGGCCGGCTCGTCGAGCAGCCGGTTGCCGAGTCGCTCCAGCAGGAGGACGCGGCGGCGAACGCTTCCGAGGCCGCGGGCAACGCGCAAGCCGGCGACGCAACGCCTCAGGGGTGACTGACGGACGGAGTCGCGGCGATCACCGCTGCAGGCGATCCTCCGTGACTTCGCCCGGCAGCGGTGTCGACGCGGTCCCGACCGCTGCGACGATCTCGTCGAGCACGCGTCGCGTCTGCTTCTCCCCCACCCACAAGTGTTTGCCGCCCTCGACATTGACGAGACGCATGCGAGGAACTGAGGCGAATCGCTGCGACGCCTCCTCAGGTCGCAGATAGTCGTCAAATTCGGGAATGAGCGCGACGAGTTCGGGAGCCGCCGGTTGCCACGCCGCGACCTCCGCCGATGTCGCGCGATGCAACGGGGGTGACAGCAGAATCGCACCGTCGATGTCATGCTCGAGCCCATACTTCAGGGTCAGCTCAGTGCCGAACGACCAGCCCACCAGCCAGGGGTGCGGAAGTCCACGCGACTGCACCAGATCCATGGCTGCGGCGACGTCGAACCGTTCCTCGATACCCTCACTGAACGCCCCCTCGCTGGTACCTCGCGGGGATGATGTGCCTCGCGTGTTGAACCGCAGGACCGCGAGATCCGCGAGTTCGGGGAGCCGGTTCGCCGCTTTGCGCAAAACGTGGGATTCCATGAATCCCCCGGCAGTCGGCAGCGGGTGCAGCGTGACGAGCGTCGCCAGAGGCTCGCGGTCGGCCGGAAGCGCCAACTCACCGTACAGCGTCAAACCATCCGCCGTGTGCAACTCGATGTCTTCTCGACGCGCGCGCAGCACCGTATTACTGGAAATCTCGATCATCAGTGTCTCCCTGTCATCGCGGCCGAACTGCTCCAGCCTAGCTCGCCGCGAAGCTGCACTCTGGCAGGATTGAGATCATGACCATCACCGCAGCAGCAGACGGATCCGCACTCGGCAACCCCGGCCCCGCAGGGTGGGCGTGGGTCATCAACGGCGACCAGTGGCGTGCGGGCGGATGGCCACGTGCCACCAATAATCAGGGTGAACTGATGGCGGTGCTCGATCTACTCAATGCCACGGCAGAGCGCAGCGATGAAGCGCTCCATGTGCTGTGCGACAGTCAGTACGTCATCAACTCGGTCACGCAATGGATGCCCGGCTGGAAGCGACGGGGATGGCGTAAGGCCGATGGCAAGCCTGTGCTCAACCGAGAGCTCCTCGAGCAACTCGATGCCGCGCTCACCGGGCGATCCGTGTCGTTCGAATGGGTGAAGGGGCACGCCGGCCACGAGCTCAATGAAGCGGCGGATCAGCGCGCCCGTGCTGCAGCCACCGCGTTTCAAGCCGGAAAGCAGCCCGATCACGGCCCCGGATTCGCGGGCGCGGCTCCGATTCGCAATGTCGACGTCGCCCCGGTCGAGGCTCCCCCTACACTCTTCTAGCGCAGACGCCAGCAGTGTGCGTGGTAGTGCCGTCGATCGCGGACTGCCGATTCGTCGCCAAAGATATCATCGGCACGCCACGCCACAATATGAGCCTGGCCTGGGGGCACATCAGTACCGCAGGCCGGGCACCGATACGCTTTCTCCGCACGATGCGACGGAATATCACGCACGAACCATTCAGCACCGGAGCGGGATTCGCGACGCGCGCCTCCATGTGCGAGACGTGAGACATCACTCACCGGTTGCAGAGCGGCACGCTGGTACTTATTCGGTCGACGGCTCTTCGCCATGGCGACCGATCACCACCAGTGGTTTGCCGTCCAGAAGCTGTATGCGGCGCTCCAGCTTCCGTACCGTCCCACCGCGTACCCATTGGCCCAGGTGAGGTTGTCAACGGGGTCGTACCCGTTGCCCGGAACCTTGCTGCACGGCAACGCCTGAATGAGCCCGCATGCCCCCGAACTCGCGTTCGTCGCGTTCGGGTTCAGGCTGCTCTCGCGCTCAGCGATATACACGACATACGACCAGTCGGCTTCAGCGATTCCCGCTGCAGCCATCCACTCAGCCATCGACCCGCCACCCGTGTATTTGGGTGGCGCACCGGCGCTCTCGGAGGCCCCTGCCGATTGTTCAGAGTCCGCAGTTCCTGCGGCCTTCTCTGCTGCGGCTTTCTCTGCTGCTTTCGCCGCTGCTTCGGCTTCCTGCTTCTTGCGCACTTCTTCAGGGTCGGGAAGTTCGACGACTCCGACATTCGTGTACACGAGGTCAGCGTCTTCCGACGTATTCGGGGTGAATTCCTGATGGATCCGCTGCTGGAAGGCCATCGCCTCAGCATCAGCCGGCGCGCTGGGCATTGCGAACGGAGCAACCACGGCCGCTCCCAAGAATCCGGCGACAGCGAGGCCGGCGACCGGAGCGCGCAGGCGGGTCCATCGCGAGAGGGGATTTCGATTCAGTGCAGACACAATATAACGATTGTATCTCAGCGAAGCCGAGCCGACAAGCGACGCTTCACGGCGCCTGAGGGCGCTCGCCTCATCGCGTCGCCAGGATCAACTCGACGACTCCGTCGAGCAGCGCGTCGACCTGTTCTTCGTCGTACCCGCGCCACTGAGAATGAAACACCACATCACGCACTTCCGCCGGCTTCAAGCCGAGTTCACGGCGCTCGAACATCTCCGAAACCCGATCGAGGAACGCATCGACCTGCGAGCGGCGGTAGCCGGTGGCGAAGAGGCCACGGCGACGGAATCGCTTGCCTCGGGGCCGGTGGATCCGCCCCCGAACTTCAGAGAGCAGCTGGCGCGTCTCATCCCACCAGGCGTCTTCACCTGCAGCGCGCACACGCGCGCGACGCTCGCGTTCGTAGAAGACTTCTTCGAGTCGGTCCATGGCCGCATCGACGTAGCGAGCCGCGTACCCTCCCCGCTTCACCGGAAACGCTGTGCGACGAACCGACTCAGAGGTCATGGCTTCCGCGGACCCTGCCGCGGCCTCGTAAGCGCTGCGTGCAGACGACAGGAACTGATCGACCTGCTCCTGCTGATACCCGAGCTGGGTTCCGGTGGCGAGGGGAAACGAGGTATGCACCCGTCCAGTCTGCACGGTCTGATCGGCTGATCCCTGTGAACGGCGGGCCATCAGACCACCCCCAGAATGAGCGCGACACCGTAGACGCCGACGGCAGAGGGCAGCAGCGAATCCAGGCGATCCAAAAAGCCACCGTGGCCCGGAATCCAAGAACTCATGTCTTTCACACCCAGGTTTCGTTTGATCAGGGACTCGGTGAGGTCGCCACCGGTGGCCGTGAAGAGCACTACCACGCCGATGATGACGCCGACCCACCAGGGTTGGTGCAACGCGAACACGGAGACCAGCACACCGGTTCCCGCCGCGACGGCTGCGGCTCCAGCGAACCCCTCCCAAGTCTTGTTCGGGCTGATGCGCGGCGTCATCTTATGCTTTCCGAACGACACCCCGGCGGCATAGGCGCCGACATCGACGGATACGACGACCAGCACGAGCGCGAAGACCCACCATTCGCCGTGCTCCGCAGCGACCAGCAGTACCGCGAACGAGGCAAGAAACGCCACATACACGATCGTGAAAAGCCCCGAGAACACATCGCGGACGACCGTCTTCGGAGGCGCCTCCCAAGCCGGCACCAAGCCTTCGACCAGTCGCCAGACGATGAGCACGAGAGACCCGGCGAACAAGCCGAGCAGCATGCCCTGGGCCCCCCAGAACGCCGCACCACCGACGACGACGAGCCCGCCGACGACCACCCCGATGCGCGGCACGCGCCGGCCCGCGACCCGAAACGCCGACGCGAGTTCGACGAGTGCAATGGCGACCAGGGCAGCGACCAGCACGACGAAGATCTGCTTGACCAGAAGCAGGCTCGCCAGGAAGACGCCTCCGAAGACGACACCCGACCCGATGGCGAAGACGAGATTGCGGCCCGCGCGCGCCTCGATGCGCGCATTGGTCGCTTCGAGCTGCGCACGCGTCGATTCGATCGCCGTGCGCAGCTCATCTCGCTTCTCCGAGCCGGCCATGCGCGATCAGACCTCCAGCAGCTCGGCCTCTTTGCGCTTGAGCGCATCATCGATCTGGTCGATGAACTGCTTCGTCACGGCCTCGAGCTCCTTCTCGGCACGCGAGATCTCGTCTTCACCGACCTCGCTCTTGAGCGCGTCGAAATCGTCCTTGCCCGAGCGACGCACGTTGCGGATCGCCACACGAGCGTCTTCCGCCTTACCCTTCACGATCTTGACGAACTCCTTGCGGCGTTCCGCGGTGAGTTCGGGCAGTGACACACGGATGACCGTGCCGTCGTTCGACGGGTTCGCACCGAGGTTCGGCATGTCACGGATCGCCTGCTCGATGTCCTTGAGGGCACCCTTGTCGTACGGGGTGATCAGCAGGCTGCGCGCATCCTGATTCTGCACTGATGCCAGTTGGGGCAGCGGGGTCGGCGTGCCGTAGTAGTTGACCTGCAAGTTCTGCAACAGCGATGGGTTCGCACGGCCGGTACGAACCGTAGCGAAGCTCTCCTTCGCGGCTTCGACCGCACGGGTCATGCGCTCCTTGACGTCGGCGAAGACTTCATCGATCACGGTGTACTCCTTAGTGATTTCGCTCGTTGTTCCAGCTTAGTGGGCACGGCTCCGCGGCCCACCCGCCCGCTCGCAGGTCAGGCGTGAACGAGGGTGCCGAGGGTCTCACCGCGAACCGCAGCGGTGACGTTGCCGGCGGGCTCCATGCCGAAGACGCGCATGGGCATGCCGTTGTCCATGCAGAGACTGAACGAGGTCGAGTCGACAACCTTCAGCCCGCGCACGAGTGCATCGTTGTAAGTGATCTTCTCGATGAGGGTGGCTTCAGGGTCGTGACGGGGATCAGCGGTGTACACCCCGTCGACGCCGTTCTTCGCGACGAGCACCTCGTCGGCTTCGATCTCGAGTGCGCGCTGCGCAGCTACCGTATCCGTCGAGAAGTACGGCAGGCCCGCACCCGCGCCGAAAATGACGACGCGTCCCTTCTCAAGGTGGCGCACCGCGCGAAGAGGAATGTACGTTTCTGCAACCTGCGTCATGGTGATCGCGGACTGCACGCGGGTTTCGACACCCGCCTGCTCCAGGAAGTCTTGGAGCGCCAGCGCGTTCATGACCGTGCCGAGCATGCCCATGTAGTCGGCCCGAGCACGGTCCATGCCGCGCTGCGAGAGCTCTGCACCTCGGAAGAAGTTTCCGCCGCCCACGACGACGGCAACCTCGGCATCGTTCAGTGCTGCGGCGATCTCGCGGGCGATCTGACTGACGACGTCGGGATTCACTCCCAACGTGCCCCCGCCGAAGGCTTCTCCCGAGAGCTTGAGCAGAACTCGGCGCTTGCGATCGGCGGTCTTCGTCATGTGGGGTTCTCCTTGAGTCGATCTCTGCGGCGCGGGCGCCGGTGGGCCCCGTATGTACCCGAGGCCATAATAGTGCGGACACAGCACGGGACCCGGGCCATTCGGCCCGGGTCCCGGTGTCAGTGGCTAGGCGCCGACCTTGCTGCGAGCGAAGCCGGTCACGGTGATGCCAGCGGCTTCAGCAACCTTCTTGACCTCGCGCTTGTCTGCGTCGAGAGCGTGAACCTGCTCGTTGAGCGCGACCTGCTTGAAGTACGCGGTCAGACGACCCTCGACGATCTTGGGCAGTGCCGCTTCGGGCTTGCCCTCGTTCTTCGAGATCTCGGTGACGATTGCACGCTCCTTCTCGACGTCGGCCTCGGGCACGTCCTCACGGTTCAGGTACACCGGATCCGCGAACGAGATGTGACGGGCGATGCTGAGCGCAGCCTCGGCGTCGTCGCCCTCGTAGCCCACGACCACGCCGATCTGCGGCGGCAGATCCTTCGAGGTCTGGTGCAGGTAGACCGAGGTCGCGGGGGCCTCGACGCGCGAGACCTTCCGGATCTCGATGCGCTCGCCGATGATGGCGGCCTCATCGGTGACGACGTCAGCGACGGTCTTGCCGTCGAGGGGTGCCGCGAGGGCCTCCTCGACGGTGCCTGCCTGCGCCGCGACGATGGCGTCGAGCACGCGGTCGGCGAGGGCGATGAACTTCTCGTTCTTCGCAACGAAGTCGGTCTCGCAAGCGAGCTCGATCATCGTGGCAGAACCCTCGGCCTGGCGCACGGCAACCAGACCCTCAGTCGCCTCGCGGTCGCCGCGCTTGGCGACGCCCTTCAGACCCTTGAGACGCAGAATCTCAATGGCCTTCTCGATGTCGCCCTCAGCCTCGACGAGTGCGTTCTTGCTGTCGAGCATGCCGGCGCCGAGGCGTTCGCGCAGCTCCTTCACAGCGGCCATGCTTACTGCAGCCATGTGTGACTCCTTCAGTGGTCGTTCGGTGAACGGTCAGAGATTATTCGGCGGCCGGGGTCTCGGCAGCGGCCTCGGCCGGAGCCTCTTCCGCGGCGGGAGCCTCAGCAGCGGGTGCCTCTTCGGCGGGAGCCTCAGCAGCTGCCGGAGCGTCAGCATTCAGCAGCTCGACCTCCCACTCGGCGAGCGGCTCAGCGGCCTGCTCAGCGCCTTCGGCAGGCTTCTGGTGGCGCTCCATGAGGCCCTCAGCAGCAGCATCGGCGATCACACGGGTGAGCAGGGCGACCGAGCGGATCGCGTCATCGTTGCCCGGGATCGGGTAGGTGACCTCGTCGGGGTCGCAGTTGGTGTCGAGGATCGCGATCACGGGGATGCCGAGCTTCTTCGCCTCGTCGATTGCGAGGTGCTCCTTCTTGGTGTCGACCACCCAGAGCGCCGAGGGGGTCTTGCCCATGTTGCGGATGCCACCGAGCGACTTCTGCAGCTTCTCGAGCTCGCGCTTCTTGAGAAGGAGCTCCTTCTTCGTGAAGCCGCTGGTGGTGCCCTCGAAGTCGAGCTGCTCGAGCTCCTTCATGCGCTCCAGACGACCGGTGACGGTCTGGAAGTTCGTGAGGAGGCCGCCGAGCCAGCGCTGGTTCACGTAGGGCTGGTTCACGCGAGTGGCCTGCTCGGAGATGGCCTCCTGAGCCTGCTTCTTCGTGCCGACGAAGAGGATGTTGCCGCCACGGGCAACGGTCTGCTTCACGAAGTCGTATGCGGCGTCGATGTAGCCGAGCGACTGCTGCAGATCGATGATGTAAATGCCCGAGCGCTCGGTGAAGATGAAGCGCTTCATCTTCGGGTTCCAGCGACGAGTCTGGTGTCCGAAGTGGACGCCGCTGTCGAGCAGCTGGCGCATGGTAACGACGGCCATTGCCGTCCTCCTGTTCTGGGCGCCCATATGGACGCACCCATTGCGGTTATCATCGGCCGCGGAATGCGGCCCGATCCTGGTGCCCTCGGGATCCGCCGCCCCACTCGTGATGAGCGAGGACCGGTGACGTCTCTCCGATGCGTGGGCACGCGAAGTCACCTCTGACAAGGTGCTGAACCAGCATACACCAGCCCACGCCGTCCATCACTCGCCCACACCCCGGCGATTCCGGGCACGATCGCGATTGCTCCACAGATTCCCGCGCGAGCACCCACCGCTGGTCTCGCCCCCGGACAGACTGTCGTCATGACTCCCCCGGCACGCACGCATCGGCCCGCCAGAGCCGCCCGCCTCATCATGTGCATCGCAATCATCGGCGTCACCGCATACTCGGTGACCGGCGCATCGACATCCGCGAACGGCGCATCTGCCGAGAGCGCGGTGCCCCGCTGGATCCCTCCGCTCGGTATCCCCATGGAGATAGCGGCCCCGTTTCGCGCACCGGAGCACGACTATGGGCCGGGGCACCGCGGCGTCGATCTCAGCGCGGATCCGGGATCGGAGGTCAGAGCCCCCGCGCCCGGCACCGTCGCATACGCAGGCACAGTGGTCGATCGGGGTGTCATCACAGTACGGGTGGATCACTCCACGCGGTACTCCATCGAGCCAATCGTCGCTGCCCTCAGCGTCGGCGACACCGTCGGGCTCGGCGCGCTCCTCGGCACCGTGAGCGGAGGCGGGCACTGCGATGCGGAGTGCGTGCATATCGGGGTCAGGGTCGACGACATATACGTCGACCCTGCCAGATATTTCTTCGATCGCCCGGTACTGCTCCCCTGGTGATCGCCTCCTTAGGCGCGCGGATGCGCCTGCCGGTACGTCTGGGCGAGCCGCTCGGTCGACACATGCGTGTAAACCTGTGTGCTCGCGAGACTGGAGTGCCCGAGCATCTCCTGCACCACGCGCAGGTCGGCTCCACCATTCAAGAGATGCGTGGCCGCCGAGTGCCGCAGCGTGTGCGGGCCACGCGGCCCGCTTCCGGGCTCCGACTCGAGCTCCCGGGCAACCATGCGGTACACCGTGTTGCTCGACATCGCGGCGCCCCGATTCCCGAGGAAGACCGCGTCGGAAATCGCGCGCACTGATGCCACGGCAGCTCCACTCGCCGCGGCACGTGAGGCGAGCTGGGGTCGCCCGGTGCGGAGGTAGACGTCGAGTGCCCGAGCTGCGGGTGCCCCGAACGGCACCACGCGCTCCTTGTTGCCCTTGCCGATGACCCGCACCGTTCGCTCACGCAGGTCGACACCGTCGAGCACGAGCACGCACAGCTCGGAGACCCGCAGCGCAGAGGCGTAAAGCAGCTCCAATACGGCAAGATCGCGCATCGCTTCAGGGTGCTCCGCATCGCTTCGTTGCGCGACACGATCGATGAGCCGTTCCACGCGTACGTCGGTCAGCACCCGGGGAAGGTTTCTCGGCGCTTTCGGGGCCCGGAGTCGTGACGCGGGATTACCCGGAACCAAGCGCGCACGCTCGAGCCAGGTGCCGAATGATTTGAGCGTCGCCACGTTTCTCGCCAGAGTCGCCGACGCGAGTCCCCTCTGCTGGCGATCCCACAGCCAGGCACGCATCAGCTCGATATCGCACTCCGAAAGCGTGCTCGCATGGTGCGCGTCGGCGAAGGCCACGAACGCGTCGAGATCGCGTCGGTACGCACGAATCGTGTGCTCCGAGTAGCCGTATTCGAGGCGCACGGCATCGAGAAAGCCCCCGACAGCGGCGGCAATCGATTCAGACGCGCTCATATCCATATTCTCGCGCCAAGCGACGCCTGAGTGCGAACACCCCACGAAACACCCCTGCCCGATCGGAGCGAAAGATTCCGAATGGGGAAATATTCCGCAGCCCTGCGTCGTTGCATATATGCGCGGGCATATAACCCGTCGATGCGGAATCGCACCGAAAGCAGACAGGAAAGCAGGTCGTACATGTCCAAGTTCGAGAATCGGGTCGCGATCGTCACCGGTGGCGGCAGCGGAATCGGTGCAGAGATCTCTCGCGAGCTCGCTCGCGAAGGCGCTTCCGTGGTGGTCACCGATATCAAGCTCGAGTCCGCTCAGACGGTCGTCGATGAGATCGTCGCGGCCGGCGGCACGGCTGCGGCCTTCGCCCAGAACACTGCGAAGTGGGAAGACTCAGAGGCGGCGGTCCGATTCGCTCAAGAGACGTACGGCGCATTGCACCTTGCCGTCAACAACGCCGGCATCGGCGCGGCTCCCGCGAACATCGGCGAGTACGACATCGACGCCTGGGATCGAGTGCGCGCGGTCGACCTCGATGGGGTGTTCTACGGCCTGCGGTTCCAGTTGCCCGCGATCGTCGCGGCGGGAGGGGGCGCTGTGGTAAACATGGCATCCGTGCTGGGCTCGGTCGGCATCGCCCAGAATGCGGCCTATGTCGCCAGCAAGCACGCACTCATCGGTCTCACCAAGGTGGCGGCGCTGGAGTACTCGGAGCAGGGTGTGCGCACGAACGCCGTCGGCCCCGGGTTCATCGATACGCCGCTGGTGCGCGCATCTCTCTCACCCGAAGCCCTCACCGCACTGGAGGCGGAGCACGCCACGAAGCGGCTCGGAACCGACCGTGAGGTCGCCGCGTTGACCCTGTTCCTGCTGAGCGACGACGCTTCGTTCATCTCGGGCAGCTACCACCTCGTCGACGGTGGCTACTCCGCTCACTGAGCGACCTCGCCGATGCGCTGGCGGGCGATCTCCGAGAGGCGCCCGTGATCGCCCGCCAGTGCCGCGAACCCGTATCGATCGAATCGCTCAGAGGAGGGGCAGGAGAATCGGTTCAGTCGTCGAGCCCGCTCCCGCACCCCCGGAATGCCCGGGGAGCTCCCGCGAGACCGCCACGGGGCCGGCGCCGGGCCGCCCCGTGAGAAAGCCTTGAATCTCGTCGAAGCCTTCGTGTCGCAGTATCTCCCGCTGCTGCTCCGTCTCGACACCCTCCACCAGAACGGTCGCGGTCAGTGCATGCCCCAGAGCCAGAATTGCGCGCAGCACGTCGCGGGTGCGGGACGGCTGCAGGCTTTCGTACAGCACTGACCGATCGATCTTGACCCGGTCGAAACCGAACGAAAGCAGCGTATCGAGCGAAGAGAAACCGGTGCCGAAGTCGTCCAGCGCAATGAGCACGCCCAACTGCTGCAATTCGGCGAACGTCTCGATGACTTCGCGACGGTGCGAGATCATCGTCGATTCGGTGATCTCGAGCTCCAGATTGCGCGGCTCCAAGCCGCTCTCGGCAAGCGCACGCGTGACCACGTCGACGAACGTGCGATCCGTCAGCTGCGACGCCGAGACGTTCACCGCCACCCGCGCGTCATCGCGCCATCGCGCAGCATCTCGGCAGGCGCGTCTCACCACCCATTCGCCGAGTTGCACGATCGTTCCGTTCGCCTCGGCGAGCGGAATGAACTCTCCGGGATTGAGCAACCCCAGGATCGGATGCTCCCAGCGAATCAACGCTTCCCAGCCCACCACGGCCTCATCCTTGAGCGACGATTGCGGCTGGTACTGCAGCGTGAATTCTCCACGCGCGATGGCACCGAGTATTTGCCTGCCGAGGAAGCGGCGCGATGCCGAATGTTCGAGCAACCCGTCACGGTAGAGCATCGCTCGATCGTCACTGCGCTCTTTGGCGTCGTACATGGCCGCGTCCGCGCGCACGAGCAGTTCAGAGATGTCGCTCGCGTCTCGTGGGAAGCGCGCAATACCGATGCTTGCCGGAATCACCCGGGTTCTCCCGTCGAAGCGCACCGGCTCCCGCATGGCCGCACTGACTCCTTGCGCGAATTCCTCGACCGCCTGTTCGTCCGGTGCAAGCGCCGCGGCAGCGAACTCGTCGCCGCCCAGCCGGGCCGTCACGATGCCCAGATGCGTCCGGCGGTGCAAATTGTCGGCCGTCGCGCGGAGCAACTCGTCTCCGGTCGCGTGACCGAGCGTGTCGTTGATCTGCTTGAATCCGTTGAGATCGATAATGCTCACCGCGAATGGTGCGGAGTCGCCCGCCCAGCGCGTGAGCTCCGCAAGGAAAGCCGATCGGTTCCACATACCGGTGAGTGGATCAGTGGACGCAGCCCGCCGCAGCGCGTTCGACGCTTCGCGGGCGACCGTGACGTCGCGCGTGATCTTGGCGAAGCCGATGACAGTATCTGCGTCATCACGCACCGCGTTCACCGTGACGTGGGCCCAGAATCGCGAGCCGTCTTTGCGCACCCGCCACCCCTCGGTCTCGAATCGCCCCTCGCGAATCGCTTCGCTCAGGATGCGATCGGGAAGCCCATCGGCGCGATCTTCGCCGGTGAAGAACGCTTCGAACGACTTCCCGATGATCTCATCGGGCCGATACCCCTTGATGCGCTCGGCGCCGGTATTCCAACTCGTCACCACTCCCTCCGTGGAGAGCAGGTAGATGGAATAGTCCTGCACTGCCTCCACGAGAAAGCGGAACATCTCAGCGTCGCCTTGCATTACGACCTCTCCAGCGACCGGCAGGTCACGAACGCCCCAGATACAGCGAACCCAATCATGGACTCTCGACTCCCCCGTGCGATTCTAAGACGCATTTCCCCAACCTCTCGCATCGGTGCCCCGGAGAGACAACATCTCTCCGGAGGCGAAACACGCCAGAACGCTTCACTCTCATAATTACTTAATTTATGTCATACTTCCTGTATGGGGTACATGTTGCACGGTGGACGTGAATACGAGTTCGAGGATCGCACGCTCGCGCATCTCAAGACGGTCATTGGGATGAAGCTCGCGAAAGGGGACAGCTTTTTCCTGAGCTGGTCACTCGGGATGCATCAAGGAAGCGGTCGGCACGAGGTGTGGATCTCGGAATACGCCCCGGTTGCATTCCGTTTCAGCGGGAGCAAGCTTCCGCAGCTGAACCCCGAGTGGATCAAAGCACTTCTCGCCGTATCTCACACGTCTCGGGGGCTGGTCGTGCTGTCGGAGCAGGATGCTTCGAAGTGGGTCCAGCGCAACCCGCTCCTCGCGGCCTGACTCCCGCACCGGGAGATCACTCGCGTCGCACCAGTCGCCATCGCGGCCCGTGAGCGCCGTCTTCCGAAGACCGGCGCACGAAGCCGAGAATTTCGAGTTCCGCGAGGAGCGCACGGCATTCTCCCAGCGCAAGACCTGCGGCGAGCGCGACCGCGTCTTCGGTGCGCTGCCCGTGAAGCGGAAGCGCGTCGAGGAGCCGACGGTGCAGAGCGGGTTGGCGATCCGACGGTTCGTCGCCGCTCCCCGGCCCCGAAGGTGAGCCGCGCGAAACGTCGATGAGCTGCGACGCCGCATCAATGACGCCGATGCATTCCCTGAGCTCTTCTGGGTTGCTCACGAGCAGCGCACCGTATTCGCGGATCAGTCGGTGGCATCCGGCTGAGGTCGCACTGGTCACCGGTCCGGGAACAGCTCCGAGGTTGCGTCCGATCTCCGCGGCATGGCCTGCTGTGTTCAGTGACCCCGAGCGAATTCCCGCTTCAGTCACGAGTGTCGCGCCGGCGAGCGCGGCAATCGACCGGTTCCGTTGGCAAAAATACAATTATAAGTGCAGATCATACGCGAACCTGAATTCAGCTGCATCCCCGAACGCAATAGCGTGTCCATGGTGGAGCACCCTAACGAAGATCTCATTCCGTCGAACTCACCCCAATGCCCCCACTGCGGCAACCAGGTGATGATTACGTGGCTTCGATGGTGGGAATGCCCGAGATGCGACGGCGTTCGAATACCTGACCCGTCGAGCGCTATATCTCGCGAAGAATAGTCCACCTGGGGCTAGCCGACCCCTTCAAGAGTCACTAAATCAGGATCGAGGGTGCAACGCCCCAGCCGGATAGCACCCTCCCACGGTCATCCACGCCCGGAGCCAATTTCAAGGCCCGTCAGAATGAGGCGCGTAGATTTCCCCACCGCGTGACGCTTTCAGAGCCGCCGATCGGAGTCCCAGCTACGCAACTAGATCCAAGCATGGGACCCATTGTGAGGACACATTTTCGATTTGCTTACGAGGTATACAGGGGCGCGACCAAGTCACCAATTCTAAGGTCGAAGGCTTGCGCAATCCGAAACCAAGTTCGCAACGTTCCCTCCGTAGCAGGCTTCTCGGAACGGCGAGGTTTTCCAGACTCCAAAGCCACGAGAGTGGCCCGGCCTACCCCCGAGCGCGCAGCAAGCTCGTCATACGACCAACCCCGTTCATGCCGCAAGAAGGCTAGATGATCGCGCAAAGCATTGAAGTTGGGCTCATCGACGGGGCTAGAAGACACATAACCAACCCCATCGACCAAGCCGCACGCTATTGTTATGGCTAGCCAGCAGAGATGGCTAGCCAGCAGATTTTGACGCGGCATTCACCGCGTCCTTTACCCCCGCCCCGGTTCACATCCAGTTCTCGAGAACCCGAACCGTACGAGACTCCTCAAGAAAGGCAACTCACCAGATGCCGACAGAACAAGCCGATAAGTCAGAGAACAATCACTTGCCCCCGGGCTGGTACCGAAATCAATCCAATGACCTTCAATGGTGGAGCGGCAAGCAATGGGGCCCAGTCGCCCCAAGTGACCCTCTCAGCAACGTCAGGAACCAAAAGGGAACGACAGGATTTGCAACGTGGTCCCTCATTCTTGGAGTGCTGGCAGCGATTGTCACCGTCTTTAGCTTCGCGGCCCTAAGCGACCTAGCACCCGCCCTCCGGAGCACACTTGCCGTGACACTTGGAGTTGCAGGACTGGTACTCGGGTGCGTAGGGCTAATGAGAAAAGAAAGCCGTCGACACCTCGCCGTGAACGGAATATTGCTCTCAGCATTCGCGCTTTGCGCTATCGGCCCCATGACCCTCTAGATGCCAGAAGCACTTGCGCCTCGCGTCGCGCGGTACACGGTCGCGATTGAGACCCCTAACGTGCGTGAAATGTCCTGCACGGGGGTACCGGCGTCTCGAAGCACCTGCGCCTGCTTCACCTGACTAACCCCAAGCTTCGCACGCCTTCCCCCTACTCGACCCGCCTTGCGAGCTTCGGCAAGTCCAGCCCGAGTCCGCTCCTGGATGAACGAGCGCTCCATTTCGGAGAAGATGGCAAGCATTTGCAGCATCGCACGCCCAGTCGGAGTTGATGAATTTAGACCATCTGCAACGGACTCAATAAAGACACCACGTTCCGTCAGGTCATGAATCAATCCCACTACATGAGCAGTGGAGCGACCAAGCCTGTCAAGCTTGTACACAACTACCTTGTCGCCGGTGTTTACGTCAGAGAGCATGGCATCGAGCCCAGGGCGCGAATGCCGGGAGCCACTCACTCCGTGATCTACATAGCGGTTGCGCTTCAGCACTCCCGCCTTGTCGAGGGCCTCATGCTGTAGAGCCTCATCTTGGCTCGTGGTCGACACGCGTACATATCCGACGCTAATTCCCTGGCTACTCATGAGATAAGTTTATCAATTTTCGACACCTTTAAGCGACTCACAAACGAACGACTTTTGATTCCGACTGATCCCCGAAAAGTAAACGCAGGTAGATGGCGCACCTCGCCTGAAAGCATTCTCAATAGACCATCGTTTTTGAGATCGTCACCTTTCAGGCCAATGAGTTGGATATCCCTCATCCCCCAACAGCATCGGGCCCGTGAGAAATTCGCATGGTATACGGTATTCCGATCCCGATGGGCGCACGCCGCACTTCCCACAACGTTGACACCAACGTATTAAGCAGCGGCGCCTCCACATGGTCGATCACCACGGTCGATTCCATGGCTACCTTGAATCTGAGCGCCCTCCCGACCTGCTCACTCTCGCTAAGACTCAATGGCTGAGATGCAAAGGCGATAAATGAAGTTGACGATAGAGGCATCGCAACAATGGTGTGTGTACTGGCATCTCCCGAACTAAGTTCAATTGCGTGAACGCCTGCATCACCGAGCAGCATTGCAGGTCCATGAAAAACTTGCTGGAAGCGTGGGAGAAAACTTGCATAAGTTGGAAGCAGGTCAAGCCGCGCTTGCTTCAGCGCCTCGCGCGGCATCGCTGTAGCCAACTGCGCTGCGGGATCATCTACAGAGTAGCCAGCACCCCAGTTAGCCGGATTTGGGACCATCATTGCGTTTCCGCCGACAAGCCCACCTACAGTACCCGCTTCACCCCTCAGTGCCGGGAAGCGATCGTGCACTAGGACCGAGTATTCTCGAACCGCTTTCCAGTCGCTCTCCGTCGGGGTCGAAGAAGGTTCAAGCAGCCGGACGAGAGCCCTCCCAAAGGCAGTCTCGATCTTCCCGTAGCCAGCCTCAATGCTTGGATCATTGAGGCCTTGCTCTGCGGCAACCTTTCTCCCGATATCGAGCAATCGAGGAGATGTCCATTTGCGCCGCCAAACGCTGACCCGGTTATTAGTGGCCCATTGACGCATGTGCACTCGACTAACGTAATGATCGAATGGCATTTTCCGTCACCTACCCACGTTGGGGCGGACCTGCAGATTCAAAATACCCCTTCGCGCAGATCTTTCGGCCAGAACACTCGATCCCATAGCAGAGAGATGCCTCCCATTCAGAAGTCATTTCGACATTACAAATCGAATGGCCACCGCCCCGTGATTGTCACATCAAATCGTCTAGGCCAATAGCCATCAACGCCCCAAGTGTATTCAGCAGAGCAAGTAAGCCGTTACGGGTTTGAACCATGGGCGCAGCACAACTACCCCTAACCCAGTAAAGCGGAGCTACCCTCTTAAAAATTGGTTTGGGTCATCTCCTAGTCGGCCACAATCGCAATGTCTTGAACAGTATCAAGATTGCCGTAAACACCATGGAATTTCGCTACATTAACGTTGCTGAGCAAAACGACAACCTCAGTCCCCACAGTTAGCTGAGCAGTGAAAGCTCGGTGCTGGTCAGTATTCGAGAAGAACGCTGTCACTCTATTCTCACGTCCTCCATCAACCTGGTCCCGCGGAAACAAATCAAGCTGATGACGTCCGACAGCACTCGTTGGGGTTACTCGCCCGACCGACCCCCAAACCAGCCAGGGCCAAGTTCCTTGATTAAATATCTTCTGCTTCGTCGCAAGAATACGTTCGTACGAAATCCCAGTGGATTCGTACGCAATTTGGTCCCATTCATATTCGGACCCGTCATGTCGATAGAAATATTGACGCATGCCCTCATGTCCACCTCTCTCTTCCATAAGAGCGAGAAGCTTCAGAAGTGTGCCTGCTGTAGCCCCGTACCGGAGCGATTCTCCGGAGCCAAGGTACGATGATCCACCTGCCCCAACTTCAGGCTCTGTGTGGCGCCCGAGACCTAGCAGAACCGTTTCACTGAGACGAATTGCCCGATTCAGCCTCTTACTAAAAAAAGACGTGCTGGTCGCCGCCGAGGGGGTGCTGCAACTTGCTACATGAGTATCGTCGCGCCGTATTTGACACCAGTGGGCCGACACTGGAGAGGGACCCGACGGCGACTTTCTTAGAGTTCCCCGACGATGTTTAAGCCTGACTTCGCACTCTTCGGAGGGACAGCGCCAGGGTCCCCTCTTCTGTTCTATCGAAACATCATCGATGCTCACTCGTTCACCAGTAGGCACAAAGACTGCGTATTCAAATCGCCGAGATCGACTTGAGTCACTCATGACCTTTAGATTGCCATACGCTGTGGAAATTCAATAGCCTTCTGTCAAAGCAGCGGCCGCTTCAAGCTGATTTCAGTTGAGCCCCACCGCAAATTGCGTCTTAAATACTTCCGGGGACCTGAGCGGAGGTTCTTGCCGTCCGCGTGAAAGCTTCCAACTCATCGACGAAAGCAGTCCACTCTTCCACAACCACGTCCGGGAGGTTGACTACGCTTGATCGACCATGAAGCACGTCGGAGGACCGCTTATAAATGTGACGCGCCGTTCTCACCATTCCAATGAGTTCTGACGCAGGTGCTGCCCCTTCATATGCGGCCGGAAGGAAAGCTAGTAACTTACGAATTTGAGTCTGCGGAACGACGTGATGATGATCTACGAAGGCAACTCGAACTCCCTGCACAGCGATCCGTTCAATTCGCTGGCGAAGAGATACAACCGCGATCCGTGCCTCAGAGCGATTTAGTGTCATGCCATGCCCACCAGAGCCCTACATGCTCGTCTAGCAGCGGCGATCTCTTCGCGTGTGAAGTCACTTGTAGGCGGGTTACCGTGTACAGCTTGATTCCAAGAGTCCATGTAGCTTTCCGTCGCTTCAGCAGCTTTATCAACGGGGTTTCGCCAGGGGTCTCCCTCCCAGAATCCCGAAGCCAACGTAAGCCGCATTCTGGTTATGTACGCCTCATCGAGTAACTGCAAATCTGCCACTGCGTCTCGAGCTGAGCCGACCGCATTCCTAAGGGTGAAAACTCGAAGCGCGTTGTCGATCGCCATTCGGCAGAGTCCCCTCAACGTCCCAGAGATCTCATGGGTCGAACCAACCTCCAATCTTGCGACGTCATGCATGTGTCCAGCATCATCCAGAAGCTCCGCCCAGAAGTGACTACTATTCGAGACGCTAACGGAACCTTCACCGTTCGACCGTTCGACCAACCTAGTGTCACAATCTGAAGCCTTCGCCGCCAGATATTCCTTTAGCCGCTCATCATGTGTAAGCACGATGACGCGTCGAGATCTCGCAATTTCAGCGAGGGACTCCGCAAGACGGTCAATCCGTAACTCATCAAACGCATGCACTGGGTCATCGAGCACCAAGAACCCGAAGGGTCCCGCGTCAATCGAAGCGAGCAGTGGCGCAAGAAGCACGGCATTTCGCTGTCCGGCACTGAGCATGCCGAGCTCAACTTTATTGCCTGACTGATCGGACAACTCCATGTTTGCCTTCGTAGACAGCACGCTAATGCGATTCAGGTGCAAGTCTGCGTCCAGGAGCAAGCTCTCAATACGAGACCCAGCCAAGCTCTCAAGCACCCCGCTCCGCTTCTTACGAAGGTGATTCCGTAAGTCGTCGACCCGTTTCGCAACTTCCTTCCATTCAAGGGAAGCGGACGCAAGTACCCCGTCCGTTCGCCAAATCGCAGCGAAATCTTCTACTGCCCGCGCTCTCGCAAGCCGCCATTGCTTTATGACATCCGTCCGAGCAATCGCGTCCTGAAGTAAGCCTCGACCGTCATCAGAGGACAACCATTTAGCAAGGTTCCCGGCAGATCTAACGACGGCATGCTGGGATGGAAGACCTCTCTCCAACCCACCAGCGAGTTCGGCTACGAGCCCACCGGCTTCTTGAGCACTATTCCGAATTGGATCTGTACTTGCTGTACCCTCCGCCACGTGTATCGCGGGAATAAGAATACTGTTAGCCGACTGCATTAGAGACCGAATGGCGGCCTCCATTCCCCCACGCAATCGGGTTAACTTGGCGTCACTTTCAACCGTCAGCCTGAGGGCGTCTATCCAGTCAGTGTTGACAGTTAAACAGACAGGACAGTTGCGGCTCTGAATATCAAGAGAACTAGTTTCTTGATATAAAAATTGGAGGGCTGCCGAGAGACCTTGTTCGGGCGCCGATCTTCCCTCTTCGTAAGAATTAATGGCACGGGCACATTCAGAAGCTACGGCCTCCAATCGCACTCCGCTATCTGCCGGGAGAGGCGACGTTACTTGTCCTTCCTGTACAAGCCCGGCGTTTTCCAGCCACTCGTCAATATCGTCTCCTGGCGTTGGGTCAGGGATAGAAGTCAGAGATATTCCTGGGTTGGCACGCGCGCAATCTGTATCGATCTCAGAAATCATTCGCATCGCCGAGACTTTTGCCGTTTGCCACCGCGTGTGAGCTTCCATAGAAGCTGTTGCACGCTCTGTAATGGTGTTATGGAGTACTGCGAAGCTTCCACCCAGAGCAAGTAGACCGTCAAAGTATGTGGCAAGGTCTTTACTTAGTTGAACTCTGCGTTCGAGTGTTGCATATGCAAAAACAGGTTGATGACTAATCAGGGCCTGATGCCACGATGAGTCAAGATCGATGCGGCTTGAGCTTCCATCCACGATGAGTTCACCCCAGTGCTCCTGGACTTTCCCACCCTCGTCAAGAGTTGCAGTGAGGACTAAGCGCTGTCCGGCGCAAGCGAGTGTCACTTCCACGCAGGCGCCGCCCGCTCCTTGCGATAGGTGTATCGGATCCCAGAGAGCGGCCTTTCCTGCGGTTCCAACCGATAACGATGGAGTGCGACCGGTAAGAGCAACTTCGATCGCATCACTAATGCTCGACTTGCCTGCACCGTTTAGCCCATGAAGCACTGTGATCCCTGGTGTCGGCTCGAAAGTAAGCACGAGAGGTTCTTCGTTGGTTACACCACGGAAGCTTTGGATAGAGACTTTTTCAAGGGCCCACTTCCCATCTGCTGAGGGCCAAATTCTGCTGGATGAGGGCACTCCGGCCAACTCGAGAACCACCTCCCTAAGGCGCTCCCAACTACCAGCTTGAGTCTTCGCTGAAGACTTCTTCGTCTCAATTTCGCTCAGGATGTCCTCGAAAGAGTACATGGTGAGGGTCTCGGTGCCAGACTGCCCATTAACCAAAAGCTTTGCTCTCCCATTGTTTGGACATAGTTTTTAAAAACACTACAGCCAAGGGCCTAGAAGCGACAGAAGTCCTTGCATTCCAGCTCATTGCCACTGTCAAGTTCTAAGAGGAGCTACGATTCCAAAGGTCCGGCGAGTCATCGATCTTTGCTGAGAGCATTGACGCCATGTCATCGGCACCCTCATTGGCTAGATATTCGACCATCCGTTCACCAAAGACGCGATTCCCTTGAGCGAGTTTTCCCACAACGGCGGCGAGCGCAGTTGCGTCACGAGCCATCTCCAACATGGTGTCATCCGATAGCCCGAGACGCGTTACGAGCGACATCAATACGTTGACCTCTGCCGCTCCGGCCTTCAATGCGACTGTCTCAGATGAAGCACTCATCCGAATTGACTTCGCCGAGTCCGCCACCTCCAGGACGCGCGTAATCAAGCTTGCTGTATTCATCCGAGCTGTCGCCCGGAACGCTTCGCGGAGTTCCGGAGCTGCATGATTCCGGATATGACGATAGATCGAGTCCGACGAAATCGCGAACTGTTGCGAAAGTTGCGAAACTCGGACACCTGAAAAGACCTGGTCTTCGATCGTCTGACGTTTATGCGATTTACAAACTGAGCATGGGCGCCCGGCTGCCATTTCTCCTTCCATCCTTCACCAATACCTGAGTGTCGACATACACTTTTGTATTAACTATTGTACCATCCAAAGCGGGGATGCAACACCTCAAGGGTTCCCCAATGAAGCATGCGAAAGGACAGGTCACATCCGCGACCGCACTTGGACAGCACCCAAACCTCAGGCGCGACTTTTTACCCCATGCAGAGCTAAAGAATCGCGCATCTCCGAGAGCAATTTCTTGAACATGGTCATTCGGTTCGCGTCACTTTCTCTATGTGGATGTATAGCTACTGATACACCTAAGGATTAGAACGTGTCGCGGGAGAGGCGCTCAACTTCAGCGTGCATCTCAGCTCGATACCGACTGACCGTGGCAGTACCAATTTTCAATAGCCTCGCCTCTTCAGATCGTGAAATATCCTCAGGTTGATTCACCTTCCAAGAGACATACGCTGCAAGGTCAATTTTGCGAGAACTCGAATTTCTGCCACCAGCAGATGCGCGCATACGCGAGAGTTCCCACTCCTCGACATTCCAATCCCGCAAAGCCGCACTGAGAGATGAATGCACGTCCACCGCTAGCTCAAGGTACTCTCGCGCCACACAATCATTCCTAAGAGCCTCCAGCAGGCCATCTGAGCCAAGAACTCTTCCCGCTTCACCCCAATGGGCACCGAGTGCAGTTAGAGCGCGTGAGTAGACAATCTGGCCTGCAATGAACGCCCTCGCCCGTTCAGACTTTGCTAGGTGAAATTCATCGATCTTAAGAGCAAGTGATTGCGACGGTTGAAGCTTGTCAGCGTCGCGCTGAGATTGTTTCCTTGCTGCCCGCAATCTTTTTTCGCCGGCTTGTCGCCGCCGGGCCAATTCAGGTTCCAGGGCATCTTCCATTAGGGTCACCATCGCCCGCTCAGCCCAGGTGTACTGCCCCACGCCTCTCCTTCGGGAAAGGTCCAAGCCCCCATCATTGGCCCACACGTATCTGTAGCCGCCCAAAAGATCGAGCTGCCTATAGGATCTCCCCTTCAGAACACCGCGTCGGATGGTCTCCCATCTACCATTGGGAAACGTGACGCCTCTGCCATCAAGTGCTTCTCGAACCACCTTCCGCGCATACGCGAGACGCTCACGCGAAGAGCTGCAGTCAACCTCCCAGATGCGGTCGACAATGTGCCAGCACCAGATGCGGAGCATCTCTTCTGGTGTAGGTAGATCCGCCCACTCAAAGCCGGAATAACCCCAAGAGCGAAGCTCACGAAGCACCTCGCTCTGATCATCACGAAGCGTCGGCGGCTCACTCTTCCACCGCGTTTCCTCCAGGATTTGCCGAAGGTCGCTCACGAGTGGACCCGCGTCAAGGCAACTTGCTGATGGTCACCCGCTGAAACTAGAGACAACCATACGGGTCCCCATCTCCGGCTCAGGTTCCGGAAACAGTCCTTTGCGATGGAGCCGCTATCCAATTTGCTCACTCTTGACTACCAAACTGCGTTCACCGCGAAGAGGCGGATGCCTCGACCCGCGGAAGCGCGTTCAGCTACCAATCAACGCACACACCCGCAGAGATATTCCATACGGTTCCATCAGCAACGACCCGGCCCGACCACCTTGCATCAACACAAGCAGCTAGGCACTGCGCGTCACTTCTGACAAGCCTGCGACTCTCATGAAACCCCACTCACACGCACATCAACCTCTGAGAGTTCTTCATCCTCGTTCAAGCCAACTGCGATCTTGTGATGAATCCTCATACGTTCGCGGTTCTTTCTCCCCGGGTAGAGAGTGATCTGAAGCAGATACCCGATCACATCTCGCTTCTGGTCATACGTGAGTCGCTCCCACTCCTCACGGAAGATATCCCTAGCCTTTCGGGGATCACCACCGCCTGAGAGTGACACTATTCGAGTCTTGGGCGACAGATGCCCAGCGAGTTCTCCTAGAGCGTGCATCGCCCCAGAAGAAGCCCTGATCCGCGAGAGTTCGCTTTCTATAGACTCTCTACGTTCTTTGAGCATGAGAAGCGACCTACGTGCATTATCAGGGCTCGCTCGCCCCTCCCGGCGATCATCCATTATTCGACCACCTTCCGCCTCGACCTCCGCCAGCGCCTCTTGAAGTGGTCGCGGATCATCGCCTTCTTGAACACGTAGCGGTTCTGCAGGTCCCATAAGATAGGCAAGCGCGACCTCATCAATCACCAAGGCTTCTGCCGCGCTCCCCTTGATGACGGGATGACCGGCTATGGGCGTCTTGCAATAGTACGAACCATTGGTGAATCTCATCTTGGAACCGCAGATTCCGCATACCATGATTCCTGATAGCAAGTGTTTTCTGGGGGCCCCTGGATTAGTCTTTCGAGACGGATCATTAAGGATTGCTTGCGCGTTTTCCCAAACGTCTTTACCTATCAACGGCTCGACATGTTCTGAAGGAACTGCCTTACCTTTCACGATAATGCACCCGTAGTAAGCGGGGTTGTTCATCATATCCCTGAGGCGAACGGGGTACCACTGAACAACCTTGTCTCGAAAAGGTACGCCCCTTCGGGTGAGATCAGCAGCCATTGAACGGAGAGATTTTCCGTCAAGAAGCCCTGAGTAGATTCCGCGCAATATCGCGGCTTCATCTTCCCTGACCTTGAGATTCCCCGGGTAGTAACCGTATCTACGCTTACCAGCCGAGGGCAGTCCTTGTTCCACCCGGTACGCGTTAGCTCGTTTCTGCCTCTCACTTTTCCTCTTTACCTCAAAGCGGGCGAGTGAAGCGAGTATGGACGCACGAAATTCCCCTTCGGCAGAAGTCAGATCTAGTTCACCATCTACCGTAAGCAGGGCGACCTTAGTCTCTATGAGGTCTAGAAGATCAGCCTGAGACCGCACTAGCCGGTCGAGATCTACAGAGATCACGACATCGAACTTCCCACGGCGAGCATCTTTCAGGAGTCGCGACCATTCCGATGTGGCACGCGATTTCGAAGCCGAAACTTCGTTGTCCTTATAGAGGTCAAATATTTGGTATTCCCGACCCTCTGCTATTGCCGTGCAACGAGACAGCTGCCTATCGATGCCCTCCTTATGGGACAGTGACTGCCTTACATAAATGGCTGCTCGCATATGATCTCCTTTAAACACTTATTATTCCGCTTTTGGTGCAGAAAGCGCCAACGCGTCGGAGCCGCGCCGGGAATCATCTCCGAACAGACCGCGCCCTGCTGCGCGATGCGTTCAAGCAGAGAGGCGTGCGCGCTGGGGTACGCGCGGTCGACTCCCCCGGCGAGCACCGCGACTGTCCGCGCGCCCGCGGCGAGCGCCGTGCGATGAGCGATCGCATCGACGCCATACGCTGCTCCCGAGACGATTGCGGCACCGGCGGCGCACGCCGCATCGGTGAGCTCGGCGGTGACATGGGCGCCGTACCCGGTGCAGGCGCGTGCACCCACCACCGCAAGCGACGGCACCACGAGGGCCGCGGTGTCGCCGATGACCCAGAGCAACTGCGGCGCGTGTGCTCCGAGGTCGTCGAGTTGCACGGGCCAGCAGCCCGATTCCGGAGCGACGAGACTCACCCCGGCCTCGCGCGCCCGCTCGAGATCGCGGACGCTCTCAGCGCGGTCGAGCCTCGGCACCCACCGCTTGACCGCGGCTGCAATCGAACGGCGATCGATCTGCGCTCCGCTCGCGGCGGCTTCTGCGGCAAGCTCGGTGGGCGACGCTCCGCTGATAAGCCGCGCGAGAGCTGGTGCCGCCCCGAGGCTCCCGATCAACGCCCCCGCTACCGCGTCACCGGGCTCGATCACGCGCGCCCACACGGTACGGGCGAACAATGTGGCGTGCGATTCCGGGCGTGCATCGCCCGGCGGGGCCATCGCATCGAGCATCGAGGCGATGGACGCATCGATTCCCAGGTCAAGCTGCGCCCCCGTCATCCGAGGTCACCCCCGCGCAACACGAGCGCCTGAGCGACTTCGGGGCGCCGAGGCCGATCTTTCTCGGCCAGATCGGCAATCGTCCAGGCGACTCGCAGCGCCCGATCGTATCCCCGAAGCGTGAGCCCACCACGGGCGAGCGCATGGTCGAGCACCGCCGTGTCGGCCCGCGGAAGCCGAAACCGCTCGCTGCGCAGCCAGTTCCCGGGGATCTCGGCATTCACCGTCCACGGAGACCCCCGCCAGCGTTCCGCCGCAGCAGCGCGCGCCGCGATGACGCGCTCGCGCAATCGCGCGCTCGTGGGCCGCACCGTCTCGGTGTCGTCGAGCAGCACTTTCGACACGCGGTGCAGTGTGAGCCGCAGGTCGATGCGGTCGCTGAGCGGACCCGAGATGCGCTGCTGATACGCGACCCTGACGCGTGGGCTGCACCGGCAGCTCAACGCGGTTTCCGCCGATCCGGCGTTTCCACAGGGACAGGGATTCGCTGCGATGACGAGTTGCACTCGCGCGGGCAACTCGGTGCGGATGCGGGAACGATGGATCTCGATGCGCCCGGTTTCCAACGGCTGCCTGAGAGCGTCGAGCACTGTGCGGGGGAATTCGGGAGCCTCGTCGAGGAAGAGGACCCCGTGGCAGGCGCGAGTGATTGCGCCCGGGCGCACCTCGATCCCTTGGCCGCCGCCGATGATCGACGCCGCGGAGGCCGTGTGGTGCGGGCTCTCGAATGGTGGGCGGCGTACGAGCCCTGCCAGTGCGTTTCCGCCGAGCGAGGCGATGCTGCTGGCTTCGAGCGCCGAATCATCGTCGAGCTCCGGCAGCAACGATGGCAGCCGAGTGGCGAGCAGCGTCTTCCCCGCACCCGGAGGGCCGAGCAACGACACGTGGTGCTTCCCAGCTGCGGCAATGACCATCGCTTCAACAGCTTCGGGCTGACCGACCACGTCGACCATGTCCGCTTCAGGAACGCAAGCATGCACCGCATCGCGGCCCAGGCCGGGCTGCACGATGCGACCCCGGTTGTGTTCGCCGCGGTACCACGCGACCGCGCTGGAGAGGTCAGGAACCGCGATCACTTCGATGCCGGGCACCAGCGCTGCCTCACCGCCGCAGGCCTCGGGAACCATGACCCGAGCGAATCCGAGAGTCCGCGCGGCCGCGACGAGCGACAGGAGGCCGGCGGGCCGACGCAGCTCCCCGTCAAGCGCCAACTCGCCCAGGTGAGCCGTGGTCGCCAACCCCTCAGCGGGCAGGTGTCGCGAGGCGGCGAGCGCGGCGAGCGCGATGGCCAGGTCGAATCCGGAGCCGTGCTTGGGCAGAGACGCTGGGCTGAGGTTAATGGTGTGAAACCGATCCGAGAGCGGAAGGCCCACCTGAGCGGTGGCGGTGCGCACCCGCAGTTTTGCTTCGGCGAGCGCGGCATCGGGAAGACCGATGATGGCGATTCCGGGCAACTGCTGCGAGACGGCCGATTCGACCATCACTGCGGTGCCTTGCAGTCCGGTCAGCGCGATGGAGGCCGCCCGGCACACCACGCCGCTCACGCGATTCCCCGCAGGTGTTCGATGCGCGGCTCCGCATTCGCACGCATCGTGATGGCGATCGCGTCGATGCGCAGCTCGGCACCCCGAAGGGCGTAGCCGCGCACCCAATCGAGCAGGAGTCGCCGAATGCGTGATGCCTTCTGCGCCGTGATCGCCGCAAAGGGGCTGCCGTACCCGGTGCCGCTGCGGGTTTTCACCTCGATCGCGACCACCGTCTCGCCGTCTCGCGCGACGAGGTCGAGTTCACCCGACCGGTTGCGCCAATTACGTGCGAGGATTCGATACCCGAGCGCTTCCAGGTACGCCGCCGCGAGCGATTCGCCGTGCGCGCCGAGCGCCTGGTTGTGCGGTTGCTGAACTCCGGGTGACCAATCGTCTTCCTGGGCTGTGTGCGTTGCTGCCGTGTGCGTCATGATGCACCTCCTGGCGCACCAGCATGCTCGCTGGAGCGACGCCGCACGGAGGGATCAGTCGGATCTGTGGAGAAGACCCCGGTTCACATACGATGCCTGCGCCGGGGACGAGTCACCGGAGCAGATATGCGATCACTCGTCGAGCGCGAGCTCCTGCGGCAGGGAGAACTCACGCGCCGAAAGCTCTTCGACATTCACGTCTTTGAAGGTCAGCACACGCACCGATTTCACGAACCGGTCGGCACGGTACACATCCCAGACCCACACGTCAGTCATGGCGAGTTCGAAGTAGAAGTCGTTCCCCGCATCTTGCCGCTTGAGGTCGACCTCGTTGGCGAGGTAGAACCGCCGCTCGGTCTCGACGACGTAGCGGAACTGGCTCGCGATATCGCGGTACTCGCGGAACAGCGACAGCTCGGCTTCGCGCTCGTAATCGTCTAGCTCGTCTTCGTTCATCGCCCCCATCCTACCGCTGCCTCAGAAGCATGGCTCTGAACGACTCCCGGCTGCGACGCGCCCAGGCCATCGAGATTGACTTATTCGAACATATGTTCGAATATACCTGCATGAACTCCCCCGTGACCGTCCGCTCGCTGCAGCAGCGCATCTCCGAGATGCAGCCGATGCGACTCGACGCGCGCACGATTCCGACTGCGGCCGGATTACGGCCGTTGCTCCCCGGTGGCTCACTGCGCATGGGGGCGAGCTATGCGGTGCACGGGTCTCGGCAGCTCGCACTGGCACTGCTCGCAGAGGCTTCCGCTTCGGGTGCGTGGTGCGGCATCATCGGCGACACGGCGTTCGGCGCCGAGGCAGCAGTTGCCCTGGGAATCGCACTCGATCGGTGCGTCATCATCCCCGAGCCGGGCACCGATGCGATCGGGCTCACCGGAGCCCTGGCCGAAGTGCTGACCGTGGTGCTGCTGGCACCGACCACGCCGCCGAGCGCCAGCGAGTCGGAGCGCATCTCTGCACGCCTGAGAGAGCACGACGCCGCATTGGTCGTGACCGGTGACTGGCCGCGCCCCGAGTCCACGCTGCGGGTCTCCTGTTCCCGCTGGGACGGGCTGGGGCACGGGTACGGCATGCTCACGGACCGCGAGCTGACCGTGCAGACGCAGGATCGCCGCGGCACGCGCAGCCACACGCTCAGATTCCGAGATGGCGCCATCGCAGACCCCGGTATCGCCCCGCTCAGGCACCTGGTCGCATCATGAACGCGGATCGCACCCTCATGTTCTGGGTACCGGATTGGCCCGTGCACGCGCTGCTGCGCGATGACGGCGCAGACGATCTCTCCCTTACCGAGCCACTCGCGTTGATCGCCAATCGCATCGTGGTCGCGTGCACGCAGGCGGCACGCAGAGAGGGAGTACGCGTCGGGTTGCGGGAGCGCGAGGCGCAGAGCCGCTGCCCGGATCTCGCCGTCTACCCCCACGATCCTGCCACGGACGAGCGACGGTTCGCCCCCGTCGCTGCTCAGCTCGAACAGCTGATTCCCGGCATCGAAGTCGTGCGCCCCGGGCTCTGCGCGATACGCGCACGAGGGCCCGCCCGGTACTACGGCGGCGAGGAGCCGGCAGGGCTCGCGGTGTTGGCGCTCGCCGCGCGACTGGGTCTCGGCGAGGCGAGGGTCGGGATCGCCGACGGACGATTCGCCGCTGAGCAGGTGGCGCGCGCAGCGGCATCAGACCCCGGTGTCGCCGCGCCGGCTGGCGGGCTGCGCATCGTCGCGCCGGGAGCATCGGCGGCATTCGTCTCGCCGCTCCCCGTCGCACGCGCGATGGATGCCGCGCTCGCAGAAACGATGCACGGCCTCGGCATTCGCACGCTCGGCGCACTTGCGGCGCTTCCCGAGGAAGCCGTGCGGCAGCGATTCGGCCCCAACGGACTCGCTGCCCACCGCCGCGCGACCGCAGCCGGGGTGAGCAAGGGCGCCGAAGTGCTCCCGCGAGCCCCGGTGCGTGAACTGGCGGTCGCGCTCGAATTCGACACCCCGATCGACACCGCCGAGCAACTCGCGTTCGCGTGCAGTGCTCTCGCGGAGCGCTTCATCAGCGGGCTCACGGCCGAGCGCCTCGTCTGCACCGCCCTGCGCATCGAACTCACCGACGATATCGGCGCCCGGCACGAACGGGAATGGGCGCATCCGCGCCACTTCACCGCGGTCGACGCGCTCGGTCGCATCCGCTGGCAAGCCGCATCTACCGCCCGAGAGACCGAACGCAGCGGAGCCGGCGTGGTGCAGGTGCGCATCACCCCGGTGCACACCGATCGCATCGCCGCACACGAGCCAGCCCTGTGGAGCACCGAACCCGATGAGCGCGTGCACCATCATCTGAGTCGCGCGCAAAGCCGCCTCGGACATACCGGGGTCGGCACGGTCGCGCTCACCGGCGGGCGGCTGCTCAACGATCGACAACGGTTTGTGCCGTGGAGCACGGCGCGAGTCGAGTCGCAACGGGCTCGCGCACTCGCATCGGGCCCCTGGCCCGGCGCACTCCTCGGCCCCACCCCCAGTCGCGTGTTTCCGATTCCTCCCCCGGCAGAACTCCGCGACACCGATGGGAAAGCAGTCGCGGTCGATGCCGATGAGCTCCTCACCGCATCTCCCGCACGGTTGCATGTCGACGGGTCGGTGCACGACGTGGATATCTCGGGGTGGTCGCCGCCCTGGGTGATTCGGGAACGGTGGTGGGATGGCGTCCCCGAGCGTTTTCGACTCCAAGTGCAGCTCATCACCGGAGACGCCTGGCTCCTGCTCTTCGCTCACGGGAGGTGGACTGCCGAGGGCCGCTATGACTGAACCCCAGCGCATCGACCGGTGCGCACACTCGCAGATCGGAGGATCCCGTGCGTTGGAACAACTCAGAGCTCCCCTGGAGCGAATTCGAACGGCGGCTTTCCGGGCGAGCTCCCGAGACTCCCCCCGTTTCCGGAACGCCGGAAGCATCCGACCGCATCGGCCCGGCCCATCACCGCGCTGCGGCACCCCACCCGCACGACCCCGCTGCGCCAGCGCCCGCACCGCACGTCCCGTACGCCGAGCTGCACGTCCATTCCCACTTCAGCTTTCTCGACGGTTCCTCTTCACCTGAGGCGCTCATGAGCGAGGCCGCCCGCCTCGGGTTGGAGGCGATCGCACTTACCGACCACGATGGCTTCTACGGCGCCGCCGCATTCGCGGAAGCGGCAGAACTCGCCGCTCGGCGCCGCACGACATCGGCCGAGGTCGCAGCCTCAGATGCTGGCGACGCGAACGCACCCTCAGCATCGCCTTCGGCATCACCACTCACCGTCTACGGCGCAGAACTCTCGCTCGCTCTCGACGCGCCGCAACTCGGTGCAGCGGACCCACAGGGCACGCATCTCCTCGTGCTCGCGCGAGGAGCAGCCGGATATCACCGCCTCGCCGCAGCGATCACCGAGGCGCAGCTGGGCGGAGGCGAGAAGGGGCGCCCGGTCTACGACCTCGAAGCCCTCGGCGCCGCGGGAGGCGGAGAATGGGCGATCCTGACCGGCTGCCGCAAAGGAGCCGTGCGTCGCGCACTCAGCACCGCTGCGAACCGATCCGACGCCGAGGCGCGCGCACGCGCGGAACTCGACCACCTGACCGCCCTATTCGGGCACGACAACGTGCACGTGGAGCTCTCCCACCATGGCCGCCCCGAAGACGACCTGCGCAACGAGCGCCTTGCAGCGCTCGCGACCGAGCACGGACTCCCCACGCTCGTCACGGGCAACGTCCACTACGCGACAGCTGCACACGCGCCGCTCGCCGAATCCATGGCCGCGGTGCGCGCACGCCGCAGCCTCGCAGAGCTCGACTCACACCTCCCCGCGTCGGGCACCGCCCATCTCCGCAGCGGAGCCGCGATGCTGCGCAGGTTCTCGCGCTTCCCAGATGCCGTCGCGCGCACAGTGCCACTCGCGCGCGAACTCGCGTTCCCCCTGCGCGCCGCGAAGCCGAAGCTCCCGAAGCTTGACGTCCCCGAGGGCCAGACCCAGATGTCCTGGCTGCGCGCACTCGTATGGGCAGGCGCCGCGCAGCGCTACGGCACCGACATGCCGCACGACCACCGCACACGCATCGAACGCGAGCTCGAAGTCATCGAGCAGAAAGACTTTCCCGGGTACTTCCTCATCGTTCACGACCTCGTGCGCGAGGCGCGCGATCGCGACATCCTCTGCCAGGGCCGTGGGTCGGCCGCGAACTCCGCTGTCTGCTACGTGCTCGGCATCACCTCGGTCGACTCGATCTTCTACAATCTTCCGTTCGAACGCTTCCTCTCGAGTCTGCGTGACGAAGAGCCCGACATCGACGTCGACTTCGATTCCGAACGCCGCGAAGAGATCATCCAGTACGTGTACGAGCGATACGGCAGACGCAACGCCGCCCAGGTGGCGAACGTCATCACCTACCAGCCGAAGGCGGCGATCCGCGATGCGGCGAAAGCCCTCGGATACAGCGCGGGCCAGCAGCGCGCCTGGACGCGCGGGCTCGAGCGCAGTCGCACCATCACCGAAGACCCCGAGAGCCCGATTCCTCTCGCCGTGCAACGCCTCGCGCAGGCTTTCCAGAAAGCTCCACGACACCTCGGCATCCACTCCGGCGGCATGGTGCTCACAGAGCGCCCCGTGGGCGAGGTCTGCCCCATCGAGCACGCGCGCATGGAGCATCGCACCGTGCTGCAGTGGGACAAAGAAGGCTGCGAGACCATGGGGCTCGTCAAGTTCGACATGCTCGGCCTCGGCATCCTCAGCGCACTGCGCCACACCTTCGATCTCATCGCCGCCTCGACCGGCGAGCAGTGGACGTTCGACACCGTGCCGAGAGAAGAAGCCGGCGTGTACGACATGCTCTGCCGCGCCGACGCGATCGGGGTGTTCCAGGTCGAAAGTCGCGCTCAGCTGAACACGCTGCCGCGCCTGCTGCCCCGAGAGTTCTACGACCTCGTCATCGAGATCGCCCTCATTCGCCCCGGGCCGATCCAAGGCGGGGCGGTGCACCCCTATCTGCGCCGCAAGAACGGGCAAGAAGAAGTCGCCTACCCCCACCCGAAACTCGTCCCGGTGCTCGAACGCACGCTCGGGGTGCCGCTCTTCCAGGAGCAGCTCATGCAGATGGCAATGACCGTCGGTGGATGCAGCGGTGAAGACGCCGATCTGCTGCGCCGCTCCATGGGCTCCAAGCGCGGGCTCGAGCGCATCGACAGCCTCAAGCACAAGCTGTTCGAGGGGATGGCTCGCAACGGCATCGAGGGTGACGAGGCGACACGGATGTACGAGCAGATCGAGGCGTTCGCCGGGTTCGGGTTCGCCGAAAGCCACTCGATCAGCTTCGCGCTGATCGTCTATGTGAGCTCCTGGTGCAAACTGCACTACCCGGGCGCGTTTCTCGCAGGCCTGCTGCGGGCGCAACCCATGGGGTTCTACTCGGCACGCTCACTCGTCGAAGACGCCCGCAGGCACGGCGTCGAAGTGCGCCCGCCCGACGTGCAGCACTCGGGGGCGCTCTCGGGCCTCGAACCGCTTCACCCGATCGCGCCGCGCGGGTCGACCATCGACGATGAGCAGGATCGCCGTGCGCCGACCGGGTCTGACGAGTGCGTGGCAGCGCACCACCCTGCTCCCGGCCCGTTCGACCGCGATGCGCCCGATACCAGCGCACTGCATCGCCGCGACGGGGCGTTCGCCGTGCGTCTCGGCCTCACCGAGATCCGCGGCATCGAGCTCGAAACGGCTGAGCGCATCGCGCGCGCACGTGCCCGCGCTCCCTTCACCGATCTCGCCGACCTCGCCCGCCGCGCAGACCTCGATCGCACGCGTCTCGAGGCGCTCGCCGCCGCCGGAGCGTGCGACGGGCTGGGGCTCGAACGCCGCGAGGCGCTCTGGGCCGCAGCCCCCGCAGCCGACAACCGCGAGCGCTTTCTCCCGGGTATCGCCGTACACGTGCAGCCCCCGCTGCTGCCGGTGCTCAGCACGGCGGAGCAGACCGCACTCGACCTGTGGACCACCGGGGTCGCCACGGGCACCCACCCGCTCGCACTGCTGCGCGACGGCCTCGACGCCCGCGGAGTCACTCGATCCGACCGCGCCAAGCACGCACCTCCCGGCAGCGTCGTCGAAGTCGCCGGCCTCGTCACGCACCGGCAGCGCCCGGGTACGGCGAGCGGTATTACGTTTTTGACGCTCGAAGACGAATCGGGCACCGTGAACATCGTGACGTGGGCCCAGGTCTGGGCGCGCAACCGGCTGGTCGCGCGTTCCTCCCCCGCACTCATCATCCGCGGGGTGCTCGAGCGCTCGCCCGAGGGCGTGGTGAATGTGATCGCGCAGACGTTCGAGCCGCTCGCCGCACCGGTCGGCGTGGCCTCCCGGGATTTCCGGTGAGTGCGCTCCACCGCCCCGGGCGGGCACCGGTATGCTGGCGACGTGCACACCTCGACGGCTCTGCTCACTGACCACTACGAATTGACCATGGTCGATGCCGCCCTGCAAGCGGGCACCGCACATCGCCGCAGCGTCTTCGAACTGTTCGCAAGGCGACTCTCGGGCGCGCGACGCTACGGCGTCGTCGCCGGCACCGGCCGGCTGCTCGAAGCCATCGAGCAGTTCAGGTTCACCGATGCCGAACTCGACTTCCTGCGCGAGCAGAACGTCGTCAGCGCGCCGACGCTGGACTGGCTCGCTGACTTCCGCTTCAGCGGCAACATCTGGGGGTACCCCGAGGGCGAAGTGTTCTTCCCGGGGTCTCCGCTCATCACCGTCGAATCCACATTCGCCGAAGGAGTGCTGCTCGAAACCCTCGCACTCAGCATGCTCAACTCTGACTCGGCCGTCGCAACCGCAGCGTCACGAATGAGCCACGCCGCAGGCGGCAAACCGCTCGCCGAGATGGGCTCCCGACGCACCGGCGAGCGCAGTGCCGTTGCCGCAGCCCGCGCCGCCTACATCGCCGGCTTCACCGCGACATCGAATCTCGAGGCCGGGCGCACCTACGGAATTCCGACGATGGGCACCGCCGCGCACAGCTTCACCCTGCTGCACGAGAGCGAACGCGCCGCCTTCCAGGCGCAGGTCGATGCGCTCGGCGTCGGCACGACGCTGCTCGTCGACACCTACGACATCGATCAGGGGGTGCGCACCGCCGTCGAGGTCGCGGGCCCAGAACTCGGAGCCGTGCGCATCGACTCCGGCGATCTGCCGATCGTCGTCGCTCACGTCCGCCGCCTGCTCGACGAGCTCGGCGCGACGCGCACCCGCATCACCGTCACGAACGATCTCGACGAGCACACCGTCGCCGCACTCGCTGCCTCCCCCGTCGACAGTTTCGGCGTCGGCACCTCCGTTGTCGTCGGCTCCGGCACACCGACAATGGGCATGGTGTACAAGCTCGTCGCGCATGAGGACGCCTCGGGCGAGTGGGTCGCGGTTGCGAAGAAATCGGCCGATAAGGCATCTGTCGGGGGCCGCAAGAGCGTTCGACGCGCGCACAACGCGGCGGGAATCGCAACCGCCGAGCGCATCCTGCTCGGCGACGGACCGGGAGGTGTCGTGGAAGGCACTGACGTCGATGGCCGCGCCGTGCTCGAACCCCTCGTCGTCGCCGGTGAACTGACCCCGGGCCACACCGGCCACGCCGGCATCGTTGCCGCGCGCGAACGGCACCAGGCGCGACTCGCCGAGCTGCCCCCGGTGGCCATGAGCCTCACGCGGGGCGATCCTGCAATTCCGACCGAGTACCGCTAGTCGGCACCGCAGATGAGTGTGGCCTCCGTTCCCCGAAACCGGGAAACGGAGGCCACACTCATGTACGCATCGACGCTACTTCTTCATGCGTTCGAAGACTTTCTTGCAGTCGGGGCAGACGGGGAACTTCTCGGGGTCGCGTGACGGGGTCCACTTCTTGCCGCAGAGGGCACGCACCGCTTTGCCGGTCACCGCTGATTCGAGGATCTTGTCTTTGGGGACGTAATGCGAGAACCGCTCGTGATCACCGTCTTCGATCTGCGCGTCTTCGAGCAGCTTCTCGAGCTCGCGATCGAGCACATCAGTGCCGCCTGCCGGGGATGAGTCGTTACGCGTAAAGATACCCATGCGCTCAGTGTACTCCGCCGAACTGCCCGCGCGAACGGCTCTGAATCTGACCGTGCTCGCGTTCAGTCGAAGACCTGCGTGACCGCGATGAGTTCAGGGCCGCTGCGGTCGAAGAGCCAGCCGCCGATCACGATACCGAGTACGAGCACGATGATGCCGTAGACAATGCCGAACCCGAGCGCCCATATGTTCGTGAAGAATTCGACGTCGATGATCGCCTGCACCGCGAACCAGACCGGAGGCGCTGAGAACGCCAGAGCGAGCACCATCGAGAGCGTTTGCGCGAGGCCCGAGCCGGAGCCAGACCACTGCGGCTGCACGAACGGACTGTCGCCGGGCCGCGTCGCCGGGTACGGAGAGAGCACCGAGAACACGCTGGAGATCGCGGCCGCGGCGAACAGCACGCCGAGGTTCATGCCGACGACCGCCGGCAGCACTCTCCAGTCGCCGAACACCGTGACCGTAATGCTCGAGCCGATCACCGCGGTGGGCACCCCGATCATGAGCACGGGGGCGAGTCTCCCGGCGCGGTCGGCGCGGCCTCGCGTGCCGCTGGCCACGTGCTCCCAGATCGCCGTGGAGTCCATGGCGACGTCGTTGTGCTGCGACCATCCCAGCAGCAGGAGCACAACGGGCAGCGGAATGAGCGCCAGCATCCGCAGGTCGGCGCCAGCGACCGCGAAGGCGACCAGCATCAGCACGGGAGCGAGGGGAATCGCGAAGAGCGCGACCCGATAGCGGGGGTCGCGCGACCAGTAGGTCAGCTGTCGAGCGGCAATCACCTGGGCAGGACGAGCGGCGAAGCGTTCGAACCACCCCAGGCCGCTGCGGGCGACACCCGGAGCAAGCGGTCGTTCGATTCGCTGCACGGCAAGTGCGACGAGCGGGAACCAGATCGCGAGCAGCACCACGGATGCCGCGGCGCTGACACCGAGCAGCGTGAGCGCCGCCGACTGATCGCCGCTCGCTGCAGCATCGATCGCCGCGAACGGAGCTCCGAACGGAGTCCAGGTCAGCACCCGGCCGGCCTGTTCGGCCGTCGCGATTCCCCCTGCACCGAACAGTGTGGCGCCCGCGAACACCGCCAGCGGCAGCAGCGCGACGAGCAGCACCGACCCTGCCGTACGCAGGGCCCCCGCGAATCGCTCTCCGGCGATGAGGCGAGACATCAGCGAGACGACACGCACGCTGCACAAGGCGAACACGGCGATGAGAATGAGTGCGGCCGGAGCGACCCAACCGGCTGCGTTCCACTCGGGGCGCAGCACGCCGAGCGCCGTCATCCAGACCACGAGCAGGAAAAACGGCCATGTGAGCACGGTAGAGACCAGCAGCCCATTGGCGATGGCGCCCGACCCTGCAGGGAACTGGGCGAGCTGACGCGGATCGAGCGCCCGGCGGTTCTCGAAGAACGGCACCAGGAATACGGCCGCAAGCACGATGGAGCCCACGAGAAGATCAATGAGATCGAGCTCGCTCGACGAGTTCGCGAGCAGACGCGGCAGCGCTGCGAGCGCGACCGCTCCCAGCGCCAGGAGCAGGAAGACGGCGAACGTGCGGAACGAAGCCCCGAATCCTCCGCGGAAGCTGCCGCCCAGCAGTGCTACTCGGAGTCGGAAGAGCCGGAGAGCCATTCGAGCCCCTTCTTCGCATCACTGATTCCGGTGAGCTGCACGAAGCGCTCCTCCAGGCTGAGACCGTCGCGCACCGCGTCGACGGTGCCCTGAGCAATGACGCTGCCATCCACGATGATCGACACGTGGTCGCAGACGCGCTGGATGAGATCGAGGCTGTGGCTCGACATGACTACGCTGCCACCGCCGGAAACATACTTCTCGAGAATCTCGGTCACATTGGCGGCAGAAACCGGGTCGATCGCTTCGAACGGCTCGTCGAGCACCAGTACCTCGGGCGCATGAATCATCGAGCAGGCGAGCGCGATCTTCTTCTGCATGCCAGCCGAGTAATCGGAGACCAGTCGACCGAGCGCGCTCTCCAGGCCGAAGGCTTCCGCGAGCTCAGCCGAGCGTTGTGCGACGGCGGCCTCAGCGACGCCGTGCAACACGCCGCTGTAGTAGAGCAGCTGGGCACCCGTGAGGCGGTCGAAGAGCCGCAGGCGGTCGGGCAGCGTGCCGATGAGGCGTTTCGCGGCGGGGCCATCGGTCCAGACATCGACGCCACCCACCGTGACGCGGCCGGAAGTCGGTCGGAGCAGCCCACTGATCATCGACAGCGTCGTGGTCTTTCCGGCGCCGTTCGGGCCGACGAAGCCCGTGAACGAGCCTGCGTGCACGTCGATCGAGACGTCACCCGCGGCCACCAGTGAGCCGTAAGTCTTCGTCAGCATCTCGGTGCGCAGCACCACCGGGTTCTGCTCGGCGATGCGACCGCGCTCGCGAGCCCGAACGACGGACGGCACGGGCACCTGAATGCGCCCGGTGCGGGGTGCGCGCGGTTCTTCGGCTACAGCCTGAGTCGTCTCCGGCGGCGCCCCGGGGGCACCCTCGGGCCGCGTTGCCTGCACATTCACAGCTTCGGTGGGCGCGGAAGCATCGTCGAAGCCCGTATTCGGGGCGTCACCGGAAGACACGACGCCCGGTTGCGGCGGCTGACTCACCGGCTGCATTCCACCGGAAGCGCGGCTTGGTCGCACGCGCGAGCTCCCCGCTCCGGAGTTCACGGAATCGCCGATTGCCGTCGCTTCGCCGGACATCGACCCCCCTTGGGGTTCGGGCACGGGCATGGCTGACGGAGTTACGGGCGGCACGGGATCTAATTTAGCAAAACATCCGGCCCGCCCGTGATGGCCTCGCCGAAGCGCGAGAAGCGGCAGAATAGCGGTGTGACTTCTGCACCCCACCATCGCCCCTCGCGCGCCAGCGCATGGTCGTCGCTGTGGCTCCTCACCCGGCGCGACTTGAAGGTGCGCTATTCCACTTCACTGCTCGGGTACCTGTGGTCGATTCTCGATCCACTGCTCATGAGCCTGATCTACTGGTTCGTATTCACGCAGGTCTTCCATCGCACGGTCGGCGAACAGCCGTACATCGTCTTCCTGCTCACGGCAATGCTGCCCTGGGTGTGGGTCAACGGTGCAATCACCGACTCGACGAAGGCGTTCCTGCGCGACGTGAAACTCGTGCGCTCGGTCGCGCTCCCCCGGTGGATCTGGGTGGGACGCATCGTGTGCTCGAAGGGCATCGAGTTTCTCCTCAGCCTCCCCGTGCTGGCCGCGTTCGCGATTTTCACGGGCGCTCATGTGACCTGGGAGATCGTGCTGCTGCCCGTCGCGGTGATCCTGCTCGCAGTACTCACCCTCGGCGTCGGCTTGATCATCGCCCCGCTCGTCGTCTTCTTCCGTGATCTCGAGCGCGCCACCAAGCTCGTGCTGCGAGTCCTTTTCTACGCATCACCGATCATTTACGGCGCGTCGGATCTGCCGCACTTCGCGCAGCCGCTCGCCTGGATCAACCCGCTCTCGGGCATCTTCGCGATGTTCCGGGCCGGATTCTTCCCGGATCAGATCAACTGGCCGCTCATGGCGGTCTCCACCGTGCTCACGTTCGTGTTCCTGGGCATCGGCATCATCGTCTTCCGCCGCACCATCGGCGGCGTGCTGAAGGAGCTGTGACGTGACCGCATCATCCGCGTCGTCGTCCGCCTCGACGACCGATCAGATCATCTCGGCTTCCGGGCTCGGTGTTCGCTTCCGTCGCAACCGAGGCTCGCGACGCAGTTTCAAGGATCTCTTCGCCAGTCGCGCACGACGCGGTCGGCCCGGCGAGTTCTGGGCATTGCGCGACGTGTCATTCGATGTGCGCCCCGGTGAGGCGATCGGCGTCGTCGGCAGAAACGGCCAGGGGAAGTCGACCCTGCTCAAGCTGGTCGCCGGGGTGCTCTTCCCCGATGAGGGCCGGGTGCAGGTGCACGCGGGGGTCGCGCCACTGATCGAGATCACGGGCGGGTTCGTCGGGGACCTCACCGTGCGAGACAACGTCTGGCTCACGGCGGGCCTGCACGGCCTGAAGCGTGCGGAGATCGCCGAACGTTTCGCCTCGATTATCGAATTCGCTGGCGCAGAGGATGTCACCGACACCCCCTTCAAGCACCTCTCGAGCGGCATGAAGGTGCGCGTGGCGTTCTCGGTCATCTCGCAACTCGACGAGCCCGTGCTGCTCGTCGATGAAGTGCTTGCCGTGGGCGACAAGACCTTTCGCGCGAAGTGCTACCGCCGCATCGAAGAGATTCTGGCGGAGGGCAAGACGCTCTTCCTCGTATCGCACAATGAACGCGACCTGCGGCGGTTCTGCACGCGCGGACTCTATCTCGATCGCGGTGCGCTCGTGCTCGACGGTTCAATCGATGCGGTGCTGGATCGCTACAACACCGACCATCCGGCCTAGTCGGGCTGCTCGGCCCTGCGCTCCGCATCGGCCCGCTCGATGAGCTCACCGATCGCGGCGTGGAATCGCCGGGTCGGCGAACCAGGCGTCGTATCGCCGAAGTACCGCTGAGACCAGGTGCCGAGGCGTTCGCGAGCCGCAGTGTCACCGATCACCCGGTCCAGCACCGCGACGATATCCGGTGTGTGCGCGACGTCGAGCCACTCGCAGACGCTCAAGTACCCGCCGTCGTCGACTGCGGCGTCAGACGAGAGCGGCCGGGTCACCATTAGCGGCTTTCCCGTGGCGAGTCGGTCGTACACCATCGCCGAGATATCGCAGATCGCCACATCGGGCAGACTCAGCTGCCAGTTCAGTGCCGGGCTCGTGTCGTAGACGTGCTGAGCCGACGCGTCTTCACGGTTCGCTGCCTCGAGCATTGCGATGATGCGCCGATTCGCCGCGCCGAAGTCGCTGTCAACGACACCGCTACGCGGATGCGGCCGATACACGACTCGGTGCCTCCCGGTTGCCAGGAGTTGCCGCACGAGTGTTTCGCCGTGCGTCGCGACCGAGCCATAGGCTGCAGCCGGGCGGTCGCCCTCCCACGTCGGCGCGTAGAGCACGACGGTGCGCTCGTCTGCGGTGAACGGCGGCTCGCCCGAAAGGTGATCGGCCTGTGGCCTGCCGATCGCAAACGTGCGCGTGGCGACGTCGTACCTCCACAGCGCTGCCGACAGCCGCTCCCGTGCCGCATCTCCGGCAACGAACGCGAAGTCGTACGACTTGTGCTGGTTGCTCGTCATATACATTTTGTCGCTTTCGCCGTGATTGACGAACACGTGCCAGCGATGCCCGTAGCGCATCATCTGGAAGTTGCGGGTGTTCTGATTCACGTACAGCACCACATCGAGGCGCTGCTCAGCGACGACGTTTTCGAGATGCGTGACTTTCGGCACGAACTCGACGTCGAGCCCGCTCTCTTGCATCAGCTGACGGGCACCCGCCGCATTGCGCGCGAGCACCAGCACCGGCCATTCTTCAGACAGGCGGCGGAGCGGCGCATACCACTGGCGCATCTGGTAGATATTGACGTCGCTATCGGCGAAGTAGACCCCCACACGATAGTGCTGCGTGGGGAGGACGCCCCGTTCGGCGATGAGCTGACGCACCTGAAAGTACGATTGACGACCCTTCAGCACTCGTTTGCCGAGCCTGAGCGCGCGTTTCGCATCTTTCGCCAATTGCATCCGAACAGCTTACTGGGCGGGCCTGCGGGGTTTCTGGCGACAAACGACGACAACGCATGGAGGGTCACCCGGCGACCGGTATGGGAGGATCATCCAGTGACCTCACCGACTCCGCGGCTTCCTGCGCTCGACGCGCTCCCTGCGGTGACGTATGTCATGCCGGTGCTCAACGAAGAGGGTTTTCTGGAGCAGGCCGTTCGCACCATCTTGGCCCAGGATTACGCCGGCGAGAAAGAGATTGTGCTCGCCCTCGGCCCGTCTCGAGATGGGAGCAACGCGATTGCTGCACGACTCGCAGATGAGGATCCGCGAGTCGTGCTCGTCGACAATCCCGAACGAGATATTCCAGCCGGCCTCAATCACGCCATTGCTGCGGGCACGCACGAGGTGATCGTTCGTGTCGACGCGCACTCCGAGTTGACACCCGATTACACGCGCCGTGGCGTCGCCGCACTCCGGCAGAGCGACGCCGCAAACGTTGGCGGCGTTATGCGCGCTGCCGGAGCCGGTGCCGTACAGCGTGCCATCGCGCGTGGGTACAACAGCCCCTTCGGTCTCGGTGGCGGCGCCTATCACGGAGATGGCACCCCTGGTCCGGCCGAGTCGGCCTATTTGGGAATCTTCCGCCGTACCGCCCTCGAGGCGGTGGGCGGGTACGACCCCGCGATCCTGCGCGGCGAAGACTGGGAACTCAACCTCAGACTGCGACGAACCGGCTACACGGTCTGGTTCGAGCCCGCCTTGGGAGTCACGTATTGGCCTCGCTCAAGCCTCGGCGACCTCGCACGCCAGTTCTTTGCCACGGGCACGTGGCGCGCAGTACTCGTGCGTCGCTACGGACGCGCAAATCCCTGGCGTTTCTTCATGCCGGGAGCACTGGTGCTCGGACTCGTTCTGAGCCTCGTTGCGCTCGCGCTGCTGCTCTGCGGACTCGTCTCGTGGGCCTCACCGGCACCGGTACTCTTGGCGCCGGCCGCGCTCTACCTCGGGGCGATCCTGTTCGCAACGTGGCGCATCCCTGACCAGCGCGGCCTCCGCGATCGCGCGCTCACCGCCGTGACGCTCATCACGATGCATCTGAGTTGGGGAAGCGGGTTTCTGCGCGGCATCGTCTTCGGCGGTGGACGCGTGGTCGATCGCTCGCGGGTCTAACAGACGCCTCGATCGACGAGCGCGTCGACGACCCTGCTGGCCGCGCCGCCGTCGTCGTGCAGGGTGAACCGCTGGCGCCATGCCTCGTACGCCTCGGTGTACGGCACCCCCGCGCGGGCCGTGTCGATCAACTGTTCCGGAGTCGTCAGCAATGGGCCGGGAGCCGACGCCTCGAAGTCGAAAGTGAACCCGCGCTCACGGTCACGATAGTCGGCAAGATCAGGCACGTAGAACGCCATCGGCACCGCAGCTGCAGCGGCATCGAACATCGTCGACGAATAGTCGGTGACGAACAGATCAGCGGCCAGGATCACGTCATTGACATCGGGGTGCGTCGAGGCATCGATGATTCGCGGATCGTGCGCACCCATCGCTCCCCCAGGCACCCCCTGCACACGCACGTGCCCGCGAGTCACGATCACCCAGGGATCGTCTGGCTCGTCGAGCGCCTGTATCAGCGCAGCGATATCAAGCACTTGTGGATCCGCCGCCTGCCCGCGACGGCTCTCGCGCCATGTCGGCGCATACACGAGCACGCGGGGGCCATCGGCGATTCCGAGAGCACGCCTCGCTCCGTCCTGCAGAATGCGTATGCGCTCCGGACCACCTGCAGAGTTCACCACCGCCCGTGCCAAGCGATCGTCGCGCGGGTACCCGGTTTCGAGTATCGGGCCCTGATACGCGTAGCTCTCGCGGAACTGCGACGTCGAGTGCGGGTTCTGGGAGAGCAGCAGGCTCCATCGACGACTCTCGCGCCGCGTCGCGATGCGTGTCTGCAACCCCGTGTTCGGCCGGGTGAGGGCCAGGTGCTTGAGCATGGTGCCATGCCATGTCTGCAGCACGAACTGATCTCGACCGCGCCGAAACCCGTATCGGAGCCAATCATTGACCACCAGCAGTCGTGCCCGCGCACGCGCGGCGAACCAGTCCGCGCTGCCGACGAGCACCGGGATCGCGCCTTCGGGTACCGCGATGGTCTCGTCCACCACGCTCCAATACCGTGTCTGATCAGGAAAGCGCTGAGCCAGTTCACGGTCGATGGCGAGTGGATTACAGCTCACCTGGCGCCCTTCGAAGCTCTCGAAGAAGACACCGGATTCGACCCGTTCGGCCGCCGGCAGCGCGAGCCGACGAATCTCGGCGAGCACTCGTGCCGCAGCGCCGCCCTGAGGCGCGTCGTGGAAACGACGTGCGAGGTCGCGAGCGTCGATTTCGGCCTGCCGCCTACCAGGGCCTGCATCTACTACCGTACTCAGGCGCCGAAGCGTCTCCGCCCACGTGAGCTGTACGTGACCCGATGCCGTGATCTCGAGGGGCTCGTACAGCCCTCGCGTCGCCGAGTAGTGCACCACATCGGGCGCGAACCACACGATCGGGCGCTCCAGCAGCGCGAAATCGATCGCGATCGACGAGTAATCGGTGATCACGACATCGAATGCTCCGAGCAGCGGGGTGATGTCTGGGGCGATGGTTGCCGGGAGCGCGAGCACGCGTGCGTTCCCCGCGTCAACGTCGGCCGAGCCGAACGCCGCATCGTAGGCGCCGCTCCCCATGGGGTGCGATCGGATGACCAATCGCGCGCTGTGCGCTGCCAGCCACGTCGTGATCGCAGCGGCTTCTTCGGGCGTCGGCACGGCGGGGTCCGGCGCACCGTCACGCCAGGTGGGCGCGTAGAAGATCAGGGTCTCGTCCGCTGTCGAGGCGTCAGTCGCGAGGCCGAGCAGTCGGCGCACCCCCGCGCGGGCATTCGCAGCAAGCACTGGATCCGCCGCCTGCGCGACGATCACATCGTCGCGCGCGTCTCCGAGAGCGCGTACGCGTCCGGGAGCCACACGATTCGCCTGACGCAGCCGCCTCGCACTCGTCACCGATGCCGCAACGTACAGCTGCACGCGTTCGGCCCCGAGGCGATACACGCGACGCAGGATCGCCCGCGCGAATCCAGGCCCCTCTGTCGAACGCGCGAGGTGGTGATGCAAGCGCTTCAGCGGCACACCGTGCCCGAGGTGAGTGATCGAGGCTCCGGCGATCCCGAATCGATTGACATCGCGGTACCCGTGAGTAATCACGATCTGCCGGGACGTGAGTGTGGCGGTGAACCCCGCCCAACTGTCACGGAGAACTGGGGTGAAGCCCTCGGCGGTCGCTCGCGCCGCTTCAGCTTCGTCGGCGACGGCCCAGAAGATGCGGGCGTTCGGATCGGTGTCGCGTAGTTCGCGCGCGACGGCCAGTGCGCCCTCACCGACCCCGATCCAGCTGCCGAACATCCATCGATCCGGGCGTCGCGGCACGAACCACGAGACGAGGAGTGAGATCGCGAAGGCCGCCATCGCGAGCAGTCGAGAGATAGCACCGCTCGATGCGGGGGTTCCTGCGGTACTCATTCCCACAACTGTAGGGCATGCAGTTGCCGCAGCGATCGGCACTGGCCCGCACACACGCGAACGCCGCGAACCACATCGAGAGGATGTCGTCCGCGGCGTTCAGAGGGAACCGTGGGAGGGTCGAGCTCAGTACTCGAGCGTGCCGAGCGTTGCCTCGGTCTCGCCGGGTTCACCACCTCGCGTGTACTCGATCTTGACGGTGCTGCCCCCGGCGTGCTCGCGGATCAATGCGGATACCGAGGTGCCGTCGACGGCAGCAACACCGTCGACCGCAGTGATGACGTCGCCCGACTTCAGCCCGGCCTTGTCGGCCGCGCCACCGCTCGACACGTCGACGAGCAGGCCGCCCGCGTGATTCGCATCTGCATCCGTGTCTTGCGAGGAGTCCGCGACCGAAGCGCCGAGCAATCCGTGCGACGGCTGCTCGCCGGCGATGATCGCGTCGGCAACCCGCGTCGCGAGATTCGCCGGAATCGCGAAGCCCAGCCCGACACTGCCAGCGGTATCACCGGTGGTGGAGGTCGAGGCGATCGCCACGTTGATGCCGATGAGTTCGCCGTTGCCGTTCAGCAGCGCGCCGCCCGAGTTGCCGGGGTTGATCGATGCATCGGTCTGGATGACGGGCAGCGTCACACTTCCAGATGACGTCGACTGCTGCTGCTGACCGCTGTCACCGTTCTGTTCATCAGGAAGACCAAAGCGGAAGTCCCAGGGGAAGCCGTTTCCGCTGTCGCCATTGCCTTCGCTGCCGGTGTCACCACTGCCGTCGTCTTGCTGGCTCTGGTCGTCGCCGATCAGCGGGCTGCCCACCGAGATGCCGCGATTCAGTGCGCTCACGACGCCACTCGTCACGGTGTTCGCGAGGTTGAGCGGGGCGCCGATGGCGACCGTGAGGTCGCCGACATCGATCTTGTCGGAATCCGCCACGGTAATCGCGGGGAGATCAGTCGCATCGACCTTCACGACCGCAAGATCAGCGTAGGGATCGACGCCCACGACGCTGCCGTCGAAGATGCGCCCATCACTGAGCTTCACCCGGATCTTCGCATCGCTCATCGCAGCTCCGTCGAGCGTGACGACGTGGGCGTTCGTGATGATGTATCCGTCTTTCTGATAGATGACGCCCGAGCCCGACCCGCTCGCGCTGGCACCGGACACTTCGAGGGTCACGACGCTCGGGGTCGCGACTGCCGCAACCCCCGAGATCGCCGTGGCATTCTCGGCGTTGTTCAGCGTGATCGCACTGTTGCCACTCGCGGTGGCAGTGCTGCTGTGGTTCGCGTTCGCCGACACGACGGCAGCGACTCCGCCGCCGACGACCCCGCCGAGCAGCGCTCCGATTGCGAGTCCGGCGAGGAGCGCCCCGGTGCGATTCTTGCCGCCGCTGGTATTGCCCGCGGGTGCTGCCGCTGGGAACGCGGGAACGCCGGCTCCGCCTCCGGCCTGCGGGTGCTGCTGCTCATGCACCGGCGCGCCAAAGGCGACTCCAGCAGAGGCCTGCGGCGTCTCGGAACCTGCGTACTGGTGCGACGGCTGCGGCACCGCGCCGGCGGGAGCGGGGTATGCCCCCTGCGGCGCGAGCGGCTGTTGCGCAACGTGTGCCTGCTGGACGGCAGGCTGCACTTGCGTCTCGGGCTGGAATGGCAGGGCCGGGGGGTTCGTCGCTGCGGGCGGCTGCGGGGCGTACGCGGGGTGCACGGTCTCGGGGAGCCGCGAGGTCTCCGTTGCATCGGCCGCGGAACCCGCCGCGGGCACCTCGGGCAGCGGCGACGTCGCCTGCGTGGGGACGACCGGTGCCGCATGGCCTTCTGCGGGGGCGTCACCTGCGACGCGGCCCTCGGGGGTGATCGGGCGACCGTATGGGTCGTTCTCGGGTGTGGTGCTCATGGGGGCTCCCTTCTCTTACGTACAGCATGGACAGCGAATCTATGAATTACGTTTGGGAGACCTGCAGAGCGACTGCATCTTCCGCACAGTGGTCCGATCCGGCGCCCGGGAACCCGATGCGCCGTGCAGGTGCGCGCTGAGATGACCGCAAGGATCAAGTCCACACCTGCACGGCGCTGTTAAGAACGCGTCAATCACGCGTCGGCATGAATCCTCCCTCACTCAGGTCCGGGCACTCGTGCACGAGTGGCTCGCGACGGTGACGCACGACGCGGATCACCAGCAACGCGGCGCCGACGACGGCGATGCCTCCGCCAGCGATCCACCAGAGAAGGGGGCCGCGAGCTTCCCCGGTCTGCGCCAGAAGCTCGGTTGACGGGGCCCCTGGCAGACGCACTTCAAAATTCTCATCGCTCGCACCGCACTCGCCACGAGCAACCACGTACTCTCGGCCGTCGACGACCATGACCAGCGTCTCGACAAATCCGCCCAGGCCGAGGTGGGCCTGGCGAGTCTCGACCGAATGTGAAGCGAAACGGCCCGGACCGGTCACTGCAACGCCTTCCGGATCGCTCAGGTCTGGGATCTCTGTCCCAGGGGCGCAACTCAGGTCACCGTTCGAGCTCCGTTGGAACGCCGTGAAGCGCACGCGGAAGGCGACATCTTCGCGCTCGGGAAACGCGCCGGTAACGATCGCCGTATCGAACATCGGCTGACCGACCTCGACTGACCCCGCCGACTCGGTGCGTACCAGCGGGGTCTGCACGGTGCTGGTTTCGCCGGGCAACCCGCACTCTCCAGTGTGCAGCACACGTTCGCCGTGTTCGTCCCGCTGCGAGAGCTCTTCGACCCACCACACGGTGTCACCGAAGTCCGGCAGAGCCGTGATTTCGGGAGATTGCACATCGCCCGTTTCAGTGACCGCAACCGCGTCTGTCGTGAACAGGAGGTTCTCGTCGGTGCAGACCGCTGCGGGAGTACCCGTCAGCGACGCCTCTCCCCGATATCCGCGAAAGACGATCTGGTGCTCGGCCCCGTCACGGGCAGCGAGCTCTCCGGTGACGGTCGCCGTGTCGGAGATGCGATCTCCCATTGCGACGACTGCGTTTGCGTGCGTCGTGACCTCCGGTTTCGTGACGACGGTCGTCTCTGTGTCGAGACCGCACTCCCCCGTGTGGAGCGCTGTGCGCGTATCACCCTGTATGACCCACAGCGTCTCCACCCACCAGATTGCGCCCGCCCATTCGGGCTCCGCGATCACCTCTGGTGACCGCACTTCGCCTGGCCCCGAGACAGGAACTGGGTCGGTCTCGAAGAGCAGATTCTCAGCCGTGCAGACCGCCGCGGATCCACCGGACCGATCAGCGTCATCGTCACTCGATTCAGCCGAGCCGCTCGAGGCCCGGTATCCCGCGAACGTCATCTCCCAGCGTGCGCCCGCGTTCTCCGCGATGCCGCCCGAAACGATCGCTGTGTCGGTGATGACCGCACCGGCAGGGGACGTTTCGACCGCAACGGTCTCGACGACCGGCATCCCGACATTCGTCGTCTCATTCTCAAGACCACACGCTCCGCGATGCAGCACTTCAGGACCATCAGGTGTCTCGAGACGGAGTGTTTCAACCCACCAAATACGGGTTCCCAGTTCGGGCGTCGCGACGACGCTCGGAGAGCGCACCTCGCCGACGTCGGTCACCGGCACAGCTGCCGAACGAAACACGATATTCGCGGCGGTGCAGGTCGCCTCAGCTGCCCATTCGCCGGATTCAGCCTCCGGGGCCCGATACGCATCGAATTGCACGGAGTATTCCGCTCCTTCCGCGAGTGTCACTGAGACGATTGCGACGTCGTAGATTTCGTCACCGAGCACGGCATCGCTGAGCGCTTGGGTCTCGATCGCGGGTTGGTCGATTTTCGTCGTCTCGTTCGCGACGCCGCATTCGCCCTCGTGTACCAATTTTCCGGATGAGCTCACGCGTTCCACCCAGTGAATGGTTCCTGAGGATCGCACCGGAGTCTCGTCCGACCGCACCGTTCCGGCACCGGGCACGTCGATGTTCGCAGACGTGAACACCGGCTGAGCCAGACAGCGCTGCTCGGTCGAGAGCGCCGCGAGTTCTTCAGCGCTCCAACGCTCCGGATCTTGCCGCTGCTCCATGACTGCATCTCGCCCCTGCAGCAGCACCGGGTTTCCCTCGGCATCCGTCCGAGGGACACCATTCGCAGTGACCTCTTGCTGGGGATACGGGGTGCCGTTTGCGGCGACACCCGCGGTCGGGACACCGGCAGCATCCGTTGTGGGAATGGGTTCGCCCGCAGCATCTCGAAGGGGCTTCCCATCGGCATCCGCCCACCATTCGCGCCAGAGCGGCACTCCCGACTCCGGATCTTCCGCTTGCGCTTCATAGGCCGCACCGAGTATCGGCTTCCACGATGCATCGTATTTCACCGCACCGGCCTCCGGCTCGAGGTACGCCACAAATTCTGCTGTGGCCTCCGGCCACATGCGCAAGCGTGTTCCCGGCTGCTGCGTGACGATCAGTTCGTCGTACATGACCCCACCGACCGTTGCAGCAGCAAGTGCATGGGAGGCCGCCGTCGGCGGTTCGAGCGGCGGCGGGACATCGTGAGTAGCCTCGGCGAAGCGCCCGGTCAGGTCCGATTGTGTCGAGCTCCCGGTGGCCACCACGATGCGCTGACCCACTCCACCCGAACTCGTGGAAGTGTTGTACACATCGAGCAGTGCGTCCCAGCCGCGAGCGCCCCGGACGACCCACGAACCCGAGGCGCGAAGTTCGCCGGCATCGGCGCTGGCGGTCACCCGTTCATTGCCGCCTTCTCGGCCTGAAACGTCGAGTCTCGCTGCACCGTTACGATCAAACGTGCCTCCGGTGACCGACACTGAAGTGGTACCTGCGGGATACGTCAGTCGGAATTCGAGACTTTCTGCCCCACCGACACGTGTCAGCCCCAGCGCCCCGGTGACCGGCCGTGGCTTCGCAGGCGGCACGGCGGCGTCACGTGCTTCCGCGTACAGTCGATCGGACGCCTGGATCAGATCTTGCCCGCGAGTCGAGCTCTGCAGTACGCCGATCATACGGTCGAGCGTGGCATTGCCCGGTTGAAAGCGCTCCCGCATTCTCCAGATCGTCAGTTGCACTGCGGCCGCGGTCCACGCATCGTGCGTCTGGCCGTGCTGATCGATGAGGTAGTTCATCTGCCGGATTCCGCTGGTTTCCATGAATGCCGGAAACCTGCCCTCTCGGCCGAGCAAATACGACAGCCTCCCGGCTTCGGAGATCACGCCTGATGGTTCCCCCATGGAGACTTCGACGCAGTAGGCCCGCGTGCCATTCGGCATCACGAAATTGCTGATCGTCACTCCCCCGGGAAACGTGACCTGCTCCCCTCGTGGCACGGCTTCTGCCACCGCAGGAGTTCCAGCAACGCCCACAGTGACCATCATCACCGTCACGAGCGCAGCGCCCAGCATCCGGGCACCGACACTCGACCTCCGCCCTTTCCTGCGCTCGAACGATCGGCGCCCCTTCCCAACGAATCGTGGGCGATGCAACATGTGATGCTCCTCTCAAGGCCGCGACAACACCGCACCACCCGGGCGGCGTGACGGATGGCGTGGAGCGATCCTCGCCGAGCACTCGCGCTGCGCGCAGGAGCTATCCACACCCTGACGGCACCGCGCGCTTGCGCACCACGGTCGAGCGTGCTAACGTAGATTCTTGTGCCGCGGGGTGGAGCAGTTCGGTAGCTCGCCGGGCTCATAACCCGGAGGTCGTAGGTTCAAATCCTGCCCCCGCAACCATAAGAAAGGCCCCTGATCTGGGATTCAGATCAGGGGCCTTTCGCCGTTTGCGTACCGATGCAGTCACTCACTCGCGTTCGTTGTGCTCTCGACAGCGCCAGTGTGAGCGGACCACTCGTCATCCGCAGATTCGACCGCGCAGAGACAGCTGGAGCCCCGAACGAATGCCATCGTTCGGGGCTCCAGTGTCGGATCAGACGCCCGCTACTCCGCCGCGAGCGCGTCCTCGAGCGCCTGCTTGGCGCGCTTGTCGGCTTCGCCGTACGCGGCCCAATCGCCCGACTTCATGGCTTCGTCGCGGGCCGCGAAGGCCTCCTGCAGGTCCTTCAACGACGCATCCAATGAAGGCTTGGAATCTCCACCCGAGTTGCTGCTGCCGGTGCCACCGGTACTCGGCGTCTCAGGATCTTCCGTGGTCGGCGTGGTTCCCGTGTCACCGGCATCCGCGCCCGAGTTGCCGCCGAAGAGTGCGTCGAGCGCCTCATCGAGCGTGTCCTCGAAGGCGATCTGATCACCGAATGATACGAGCACCTTCTGCAGAATCGGGAAGCTCGTGCCCGACTTCGCTTGCACGTAGACCGGTTGCACATAGAGCAGCCCACCGCCGACCGGCAAGGTCAGCAGATTTCCACTGATCACTTCGCTCTCGCCCTGGCGCAGGATGTTCAGCAGGTTCGACACGTTCGAATCGGTCGTAAAGCTGTTCTGCACCTGGCCGGGGCCCGGAATCGGGTCGCCCTTCGGAAGCTGCAGGAGCTTCAGCGTTCCGTAGTCCTTCGAAACTTCTCCGTCGCTTGATCCGGCGTTGGAGTTGGCAGCCAGATAGCCCGTGAGGATGTCTCGCGAACCTTCGCCCGTTTGCGATGGGATGTACGTCGAATAGATCGAGTAGTTCGGCTCCGCATCCGCGCCTGCCGCGAGCGTCAGGTAATACGGCGGTTGAGCGAACTTCTGCGCGCCGGCGGACGCACTCGATACCGGGTCATCGGGAGTGCGCCACTTGTCTTCTGCCGAGTAGAAGGCATCAGAGTCGGTGACGTGGTACTCGCCGAGCATGGCGCGCTGCACCTTGAACATGTCGCTCGGGTAGCGCACGTGGCTGAGCAGATCACCGCTCATCTCGGACACGTTCTTGAGCGTGCCCGGGAAGATCTTGCCCCACGACTTCAAGATGGGATCTTCTGTGTCCCAGGCGTAGAGCGAAACGGTGCCGTCATACGCATCGACCGTCGCCTTGACCGAGTTGCGAATGTAATTGATCGGCTTGCCGAGCGGATCGCGCTCCTTGTTATCGGCGTCGACCGTCAACGCGTTCATGTCCGACTTCTCGGAGTACGGGTAGTTGTCAGAGGTCGTGTAGCCATCAACGATCCACACGATCCGCCCATCGACCACTGAAGCGTACGGTGCCTTGTCGATCGTCAGATACGGCGCCACCTTCTGCACGCGGTCGACCGGGTTGCGGTCGTAGAGGATCTGGGAGCCGTCAACGACAGCGCCCGAGAGGAGCACCTCCATGTCCTGGAATTTCAGGGCGTAAATGAGCTTGGTGAAGATGTTGTCGAGCACCGGACCACCGTCGCCGGAGAACGTCGTCATGTTCTGACGCCCGCCCTCCTCGGCGGTTTCTTCACCCTCGGGCGCGGCCTCGGTGGTTTGTTCCTCGGTGGACTGCTCAGACTCGGCGGCATCGGGCTCAGCCGGAGTCGCGTCTTCTGCTGAGGCCTCGGCCGTGCTCTCCGCGTCAGCGGGGAAGTCGAGCTCGATTGCCTTCGACCGCTCCCCGCCGACGATGGAGTACTCGGGAGAGTCCATGCCGAAGTACACGCGGGGTTCGAACTTGCCGAGCTTGCCGCTCGTCGGGATGCCGTTCTCGAGGAACACGGGTTCACCGCCCGGCGAGCGCTGATTGCCGAATGCCGCGACAAGCCCATATCCGTGGGTGTACACGAGCGTGCGGTTGTACCAGCCCGTCTGATCCTCGATATTGATGTCGCGGATCGCGGACACGGTGTCTTCGACCTGGCCGTCAATCTCGTAGCGGTCGACGTTCAGCGACGTCGGGAACTGGTAGTACTGGCGAATCTGCTCGAGCTGAGAGAACGTCGGCGAGACGACCTCGGGGTCGATGATGCGAATGTTCGCCGTCGTTGTCGCGTCGTCGCGCAGCGCACCGGACTCGGCATCTGTCGATGCGTCATAGCGCTCCACCTGCACGTCATCGATACCGTACGCCGTGCGCGTGGCCTCAATATTGCGTTCGATGTAGTCGGATTCGAGGCTCTTCTCGTCTGGGCCTACCTGGAACTGCTGCACACCCCAGGGGTAACCGATGCCGAGCACGATGCTCGATGCGAGGAAGAGTGCGGTACCGATCACCGGGAGTCGCCACTTGCCGGTGAAGGCGGTGACCAAGAATAGGATCGCGACGATGATCGCAATTCCCGCGAGAATCTGCTTGCCCGGAATCACCGCGTGCACATCTTGGAAGAGCGCACCGGTGCGGATGCCGCTCGAGCCGGTCAGCGTACGGTACTGGTCGAGCCAGAGGCTCACCGCCTGCAGCAGCAGATAGAGGGTGGCGAGCACCGCAGCCTGAATGCGCGTCGCCTTCGAGACACGCACATCGCGGCCTGCGAACGCGATGCCTCCATACAGGTAGCTGGTCGCGACGCCGGCGATCAGCGCGAGCAGTGTCGCGGCCGAGGCGAACGCCACGATGCCCTGCAGCATCGGCAGATTGAAGAGGTAGAAGGAGATGTCGAGGCCGAACTGCGCGTCTTTCTCGCCGGTTGCCTCGCCATTGATCCAGAGCAGCGCGCTCTGCCACTGCGTGGCTGTGCTGAAACCCCCGAACAGGCCGACGACTGCCGGGAGCGCCCACTTCACCAGACGCCTCAGCGGCTCGAAGAGCTCCTGATACCGATCGAGTTGCGCGGTGAGGCGTGCGTAGACCGGACGGCGTCGATACGCGATGTCGATCGCGAGGAACACGGGCACGGCGATGCCGAGGAACCCGATGACGAACATGACGCCCGCCGCGATCCACTGGGTCGTGAGCACGGGCAGGTACCCCACTTGGCGATACCACATCACTTCGGCCATCACTGCGGCGACGGCGAGGAAGCCAAGGATGAGAGCCACCACCAACATGATGGTGATGGCGAGCGGCGAGAGTCGGCGCTGGCTGGTCGCCTCGGCCGATCTATTCGGGTCGGTCACGTCTTCGTTCACTTTCCTGTCCTGAGCGCACCCGAGGGGTGCCGGGCGGGGTGGATCACTTCACCCTATCGGGCGGGGCTGACAAAACCCGAGGTCAGCATCTCTGGCGACGCGCGACTACTGCGCGCTCGCCGTCGCCGCGTTGCAGCGTTCCAGCCCGGCGGGGGTTCCGCCGTCGGCAGCGAGCTGCACCGCGTCGATCGCCTCGGAGAGCGTGGCGACCGGTGCGACGTTCAAGCCGTCAGGAACGTGCTCGGGCACGTCGCTGCAATTGCCGATCGGCATGAGGAACAAATCACTCTCGGCCCTCGAGGCTGCCCACATCTTCTGCTCGAGGCCGCCGATTGCACCGACTTCTCCGGTGTCGGCCATCGTTCCCGTGCCGCTCACGGTCATCCCGTTCAGCAGATCGCCCGGCGTCAGTCGGTCGACCATCGCGATCGCGAAGACCATTCCAGCGCTCGGCCCGCCGATGTCTTCGAGCTCGATGTCGACGGGGCTGGGCAGATCGTATGAGATGGAAATGGTCGCGCCGATCAGCGGCTCAGACCCCCCGCTCGGCACGGTCGGCGAGAGATCAACCGTCTGCGACTTCCCATCTCGTTCGATACCGATGCGCATGGTGCCGCCGGCACCCGTATCCGCGGTGCGTTGCCGCAGCATCGCAAAGTCGACGACAGCGTCGCCGTCGACCTCGGTGATGCGATCGCCCTCGCGGAGCACGCCATCGGCTGCGCTCCCCTCCGCGATATTCGCCACCGTCAGTTCGACGCCCACCGGTTCGCCGAGCTCCCGAAATGCCGCGGCGGCTGCGGTCGCTTGCGAACTCGACATGAGCGCCGTGTTCTGCGCCTGACGATCTTCCGAGGTCTCGCCTGTCGCGTAGAAGTCAGTGAGCGGGGCGATCCGCTGGGATGGATCGAAAACTGCGGGAAGCAGGGAGAGCCAGGTGCGATGCTGCTCCGGGCTTCCGAGGATCTGCACCGTGAGCAGGTTCAGCGTGCCAGTCGTCGGATAGGTCTGGGCGTCGCCGAAGTTCAGCACCGGTGATGCGGAGCCATCGATCTCGACTTCGCCGAGTGTGTTCACGACCGGACCGGGACGCTCGATGGCATAGGGCGACGGAATCGCTCCGGCGACCAGCACCGGGATCGCGATGGCAAGTGCCACCCACAGCCGCCGATTGCCCCGCGCAGCGCGCGTCTGACGAACTTGCGATCCGGGGTTCGCGCCCACATCCTGCTTGCCCAACTCACTCCTTGATGCCCCGTGCTGTTCGCACTCGGCGCAATGGAAATCGCCGTGCGACGGTCAATCTAGCAGGCGCATCTGAGCACGGTGCCGTAGCGTTATTCAGGAAGCAACAACGGAGGGGCGGCCATGAGCGCGAACGACCACGACGGCGTCGAACGACCGGATTCCGGGGGCGATTTCGAAGAGCTGCAGCGCATTCTGCGCGACATGCTCTCGGGCACCGGGGCGACGCCTCCCAACGGGTTCGATCCCGAGCAATTCGCCAAGGCAGCCGGCATCCCCATCGATCCGCAGACGCTCCAAGGGCTCTTCAGTACCCTGCAAGGCGCCATGCAGCATCCGTCCGACGAGATCGATTGGTCGGTCGCCCGGAAGACGGCGATCGAGGTGGCAAGCGACGGTGCCGGTGCCGGCGATCCGGCCGCTGCAATTCGCGCTTTTCCGGTCGCAGCGCTCTGGCTCGACGAGGCAACCGACCTCGGCCCCACTCCCGACGCCCCGCGCACGCTTTCCCGCATCGAGTGGGTGCAGCAATCGATCGACACCTGGGTCGGGCTTGCCGAGCCCGTCGCCGAGTCGATTACGGCTGCTCTGGTGAACGCGCTTGAGAGCCAGATGCCCGAGGAACTCGGTGCGGCACTGCAGGGCGCGACCCCGGTGCTCCGCAGCGTGGGAGGCGCGTTGTTCGCCGTGCAGTTGGGCACGATCGTCGGCCGGCTGTCGGGCGAGGTCGTCTCTGCGGGCGACATTGGTATTCCGCTGCTCTCCGGCGAGGGACGCGAGGGCGGCGCGCTGCTGCCGGCAAACGTCGCGGCGTTCGCCGAGGGGCTCGATCAGGATCCCGAGACCGTCACGCTCTATCTCGCCATTCGTGAGCTCGCCCATGCCCGGCTCTTCCGGCATTCGAAATGGCTGCGCCTGCATCTCCTGAGCGCGATCGGCGACTATGCGCGCGGTATCCGCATCGATACCGACCGCATCGAGGAGATTGCGCGCGATATTGATCCGTCGCACCCCGAGCAGATCCAAGAGCTGATTTCGAATGGTGCCTTGATCCCTCCGAAATCTGAGTCGCAGGAGGCGGCCCACGAACGTTTGGAAACGATGCTCGCTCTGATCGAGGGGTGGGTCGACGTCGTCACTGCCGATGCGGCGAAACGAATTCCGGGGGCCGAAGCGGTCGCTGAGATGGTGCGTCGACGCCGTGCGACGGGTGGCCCGGCCGAGCATGCATTCGCTGCTCTGGCCGGTCTCGAGCTGCGGCCGAGGCGGTTGCGCGAGGCTGCGGCACTATGGCGACTTGTTGGCGAGCGCAGCAACATTGCCACTCGTGACGGCCTGTGGGCGCATCCGGACCTGCTGCCGACCTCTGTGGAACTGGATCACCCGGCGCAACTCCTCGAACGCCTGGGACTCGCTGGAGCGACTGCGGCCCCGGCCGTCGATGACTTCGATGTTGCGCTGGCTCAGCTGCTCGATGGGTCGCTGCCGCCGCATGCCGGTGGCGAAGACGGAGAGGATCACCGCGACGGCGACGAGCCGCGCCACTGAGGTTCGGCTCGTATAGCGCATCCGTGATGCGCTCACACTTCAGCGGATGTGGGCGGAAGCGCGCATCGGACCGGGCGACCTGTGCATAACCGAGTTTCGCGTTGTTGAAGCGCCCACACTGCTCATATGCAGGCATCACATCGAACTCCGCAGCGCATCCAACTCATCACCGATGTTCCCGTGTGCTGGGAAGATCCGCATACCCTGCGCTGGGGGTTCGAGCACGCTGTCGCCCGACTCCACTCCCCCAGCGCCGGCCAGCAGCGGTTCGTGAGTGCGCTCCGTCGCGGCGTGAATGCGGACCGGCTCAACATCGAGGCGATGATGGTTGGGGCCACCCTCGCAGATGCGCGCGCCGTCATCGACGCGCTTGCACCGGTGACCGTCACTGTCGAACCCGTCGCAGACGGGGCGGAGGCGCAGGCCCCGAGCGCTGACGCACGCGAGCTCCAACCAAGCGCCCTCAGAGCTGTCGTGTGTCAGGGCGCCCGCCCCTCACCCGCACTCAAGTTCGGGTTGCTCGCGTGTGGGGTGCGCATGATCGCAGAATCCGAAGGAATCGACGATTCGCACTGGCTCAGAACCCCCTCCGCCGGGGTCGGTGGAGCATCTGACCGGAAGACCGCAACCGCGCACGCCGACACGGCACGGGAGGCGGACCTCGCCATTGTCGTCGAACGATACTGGGATCCACTCGCGCGCGCCGATCGATGGGCGATGCGCGGCATTCCGCATTTGCTGGTTCGCTTTACTGATCGCGCTGTCGTCGTCGGCCCGCTCATCGTTGCCGGCCGCGGGCCCTGCCATACGTGTTTGACGCTGCACCGCGTCGCAGCCGACGGCGCCACTGCCGCCTTAGCCGCCCAGCTTTCCGCGTCTGCAGTTGCGAGCGAGCGCGGCGACGCCGCGGTGCTGGCAGCCGCGCACATCGCCGACTACGTGCGCCGTTGGCTCGCGCACGACCCGTCAGTGCATCTGACACAGACGCGTATTACCTGCCCCGAGGCCCTGCACCAGGCCAGCATCGATGTCGAAGCGGTCTCCCCCCATCCCGAGTGCCTCTGCACGACGTCGCCGATCTCGGCAACCGCTTCGCGGGCTCGTGATGCGCCGCGAGAAACGGTGAACGGGTGACGTCTAACGCCCTGCGGCGACCATTCCGGCCTCAGCGATGAATCGAGAGGGCTGGCGTCTCGCACGCGCGCCGCCGGCTACGCCCGAGAGCCTCAACAGGTCACGCGCTCGAGTAAAGGCGACATAGCAGAGTCGACGCTCCTCATCGATGGCGTCTTCGGTGTCCGCGTGCGCGATCGGCAGCAATCCCTCGCTCAGCCCGACCACGTGCACGAGCGACCATTCCAGACCCTTCGCCGCGTGGATCGCGCTCAGGGTGACCGCTTCGACGGTGGGTTCGTGCTGCATCCGCTGGCGCGCGAGCAACTCCTCACTGAACTCGCGAATGCTCGTGCCCGGGGGCATTTCGTCGACCAGGCCGAGCAGTGCGCCGAGCGCCTCCCACTTCTCCCGTTGCGCAGCGCCCTCCGGTGCTTTGGCGCTCCACCCACCCGAGCGCAGCACGTCGCTGACGATTTGAAAGAGCGGCCGGTCATCAGCCACTTTCGCCTCGCCGCGAATGAGCATGACGGCCTGCCGCACGTCGGCGCGTTCGAAAAACCGCTGGGCACCGTGAACGCGGGAGCTGATCTCGAACTGGCGCAGGGCCTCCTCGATCCGGGCCGATTGCGCATTCGTGCGATACAGCACGGCGATCTCTGAGGCCGGCGTCCCCGAACGAATCGCTGCGGCGATCGACCCGGCGACGGCTGCGGCCTCGTCGTGTTCGGTGGCAAACCATTCGAATGTCGGCGCGGCCACGCCGCGACCCGCTGCAGCGTCACGAGCGGCCCGCAGGGTGAGCGCCCCGGGGCGATCGCGCATCAAGCGGTTGGCAATACGCACGACCGGCTCCGTGGAGCGATAGTTTCGTTCCAGGCGGATCTCGCGCGCCCGAGGGTACTCGCTGCGGAATCGCAGCAGGTACCCGCTCGACGCCCCGGCGAACGAGTAGATCGTCTGGCTCGCATCGCCCACGACGCACAGATCGTCGCGGTCGCCGAGCCACACTTTGAGGAGCGCGTGCTGCAGCGGCGAGACGTCCTGGTACTCGTCGACGGTGAAGAACCGGTAGCGCTCGCGCACCTGGAGCGCGGCTCGCGGCTCAGCTTCCAGCATGCCGGTCATGAGCACCAGCACGTCTTCGAAGTCGATTTGCCGTCGTTGTTCGAGCAGCGACGTGTATCCCCGGTGCACGTCGAGAAGCTGCTCGGCGGTCAAGCCTTGCGGCACGGGTCTGCGATCGAGGCGCTCGGCGTAGGCATCGATACTCAGCATGCTGGTCTTGCGCCACTCGATCTCGGAGGCCACGTCGCGGAGCGCCTCACCCCCGAGTCGGAAGCCGAGCGATTCGACGGTCTGCGACAGCGCCGCAACTTTTCCGGGCAGCATCTGCGGAGCCGCACCGCCGACCAGTTGCGGCCAGAAATGGTTCAATTGTGCGAGTGCGGCGCCGTGAAAGGTCTGCGCGCGCACGCCTTCGGCGCCCAAGCCGCGAAGTCGCCCCTGCAGCTCCCCCGCGGCTTTGCGGGTGAATGTCACTGCGAGCACCCGTTCGGGATCGTACGCGCCAGTCCGCACGCCGTAGGCAATGCGATGCGTAATCGCGCGGGTCTTGCCCGTGCCCGCACCGGCGAGCACGGCGACAGGCCCGCGCAGGCTTTCGGCGATCTCTCGTTGCTCGGGGTCGAGCGCATCGAGGATCGCGTCAGCGTCAGTGCTCACGGATGTCCCGCGGGGTGCGATCGTCGCCCTCGGCCACCCATCGATCGATCATCCAGCGGGCGATCGACAACGGCATTGGCAGCGTCAGATCGGGAGCGGGATGCTGCAACTCCGCGCGAGTGAACCACCGCAGCTCGGAGATTTCGGCCGGGTCGGCGACCAAGTGCTGCGGGTCAGCCCCGGCTGCGAGTCGTGCGCGGAATCCCAGCATGAGTGAGCGCGGGAAGGGCCATGGCTGCGAGGTCACATACGTGATGCCGTCGAGCTGCACGCCCGACTCCTCGAACACTTCGCGGGCGACGGCTTGTTCAAGCGATTCGCCGGCTTCGACGAATCCGGCGAGCAGTGAGAAGCGTCCGGTTTCCCAGAGCGCATTCGAGCCCAGCAGGATCCGGTCCTCGTGCTCGATCATCACAATGACCGCGGGGTCGGTGCGCGGAAAATGCTCCCCGCCACGCGCGTCGAGCCGGGCCCAACCACCTTGCACCGGCGAGGTCAGCGATCCCTCGCGCGGAGAGAAACGCCCCGATTCATGCCAGCGGAGCAGCGCCGACGCGACCCCGATCGTCTCACGTTCGGCATCGGACAATCGAGCCCCGACAAGGAATGGGTGCACCCACTGCGCCTCGGGGTGACCGGTCGGCGACTCGGGAGCACGTTCGCCCGCTTCGACCGTCTCCCCCGAGCTTTGCGCGGGAATCGCCCGCGCAAACACCGGAGCTCCGTCAATTCGCCCGATGTAGACGTCGGGAGTCGATTCAGGGGCCGGGGTGCCGGTCTCGCTTTCCGCTGCCCCGGGAACATCGAGTGCGCTCGGCACGGACCATGCGATTGCGACCGAGTCGCTCGTGTCAATCACCGGAATCTCGACACCGCGCATCATCAGGAGTCGCGCGGATGGATCCGACATCGCGGAGCGCAGCAGCTCCGGATCCAGACGCGTGGCAGCGTCTCGGTCGAGCGCTCCGCTCGCCAGTGGTGGCCGATCCGAGGTCATGAGGTCCCCTCTCGTGCGCGGCCCCCGGCGACCGGGGATCGCGTCGCTGCTTAGAGTTGCCAGCGGGCTGCGACTCGGTGCGCGTGGCGCAGCGGCATGACCGTCGCGCGTGCATACCCTGAGTACATGGCCAGCATCCCTTTCACTCTAGCCGCGCTGTCGACCTCCGCGGTGCCGGGACTCACGGTGTTCGGCGTCCGCGAGTATGAAAACGACGATACGTTCGTCGCAGCGGTGGTTGTCACGGAGGATGCCGAGTTGCTCGTGCGGGTGCCGCGTACCCAGCATGCAGAAGTGCAGCAGTCCGCTGAGCTGCTGGGACTCGCGGCGCTCACCGACGGGCCGCGCAGTCGCCTGCCGTTCACCGTGCCGACCACGATGGGTTTGACCCGAGCCGGCGATTCTCGCGCGGTCGTGACCACGCACCTCGACGGCGCGCGGTTCTCAACCGGAGATCTGACCGACGACGCGATTCTGCTCGGCCCGATCGCGGAGGCCATCGCTGCCATCCATGAACTTCCGATCACGGTGGCCCAGAACGGGGGCCTGCCGGTACGCACCGCGACCGATCTGCGCCTGCTCGCGACGCGTCTCGTCGATCGCGCTGACGCCACGCGATTGCTGCCGGAGACCGTGCGTCGCCGGTGGACGCACGTGCTTGAGACGGCGGACCTCTGGGACTTCACTCCGACGATGGTGCACGGTTCGCTCGATGCCGAGCTCATGCGCGTGGAAGATGACCGGATCACCGCCGTGCTGGGGTGGTCGGAGTTGGCCGTTGGCGATCCCGCGTCGGATCTCGCCTGGTTGCTCGAGGGAAGCTCCGACGTGCTCGATGCGGTCATCGCACGCTATGCACGCGCGCGAAACAGCGAGTCGCTGGCCCATCTGCGAGCCCGAGCAGCGCTGTACCACGAGCTTGAGGTCGCGCGATGGCTGCTCCACGGCACCGAATCGCATGATCAAACCGTGATCGATGATGCCGTGACGATGCTCGACCGCCTGGTGGGCACGGGCGGCGCGCTCGGCGCCGCGTTCACCGCGGCGGTTGCGGCGGCGCCGCTCGACGCCGCCGAGGTCATCGCACTGCTTTCGCAGACGCCGATCATCGACGAGGCGCACTCCGATACTGCGGCGTTCGAGGGTCTCGATGAGGATCGCATGTTCGGCGTCGACACCGACTTCATCGAGCCGCTCACCGAATCCGGCGAATCTGCCGACTCGAGAGATTCGAACACGACGGATGGCACCGCGACCGACTCCGACTCCGACACCGCAATGTCGAGCACCGATGAGCACGCGACCGATGTGATCGAGGGCATCACCGACGTGATCGACCCGCTCCCGGCGAGCGGGTGGGCCGCAGTCGAAGGCGATCATGATGCGCAGCTCACGGCACCCATCGACGACGAGGATCTCCCCGCCGGCCCGCAGCGGTAGCGAGACGTCTTACACGGGCGACCGCGCCTCCGCGATGTCGTCGGCGGTGAGCCGCGCAGCGGCGTCGAGCCAGATCTGCTCGAGTTCCGACAGACTGCGGAGCGCGCCGCCCGTGAGTTCGACTCCCTCGGCGACGTAGAACAGGGCGACATCGATCTGATCGGGTTCGATACCGGCCCACTGCGCATACGCGTGCCGATACAGGTCGAGCTGGAAGAAACGCGATGCGCGCTCGGCGTCAGTGCGCGGTGAGCGGCCGGATTTCCAGTCGACGACCTCGACCCGGCCATCATCGTGCGCATACACGGCATCCAGTTTGCACACGAGTGTGCGCCCGGCGAACGGCAGCGTCACCTCTTGTTCGACGGCGATCGGGGTGAGCCGCGCCCACCGCGACTGTTCGAAGCGCTCGATGAGCGGAGCGAGCTCGGCCGCGTCGGGATCGTTGTCGTGCGGGTCGGCGTCGAGCGAACGTCCCTGGTCCCAGACGAGGTCGTCAAGCCCGACGAGTGCCAGTTCAGTGCCGCGTGCCGTCGTAGCGCGTCGCTCCACCCACTCATGGAAACGATTGCCCACTCGGGTGCGGCGATACGGGCGCTGCGGAACCGGACGCAGTCTCGCGCGTTCTGCGGCACGCGGATCTTCGACGAATTCGTGGAATGTCGACGCGGTCAGTCGCTCTGCGGGTGGCGCCACCGTGACCATCCCCCGTTCGGTCGCTGCACGCTCGGCGAGCAGCAGTCGAACTGCGGGGTCGATGCCGTCGGCGTCTTCCGGGTTCCCAGCAGCCACTCCCGCTGCCGTGCCACGCGTTTCCGCGTCGTTCTCGTCGCGCGCACCGCTCGCATCGCGCGCGTCCGCGCCGTCGAGCGCCGCACGCACTCGTTCAGCAGCGGCGAGCACGGCCGGCGTTCGCGTTCCGAGCGGGTCGAGCGGCCACTGCAGCGTGAGCTCCTCGCGTTCGCTCGGATCCGCGTCGTGCTGAGACTCCTCAGGGAGCCCGGCGAGCAGGCCGGCTTCGACGAGCTCGACCATGAACGGTGACGGGGTGCGCGGCCGGATCTGGCCGCCCCAGAATGAACCGGTGAGCAGCAATCGATCGGCGGCGCGCGTGACGGCGACGTAGGCCAGCCGCCGCTCCTCATCGAGGTGACGCGTTTTCAACGCCTCGCGATACTCCGCAATGCGGTCGCGGAGCTCCTGCTGCGTTTCCGAAATGCGCCAGTTCAGCGAGGGTCGCGCCGACGCATCGCCGCGCAACTCGTCGGGAATCTGGCCGGTGCGCAGCCACCCGGCGCCCGCGCGCGCGGAGCCCGGAAACTCTCCGGTGACGAACCGGGGAACGGCGACCAGATCCCATTCCAGCCCTTTGGACCCGTGCGCGGTGATGAGTTGCACGGTGCCTGGAGCGGGTGCGGCAACGTGCTCGGCAACGTCGTCGTTCTCAGTGGCGCGTTCGATCCATTCGAGCAGCGATGGCAGCGTGCCGAGCGTGTCGATCGCGAGATATCCCTCGACCAGCGCGGTGAACGCATCGAGGTTGGCGTGCACCGCTGAGCTGCCGGCATGCGGGCCGGCTTCATTGGCGTCGAGTTCGATATCGATGCGCAACGCGTGCACGGTCGCACCGATCAGCTCAGCAATACTGCCGCCGACGCTCTGACGCAACGTGGCGAGCATGCGCCCGGCATCACGCAGGCGCTCTCGACCGACTGCGCTGATGTTCGACAGCGCACGGTGATCGAGTCCGCGCATGCCGGCGATCTGGTCGAGCGCGTCGACGAGGGTGTACGTGCGGTCGGGGTCCGGAAGCACCTGGTCGGGCGCACGCTCTTCAGGAGTCAGAGGACGCTGCGTCACGTCGCGCTCCCCGAACCAACGCGCGGCTTCCCGAAGCCCGGCGATGTCGGCAACTCCGATGCGGAAGCGGGGGCCGGTCAGCAACCGGATGAGCTCGCCACCGGCGTCTGCATACCAGAGGCAGCGCAGTGCGCTGACCACGTCGGTGACCTCAGGGGTCGAGAGCAGGCCACCGAGACCGACGATGCGCGCCGGTACGCCGACCTCCGCGAGCGCGGCGGCGAACGCCGCCATCGACCCGCGCGTGCGAAAGATCACCGCCGCGGTGGGAAGCTCGCCATGCTCATCGACGTGCTGCAGCCGTGCGTCGCGCATCCATTCGGCCACCGCAACGCGTTCCTCGTGCACCGTCTCGGGATATCGCCATTCCACGCCGCCGCTTCCGGCTCCGGGCCGAGGCGCCAGCACCGGGACGTCGATGAGCGATTCTGCTGCGAGCGGCCGCGCAATGGCGTTCGCGATATCGAGCACAGATTTCGGGTTGCGCCAGCTCGTGGAGAGTGTCAGGGTTGCAGGCTCAGATCGCAGTGCTCTCTCCGGTTCGTGACGGTCTCCCCCGTCGGCCTTCCGCGGAGCAAAATCGGCATGGAATGATTGCAGCCCCTCAGCGGAGGCGCCGCGCCATCCGTAGATGGACTGATGCGGGTCGCCGACGGCCATGACCGACCCACCTGAAAAAATTCGTGAGAGAAAGCGCGTCTGGCCGACCGACGTATCTTGCACTTCATCGAGCAGCACCACTCGGTGCCGACGACGAAGTACTCGCCGTGCCTCCCGCGACTGCTCGATCGCCTCGGTGGCAAGCGCCAACTGGTCGGAGAACTCGATGACCCCGCGCTGTTGTTTCTCGGCGGCATACGCTCGAGCCAGGCGGGTGATGAGCGGGGTTTCGGCAAGGCTCGCCACGGCGTCTCGCACCGGCGCGTACTGCTTGCCGCTCGGCTCGCGCCCGATCTCGTTCTCGTTGTACGGGAGGTGAATGACCCGCCTGAATTCTTCGACCACTCGATCGACACGGTCGAGCGAGGTGAGGTTGTCCGCGACCGCGTGGTCGAGTGCGAGCATGTGGCGAACCAGTTCAGGCACCCGCAATTCACTGTCGACGAGCGCAGGGTCGTGACTCGTGAGCACGACCTCGCGTGCGATGCGCCAGGCCGTCGCTTCATCGATCACCGATGCTCCAGGAGCTACTCCGGCAGCGATGCCGAATTCTTGCAGCACACCGGCTGCGAACGCGTTGTACGTGCTGACCTCTGGAATCTCGAGCCCGTCGGCGAGCAGCGCTTGGAGTTCACCAGCCCGCTCGATTTCACCGGGTTCAAGCGCGCCGCGTTCCTCCGAGTCGCGCAATCGCTCCGCAAACACCGCCAGGCGCAGTGAGATGCGCTCGCGCAGCTCACCGGCGGCCTTCCGGGTAAACGTGAGGCCCAGCACCTCGTCGGGGGCGGCGAGGCCGTTCGCCACGAGCCAGACGACGCGATTGGCCATCGTCTCGGTCTTGCCGCTGCCTGCGCCCGCGACGACCAGCGTCGAACTGCCGAGCGGGTGCTCGATCACACCGCGTTGCTCGATCGTCGGCACCAGTGGTGTCGACGGGGGTACCGCGAGGATCTCGGCGATGCGGGTCGCGGAGAACACCGGTTCGCGTTGTGCGGCAGCGGTCATGCGCGGCTCACCGCTGGGATCACGTGCAGGCGGCAGTTGCCCGGCTGGTGCGGGTCTGAGCAGTGGTGTTCAATACGTGCAGTGAAGCTCCCGCCCGCCATCACACGGGCGACCGACGACACCCGTTCCGCAAAGGCTTCGCGGGCTTCGTCGGTGAGCGGCTGCTGCACACGCTCGATGAACCCCTTCTGCTTCGCCGCGTCCGGGTGCACGTAGAGCAGACGCGCGCCACCGCTGCGCGCTACTCCGGTCTCGAATGCACCGAGCAGCACCCCGAGCTGATAGGCCTGCAACTGCGCGTGCTGTTCTGAAGCTGGACCGCTTGGGGGCGTGCGCCCGGTCTTCAGGTCGAGCACGGTCACTTCTTCTGTACCATCAGCGGTCTCCCGTCGCTCCAAACGGTCGGCGATGCCACGCAATTCAGCGCGGTCGATGCGCACTTTGAATGCCGCCTCGGTTCCGATGAGCTCGCGATCTGACGTCGTGAATTCCTGGAGATAGGCGGCGAGCCCGGCGGTCATCGCGCGCGCGAGACGCTCGGTGCGTTCGGATTCCCAGGGGGCGACGAACGGCAGCTTCGCCCACTCCTGCTGCACGATTTCCAGGAGCGCATCGGGTTCGGGCTCGGTCGCCGTTTCGAATGCATGGTGCAGCAGTGTGCCGAGGCTCGCCTGGACGCTGCCCGACCCGCCGCCCAGACTGGAGACTGCCCAATCGAGTGGGCACGTCTCGGCGCGTTCGAGCTGCGATGGGCTGACACCGACCGTCGCGTCAGGGTCGGCCTCGAGGTCGGTGAGCGGCGCGCTGGTGCTCGGCGGGCGCACTCCGTACCAGTCATCAGGGTGCGCCCCCGGCACCTCCGCGCGCGCCAGCGCGACGAGTGTCGACTGCGCCTCGGTGTCGCCTGCATCCGTGACCACTCGGCGTCGCATGGCCGCCACCTGCCCACGCAGCGTCAGTCGCGTGCTGGGCAAACCGACGACCGCGTGCTCACGACCGAGCCCGAAGAATGCGCTGGGATGCTGCTGCTCGTCGCCGATCGCGACCACCAGCAGTTCACTACGAGCCCGCGCACAGCTGTGGGCGAACAGGCGCAGCTCGTCGTGCATCGTGTCGCGTCGGGAAGGCGCGGTCGCAGCCGCACCGCGCAGCCAGCGCTCGAGGGCTGCCGTGCCCAGTAGCGAGCCGCGCGAGCGCAAATTTGGCCAGGCGCCGTCTTGCACTCCGACCACCGCAACGATCGAGAATTCGCGCCCGATCGCTCCCTGCGGGGTCGTGACGGTGACTGCGGCGCGCTGGCTGCGCTGCGCCAGGGAGTCTTCGGGCACCGTGCTTTCGAGCACATCGCTCAGCAGCGCGTCGACCGGCTGAGCACTCGCCGACTCCTCGTGTCGCTGCAGAGTGTAGAAGAGGCCCATCACCGCATCGAGCGAGCGGTGGGCGTCGTCGGCCCGTGCGCCTCGCGCGTCTAACGCATCCGCCTGCCATTTGGGTGCGAGTCGCGTGCCGTCCCACACCGCCCAGAGCGTTTCGCGAGCCGTGCCTCCGGCCTCGCGCACGCGTGCGGCCGCCTGGGCGATCAGACCGAGACGGCGCAGCGTGCGACCGCCGGCACTGTCGACGAGGGGCGTCGCACCGGGAAACGCGAACGCGTCGAGCACGAGCGCATCGATGGACTCGGGCGCCCGCGATTCAGCCGCAGCGTCTCGGCGCTCTTGGAGCAGCAGGGCGCCGCGCAATCGACGCACGGCGACCGGATCGAGGCCGCCGATGACCCCGCCCGCCAGCCGCATGATCTCGTCTGCCGTCAGCGATCGCAGGCCCAGTGCGTGCTGCAGCAACTCGACGAGTTCTCGAACGACCCGATGCTCGCGCAGTACCAGCCCCCCGGATGCGATGCCGGTGGGCACTTGGTGCACCGCGAGCGCGCGAGCAACGCGCATCGCCTCGCCGCGGCTGCGACAGATCACCGCCATATCGTTCCAGTCGACGGCTGGCACACCGTCGAGTCCGAGATGTCGCGCGCGCAATCGGTGCGCGATGATGCCGAGCTGCTCAGCCGGTGACTCGGCACGGGCGAACTGCACCGCATGTGTGGCCGCCGCCGCGTCCGCTGCGTCAGGAGACACTGCGGACGGAGTCATTTCGGGTGATGCCGCCTCAGCAGCCCGCTGCGCGCCGGCACCGGCTGCTCCGATGCGATCGGTGAGCGAGCGAACGAACCCGCGCAATGTTGCGTGCTGCCGATGCACCCGATCGAGCGCCACGCACACTTCTTTAGGCACGCCAGCCGCGGCACGCGATCGCAGTTGCTCGGAGGGGATGCGACGAGCGAGAGCTGCGTCGACGCCCGCGAGTACCCCTGCGCGCTCACCCTGAAACGCCCCTGTGGCGATGTCTGGGTCACCGAACACGACAATGCTGCTGCCGGCTTCGGCGCACGCCGCGAGCAATGCGAGCGGCCCTTCGCCGAGTTCTTGCGCGTCATCGACGAGGATCAGGCGCGGCACCGCGAACGCCTGCCCCGAGGCGTGTGCGTCAGACCGCACCCCGTGTGCGCGAATCGCCGCTCCCGCAGCACGGAGCAAGGCGCTGGCGCTCGACTCCCCCGCACGCGTGGAACGAAGCCGGTGCTCGACCGCGTCGATGAGCCGCGCGGCGACCCGCCAACGCGATGCGAGTTCGGCGTCGGGGGCCAACGAGTACGCCGAGTCGCTCGCAGCGGCACCGTCAAGCGCAGCGAGCAGCTCCGATGCCTGCAGCCCGTAGTCGTCGAGCACGCGCCCCAGGTCGCGCAGCTCGGCACGAAACGGAGCGGTCGCGAGCACCTCTGGAATCAGACCAGCGGCCGCTGCTGCGGCAGGGGCGTCGACCGCAGCGATCACCTCGGCGATCACCTCGTCGTGCACGGTGCCGGTCAAGAGGCGCGGGGCCTCGGTGCCGGCAATCGCGTGTTCACGCGCCAGCACGGCGAACCCGAATGACGCCGCGGTACGCACGGGGGTGCCGCCGAGGGCGCGACCGATGCGACGCTCGACCCGGGCGCGCAGATCGGCCGCCACCAGGCGGTTCGGGGCGATCGCCAACACATCGCCTTCGCCCCACCCCTCTCGCTCGCGTGCCTGGCGGAACGCCTCGACGAGCACCAGCGTCTTGCCGCTGCCGGGAGCACCGAGTACGCGGGCGTGCTGCCCGGGTTCGAGGAGCGTCACGAGATCGCGTGCGCGCACCTGCGACGGGTCGAATTCGGTCATATCGTCAGCCTACTGAGCGCCGCCGACAATCTCGGCGCACCCGCTCCGAGGCGGCCGACCAGCGTGCGGCGGGCGGCGATCGCCGGGAGCATCGGTGCGCTGCTGGCGAACGCACCGCTTCACCGGGCCGGCTCGTGGCGCACCACCCGTAGACTCGATTTCAGACGCATGTGGCGATCCCGCCACCGCACTTTCAGGAGGCCCCGTGGAAATCCGCATCGGTATCAAGCACTCTCCCCGTGAACTCGCGTTCGACACCGACGCGAGCGCGGATCAGGTGCGCAGCAGCATCGAAGACGCCGCGTCGAAGGGCGACGCGCTCGTGTCGTTCTCGGACGTCAAGGGCCATCAGTACCTGGTGAACACGGAGTCGATCACCTACGTCGAGCTCGGCGGCGAAGGCGGACGCAAGGTCGGCTTCATCAGCTGACGCGCTCGTCGCGATCGCCCGAGACCTGACGTCTCATCACGACGCTGCCCGGTGAACCCCTGAGGTTCACCGGGCAGCGTCGTTTCGCGGGCGGGTCGCCTACCCGCGCAGTGCGTCGCGCACCGCATCGAGCAGTTCGTCGGCGACGTCTCGCTTGCTGCCCGAGGCCACCGCGGCGCGCTCGCCGTCGTCGGCGAGCAGATGCAGCGTGTTCTCGGTGGATTCGAATCCGGCGTCCCAACCGACCGCGTTGACGGCGAGCAGGTCGACGCCCTTGCGCGCGAGCTTGCGACGACCTCGCTCGAGCAGTTCGTCTTCGCTCTGCACCGTTTCGGCAGCGAACCCGACGATGATCTGTCCGGGCCGACGCTCATGCACCAGCCCGACGAGGATGTCGGGGTTTTCGACGAGTTCGAGCACGGGAGCCGAGCCGGGCGCGTCTTCCTTGCGGATCTTGTGATCGGCGACGTTCGCGACACGGTAATCGGCGACGGCGGCGGCCATGATGATGGCTTCGGCACCCGCGGCGGCGGCGCGAGCGGCGGTCTCCAGTTCGGCGGTCGTGCCGACCGGCACCACGCGCACGGCGGCCCGATCTCGCACCTCGTCGAGCACGGCGTCGTCGATGTTGGCGGCGAGGAGCACCACCTTCGCCCCGCGATCCGCTGCAGCGGCCGCAATGGCGACCCCCTGCCGGCCGCTCGAACGGTTACCGAGGTAGCGCACCGGGTCGATGGGCTCCCGGGTTCCGCCGGCGGTCACGAGAATGCGCAGCCCCGCCAGATCCGGCGTGTGGACGGCGCCCGACGTATCGATGCGCGCCGAGTCGAACGCCTCGGCAGCCGTGGTCTCGAGGGGCGCTTCCGTCGCGATCATCGGTGCGGCGACCGTCGGCGGCGCGTCGACGACGTCCGGGTGATCCAACGCATCGGTGACCTCAGCCGCATCTTCGACCTCGATCGCACCCGACAAGAGTTCGCGCACGCGAGCGGCGATGGTGTCGGGCTCGCTCATGCGCCCCGGCCCGGTATCGGCGCCGGTCAGCCGCCCCGACTCCGGCCCCACGAAGTGCACGCCGCGCGATCGCAGAATCGCCACGTTGTCTTGCGTCGCCGGGTGCTGCCACATCTCCGTGTGCATCGCGGGCGCCACGAGCACCGGTGCACGCGTCGCGAGTAGCGTGGTGCCGAGCAGGTCATCGGCGAGGCCCGCGGTCATGCGCGCGAGGGTGTTCGCGGTCGCGGGCGCCACGACGATCAGGTCTGCGCGCTGACCGAGCGCCACATGGCGCACCTCGGGCACGTCCTCGTGCACGGACGTCGTCACCGGATTGCGGCTGATCGCCTCCCACGTCGGCTTTCCGACGAACTTCAGGGCGTCTTCGGTCGGCACGACGTGCACCTCGTGCCCCTCCTCGACCAGGGTCCGGGCGAGCAGCACAACCTTGTACGCGGCGATGCCGCCGGTGACTCCGAGCACGATGTTCATGGGGCCATCCTCCCATCCCCGCACCGAAACGGGATACGGCGCGGCCGAGATCAGACTCGCCGCTCGAGCAGCACCATCACTTCGAGGTGGTTCGTGTGCGGAAACATGTCGAAGACGCGCGCGCTACGCACCGACCATGACGGCATGGCCGCGAGATCGCGCGCGAGGCTCTCGGGGTTGCAGCTCGAATAGATGACACGCTGCGCGGGCGCTGCCTCGATCCACTCTGCGAGCTGCGCACCGATGCCGCGGCGCGGCGGGTTCACGATGACGGTGTGCGGGATCTGCTCAGCCGGTGCGGCGAGCGCGTAGGCGGTGGCGTCGGCGACGACGAAGTCGGCTTCGATCCCGGCGTCTGCGGCGCTGCGTCGGGCCGACTCGATCGCCGACGCACTGATTTCGACACCCTGCACGCGAGGCGCTGCCGCGTCGATGTGCGACGACCGGGGCGCGTCTCGGGCGGCGATCGCGCAGTGGAGCGCGAACCCGCCGACGCCGCAGTAGAGGTCCCAGATCGATACGGGGCGCTCGGCGACCACCCACTCGGCCGCCTGAGCGTAGAGTGCGCGGGCCACCGGCGTATTCGTCTGGAAGAAGCTCTGCGGTCGCAGGTGCAGCGAGACATCGCCGAGATCCATCTCGAGCGATGATCCGAGCAGCAGCTCCTCGCGCTCGCCCTCGAGCACCGCCTTGTGCTCGGGCAGCAGATTCACGCTGACCACGGCGGCACGCGGCACCCGGCGCAGCAGGTCCGGGAGCGCCTTGCGTAGCGTCTGCAGCGCCTGCTGCGTGCGCACGACGAAGCGCAGCATCAGCGCGCCCGAGGGCGCCAGCGTGAGATGCACGAACTTCAGTTCGCCGCGCTTCGTCGGAACGTCGTAGGGCGCGAGTCGGGTCGCTTCGAGAAACGCCCCGAGCGGCGGGATCGCCTCGCGGATGCCGGGCTCCTGGATCAGGCAGTCGCGCAGGTCGACGCCTCGTCCGTCTGGCCCGAGGATGCCGAGCGACACGCGCCCGGCGCTTCCTCCGACGACGAGCTTCGCCTTGTTGCGGAAGTCGGCGACTCCCCCGGCAACGCTCGGCAACCACTGCGCTTCGGCAACCTGCGGCAGCAGCTCGCGGCACCGACGCTCCTTATCGGTGAGCTGTTTCAGGTACGGCGTTTCGATGAGCGCGCACGATCGGCAGCGCCCCGCCTCGAAGTAGGCGCAGTGCGGAACGGTCAGCATCGTCGCCTCAGGCGGTCAGCCCCAGGCCGTCCATGCGGCGGATGTGGTCGGCGATGAGCTCGGTGAAGACCGGCTCGACCTCGCTTGCGACGAACGGGCGGTGGTCGCTGAGCGACAGCACCGCACGCGACACGAGCAGGGTGTCGCCCACCAGGCGGCGCCCCCAGAGCGCGAGCCAGCTCGCGAGCTCTGCATCGGCGGCGAGGGCCTCTTCGAGCAGCGACTTCAGCTCGGGTCGACCGGTGTCGTTGCTCAGGATCGCGATGGCCTCCGTGCGGTACCCGTCGCTCAGCCCGCCCGCGAGGCTCGCGAAGAAGTCGTCGAACAGCCCGCCGACGAGGTAGAGCGACAGCACGTGCTGGTGCCAGTCGTCGGCATCGATGCGCTCGACGTACGAGTCGATCACCGTCGAGAACGGTTCCATGACGATGTGAGGCTCGTGCCCGCGCTCACGAATCTCGTTCGTGAGCTGCTGATGCTTCGCGAGTGTCTGCCCGGCGACGCGCGCCAGCACATCCTTCGCTTTGAGCGAGGGTGCCCCCGCAACCGCACGCGTGGCGGCCTCGTAGAGCTCGAGCTGCAGATAGGCGGTCAGCCCGAGAAACGGCAGGATCGCGGGAGCGAACTCGGCGAGCTCGACGCGCTCGGTGTCGCTGTCGTCACCGCGCGAGCGCAGTTTACGCTGCGGGGCGCTCTTTCGGCGCAGTCCTTTGATCCACTCGAACACCCTGTCAGCTTACCGTCGCCATGGGGATGCCCTGGAATAGACTGACCGGGAACGACCATAACGCCAGGGCCACCGGAGCCCCGGCCGCTGCGCTCTATCGAATCGCGCGCGCAGCACCGCACCGATCGAACAGGACGCACTATGACCACATTCCTCGAACTCGGCGTCGATCAGGATCTTGTCGATGCGCTCTCGGCGGAAGGCATCGTCGATGCCTTCCCCATCCAGGAGCAGACGATCCCGCTCGCCATCACGGGGCAAGACATCATCGGCCAGGCCAAGACGGGCACCGGCAAGACCTTCGGCTTCGGGTTGCCCCTGCTGCAGCGCATCGGCACCGACCCGGCACCGGGCGTGCAGGCGCTCGTCGTCGTGCCGACCCGCGAGCTCGCGGTGCAGGTCTATGAAGATCTCGAGCTCGCCGCGAAGAATCGCGCAGCGACCGTGGTGCCGATCTACGGCGGCAAGGCCTACGAGGGGCAGATCGAGCAGCTGAAGGCGGGGGCGCAGATCGTCGTCGGTACCCCAGGTCGTCTGCTCGATCTCGCGAACCAGCGCCTGCTCGATCTCGGCAAGGTGCGCGAGATGGTGCTCGACGAGGCCGACAAGATGCTCGACCTCGGTTTCCTCGCCGACATCGAGAAGCTGTTCTCGCTGACGCCCCCGACGCGTCACACGATGCTCTTCTCCGCGACGATGCCCGGCACGATCGTGACGCTAGCGCGTCGATTCATGTCGAAGCCGATTCACATCCGCGCTTCTGACCCGGACGAGGGCGCAGCGCAGGCCAACATCGAGCACATCATCTACCGCGCCCACTCGCTCGACAAAGACGAGGTGATCGGCCGCATTCTGCAGGCCGAGGGCCGCGGTAAGACCGTAATCTTCATGCGCACGAAGCGCGCGGCGGCGAAGCTTCAGGAGGAGCTTGTCGATCGCGGCTTCTCCGCGGCTTCGGTGCACGGCGATCTGAACCAGGAGCAGCGCGAGCGCGCGATGGCCTCGTTCAAAGCGGGGAAGAAGGACATCCTCATCGCCACCGATGTCGCCGCCCGCGGCATCGACGTCGACGATGTGACGCACGTGATCAATCACACCGTGCCCGATGATGAGAAGACCTACCTGCACCGCGTCGGCCGCACCGGTCGCGCGGGTCGCACCGGCATCGCGGTCACCTTTGTGGACTGGGATGACCTGCACAAGTGGGCACTCATCAACAAAGCGCTCGAGTTCGGCGTGCCCGACCCGGTTGAGACCTACTCGTCGTCGCCGCACCTCTTCGCCGACCTCAAGATTCCCGAGGGGTCGAAGGGCCGCCTCAAGGCCACACCGGTCAAGGAGCGCGCTCCGCGCGAGCGCGCCGGAGGGCGCGGTGAGCGCGGCGGCCGAAGTGAGCGCGGTGAGCGCACCGGTGGCTCGAGATCGACCGACGGCCTCCCGGCCGACGGTGACGGGGTCAGCACCAGTACGCGCACGCGCCGCCGCACCCGAAGCGCGAATCCGCAGGGCCGTGGCCGTCACGAGGGCCACAGCCATGAGCAGCACGGGCACGATACCGAGGGCGGCGGTGAGCCCGGTGCCCCGTTGACGCCGGCCGACGCACTCGCTGCCTCGGGCGAGACCGCGGCCCCGAAGCGTCGTCGCCGCCGTCGCCGCAGTGGCGGCGCAGGGAGCACGGCCCCCGCGAGCGACGCTTCGTCGAGCAGCGCGGGCGAGACCGCCTCGGAATGATCGCCCAGACGGGGGCGGACGCCGACGAGGCGGCCGCCCCCGCTCTGCTTCCGCCGAACGTTCCGCACGGCTATCTCCTGACGACGCTCGACTACGACCTCGCGGACGCCGCGGACTGGCCCGAGCATCGCCATGTCGAGCACGAACTGCTGTGGTCCGACGCCGGCGTTGTGCGACTCAGAGCGGCCGGTCGAGTCTGGGCAGTTCCGCCAACGCTCGCGGTGTGGGTGCCCGCGGGCGTCTCGCACGCCGTCGCCGCCGACGCGGGCGCACGCGTGCGCGCCACCTACTTCGTCGATGCCGCGGCGAACGTCTCCGCGATGCCCCGCGTCATTACGGGCGTCGCGATGACAGAACCATTGCGTGTGCTCTTGACGCACAACCTCCAGGGCGATCTGCTCGACGAGGCCGCTCGGTTGCGGCTGCAACGAGTGATCCTCGATCTGCTGGTTCCTGCGCCGCAGGAGTCGTTCGCACTCGTCATGCCGACCAGCATGCACCTCCTCCCGGTCGCTCGAGCGATCCTCGCCGACCCGGCCGATCGCCGAACGACGGCCGACTGGGCCGTCGCGTGCGGAGTGCATCCGCGCACGCTCGCTCGCCAGTTCGCGACCGAGACCGGCACCACGCTGACCCAGTGGCGGGTCCTCGCGAGACTCCAGTTGGCAATCAAGGAGCTCTCGCGCGGGCGTTCGGTGGTGTCCATTTCCCGCACGATCGGATACCGCAATCCGTCGACGTTCATCGATCACTTTCGCGAGCTGACCGGCCAGACTCCGGCGGAGTACCTGCGCGGAGCCCGTGCGGGAAGCGCGTCGTAACCCCGTCAGATTCGTCCCAAAACCGGTACAGCTCGTCCCCTCTCCGCAGTCAAGGTCCACTACGGTAATTCAGGTGCGCCTCATCAACATCCGATGATGTCGCCCGACAGATATTCCGTGTGACTCAGGAGTGCCATGACCCACCCCACGCCCGTTTCGTTCCGCATCGCGATGCGCCGCACCGCAGGCATCGTGCTCGCCGCGTCCGCCGCCATCGGCCTCGCCGCATGCGCGCCTGCCTCGAACGCGAGCGAGAGCTCTGACACCCGCACGTACGAGAACGAGTACGGCACGGTCGAGCTCCCCGAGCAGATCGACCGCATCGTCTCCGTCGACTTCTACACCCCCGCGGCACTGCTCGATCTCGGCGTCACGCCGGTCGGAGTCGTCAACACCTACTTCACCGACACCGATGGCGTCGCGATTCCGCAGGAGTACACGCGAGCAATCGCCGACAGCGACGCGCAGTCGATCGGCGAGTACTACGAGATCAACCTCGAAGCGGTCGCCGAGGCCGACCCCGATCTCATCGTCGCCACCAGCGATTTCCTCACCATGGACGATCCGCTGCGCGCCGAACTCGAAAAGGTCGCGCCGATCGTCACTTTCCCCGCTCGCGACGGCGAGAGCTGGCGCACACGCGCGACCGAGATGGCGAAGATTCTCGACAAGGAAGACGAGCTCGCCCCGCTCGACGAAGCCTACAACGAACGCCGCGACGAGATCATCGCGAAGTACGGCGATCTGCTCACGGACCGCGCCTACACGGTCCTGGTACCGCAGGCGGACGAGTGGGGCACCTACGCGGATACTCACTTCGCCACCCCGATTCTCCGCGACCTCGGCGTGACGTTCCGTGAGCAGCAGGACGACGAGGTGAATGAGGCGCTCTTCCCCGAGTGGTTCTCGTACGAGAGCATCGACCGCCTGTCGAACGCCGATGTCATCTTCATCCTGCAGAGCGACGACGAAATCAAGCAGAATCTGGCAAAGAACACCATCTACGCCGGGCTCCCGGCCGTACAGAACGGCCTCGTCTTCGACTACATCCCGCTCTCACCCACCGGCTCGTTCGGCTGGGCAAGCGACAATCTGGAAGACCTCGACGCGCTGTTCGCCGAGGTGCAGCAGCGGGTCGACGCCCAGGCCTGATGCCCAACACGCACGTCACCGCGCCGATCAGCGCCCCGGCGGCGCGCTCCGAAGCCCCCTCGGTGGGCACAGAGCGTGTCGCCTCCGGCGTACCCCGACTCGCCGCGACGCGCACGATCTTTCTCGTCGCCGCGCTCGCGCTGCTGGCCATCGCCGTACTCGGCAGCCTCTGGGTGGGAGCTCGCGGCATCGCGTTCGCTGAGGTGTGGCAGGCCCTCTGGCACGCCGACGGCGGCGAGACCTCGTACATCGTGCACGAGATGCGCTTGCCCAGGGCCGCTCTCGCGCTTCTGGTGGGCGGTGCGCTCGGCACCGCCGGCGCGCTCATCCAGGCACTCACCCGCAACCCGCTCGCCGATACGGGCATTCTCGGCGTCGGCGCCGGCGCGAATCTCGCCGTTGTCGTCGCGATCGGACTCTTCGGGGTGACCGCAATGTCGCAGTACCTGTGGTTCGCGTTCGGAGGCGCTGTACTCGTCACCGCCGCCGTCTACGCGCTCGGGTCGATGGGTTCCCTCGGCGCGACGCCGGTGCGTCTGACACTTGTGGGCGTCGCACTCGGAGCACTCCTCGGCGGATTCGCGGGAGTCATCACGATGCTGCATCCTGACGCGTTCAGCGACATGCTGCGCTGGAGCGCCGGGTCACTCGCCGGCCGCGGCTGGGGCACCGTCGCCACGGTGCTCGCGCCGATCACCATCGGGCTCGGGCTCGGCGCGGTCTCCGGGCGCGCCCTGAACGCCGTGTCTCTCGGTGACGATCTCGCCCGGTCCCTCGGCGCCAATGTCGTGCGCACGCGCATCATCGTGATCGTCGCGGTCACGCTGCTCGCGGGGGCCGCGACTGCCGCCGCCGGCCCGATCGGGTTCGTCGGCCTCATGGTGCCGCACGTGGTGCGCTGGTTCACCGGCCCCGATCAGCGCTGGATCATCCCGTTCTCCGCGGTCGCCGCCGCACTCCTCCTGCTCTCCTCGGACATCATCGGCCGCGTCGTGCTCGCACCGAAAGAGCTCGAGGTCGGCATCGTCACGGCCGTCGTCGGGGCGCCCGTACTGATCGTGCTCGCGCGACGCCGCCAGGTGAGCACGCTGTGAGCGGCGACCTGCTGCGAACCGGCCGGGCCGGCGAGACTGCGGCGGTGCGGGATCACCTGCACCCGACCCCCGAGGTGCGCTTCGGTGGACGCCGCGTCATCGCCCAGTCGGCGCGTTGGTCGTGGAACCTTTCGGCACGGGCCGCTCTCGTCACCCTCGTCATTGGGGTGGCGACGATGCTCGCGATCGTGCTCTCCATCGCCATCGGCGCGACATCGCTTCAGATCGGGGACGTCGTGCAGGGGTTGCTCGGCACGGCTGACGGCGGCACCGTGCTGGTCGTGCGCGAGTGGCGTTTGCCTCGGGCGCTGCTCGCCGCCCTCTTCGGTCTCGCACTCGGCATGTCGGGCGCGATCTTCCAGTCGCTCACCCGCAACCCGCTCGGCTCCCCCGATGTCATCGGATTCTCGTCGGGGTCGTACACCGGAGCACTCATCGTGCTGTTGGTGACCGGCGGAGGCTATGCGGCGGTCGCGACGGGCGCGCTCGTGGGTGGCATCATCACTGCGCTCGTCGTGTTTGTGCTCGCCTACCGAGGCGGCGTGCAGGGCTTCCGGTTGATCATCGTAGGCATCGGGGTTTCGGCGATGCTCGCCGCGGTGAACATGTACCTGATGCTCCGCGCGACCGTCGAGGAGCAGCTCACCGCCGGTGTCTGGGGCAGCGGATCGCTGAACGGCATCACGATCGAGACGCTCGGGCCCGTGCTCGTCGTGCTTCTGGTGCTCGTGCCCGCGGCACTCGCCCTGTCGCCCGGGCTGCGGGTGCTCGAACTCGGCGACGACGCCGCCGGGTCGCTTGGTTCGCGGCCCACGCGGGTGCGTCTCGTTGCGGTCGTGGTCGGCGTCGCGCTCGTCGCCCTGGTCACCGCCGCCGCCGGGCCGATCGCGTTCATCGCGCTCGTGGCGCCGCAGATCGCCCGACGTCTCACACGCTCGGCAGGTGTGGGATTACTCGCCGCGGGCCTCACCGGCGCGTTCCTGCTCGTCGTGAGCGACTTCGCGGCTCAGCGCGCGTTTGCTCCTCTGCAACTGCCGGTCGGCATCGTCACGGTGTGCGTCGGCGGTGTCTACTTCGTCTGGCTGCTCGTCCGGGAGACGCAGCGCCGATGACTCTTCGAAAGGACCCCACCGTAATGCGTTCCAGTGCTCGGCTGCATGCCGACGACGTCACGCTCGCCTATGATCGGCGCAACATCGCCGAGCACCTCGACGTGCGCATCCCCGACGGGTCGTTCACGGTGATCGTCGGACCCAATGCGTGCGGCAAATCGACGCTGCTGCGCAGTCTCTCGCGACTCCTGAAGCCCGTCGCCGGCGCGGTACTACTCGACGGCGGGTCGATCGCGAAGATGCCCGCAAAGATCCTCGCCCGCGAGGTGGGGCTGCTCCCCCAGACCTCGATCGCGCCCGATGGCATCACCGTCGCAGATCTCGTGTCGAGAGGCCGTTTTCCACACCAGCGTCTCATCAAGCAGTGGTCGGCGGAAGACGCGCGCGCCGTGGCCGCCGCACTCGCCGCGACGCACACCGAGGAGCTCTCAACGCGTCAGGTCGACGAGCTCTCGGGCGGGCAGCGGCAGCGCGCATGGGTCGCGATGGCGCTCGCGCAAGAGACACCTATCTTGCTGCTCGACGAGCCGACGACGTTTCTCGACATCGCGCACCAGATCGAGCTGCTCGACCTGTTTCGGCGGCTGCACCGCGAGGGCCGCACCCTCGTCGCGGTGCTGCACGATCTCAATCACGCAGCGCGCTACGCCACGCACATCATCGCGATGCGCGATGGCCGGGTGGTCGCCGAGGGCCCGCCCGGTGACATCGTCACCGAGCACCTCGTCGCCGAGGTCTTCGGCCTCGAGAGCCGGGTGATCGCGGACCCGGTGACCGGTGGCCCGCTCGTGGTGCCGCTCGACCGCAGCCTCGACACCGGCTTCGACGCCAACGATACGATGGCGGGTATGCCTGAATCCCCGCTTCCCGCTGTCCCGGGCACCCCGGCACCGTGAGCCGTCGCGGTCGTGCGCAGCGCGCCGGGGTGACGCCGGGAGCGGTCTTCGGCGAGGCGCTCTCGGGCGGTCGGCGTCCCGGGCGCACCGCGCTCGCGCTGTCGGGGTTCGCGGCGCACCAGTTCGGCGAGGTGCTCGTGCCGGTCGCGGTCGGCGTCGTCATCGATCATGCGATCGGACTTCGGGATCCGCTCGCGCTCGTCTGGTCGCTCGGGTTGCTCGCTGCGGCGTTCCTGCTACTCATCGTGGCCTGGCAGACAGGCGTGCGCGTCGGCACCCGCGTGTACACCCGCGGCGAGCACACCCTGCGTCAACGCGTGATCGGGGCGGCCCTGTTCGACGGATCGCGTCGCCGCCCGACGGGCGACGTGCTGGCGCTGTCCGCCTCAGACACGTTCCAGTCGGCGGGCATCTTCTGGGTCGCGGCCGAAATCGCGGCGTCCGTTGCCGCGGTCGGCCTCTCGGTGTTCGTGCTGCTCGGCATCGCCTGGCAGCTGGCGGTGGCCGCCATCGTCGGCGCCCTGGTGCAGGGTGCTCTCGTGCACCTCGTGAGCGGCCCCCTGCGTCGACGCGGTTTCGCCGCGCAGAACCGCGCAGCGCGCCTCGACACGGTGGGAACGGACTTCGCGACCGGCTTCCGTGTGCTCAGCTCGTTGGGCGGAGCCGAACGGGCCAGCGAACGATACCGGGCGGAAAGCGCCAGCGCCGCGGAGGCCGCCCTCAGCGCTGAGCGCTCATCAGCGGGTCTCGCGTCACTCGCAACGCTGGTGAGCGGCTGCGTCTTCGCCGGCATCGCCGCCCTCGGCGGCTGGCTTGCGCTGCACGGCGACGTATCGATTGGCGGTTTCGTCACCGCCATGGGGCTGGCGCAGATCATTAAGGAACCGCTGCAGACCCTTGGCTCGGTACCGGCACAGATCGCGGCGAAGCACGGCTCGGCGCGGAGACTGTCGGAATACCTCTCGGGCGACGCGGCACCCGATGCCGGGCTGGAGGATCCGGCACCCCGCACCGAACCTGCCAAGCCGATCGCGACATCGACCGCGAACAGCGCGCCCGCCCCGCTCGCCATCGCCACTGCGCAGGGCTCCGTCGTCGTACCCCCGGGCGCGGTCGTCGGCGTGCGGTGCGACCCGGCGCACGCGAACGACCTCGCCGATCTGCTGGGCGCGCGTCGCGGAGCACTTCCCGGTGAGATCTCGATCGGTGGCATCGATGCCAGCACGCTCGACTCACGGGCGCTGCGCACCGCCATCTTCGCACCCCCGCACGCCGCCGCCGTCTTCAGCGGTTCGGCGGCTGAGAACCTCGGCGCACCCGCCGACGAAACGCACCTCGCGACGGCAGGGTTCGATGAGGTTGTCGCGCGCTTGCCGCTCGGGCTCGACGAGCCGCTCGGCGAGCGGGGGCTGCGGCTTTCGGGCGGCCAGCGTCAGCGGCTGCTGCTCGCGCGCGCCCTGCACCAGCCGCACGAGGTGCTCGTGCTCCACGAGCCGACGACCGCGATGGACCCGGTGACCGAAGCGCGCATCGCCGCAGCGCTCGGCATGGCAGGCCGCACCATGCTGCTGATCACCGATCGTCCCAGCTTGCTCGCCGCCTGCGACCAGGTGCACGACCTCCGGGAGGCCACCCGATGAGCGATCCCCAGACGACCAAGCTCCCGGTGGCGAGCGGTCGCGACACGGCGCGATTCCTCACTCGCACCATCGGCCGCACGCCCCTGCTTCCCATCGCCGCACTCCTGGCGATTGGCGCGGGCACCGGTGCCGCACTCGTTGCTCCGTGGCTCGTCGGCCGTCTCGTCGACGGCGTCGTCGCCGGTGACGCGTCCGTGCTCGTGCCCGTCGTCATCGCGCTCGTCGTCGCCTTCGCCGTCGGCGCCGCACTCACGTGGTTGGGCCGCGTGCTCCTCGCGCGTCTGGCGCAGCGCACGATCCGTGTCGTGCGTGAATCCGCGTTCGCTTCGGCGTTCGCTCAGCCCGCCGCGCGCATCGAGGCCGCCGGCACCGGCGACCTCATCTCCCGGCTCTCCACCGATGTGCGTGCCGTCGGTGAGGTCGTCTCCGAAGCGCTGCCGGCGCTCCTCAGTGCGGGGTTCGGCATCGCGCTCAGCCTCGTCGGGATGAGTGTGCTCGACCCGCGACTCGCCCTGGCGGCTCTCGCCGCGGCCCCCATCCAGATCATCGCCCTGCGGGTCTTCCTGCGGCGCAGCGCTCCGGTCTACCGCGATCACCGCGCTGCGGTCGCCGAGCGGGGCCAGCGCACCATCGAGGCCGTGCGCGGCGCCGACACGGTCGCCGCCCTCCAGGCCGAAACCCGACACCTGACCCGCATCGGCGACGCATCGGAGCAGGCTATCGGGCTGGAGGTGCGCGCGACGCACGTGCGAAACGTGTTCTTCGGCAATCTGAACTTCGCAGAGTTCGTCGGGCTCACGGCCGTGTTGCTCGTCGGGTACCTCCTGGTTTCGTCGGGCACGCTCGAAATCGGTGCTGCGACCGCCGCCGCACTGTACTTTCTCGGTCTCTTCGGCCCGATGGGCAGCCTGCTCGCACGCATCGATGACCTGCAAGACGCCGGGGCGAGCCTCGCGCGACTCACCGGCGTCATCATGCTCCCGGTGCCGGATCGCCAGACGATGGCGATCGAATCGGCAGTGGGCGCACCGACACCTGGCGCCCCCACCGCTGCCGTGCGGCGCGGTCACCTGGAGATCGTCGATCTGGAATTCGGCTACCGCGCCGACACCACCGACCTCGTTGATGTTGCGCTCTCCATCGCCCCCGGGGAGTTCGTCGCCGTCGTTGGCGCGAGCGGCGCGGGCAAGTCGACGCTCGCCCGCGTCGTCGCCGGCGAGCTCGTGCCCCGCCGCGGCACGGTGCGGCACGACGCACGCGCGCTCGCCGAGGCACACCCCGTCGATCAGCGTGCCGCGTCCGTGCTGCTCGCGCAGGAGCCGCACGTGTTCGATGGCACCGTGCGCGACGATCTGACGCTCTTCGCCGACGCCGATGACGCCGCGATCACCGCGGCGATCGGGCGCCTGGGTGCGGAGTGGATCCTGCATCTGCCCGAGGGGCTCGACACTCGTATCGGCGATACCGGCCTCACCCTGACTCCCGGTCAGGCCCAGCACCTCGCGCTCGTACGCGTCGCGCTCGCCGAAGCCCCGCTGGTCATTCTCGATGAGGCAACCGCTGAAGCAGGCTCGCAAGATGCGGAGTTGCTCGACGCCGCGTCGCGCGCCGCTGCCGGCCCCCGCACCTCGGTCGTGATTGCGCATCGGCTCGCTCAGACCGCGAGCGCAGATCGCATCGTGGTCATGCACGACGGCCGGATCGCCCAGACCGGCACTCACGACGAACTGCGGGCGGTGCCGGGCCCGTACGCCGAACTCTGGTCTGCGTCGCAGGGCCACTGAGACGACTGGCGCATCACCCTGAGTCGATTCAGCGCGGCGTCGCGAGCCCTTCGCGGAGCCGCGCTACCGTCTCGAGGTCGGTGGTCTGCTGCCCGAGGAGATTCGGCTTGCCGGCGCCGTGGTAGTCGCTCGAGCCGGTCGCCACGAGTCCCTGCTGAGCGACCGCCGCGATGATCGGAGGCATCCAGTCGTCGCGGTGCTCGGGATGGCGCAGCTCGACTCCGGTGAGCCCCGCTTCGGCGAGCTCGCCGAGTTCGCGCGGAGATACGGGAGTCCGCTGTCGGAACGCAGCCGGGTGGGCGAGCACGGCGACGCCACCTGCAGCGTGCACCATGCGAATCGCTTCCACGGTCTCGATCGCGTCGGTGCCGAGGTAGTACCGGGAGCGCGGATGGAGCAGCTCGGCGAACACCGTGCTGCGATCGGGGAAATACCCGGCAGCCACGAGCGCGTCAGCGATGTGCGGCCGACCGACCGTGCGCGCGTCTTCGTCGCCGACGACGGCCTCCCAGGTGATCGCGTAATCGGCGGCGACCAGACGCACCATTTCGCGTGCGCGGGTCAAGCGCGATCGGCGCACATGGGCAAGGGCGTCGAAAAGTTCACCGGCGAGCGGAGAGATGCCGTACCCGAGCAGGTGCCGAGATTTGCCGCCGTGTTTGGTGGTGATCTCGATGCCCGGCAGAAAATCGACGCCCACCGAGGCCGCCGCCTCACGCGCTTCGTCCCACCCATCGATGGTGTCGTGATCGGTGAGGGCGAACCCGGCCAAGCCGATGTCGGCGGCATCGCGCGCGATCTGAGCGGGCCGGGTCGTGCCGTCCGAGAACACCGAGTGCGTGTGCAGATCGAAGCCAGGCTGCCCCGCCGCGGAATCCGTCATCCTGCCATCTTACGGCGCGGTCGCTGCCGGTCGCATGCGGCGTCGAAGTGAGAAGATGGACGCATGACCGACAGCGCTCAGACCACTCACGAGGTGGAAATCGACAACAGCAACCGGAGCACCACTCCGCAGACCGACGTGTTCGTGGAGTACCTCTCCACGCACTGGGCGGATCGCCCGGAGACGCTCCCCGAGGCCTGGCCAGTTGCGGCGCACGCCGCCGAGCGCCGCGCGACCTTCGCCGCGCAGTTCCGGGGTGAGCGCGTCGTCGTGGCCGCGGGTGCGATGAAGCAGCGCTCCAACGACACGTTCTACCAGTACCGCGCGCACAGTGCGTTCGCCCACCTCACCGGGTGGGGGTCCGCGAGCGAGCCCGGTGCCGTTCTCGTGTTCGAACCGCGCGATGGCGGCCACGACGCCACCGTGTACTTCCGCGAGCGAGCCGGTCGCGACAGCGATGAGTTCTTCGCGAACCCCGAAATCGGCGAGTTCTGGATCGGGCCGCGCCCGTCGCTCGCGCAGGTTTCGGCGGCGCTCGGCGTCGCCACCGCCGGGCTCGCGGAGTTCGTTGCCGGTGACGCCGACCGCACGCTCGACGACCCCGAGGTGGCCCGCGTCGCCTCCGAGCTGCGCCTCGTCAAAGACGCGTACGAGCTCGCCGAGATGCAGGCCGCGGTCGACGCAACGGCGCAGGGCTTCGATGACGTGCTCGCGGCTCTGCCGCAGGCGAGCGCGCACACGCGCGGCGAACGCATCGTCGAGGGCGTCTTCAACCAGCGCGCCCGCCTCGAGGGCAACACTGTCGGATACGAGACCATCGCCGCGTCGGGCCCCCACGCCTGCACGCTGCACTGGATTCAGAACGATGGCCCCGTGCGCGACGGCGATCTGCTGCTGCTCGACGCCGGAATCGAGCTCGACAGCCTGTACACCGCGGACATCACGCGCACCGTACCCATCTCGGGCACCTTCAGCGAAGTGCAGCGTCGTGTGTACGAGACCGTCCTCGAAGCGGCTGACGCCGCACGCGCCATTGTGAAGCCGGGCATCCGCTTCCGCGAGGTGCACGCCGCCGCGATGGAGATCATCGAGCGCCGCACGCGCGAGTGGGGCTTCCTCCCCGAAGACGACGGCACCGCCTACTACCGTCGCTACATGGTGCACGGCACCAGCCACCATCTCGGCATGGACGTGCACGACTGCGCGCAGGCGCGCCGCGACCTGTATCTCGACGGCGTGCTCGAGGCCGGCATGGTCTTCACCATCGAGCCCGGCCTCTACTTCCAGCCCGACGACCTCACCGTGCCCGAGGAGTACCGCGGCATCGGCGTGCGCATCGAAGACGACATCGTCGTGACGGCCGACGGCTGCGTGAACCTGTCGGCGGGGATTCCGCGCGAGGCCGCAGCGGTCGAAGCCTGGGTGCAGCGCCTGCGCGCGTCGCGCAGCTGACGCGAAGCGCGCGCGTCGCGGGCTCGCAGTACCGGAGGCTAGACTCTGTGGCCATGGTCTCCGGTACTGCACGCACGCGCGCCCCGTGGCGCACCCGCGTGCACGCCGTGGGTGCGACCGGCACGGCCGCGCTGCTGCTCGGCACCACAGTGCTCGCCCCGTTCTCGATGACCGCGGCGTTTGCCGCGACCGGCGACCCGACTGCGGCGAGCACGAGCCGCACGCAGTCGGTCACCGCTGCGACGGCGACCGGCAGCGCTACGCAGGCCGGACTCGACATCGCGGCGGCAGAGGAGCCGGCCGCGACGGCATCGGCGAAGCAACCCGCCGCCGGCACCGACAGCACCGCGCTCTACACGCTCGAGCAGTTCATGTTCAGCGGCGCCGTGAACTGGGGCGGCTACCGCTTCACGTATTACAGCGAGCAGGTGCTTCCCGGGCCCGGCCTCGAGATTCCCGGCCGCCACGTCAACGATGACGGCTACGTCAGCGACTCCGATGGCTACATCGTGCTCGCGGGCGACGCCCCGAAAGGCACGGTCTTCGAGACGCCGTTCGGGCACCCCGGCAAAATCTACGACCGCGGTACCTTCGGCACCCACCTCGACGTCTACATCCGTTGAGCGGGTCGCGCATGCATCGTTCCCATCCCTGGCGCATCGACGGGGCCCCGACCACCGCACACCTCGATCACGAAGCGCTGCGGGAGTTCCGGTTCTCGAACGGCCTCGGCTTTCCGAAATCGTATGTCGACTTCATTGAGCGGTACGGGTGGGCCCGCACCTTCGGCCTGTGGCTGATCTACCCGCCCGTGCGCTCCGGCTTCGCCGACGGTCGGGCACGCGCCGAGCACCTCACCACGCGCTTTCGCGCACAATTCCGTGAGGGCCGCATCGAAGACTTCGACTGGATGATCGAGCCCGACGGCTCGTGGGAGCTCGCGGAGCGTCTGGACGTGTTCGGCTGGAGCGAGAACGGTGATTTTCTGCTCTGGGATCCCGCGGGCGCTCGCGCAGACGGAGAGTTCCCGGTCTGGGAGTCGCGCCGCGCCGACACACTGTATCTGCTTGGGGCGACCCTCGACGAGGCGCTTCCCCGGTTGCGTGCGGGGTCCGTACTGCATCGGGAGCACCCCGAGCTGCCCGACGTCCAACCACTCCTGGCGGTACGCCTCTAAGGGTGCGGGGCGAAACGCGCTATTCGACGTCGCCGTCGACGTACACCCAGCGGCGGTCGGATCCGGATCGCGCAAAGCGACTGCGCTCGCGCAGTTCGATGCGCCCCGCCGGCCCGCGACCGATCGCGGTGAACGTCACCGAGCCGGTCCCGTCGAACGGTCCGCCGCCCTCAACCTCCTCGATGAACAGTCGCCGCCATTCGGTGCCGTCGTCGAGGTCGAGGTCATCGGGCCGTGTAACCGGGTCCCAGCTCGCGCGCAGATACGCGGCGTCGCCGAGCGCGAACGCGCTGAACCGCGACCGCATGAGGCGCTCGGCCGTGGGCGCCGGCTCCCCCGCGTGCAACGGGCCGCAGCACGCCGCGTAGGCGATGCCGCGGCCACAGGGGCAGAGCGGGTCGGTCACGCGCCGAAGCCGCCCCGCAGGGCGCGTTCCAGGGTGTCGAGGCGCACGCCACCGAGTGCGAGCGCGTCGCGGTGAAAGGCGCGGATGTCGAACGATCCCCCGTCGCTGGTCGCGCGCGCGGATGCCTCATCGCGCAGCTGCTCCCAGATGCGCTGACCGACCTTGTACGACGGAGCCTGCCCGGCCCAGCCGAGGTACCGGAGCACCTCAAAGCGCACGAACCCGTCGTTCATGTTGACGTTGTCGGCGAGGAACCCGAAGGCGTACTCGCCATCCCACACGCCACCGTCGGGGCGACGCTTGCCGAGGTGTACACCGATGTCGAGCACGACGCGGGCGGCCCGCATGCGCTGACCGTCGAGCATGCCGAGGCGATCCGCCGGGTCATCGAGGTATCCGAGCTGCTCCATGAGGCGCTCCGCGTACAGCGCCCACCCCTCGGCGTGACCCGAGGTGCCGGCGAGCTGGCGACGCCACTCGTTGAGCGATCCGCGGTTGACCACCGCCTGGCCGATCTGCAGGTGATGACCGGGCACGCCCTCGTGGTAGACCGTGGTGAGCTCGCGCCAGGTGTCGAACTCGGTGACGCCCTCGGGAACGGACCACCACATGCGGCCGGGGCGGGTGAAGTCGTCGCTCGGCCCGGTGTAGTAGATGCCGCCCTCCTGCGTCGGTGCAATGCGGCACTCGAGCGCATGGATCTGCTCGGGGATCTCGAACTGCGTGCCCGCGAGTTCGGCGACCGCGCGATCGCTGGTCTCCTGCATCCAGCGCTGCAGCGCCTCGGTGCCGTGGAGCTTGCGCGACGGATCCTGTTCGAGTTTCGCGATCGCTTCCGCGACGATGCCGGGACGGGGCGACCCGCCGACGATCTCGGCCGCCGTGCGTTCTTGCTCGTCGACCATGCGCGCGAGCTCCTCGAGCCCCCACTCGTAGGTCTCGTCGAGATCGATCTTTGCGCCCAGGAACGCCTCCGAAGCGAGCGCGTAGCGATCCCGACCGAACGCGTCGGCGGTGGGCGCGTGCGGCGCGACCTCGCGCTCGAGGAAGTCGGCGAGCTCGGAGTACGCGCTTGACGCTTCTGCGGCCGCCGCGGCCACCTCGATCGCGAGACCCGCCGGGATCCCCGCCGTGCCCGCGAGCCGCCCGAAGAAACCGAGATCTTCGGGCGTGCCGGCGGTGCGACGCGCTTGGGCGGCAACCTCTTCGACCTGGCGGATCGCGGGAACGAGACGCTGCCGCACCCCGTCCGCAAGCGTCTCGCGATACCCCGCGAGCGACGCCGGCACGGCGCGCAGACGCGCCGAGACGTGCTCCCAATCCGTTTCGGTATCGGTGGGCATGAGGTCGAAGATGTCACGGATGTTCTGCGACGGCGAGGCGATCACGTTGAGGTCGCGCAGGTGCTCGCCCGCGTCGTGCTGCGCGAGCGAGAGGCGCAGCTCGGCCTCCAGGTCGGCGCGAGTCACGGCATCGACCTCGTCAATGGGCGCGGTCGCGACGAGCTCGGCGAGTGCGCGACGCTCGTCGGCCGCGAGCGCCTCGGCGCCCTGCGGGGAGAGGTCGGGCAAGCCATCCACGGTTCGGCCAATATAGGTGCCGATCGTCGGGTCGTGTTCCACCAGGGTGTCCACCCAGGCCTCGGCGATACGGTCGATCGCGGTCTGCTGGCGCTGTTCAGTCATACGACAACGCTACGACGGAAACCTCGGCTTCTTCCGAGCGACGCGGCGACGACGTGAGAACCGGAGCGCGCGCACGCTAGACTGAACGTATTCGCTGCGCATTCGCGCGCCCGCACGACCGAGGAGTTTTCGTGAAGATCCGCACCCGCATCGCCACCGCCGTGACTGTCGCGCTCGCCTCGGTCTTCGTCGCTGCCCCCGCATTCGCGAGCGGCGGCGGAGACGACACGGCGTCGATGCTGTCGCACGCAGGCGAGCCGCTCAACTATGCGGGCATCGCCGCGGTCGGCATCGTGCTGCTGCTCATCGTGCTCGTGGGCTCCACGCTCGTCGGCAACCTCTTCGAAAAGAAGTAAGCGCCGCACTGAGACATCACCGCACGAAGGGCGGCGATCCGGATTCGGATCGCCGCCCTTCGGCGTTGCGGCACCTGAGTGCGCTCAGGCTCGCGCCGCGTTCAGCTGCGCACCACCCGAATGCCAGACACCGCCGTATCGACGGCGCCGCGCACATACCCCGTGGGCGACGCCGCGACGGCCTGGAGGAACGCGACGGTCTCGGCCGTCACCTCCTCGCCCGGCAGCAGATTTGGAATTCCCGGCGGGTACGCGGCGAGCGTATCGGCGGAGATGCGGCCGACCGCCTCGGCAGCGGGCACGACTTCGCTCTCACCGAAGTACGCGTCGCGCGGCAGTACGCGCAGCGCACCGGGCTCGGGCAACTCGGGGAAGCCTGCTGCGGCCGCGGTGTCAGGATCGGCAATCGCCGCAGTCGCCACTTCGTCGAGCGCCGAGATCACGCGCTCCACATCGGGAACGTTGAGTGCACCGATCACGGCGACGACGCTCGTCGCCGTCGACATCTCCAGGTAGATGCCGTGCTCGGCGCTCATGCGACCGCGTACCCAGTGGCCGCTGCGGCCGATGCGAGAAACGTCGATGGGCACCCGCAGACGGTCGGTCGCCACGATATCGGGGAACGCGTCGAAGCCGTCACTGATGATGGCGAAGCGGTCGTCGGCGCGCAGCCGATCCCGAATCTCATCGGCCGCACGGATCGCCTCGCCGATGCGCGCCTCACCCTGCACCAGCGCGCGCCGCGCCTCGTCGAGCGACCCCATCAGCAGGCTGCTCATCGAAGTGGACGCCGTCATCGAGTAGGCGCGAGCGACCAGCGGCTCGAGACGGTCGGCGAAGGGCCCCTCGCCGAGGTGCAGCATCGCCGACTGCGTGAGCGAACCGGCGAGCTTGTGCGTGCTCGACACGACGAGGTCGGCGCCGAGTCGGGCCGGCGACTCGGGCAGGTCGGCGTGAAAGCCGAAGTGCGCTCCCCAGGCGCCGTCCACGATGATGGCCGCGTCATGCGCGTGCGCCACCTCGGCAAGACCGGCGACATCTGCGGTCGACCCGAAGTAACTGGGCGAGACAACGTAGACGCTCGACACCGCACGGCCGGCCTCGGCCTCTCGCGTGAGCGCGGCATCCAGCACCGCGGGCGTCAACCCGTGGGCGATCCCATGATGCGCGTCGATTCCGGGGCGCACGAACGCGGGTACGAGACCTGAGAGCAGCACTCCGTCGGTGAGGCTCGAGTGCATGCTGCGCTGCACGAGAATGCGTTCGCCGAGCCCGCGCACCGCGATGGCGGCAGTACGGTTTGCCTGCGAGGCACCGTTCGTCAGGAACCAGGTGCGACGCGCACCCCAGGCCTCGGCGGCAAGCTGCTGCGCCTGCGCGAGCGGCGAGTCCTCCCCCAGGTCGATGCCCTCGAGCATCAGCGGGATGTCGACCGCGGGCACCCGCTCGCCAAGCAGGTCGGTGAGGTGTGACGCACCGTGCTCGGGGTCGCTGCCGTGCCCCGGCACCATGAGCGACATCGGGCGGGCGTCGGCGAACCGGCGCAGCGCGTCGGCATACGGAGCCGTGCGCTGTGCGGCAGACGCGGCGGCGGCCTGCCGCGACCGCGGCGCCACATCGGTGCCACGCGCCGCAGGCCCAGCGGCACCGCCGATCGGCGCCACGGTCGGGGCTTCGTTGCCCAGCGGCGAATGACGGGGGTCGATACGCGAATCCTGTTCCAGCATGACTCCAGCGTGGCCGCGCAGGACGTCGGCGTGAAGCCCGCAATCGCCTCCCGGGAGCCATATACTGTCTGGAACGCACTGGGGCGAATGACCCCGGTTGATCCAGAAGAACCGAGGTACGCGGTGATTGATTTCCGACAGCTCCAAGCGCTCAGCGCGGTAGCCGCGGAGGGTTCCGTCGCGCGCGCGGCGAAGCGGCTGGGCTGGAGTCAGCCGACCGTCGACTATCACCTCAAGAATCTTGATCGCCTCGTCGGCACGGATCTGACGACGCGGAGTACCCGAGGCAGCAAGCTCACCACCGCGGGCAACCTCATGCTCGAACGCGGCGACGAGATCTTGAGCCTCGCTGATCGCGCGCTCACCGACGTGCGCGATCTGGCGCAGCTCGGCAAGATTCGACTGCGCTTCGGCACCTTCCCGACGGCGGCCTCACGTCTGCTCCCCGGCATCGCCAGCCGCGTCGCCGAACTCGGCATCGAACTCGACGCGACGCTCGAGGAGCTCGCGCCACTCATCACGCGCATCAACCAGCACACGCTCGACGCCGCGCTCGTCTATGCCGCCGGCGGGTACCGGCTCCCGTTCCGCGCCGAGGTGCACACCACGCACCTGTTCACCGATCCCATGCTCATCGCATTGCCCGCGACGCACCCCGCCGCGTCGCACGCGTCGTTCGACCGGGAAGCGCTCCTGTCGCTCGCCGACGACAGCTGGGTCATGGGGTCAACGCCGGGCGATACGCTCGACGATCTCGTGCGCGAGCTCTTTCACGCCGAAGGGCTGCAGGTCAACGTCGCGATCCGCACAGACGACTACTCGGTGGTACTCGGGCTCATCGCGGCGGGAATGGCCGTGGCACTGGTGCCGAGTCTCGTGAGGTTCAATCCTCCGGAGGGCGTTGTGCTGCGCCCCATCGACGATCCGCGATACGCGCGGGAACTGCTGCTTGCAGCGCCCGCCGGGCCGGGCGGCCCATCAGCGGCCGTGCGTCAACTCGCCGAGGCGGTGCGGCGCTCGATCAGTGCCCTCGGCTAACGCGTGACGGGGCGGGCGGGGCCAGACAGCACCCCGCCCACCGAACAGGTCAGTGCCCGCCGTGTGCGCCCGAGGTCTCTTCGGGCTTCTTGATGAAGAAAGACAGCACGATCGGCACGACCGCGATGCACGCCGCGGTGAAGAACGCCGCGTGCGCACCCGGCGCACCTGCATCGGCGGTGGCGAGACCCTCGGCCTCACCGGCGTGCAAGAAGCTCGAGTAGATCGAGATCAGCACGGCGGTGCCCGCGGCTCCGCCCACCTGCTGCAGCGTGTTCAGCGCGGCAGATCCGTGCGAGTACAGCGAACGCTCGAGAGAGCCGAGCGATGCCGAGAACAGCGGGGTGAATGAGCCCGCAAGACCCAACGACATCGCGATCTGCACGATCATGAGGAACCACATCGGCGTGTGCGTACCGACGGTCGAGTACACGAACATTGCCGCGGCGATCAAGATCGTGCCGGGCACGAGCAGCGTCTTCGGCCCGCGGGCATCGTAGATGCGCCCCATGACCGGCCCGAGGACGCCCATGAGCACCGAGCCCGGCAACAGCACGAGGCCGGCCTGGGTCGGGTCGAGCCCCGCGACGTTCTGCAGGTACAGCGGCAGCAGCGAGAACGTGCCGAACATCGCAAGCGAGATGATCGCCATGATGATGACCGACAACACATAGTTGCTCGAACGGAACACACGCAGATCGAGCAGAGCATCGTTCTTCTTCTGCAGCGCGAGCTGGCGCCACACGAACAGCGCGAGGAACACGACTCCGCCACCGATGATGATGGCGGTCATCGCGGGGCCGCCCGTCGAGGCGCCGTGTCCGCCCAGCTGGCTGAGCCCGAAGACGATGCCGCCGAAGGCGAGCGCCGAGAGCACGATCGACAGTACGTCGATCGGCGCGTGCGTGGTCTCGCCGAGATTGGTCATCCACTTCGCACCGAGCAGCAGCGCGATGATCGCGATCGGCAGAATGATGCCGAAGAGCCAGCGCCACCCGAGCGTGTCGAGCACGACGCCCGACAGCGTCGGGCCAAGTGCGGGTGCGAGGCTGATGACGAGGCCGACACGCCCCATCATGCGGCCGCGCGACTGCGGCGGCACGACATTCATGACGGTCGTCATGAGCAGCGGCATCATGATGCCGGTGCCGGCCGCCTGCACGACGCGGCCGACGAGCAGCACGCTGAACCCGGGCGCGACGAGACAGATGAGCGTGCCGAGCACGAAGGTGGAAATGGCCGCCAGGAACACCTGCCGGGTAGTGAAGCGCTGCAGCATGAAGCCGGTCGTCGGGATGACCACGGCCATGGTGAGCATGAAGGCACTGGTGAGCCACTGCCCGAGCTCGGGCGGAATGCCGAGGGTGACGTTGAGCTCGGGGATGGCAATCGCCATCGTGGTTTCGTTCAGGATCGCAACGAACGCGGCGATCAGCAGCAGCCAGATGACCCGCATGCCTGCGGGGTCGATGGTGTCGCCCGCCGATTTCGGCGTGCGTACGGAAGCGGTATCGGGTGTCAAGAGTGGCACTCCTCGAGAAGACGACGCTGCCCCGGGCCAGGAGCGCGCGAAGCTCCTCGTAGGCAGACGTATGAGTCTAACCGAGATCCGCGGGTTTCCATTCCGCGGATCCCCAACTGTTTACGTTCCGAACGGATCGCCGAGTCGTGCGAGGAACTCCCGCGTCTCTGGGCGCTCGGGGTGCTCGAAGATCTGCTCGGGCGTGCCCGACTCGATGATGACACCGTCTTTGAGGTAGACCACCCGGTCGGCGACGCGCCGCGCGAACGACATCTCGTGCGTCGCCATCACGATCGTCGAGCCAGCCTCTTTCAGCTCGCGCACCAGATCGAGCACCTCGCCCACGAGCTGCGGATCGAGCGCGCTCGTGATCTCGTCGAGCAGCAGCAGTTCGGGATCGGTCGCGATCGCGCGCGCGATCGCGACGCGCTGCTGCTGACCACCCGAGAGACGATCGGGGTACTCCCCCGATTTCTCGCCGAGCCCGATGCGGGTGAGCAATTCGAGCCCGCGGCGCTCGGCCTCGGCTCGCGGCGTGCGGAAGACCTTGCGCGCGGCCAGGGTGACGTTGTCGAGCACGGTCATGTGCGGAAAGAGGTTGTAGTGCTGGAAGACGACGCCGATCCGAGCGCGCACGGTGTCGGCATCGGCACGCGGATCAGTGATGTCGTCACCGGCGAGCAGAATCCGCCCGTCGTCGACCTGCTCGAGCAGATTCACCGTCTTCAGCAGCGTCGACTTCCCAGAACCTGACGCACCGATCAGCACCACAGCCTCGTGCTGGTGCACAGTCAGATCGATGCCGCGGAGCACGGCCTGGTCGCCGAAGCGCTTGACGACCCCCTGCACGTCGAGCACGGGGTCGGTCGGGTGATCCTGCGCGGTCACACCACACCTCCGATCTGTTCGCGTCGCTGCGCCCGGGCCGTCACCCAGTCGGTGATGCGAATGAAGGGCAGCGACAGCAGCACGAACAACACCCCAGCGACGACATAGGGCGTGAAGTTGTAGGCGGACGCCGACTCGATCTGTGCGGCGCGCACCGCGTCGACCGCGCCGAGCACCGAAATGAGCCCGACGTCTTTCTGCAGCGAGACGAAATCGTTCATGAGGGCGGGCGTGACCTTGCGCACAGCCTGCGGCAGCACTACGAGCCGCAGCGTCTTCGCGTGGCTGAGCCCCAGCGAGCGGGCCGCCAGCCGCTGCGACGGGTGCACGGCGTCGATGCCGGCTCGAAGTACCTCAGCGATATAGGCCGAATAGCAGAGGATGAGGGCGGTCGCGCCCCAGAACTGCGCGGGAAGTCGCCCGGTCAGCTCGAGCCCGGGAATACCGAAACCCACCAGGTACAGCACGAGCAGTACGGGGATGCCGCGGAAAATATCGGTGTAGCCTGCCGCGAGCAACCGGATCGGGGTGAAAACCGGGCCGCGCAGCGTTCGAGCGATTGCGAGCAGCGTGCCCAGCACGGCCACGCCGATCGCCGCGACGAACAGCACCTGGATGTTGAGCCACAGCCCCTTGATGACGCGCGGGAACGACTCGAATGCGACCTGCGGATCCAGGAACGTCTCGCGCACCCGTTCCCAGCCGGGGCTGTTCACCAGCACCAGCAGAATCAGCGTCGCGAACACGAACGTGCTCGCGATGCTGATCAGGATCGACTGCTGCCCGCGCGACCGTCGGTAGGCGCGTCGGTCGAGCTCGATCTGGCTGAAGCCGTCGAGCTGCGTGACCGACGAGCCGGCTCGGTCCGGTGAGTGGGTCACCCGACGACTACTTCAGTACGGGAGCGCCCTGGTCGGCGATCCACTCGGCGGCGAGCTGGTCGAGCGTGCCGTTCTCGCGCAGCGCGTCGACTGCCTTCGTGACGTCGGCGGTGAGCGCGGAGCCCTTGGGCAGCACGAAGGCGAAGTCATCGCCGCCCGACTGCGAATCGAGCTGGCCGACGATGACGCCGTCGTCGAGCTGGGCGTCGCGCACGTAGAACGCGCCCGGCAGGTCGGTGACCAGTGCGTCGATGGTGCCGTTCTTCAGTGCGGCGACGGTGTCGTCGACCGAGTTGAAGACCTGCAGTTCCTGGGTCGGCGCGATGACCTGCTCCGCGACCTCAAGCGAGGTGGTGCCGGAGGCGACGCCGATGGTCGCGTTCTTCAGGTCGGCGATGCTCGTCGCTTTCGCGGCGTCCGTGCCGCCCGCGGCGACGACGGCCTGCGTCGTCGTGTAGTACGGCGACGAGAAATCGACGGCCTGCTTGCGCTCATCGCTCACCGAGAACTGCTGAATGTTGAGGTCGAAATCTTTCGGCCCCGGCGCGATCGCGGCGTCGAAGCTGGTGCGCACCCACTCGACATCGTCTTTCGCGTACCCGAGCTCATCGGCGACCGCGTAGGCGACGGCGGCTTCGAACCCCTCCCCGCTTTCCGGAGCGTCGTCGATCACCCACGGCGCGTAGGCAGGCTCGCCCGTGGCGATGGTGAGCTTGCCCTCGGTCACGGCGCCGACACCGGCGTCATCGCCGGTCGCGCCGCTGGTGCATGCGGAAAGAGCGAGCATCGCTGCTGCGCCGACGGCGAGGGTCGCGACGAGGCGTGACGTGCGGAACATGGAACTCCTTGGCTTCGGGCGGACGCGCAGGATCGCGGGCATCCGGACGGGGTTCATTCTACGAGACATCACCGGGCGTGATGAACGGATCGGTAACGCTCCACTCCACCGATGATCGTGCGACGTGCCCGACCGGCCCCGGCTTCGACGAGTTCGGCGAGCGCCGCATCGGGATCATGCACGGGAACGGCGAAGAAGGCGAGGTCGGCCATGGCGCCGACGCCGAGCTGCCCGATGCGACGCTTGCCCACGTTCAGCCCGAGTGCGGTCGCCCCGCCGAGGGTTGCCGCGCCGAACAGTCTCTGGTGCAGATCGTCGCCGCGGTATCCCTGCGCACGCGCGACCTGGTACAGCTTGGCAACATCGGCGAGCAGGTCGAGCGACGGCGATGACGATAGCGAGTCGGTGCCGACCGCGATGGCGTTGCCCTCGCGGAGGTACGCGGCGACCGGGGGCATATCGAGCCCGATCACCTCATTCGACCGCGGGCAGAGTGCCACGCTCGTGCCGCGAGCGCGCAGCAGCGCGCGATCTTCGGCACTCACGTAGACGCCGTGCGCAATGTGGCAGTCGGGCCCGAGCACCCCGAGGTGGTCGACGAACTGGGTCGATGAGACGCCGATGCCGTGCGACCGCAGCGCGCGAAAGCTATCGGCGCCGAGTTCGGGCCAGGCCCCGTGCCCGCCCGGGCCGGCGCCGACGTAGCCGTCGATGCCGTCGAACTCGCGCTCCATGTGGGCCTCGGCGAGATGAATGTGCAGGCGCAACCCTTCTTCCCGCACGATGTCGGGAAGCTCGAGGAGTGGCTGCACCTCGAGCGAATAGGGCGCGTGCGGCGAGACGCCGGCGCCGGGAGGCGTCGGAATGTTCCGGATCTGCTCGCGCACGGCGTCCTTCGCCTCCGGGGTCCAGTCGGCGTTGTTTGCCCCGTAGACCTCCCAGTAGGCGATGCCGTGCATGCCCGCGTCGTGCAGTGCGCTGAGCGCCTCTCGGTCGGTGACGACGTCTGCCGCGGCGGTCACGCCCGCGGCGAGCGAGAGTTGAGCGCCCTCGGCTGCGGCCGCGGCCCAATCGTGCGACTCTCGGGCGTACACCGCGTCGAACGCATCGCCCCAGTGATCGAAGCCCGTGTAATTGCGGGCGGCGACTTCGCGCATTCCCGTGTACTGCAGATGCGTGTGCGCGTTGACCAGACCAGGTGCGAGCACCCCGTCCCAGCGCTCTTCCGTGAACGACGCACCCCGCTCGGCGAGCACCTCGAGCACCCACCGCCGATCACCGACATGGACGATGCGGTCCTCCTGCACCGCGACCGCACCGTCGACGATGCGTGGGCTGGTCACGGGGAAGACGAGGGCCGCGCTGTAGACGACGATCGGTGCTGCAGGGTTCACCCGTTCGAGTGTAGGGCGTTCGGCTCCGATGCCCCCGCACGATAGCGGTGCACGGTCCAGTGCTGCGCGGCGCCCCCCGGTCGCGCGTCAACGGGCGACGGCTCGACCGAGGCCCCCAGCGCATCGAGTGCGGCACGGGCCACGCGATCCTCCGCCGCGGCCGACAGCGAGTGCAGTCGCGGCTCGGCATCCTCCGACGCAATGAGTCGCGCGATCGCCGAGAGCTGGGTGGCGAACGACAGGTCCATGACCTCGATCGGGTTGCCCTCGGCTGCGGTGTAATTGATCCCACCGCCGCCCGCGAGCACCCGCGGGCCTGGCCCGTCGGCGCCCGGAGCGCGCCACTCCATGATGTCGGGCCCCACGATCGCCGGCCTCCAGCCCGCGTCGCGAAGCTCGTCGAGCGCGAGCTCGTCATCAATGCCACCCGCGACCGCGACCACTGCGCCGGCCGGCATGAGCGCGAACGCGGCCGCGCCGATGGTGTGCCACACACCGGTCGCACTGACCACTACGTCGGCAGTCGGAAGCGATGCCGCGGCGGTCGCCGCCTCGTACCCGTCGTGCACGGCCGACAGCGCACGCACCGCATCGCGTTCGACAACGGTGATGCGAGCTCCGAGTGCGGCGGCGAATCGCGCCACGCCCTGCCCCACCGGCCCGTACCCGTAGACGACCCAGTGCTCGCCCATCACCCCGCGGTAGTCGTGCCCGGCCGCGGCGTGATCGCGCACCTCTCCGATCGCGAAGACGCACGATTGGCCGGTGCCGATCCGGTTGTCGAAATCGGTTTTGGTGCGTGCGTCGTTGACCGCGATCACCGGAACCCGAAGCGCACCGAGCGACGCCATCTCATGCACGGGTCGCACGCCGCTCGTCGTCTCTTCAGCGACGCCTCGCAGCGCCGCCAGCGCCGTGCGCTGCTCCGTGTGGGCGAGTCGCAGCAAGTGCGCCCCGTCATCGACGAGATAGGCCGGGGCCCAGTCGAGCAGTGCCACGGCATGCCGCGCGTCGACCTCCGCGGCATTCGCGGCATCGACCGCGTGCTGCGGGGCGAACACCGCGACACGGCCGTCACTCGCCAGTGCCGCGGCGATCTCGGGGTCGGTCTCCGACACCGCACTGAAGACCGCCACCTCGCATCCGGCATCGGCCAGCATGCGTGCGAATGCCGCGGTCTTCGGTTCGAGAACGAGGCTCACGCCGATACGTGCGCCATCGTCTCGGTGCGATGCCGCCGCGCGCACCTCGTCGGCGAGCGCCGCCGTTGCGGGCATGCCGGCAACCGCCCAGGCGATCCGCGACTCTGCGTCGGCTGCACGCAGCGACTCCGTCGAGCCGTCGAGCCCGATGCGCACGCCGGGGAGCCCATGCGAGCGGCCGCCGCGACCTGCACTGACCGCAGCATTCGGTGCAGGATCGGCATGATCCACGAACGCGAAATCGACCTGGTCATCGGCCGTTCGCAGACGCACGCCCATACTCCGAAGCACCCGCGCGAGTTCGCGTTGCAGCTCGGCGTTCGACAGTGCCACAGAGGCGGTGCGTCCGGCGAGCAATCGGTTGCCGAGGCGAGCTGCGGATCGCACCGCGCGTTCACTGCGCAGTTCCACAGCAGAATCACGGGTCACGGATCTCCCCCTTCGAGTCCTTCGAGTCTTTCGAGTCAGATGCCGTGGGCGCGCCCGGTGTCGGCGACGCGGAGTCAGACGCCGATTCCGCGTCATCCGACGCATCACGCCATTCTGCGCACGCCGCATCGGCATCATCGGGCAACCCGAGTGCGGCACGCGCGGATGCGGCCGCACTCCCCACGTCTTCGGCGCCTTCCCAGCGGTAGTCGAGCGCTTTCTCGGCGCTCAGCTTCGCGACGCGAGCTGCCTGGTCTTCGTCATCGTGAAGCGTGCGGGCGACCTCGGCGATGCTGTCGGCCGCCGCGTCTGGCCAGAGCGTGGTCGAGGCGGTGAGGGCAGACGCCGCTTCGGCACTCTGCTTCGCGACCGCGCGCATGCGATTCGCGAAGTCGGTGACGTCAACCGTCTCGGAGTCACGGGAGTCGCTCTCGACGACACGATCCGCTTCCAATCGCAGGCGGTCCAGCGCGACATCGGCGTCATCCCAGGCCGCGTTAACCGGGCAGACTGCATCCAGATACTCCGCGCCGGCTTGCGACACCGTGAGCTCCTGCGGCTCCGGCGCCTCCTCAGCGCATCCGGTGAGGCCGCAGATCAGCATCATGGCGCCCAGCGGCACAAACACACGAAGCGATACACGCATGCCCCCCAGACTACTGACCACCTACTGACCGCGCGCCGCGCTCCGGCAGTAGGCTGACGCCATGTCGAGATATCAGAACGAAGCGGAAGCCGCCGCCGACGGCTTCACCATCGTGCACGAACCGGAGCGCGCTCGCTACGCGGTGTATGCCGAGGGCGACCGTCTCGTCGGCGAAGCGCACTACTCGTTGCTCGGAGACGGCGACATCGATTTCGACCACACCGTCGTTGCTCCCGAGTTGCGCGGATCAGGCATCTCGGGGCTGCTCGCGCATCGCGCGGTCACCGGAGACGCGGTCGGCGCACGCAGCGTTCGCGCATCCTGCTGGTTCATTGCCGGGTACCTCGAGCGACACCCCGAACTCGTCAGCGACGCGGGCTGACCGAACCGTTCGTGACGCGGGACTCACCCGTGACCCGCTGGATTACTCGGCCCCGTCGCGGTCCTTGCGCTTGAACATACTCTTCTTCGCGGGCGGCGCGGAGTGCTGCTGCACGAGCGCCGTGAGGTCTTTCTCGATCAGCTGCTGAATGCGCTGATCGCGCTCGTCGCGGTACTCGTCGTTGTCGCCGCCGCTGTAATAGGGATGCTGCGCGCGATCGGCGAGCGAGGTGCCGATTTCGTCCCAGGCCATGCTGCGCGCGCGTTCGGCCGCCGAGTCCAGGTACGCCTCGTCTGCCGCTCGCGCACGCAGCTCTTCAGCGACCTTCTCGTACACTTCCTGGCGGTGGCGGAGTGTGCGATTGTCGTCGTTGCCGTAATCGGACTCGCTCCACGAGCTGCGACCGGTATCGCGAATCTCCCCGCGCATGCGCGCGATGTGCTGCGCATCCCGTTCCCGTTCGACCGCAAGATCGACGGTGGCTTCGCGCACCATGTCGACGATCTGCGCGGCGTCGTAATCGACGTGCTTCTTCAGCGCATTCATGATGATCGCGTTCTTGACCGTCATGCGCACCGCGACATCGGCGACGAGAAGCCCCTGCTCGGCGATCTCTTCCACCGGCGCGAGCACGCGTCTCGGCAGCCGGCGGGGTGGGCGCGACGACTTCCGCTTGCGGTTCTTGAGCCAGCCGAACATCGCGCTCCTTCCCGGCCGTGGAGGCCACTCCGAATCATTATCGCGCATGCTCAGCCGGGTGCCCTGATTCCGGCGGGCTCACGGCGCGCCCAGCAGTGCCGGAGTCGTGCGCGGTGTTCGCCGCGTACGACACGACGAGGGCGCCGGCTCAGGGACGCGAACGATCCGGCGTCGTCTCCAGAGACACCCACACCGAAGCGGCTGCGGCCGGGCCGAGGCTGACGGCGTCGACATCATCCGACCCGGCGACGGCTTCGATATCCCCGACACGCACCGTCACGGTCTCGGAGTACGGCTGCCCCGGGAGCACATGCAGAACCGCGTCGACCACGATGTCGCGACTCGCGAAAAACTGCAGCATGCCGTTGTCGGCATCAGAGATGCGCTCGACACGCACGCGACAGGGCGCGGGCGCCGCGATCAGCGGCACCGCATCGGGTCGGTGCACCGCCCCCGAAGCGCTCGGAATGGGATCGCCGTGGGGATCCCGCGTCGGAAACCCGAGCACGCGATCCATACGATCGATCAATGCATCCGACACGGCGTGCTCGAGCCGGTCGGCCTCGTCATGCACCTCGTCCCACTCGTACTCGAGATGCCGCACGAGGAATGTTTCGATCAGGCGGTGCCGACGAATCATCGACACGGCATGCACGCGGCCGAGATCAGTGAGGGTGACGCTGCCATACCGGGCGTGCCCCACGAGCTCAAGGTCTGAGAGCTTGCGGAGCGCATCCGAGACCGTGGAGAGCCTCACCCCCGCGGATTCCGCGATGGCCGAGTTCGACACGGGAGCATCCGACCACTCCTGCAGCCCCCAAATCACTTTGAGGTAGTTCTGCATGCTCGGGGAGAGATCGTCGACGCTCACCCCATCAGAATACGTGCCTTGCATCAGCTCTCGATGATCCGGCACGTGTCACGTGGCGCTCACGGGCGCTCGACTCCGCGAGAATCCGAGCGCGCAGACGCCGCAGTGCCACATCGAACGCCGCATCGTCGGATCCACCGAAACCGAGCACGAGACCAGCGATACCGTTCGCCTCGCGGCGCTGCCAATACCGGCTCAGCGCTTCCACCGCGAGACCCTCGTCACGTGCCGCAGCCGTAACCTGCGCCTCCCGGGCATGCGAGATTTCAGGCGGATCGGTGAATTCGAGCACCGCATGCAGGCCACCGTCCATAGGTCTCACGCGCGCCCCAGGAAGGCCCGCGAGGCGCTCGGAGACGAGATCGCGACGCGCGGCGTACCGCCGCAGCATGCGCGCCGTATGGCGTCTGAGCGCCCCACTTGCGAGATATCGGGCCAGTGCGTGCTGCACCACGCCCGAGACCGCAGACCCGAGCTCTGCCCGCACCGGCTCCATGCGTGCGCGCAGCGGCTGCGGCGCGATCAAGTACCCCGCGCCCAGCGCCGGCGTGAGGGTGCGCGAGAATGTGCCGAGCAGCACGACGACGCCGCGCTGCGGATCGTCGAGTGCAGCGAGGGTGGGCAGCGGCTGCCCGGTGTAGCGCAGCTCTGAGTCGTAGTCGTCTTCGACGACGACCACGCCCTCAGTGCGTGCCCAGGCCAGCAGTTCGCGTCTGCGGGTGAGCGGCAGCGATCCGCCCAACGGATACTGGTGGCTCGGTGTCACGATCACCGCGTCGAGCATGCCGCGCGGCAGCCGTGACGTATCGAGACCTTCATCGTCAGCCGGAAGCGCGACGATGCGCGCGCCCGCACGGGAAGCTACCCCGCGCAGCGAGGGCAGGCCGGGATCTTCGACGCCGACGACCAGCTCACGTCCCCGATTTCCGCCGATCGACGTCAACAGCAACCAGAGTCCGTCACGAGTGCCCGCGGTGACGATCACGTCGCGGGGCGTGCGACGGGTGCCTCGCATGCGTCGGAGGTGATCCGCGATCTCGCTCCGCAGGGCCGGTACGCCGAGCGGTGGTGCCGCCGTCGCGACTTCGTCGAACGCCGCCGCGGCGTCTTTCCACGCCGCCCGCCAGGCCGAACCCAACACGCCATCGGTGATCGCGACGCCGGGAGCGAGCGGGGCCGGCGGCATCGATGCGAGTGGCGGCTCGGATGCTCCTGCACCGGTCGAAGCGTCTGCCGCGGCCACTCCTGCTGCACACCCCGCGCCCGACACCCATTCCGTCGGGGCGTCAGAGGGAACGAGATCGGGATTCACGCGCGTCGCGCGCCCCTGCGCCGCACTCAAGTACCCTTCGGCGATCAGCTGCTGGTAGGCGGCGACCACCACTCCGCGGGCGATACCGAGCCGGCTCGCGAGTTCACGCGTGGCGGGCACCGGCTCCCCTGGGCGCAGCGTCGCGGCATCAATCGCCAGACGCAGTGACGCCGCGAGCTGCACGGGCAGCGGCGAGCTCGCGTCGCGATCGAGCGTGACCGGGAAGGAGGCGACGCCCCGACTTCCGCCGACGTCGCGCAGACGCCCCGACCGCTCCGACGCCGCGCTCATGCGTACTGCACGCCATCCGCGCCGAGACGGTCGCGCATGACCTCGGTCGCTGCAGGATTGTCATCGATGAGCACGAAGCGTCGATCGAGCTCGGCGGCCGCCGCCCCGGTGGTGCCGCTCCCCGCGAACGGGTCGAGCACCCAATCGCCCGTGCGGGATGATGCCTGGATGATGCGGCGCATAATGCCGACCGGCTTCTGCGTCGGATACCCCGTGCGCTCCTTGCCCGTGGGCGACACGATCGTGTGCCACCACACATCGGTCGGCAGCTTGCCGAGCGCCGCTTTCTCCGGTGTCACGAGCCCGGGGGCCATGTACGGCTCGCGGTCGACCGCATCGGCGTTGAACGTGTACCAATCGGGGTGCTTCGCGTACACCAGAATGTTGTCGTGCTTCGTCGGCCACTTGCGTTTCGTGCGCGCCCCGTAGTCGTAGGCCCAGATCAGCTCGTTGATGAAGCACTCTGGGCCGAACAGCGCGTCGAGCAGCACCTTCGCGTAGTGCACCTCGCGATAGTCCAGGTGCAGGTACAGCAGGCCGTCGAGCGCGAGCAGCCGCCAGGCCTCTTCGATGCGCGGTTCGAGGAAATCCCAGTAATCGACGAATCGGTCGTCGTAGGCGTGCGTCATCTCGCGGGTCACGCGATACCCCTGGCCACGGAAGCCGAGTCGGTCACCCGAGTCGGGCGCCAAGGGGCCGGTCACCCGTGTGCCACGCACGCGCTCCGCCCGACGAGCACGCCCAGTATTGAACGGCGGATCGAGGTACACCACCGCGAACGCCGCCGTCGGCAAGCCTCGCAGGATCGGCAGATTGTCGCCCTGCAGCACCCGGTTCGGCCCGTTCATGCTCCACGGTTCCATCACACTCTCAGGCTACCGCTCGTCGCAGATGTCGGTGCCACCCCGTACGGTAGAGCGCAACGCACACCGACGAAGGGAGCAGTTCATGGTGGGGCTCAGCATGATCACGATGGATACAGCCGATCCGCGCGCACTTGCCGGCTGGTGGGCCGAGCGACTCGGTGGTGAGATCGTGCATGAAGCGGATGGCTGGTTCTGTATCGTGCGCGCTCCTCAGCTCCCCGCGGCGATCGGCTTCCAAAAAGTCGACGATCCGACCGCGGGCAAGAACCGCTTGCATTTGGACTTCGACGTCGATCAGAGTGTCGACCGCGCCGCGCTCGTCACCGACTGGGTGGCCGCGGGCGCTCGACATCTCGGGCGCCGAGGCGAGGCCGGATTCTCCTGGGACACGTTCGCCGACCCCGACGGCAACGAGTTCTGCATCGGCGATCCGCACTGAGTGTCGGGTGCGCGGCGTGCGTGCGCCGCGCACCCCCAGCCCTACAGAGAGTCAACGAAGGCTCGCGCCACCTTTTGCGGGTCTTGCTTGTCGACCTCGACCTCCCGGTTCATCGTGATCAGCGCCTCGGTCGTGAGCGCACGCGACACCGTCTCGAGCGCCGCGGTGATCTTCGGGTCGTCGCGATCCGCACGCAGCACCGGAACGATGTTCTCGGCGAGCGCCATATGCTCCGGATCCTCGAGCGCGACGAAATCGTTCTCGTCGATCGCCGGCTGCGTCGTGAACATGAAACCGACGTCGAGGTCTCCATTGTTCAACCCGGCAACCGTCAGCGGCCCTCCGAGGTCAACAGATTTGAACTGCTGAAACTCGAGGCCGTAGAGCTCACGGAGGCCAGTGACGCCGGCTCGGCGATCTTTATTCTCCGGTGGCCCTCCGAGCACGAACTCTGGAGCGAGTGCAGCGAGGTCTCCAATTTCGGTGAGACCGTGCTCGTCAGCCATCGCTCGAGTCACCACCAGCGTGTCTTTGTCTTCGGCTTCTGACGCTTCAAGCATCGCGAGCCCCTCGGGCAGAGCATCGCCGAGCGCGTCGATCACTTCTTGCGACTCGAAGACCTGCGATTCCGCGTCGAGGTACGCGAGCAGCGCACCGCTGTACTCGGGAACGATGTCGATCGAGCCGTCCTGCAGCGCGGGTATGACCACCTCTCGGCTGCCGATGTTCGGCTTCACTGTCGAGGTGAATCCGGCGTCGTTCAGCGCCTCCGCGTAGATGTGCGCGAGCAGCACGTTTTCGGAGAAGTTCGCCGAACCGATGGTGATCGAACCATCCGCACTCCCGCTCGTTTCTCCGGAGCCATCGAGCGAGCCACCGCTGGCGCACCCGGTCAAGGCCAAGAGCACCGCTGCTCCGGCCGCGACCATCATCCGTCGTTTCATATGGGTTTCCCTTTCTTCGCCGCTCAGAGGCGGATGGTGAGGTGTGTCATTCGTCTGCGGGCGCGGTGCGCAGCACTCGCGTCTCGGTCGCTTCGCCGCCGTCCCGCACCTCCGAGGTGCGCGGCGGTGTCTGCCTACGCCACCCGCCGATACAGCGCCCCGCGATGGCGAACAGTCCGTCTGCTGCCAACGCGAGCAGTGCGACGAGAATGGCGCCGGCCGCCATCTGCCCGTAATCGCGCAGCGCGAGCCCATCAAGCAGAAATCGCCCGACTCCGCCGAGCGCGATATAGGCGGCGACCGTCGCGGTCGCGATCACCTGAAGCACCGCAGATCGGATGCCGCCGAGGATGACCTGCGCGGCAATGGGGAGTTCGATGGTGAGCAGGATCCGCCACTCCGGCATGCCAATACCGCGTGCGGCGTCGACGGCAGCGGGATCGACCCCCTTCACACCTGCATAGGCGGCAGTGAGGATCGAAGGGACGGCGAGCACCACCAGCACAATCGCCGCGGGCGCGAACCCGAGTCCGAGCAGCAGCACCATCAGTGTGAGCAGGCCGAGTGTCGGCAGAGCTCGCGAGGCGTTCGCGATATTGATCACGAGCCAGGAGCCACGGCGGGTGTGTCCGATCACCGCACCGACCGGAAGCGCGATCGCTGCTGCGATCAGCACGACGACGAGCGTGTAGAGCACGTGTTCCCCGACGCGGGCAGGAATTCCATCGGGGCCCGACCAGTTGTCCGGATTGGCGAAGAAATCGAGAATCTGCTGCAGAATCATCGTCGTTCCCCAGCTTTCACCCACGGCGTCGCCATTCGCTCGGCCCGTACGATGACCACGTCGACGATCAGCGCCAGCAGCACCGTGCAGATGATTCCCCAAACGATCGGCACCAGGTAGCTGCGCTGGAATCCCTCGGTGAAGAGGTCGCCGAGGCCGCCGACACCGATGAGTGCCCCCACGGACACGAGACTCACGTTCGACACCGCTGCCACCCGCAGTGTGGCACCGATCACGGGAATCGCGAGCGGGAGCTCCACGGTGCAGAGCAGACGCAATCTCCCGATGCCCATCGCCTCCGCGGCCTGCCGGGTTTCCAGAGGCACTGAGCGCAATGCTTCGACCACGCCGCCGAAGATGAGCGCGAACGCGTAGATCGACAGCGCAATCACGATGTTGATCGGATCGAGAATCCTCGTGCCGAACAGGATCGGGATGAAGATGAAGAGCGTCAGCGAGGGAATGGTAAACAGGATTCCGCTGAGCGCGAGCGTCACGCCCGAGATGCGCGGCGAACGGGCCACGAGCATCCCACCGGCAAGTGCCGCAACGAGGCCAATGAAGGTCGAAGACAGCGCGAGCACCGCGTGCAGTCCGGCGAGTCCTCCCACGCGCGCGCCGTTGTCCACGAGCCACTCGATCACGCCGGCACCCCCGTGCGAGCACCGAGTCCCGCCTCGACAAGATCGTCGAGACGTACTCCTCCGAGCAGCCGGCCATCGGCGTCGAGCACGGCAGCGGTTCCGGACGGACTCGTCAGTACGGCGTCGACGGCAACGCGCATGCTGTCTCCGATCTTGAGCACGCCGGCGCGTGATCGCACCGCATCGGCCTCGGCGCGACCGTCGGGCACCCATCCGAGAAATTCTCCCTGGGCATCGACCAGCGCAGCCCATACAGCGGAATCGCCAGAGCCCTGCTGACCGAGGTGTAGCGTCGCGACTTGGGGAATGTGCGCGATGCGGAAATCTGAGAACGACAGGGCGCGATAGCCACGATCACGACCGACGAACTGCGCAACGAATTCAGTCGCCGGCGCGGCGAGCAGCGTCTCCGGCGACGCAAACTGCGCCAGCACGCCCCCGGGTTCGAATACTGCGATGCGGTCACCGAGCCGAATCGCCTCGTCGATATCGTGGGTCACGAAGACGATCGTGGTGCCGAGCTCGGGTCCAAGCCGCGAGAACTCCTCCTGTAACTCGGCGCGCACCACGGGGTCGAGCGCCGAGAACGGCTCGTCCATGAGCAGCACGCGGGGCTCTGCGGCGAGCGCGCGGGCGACCCCGACGCGCTGCTGCTGACCGCCCGACAGCTGACTGGGGTATCTGCCGGCGAACGATGCCGGGAGCCCCACGAGTTCCAGGAGTTGCAGCGCACGGCTGCGAGCGCGGGAGGCTGGCACGCCGTTGAGCCGCGGCACCGTCATGATGTTCTGCAGCACCGTGCGATGGGGAAACAGGCCTGCGTTCTGAATGACGTACCCGATGCCTCTGCGGAGCTTCGCGCGCTCTAGATCCGCTGAGTTCACGCCGTCGATCGTGATGCTGCCCGAACTGGGCTCGATCATCCGGTTGATCATGCGGAGGCTCGTCGTCTTGCCGCAGCCGCTGGGTCCGACGAACACGGTGGTCTGCGCCTCGGGGATGTCGATCGAGAGAGCTTGCACCGCTACTGTTCCGTCGGGGTATCGCTTCACCACATCCCGGAATTCGATCATGTTCATGGCCGACCGTCTTTCGCGATCGTCCGTGTCACCTGACACGCATTTGCCTCCACGGTGCACGCGGATGCGTCGCTGAGAAAATGTTTCACTCTGCGCTCCTTTGCCATAGAATGAAATTAGTGACGTTCACTACATGAAATGAAAGCGCATCGCGGCGCACCTGTCAACACTCGCGATGCCACAGCACTCGCCGAGCGAGGCGGCCGATGCTCCATCTCCTTCGGTCTCCGCACGTTGGCAGCGAAGGGAACCCGATGCCGCAGATGTCCACAGCAGACCAGAGTTCCAACTCATCGGCGAATGCCGTTCTGCCCGGCTCCTCGCCTCTCGCGATCGGGGACGACACATTGTCGACCGCCGCGGTCGCCCGCTTCGCGCACGGCGGCATCCGTGCGGTGTACACACCCGAATCGCGCACTCGCATTGCCGCTGCGCACCAGACGCTGCTCGACGTCGCGCGATCTCGACCGGTGTACGGATTGTCGACCGGGGTGGGGGCGCGACGGTTCGTCGCCGTGCAGCGCTCCGCCGACTCATGCCTTCGGCTCTGGCGAAGCCATGCGCTGCAGTACGGGCAGCTGGTCGACGCATCCCGCGTGCGGGCTACCCTGCTGATTCGGGCGCACCAAATTGCTCGAGGCGGATCGGGTGTCAGCCCCGCCTTGGCGGAGTCTCTGATCGACGCCGCCTCGGCGGCGACCATGCCGCCCCTGCGTTTCGGCGGGTCGCTCGGCACGGGCGACCTCGGCGCACTGGCCACAGTTGCGCTTCATCTCGTGGGCCCTCCGGAGATCGGAACCGCCCGCGAAGCGAACGACTCGGCGGCGAACTTCGCCCCGACTGACGGCCTCCCGTTCATGAGCAGCAGCGCACTCACACTGGCCGATGCCGCAGTCACACTCGCCGAGCTGGAGCGCGCACTCGACGCGGCGACTGCGCTCGCCGCAGCCACCGTGGGGGCACTGGGTACGACCGCCGATCATTTCGACGAGCGCTCGCTTGCTCGCCGCACCGGGGGCGTTCGCGCCGTCGCCGACGTGCTCCGCCCGTTCAGCGCGACCGAGCCCGTGCGCGTGCAAGATCCGTTCTCTCTCCGACTCATTCCGCAGTCGCTCGGCGCGGTCAGGTCGATCCACGCGCAGTGCACCGATGCCACGACGCGCGAGATCGACGGTGCCCACGAGAATCCGCGCGTGCTCATCGCGGAGCAACGGGTCGCGCACACCGGAAACTTCTACACCGTCGAACTCGCACTCGCGATCGAATCCCTGATCGCCGCTCTCGCGCAAGACGCGAGCCTGCTCCTTGCTCGCATCTCCTTGCTCATGGATCCCCGGTACACCCACGAAGCCGAGTTCTTAAGCGACGGTACCGATGACGCCACCGGCGCCATGATGCTCGAATACGTCGCCGCAGCTGCGCTCGCGGAGATCCGAGATGCCGCGAGCGCGAGCGGCGGGCACGGTGTACATCTCTCGCTCGGCGCCGAGGAGCACGCGCCGTTCACCCCCCAATCGATCCGCCGACTGCACCGTGCCGGCGAGGCGTACCGCACGATACTTGCGTGCGCTGGGGTCGCTCTCCTGCGCCTCCCCGCCGAGCACGGCGTCTCAAGATTCCTCCGCAACGCGCCGCGACCTCACGGAGGCCTCGAAGACCGCGACCTCAGCGCCGATGTCGCAGACTTCCGCGATGCGCTCGATATCATTCAGCTGCACCCATTCACGCACGCTCCGAAAGGGACACATGACTGAGCACGACGTCGCTGCCGGCAACGCGGAAGGGGCGAACGAGGCACCCTCCGGCGAATCCGGGGCTGGTCCCCGCGCCGTGCATCGCGCGCTCGAATTGCTGTCGATCGTGGTGGACCGAGGCCCGCTCCCGCTCACGGAGCTCGCACGCGCGAGCGGACTCGCGACGAGCACTGCGCTCAGGTCGCTGCGCGCGCTCGAGCACTGGGACTACGTGGGGCGCGGCACCGACGGATCGTACGCGATCGGCGCACGGTTCGCGAAGTCGATGTTCTCGGCAGATGCACCGACTGCGGAGGATCTCGTGGATCGCTCGGCGACGATTCTCCAACGCCTGACTGACGACACCGGAGAGTCGAGCTACCTCACCGTCCCCGGTCCCGCGCACACGTGCTTGTACCTCCGCGAAGTGCAAAGCGAGCAGCCGATTCGCCATGTCGGGTTCTCGGGGTGGGCAGGTCGCACAGTGCGCGCAGATGGGTCCGCCGTGGGCGAAGTACTCGCGGGGGCAACTCCCGCTGTCGGATATCTCGTGATGGACGCGCTGCTCGCCCCGGATGCGACAGTGATCGCCGCTCCGGTGCGCGACAACGAAGAGATCGTCGCCGCGATCAGCATTGTGGGCCCCAGCTTCCGCATGGGCGCAGATGCCGTGACTCGATTCGGTCCGATGGTGCAATCGGCGGCCAACGCTCTCACGGCCGCACTTCGACCGGAGGCCTAAGAGCGCGACGTCACGACGTCAGCGCGAGAGCGGGAGCTCTCCTCTGCCGGGCGCCGGGTCAAGCACCGCGTCGAGCACAACTGGGCTGAGATCTTCACAGCGCGCCGGGCTCCATCGGGGCGCGCGATCCTTGTCGATCACCTGTGCGCGCACGCCTTCGCGAAAGTCGGGCAGCGCACCGAGCCGAACGAGCACGCGCAGGTCATCGGCGAGCACTTGGGCGAGGTCGAGCCGCTCGTCGCGGGTGCGCTCGATCTGCGCGAGCGTGATCGCCACGGAGGTCGGGCTCATGGCACGCATGATCTCAGCGGTGTTCGCAGCTTCAGGCGAGGCCACAGCGGCCAGCGCGTCAGCGAGACGGAGCGCGGCTCCGGCCGGATCCGCGAACACCCTGCCCGGTGCTCCCCCGAGCGCCTGCTCAGCGATCGGATCCCACCACGCCTGAACCTCGAGCAGCGCCGACGGCGGGGCTGCTTCCGCAAACCGCGCGACGACCGCCTCGACGTCCGCGAGCGCGTTGCCCGTGACCTGAACATCTGCGGCGAGCGCATCGGTCAACGCGGGCAGACGTTCTGACGGCACGAAAAAGTCTGCGAATCCGAGCGCGATCGCGTCTCCCCCGGCCATTTCACCCGCGGTCACCGCGAGATATTCCCCCAGTCGCCCGGGCGCAGCCGCGAGCAGCAGGTGGCCGCCGACATCGGGCACAATACCAATGCGCACTTCGGGCATGGCGAGTCGGCTGCGCTCCGTGACGATGCGCACCGCGGCATGGCCGGCCAGTCCGATGCCGCCTCCCATGGTGATGCCGTCCATGACCGCGACAACAGGCACCGAGGCGGTCGCAATCGCCGCGTCGACGGCGTACTCGCTCGACAGAATGGCGCGGGTGTCTCCGCTCGAGATCTCTTTGACATCGCCGCCGCCGCAGAAGCCGCGTTCGCCGGCGCCGTCGAGCAGAATCGCCCGAGATCCGTCGTGCTGCGCCGTCGACAGCGCCGCGTCGAGCAGCGCGAACATCTCACTCGTCAGCGCGTTGATCGCTCGCGGCCGGTTCAGCGTCACGTGGGTGATCGCACCGATGCGACGGGCGAGCACGAGTGGCGGCTGCGGCGAACCGGGGGCGGCGTAGGTGGATGCGGCGCTCATGGCAGCACCGTATCACCGCCCCGGCCGGCGCCGGGGCGTGCTCACGGCGTCGGGCGATGCGCGTCGTAGCGCTGGAATCCCGGTGCTGCCCGCAGCAGGACCAGCATGATGCCGAGGATCACGATCCCGCCGAAGAGCGGGGGCGCCCAGAGTGCGATCGCGGTCGCGATACCGCCTGCCAGGAGGTCACCCACACGGGGGCCGCCCGCCACCACCACGTAGAAGAGCCCCTGCATGCGCCCGCGCACGTCGTCAGGTGCGGCAGACTGCAGAATCGTCGTGCGGAACACGGCACTCACGTTATCGGCGGCACCGGTGCCCGCCAATGCGAGACCCGCCCAAACGATCGCGGGGATGATCGCATGGTCGGTGCGATCCTCGGCGCCAGCAGTGAGCGCGGTGATGAGCAGCACGAGGCCGAAGAGCGCGGTGAAGACGCCGAAGCTCGCGACGGCCAGCGTGACGGCGCGACCTTGCCGCCGCACCGAGCCCAGCGGGCCAGAGAACAGCCCGCTCACGAGCGAGCCCAGCGCGAAGGCGGCGGTCAATGCGCCGACGGTGACCGGGCCGCCGCCGAGCACCAGTGCTCCCGCTGCCGGGAATACGACGCGCGGGGTACCGAAGATCATGGCGATCAGATCCCAGATGAACGTCGCGCGGACGTTCGGTGCGCGCTTCAAGAATCTGAGGCTGCCGATGATCGAGCTCCACCCCGGCGCGACCCGATTCCCCTCGGGCGCCATGCGCGGCAGGCTGAGGATGCCGAGGAATGCGCCGGAAAAGAGCACCACGTCGAGCAAATACGTCCAGGGCACGCCCACGCTCGCCACGAGCACTCCGGCCACCGCCGGGCCAACGGTGATCGCGAGACCCATGGTGATGCCGCTCAGTGCCGCTGCGGCGGGCAGCAACTGCGCGGGCAGCAGCCGCGGCAACATCGCACCTCGGGTGGCACCCATGATGGTTGCCGAGGCCGCGTTGACGGCGGCGAGCGCGTAATACGGCCAGGTCTGCTGCACATCGGCGAACGCAATCACGGCCATCGTGCCGATACTGGCCCAGGCGACGACGGCCGTGACGAGTGCCACGAGTCTCCGGTCGAATGCGTCGGCGAGGGCACCGCCCACGAATCCCGCCAGAATCATCGGCCCGAGTGCCCACAGAGCCACGAGCGAGACGGCGAAGGTCGAGTGGGTCAGCTCATAGATGTGCAGCCCGACCGCGACGATGGTGACCTGCGCACCGATCTGCGCGATGGATGTTCCGGTCCAGAGCTTCGCGAACGCGGGACTCGCACGGAGCGGCGTCGTGTCGACCAGCAACGACCGCAGGGAACGACGACGGCGTTCGGGGACATCACTCACCGCACCAGCCTAGACGGAGCTGCGTCAGTATCCGTCACCAGCGGTCACATCGTCGGCGGCATCGAAGCACGGAGAGGCCGAAGCGAATCGCACGGTGCCGGTATCGACGTCGGTCGTGATGTGCAGGCGCGTTCGTGTCTCGGGGTCACTGGCGATAATGCTCGGCGTGCGCATGACGTCGCTGTCGCCCTGCACATTCCACGCGTTCTCGGTGAGGCGATCCTGCAGATCGGCGATGACCTGATCCGCTCGCACCGATTCGCGCAGTTGCACGGTCGTGCCTCCGCGCCACCGATACTCGCGGGAATTGCACGGTTCGATCGTTCCGGTATTCGCCTGTTCGATGGTGGCGACCGCATCGGGTGCGAGCAGACCCACCGCGACGGTCTCGAGGCGCTGCGCCTCCCGTTTAGCGACCTGCCAGGCTGCCTCGGGGCGCGTGGTCGGCGTCGTGGCGCTCGTCGATTCGGGCTCCAGCGCACTGCACCCCGAAAGCAGGATCAGTGCCGCGGTGACCGCGGTGAGGGTTCGGTGGTGGCGAATGCGCATCGCGTGCTCCTCGAGAATCATCGGTGACGGTGCTCAGCGCCCCATCCCGAATCGCTCGCACGATCGCAGGCTCCCCCACGTTCTTGAGCCCGATCACTTCCCAATGTAGGGGTTCGCCGTCTCGCCTCGCAATGCGCCCGCCTGGCAGTGTGCCGCACGCGTGATGGAGGCGATCACAGATAGTCTCGAGCCATGTTCGACGATCGCTATGACTTCGACCCCGTCGCTCGCATGAAGCCGCGTCGCGGGCCCGTCGAACGCCGTGAGGTGCCGCTCGCAAAGGGTCTCGTCGTCGAGCACACGGAATCGGAGTGGTGCGGCGCGGTCGTCGGAGCGCGTGAGGGCTTGGTGCAGCTCGAGGACTTCCGCGGCAAGGTGCGCGCGTTCCCGCTGACCGATGGGTTCCTGATCGACGGCGTGCCGGTGCGGCTCGTGCGACCAGCGGCTCGCCCTGCGGGTCGGCAGCGCACCGCTTCCGGGTCCTTCGCCGCTCCGCAGCAACGGGCGCGCGTCGCGATGCCGAGTCGCATCTTCGTGGAGGGCAAGCACGACGCCGAACTGGTGGAGCAGGTGTGGGGCGACGATCTCCGTGTGGAGGGCGTCGTCGTCGAGCTCCTCCAGGGGGCCGACAACCTCGAACAGGTACTGGCCGAATTCGGGCCGGCTGCCGATCGACGGGCGGGGGTGCTGCTCGACCACCTCGTGACCGGCAGCAAGGAGACGAGGATCGCCGATGCGATCGCGCGCGGGCCCCACGGCGGGCACGTCCTCATCGTCGGCCACCCTTTCGTCGACATCTGGCAGGCGGTGAAACCCGAGCGGGTCGGGCTGCAGGAATGGCCGGTGATCCCGCGCAGCATCGAATGGAAGTCGGGGATCTGCCGAGCGCTCGGGTGGCCCGGCGACGAACCCGCGGATATCGCCGACGCCTGGTCGCGCATCCGCGGTCGGGTTCGCAGTTTCCGCGACCTGGAGCCGGAACTCGTCGGCCGAGTGGAGCACCTGATCGACTTCGTCACCGTCGGGTGACGCCCAGAGCGATCACACGGCTGCGCGGGCGTATTCTGGAGGAGTTGGATCTCTGAGGAGGTTGCGGTGACTCGACCGATGTTTGTGCTCATGCCCCAGTGGCAGGGATCCCCATCGACGCGAGCGATGCAGCTCGCCGAGGGGGCCGAAATGCTTCGCGACGACCTCCCGGCCTCGGCGTTGCGCGAGGTGCAGGTGCCGCTCGAGGCGGGTGATGCGATGGGAACTCCGGTCGCGCGCCTCAGCAGCCTGATCCGCGCGCGAGATGCAGCACGCGCCGAACTGCAGCCGGTGCACGCCGACGGGCGCCCGCCCATCATCGTCGGCGGCGATTGCGCGACATCCTTGCCCGGCCTCGAGGCGGCATCGCGAACCTTCGAGCGCCTCGCCGTGCTGTGGTTCGACGCCCACCCTGATCTGCAGCATCCGAGCACCTCTCCCTCCGGTGCGGCCTCCGGCATGACCCTGCGCCACGTGCTCGGCGATGGAGCACCCGACCTCGTGTCGAGCTCGCCGCTGGATCCGGCGACGGTCACGCTCGTCGGCGCACGAGCGATCGATCCCGAAGAAGACGATGAGCTCGCATCGCGCGGCCTGCACCTGCTGCAGATCGACAGCTTCGCCGACGACCCCACAGCTGCGCTCGTCTCGGCGATCCGCGAACGCATCGCCGGGGCCGACGCCGTCTACGTGCATCTCGATCTCGACGTGCTCGACCCGGCCGAGTTCGGCTCGGTGCACGCGCCAGTGCCATTCGGGCTCACCGTCGCTCAGCTGACAGACGCGATCCGCGCCGCCGTGAGCTCGGTGCCGCTGGCGGGTGCGGCGATCTGCGAATTCGCCCCGGCCGACCGCGACCGCGGTGCCGAAGATCTGCCGACGGTACTTCGCATCTTGGCCGCCCTGACATCTGCGTCGGGCCCCCGAGCCGCCGGATCCGACGCGTGACCCGGAGCACCCGCCGAGCCTGGCCGCTCGCCCGACTCGGGTACGCCTACGCCACCGCCGTCGGTTTCATTTGGGGCGTGATCTGGAGCCAGGGACGCATCGAACGACGAGATGGACTGTGGGTGTTCCAGGGCATGCCGAAGTGGGCATTCGGCCGCGGCGGCAGTTGCGTCGGCGGGTGCTACCTCACCGATCGCAACGTCTCCGAACGCGTACTGCGGCACGAACGCGTGCACCGCGAGCAATGGCGGCACTATGGCATGGCGATGCCGATCCTCTACGCGCTCGCGGGCCGCGACCCCCTGCGCAATCGCTTCGAGATCGAGGCCGGTCTGCGCGACGGCGGTTACGTCCGCGACGCGTAGACTGCCAGCATGAGCGCTCCTTCGGCACCCGATTCCGACGACGAGTTCCGATTTCTCGATGGCGATGCCGCTCGAGTCGGCCGCACCACCCCGCTGCCGCCGGTCTCCCGAGTGACTGCGAACACGGCCGATCACCGAACAGTCAGCGGGCTCAGCTTCGACGGTGCGTTCGCACCCGAGCTCGTGACGCTGCACGGCGCCGGCCTCAACGCGCACAGCTTCGATCCGATGCTGCTGGCGCTCGGCCGCCCCGCGCTCGCATTCGATCTGCCCGGACACGGGCGTAGCTCATGGCGCGATGACGCCGATTACCGACCGGATCACCTCGCGGTCGACATCGCGGACGCCATCGAGCAGCTCGCACCCGAACCCGTTACCCTGCTCGGCCACTCCCTCGGGGGTTTGGCTGCCGCGTTGACTGCCGCTGCACGACCGGAACTTGTGCGTCAGGTGATCCTCGTCGATATGACTCCCGGTGTCTCACCGGCGCGCGAAGCCGGGGTCGTGCGCGAGTTCATCCAAGGTCAGCGCGACTTCGGCAGCATCTCCGAGATCGTCGAACGCGCCGAACGGTTCGGCATCGGTCGCGACCGCACCGCGCTCACCCGTGGCGTGACGCTGAATACGCGACTGCGGCCCGACGGACGCCTTGAGTGGACGCACCACCTGGCGCATCTCGACGGGCTTCCCGCCGCGGGCGACCCTGAAGACCCGCAACCGTACGCGCAGATCTGGGCGTCGCTCGAATCGCTCGACGTGCCCATCGCGCTCATCGCGGCGTCAGCCGGCATGCTCTCGACAGATCACGTGGACCAGTGGCGCGAGGTGCTGCCGCCCAGCTCCGTCATCACGTTGAATGGCCCCCACAACCTCCACGAGGCGGCTCCGCGCGAACTGGCGGATGCCGTTCGCAGCCTGATGCAGGGCTGACCGGCGCGCGACCGCTCAGGTCACACGACCGCGCCGGGCTCCTCGGCTTGCAGGCTCCGCAGAATCGCGTTGCGCAGATCGACAGGCGGGCAGTTGCTATCCCGCTCTTCGGCGCAGGCGCGCTTCACGACGCTCGTGAGCTGTTCGCACACGTGCTGTTCGTTCTGGCACGACGAGCACTCGGCGATGTGCTCTCTGATCGGCGCCGATTCTTCCGCGCAGAGCTCGCCGCGGAGCAGCTCGTACAGATTCGCCTTGGCCTGCTCGCAATCACTCATCGCGCTGCTCCCTTCTTCGTCGGTTTCGTTCCCGCATTGAGTCCAACGCCCTGCTCGTTCGCATATTCCCCGAGGGTCTTCCGCAATCGTGCCCGGCCGCGGTGCAATCGACTCATCACCGTGCCGATCGGCACCTCCGCGATGTCAGCGATCTCCTGGTAGCTGAAGCCTTCGACGTCGGCCAGATAGACCGCCATCCGGAAGTCTTCGGGCAGCGCGTTGAGCGCCTGCGTCACGACCGAGTCGGGCGTGCGGTCGATCGCTTCGGCCTCGGCCGACCGCGATGACATGGCGGTCGTCGATTCGGCCCCACCCAGCTGCCAGTCCTCGAGCTCGTCAACCGCCCCCAGATGCGGCTCCCGCTGCTTCTTGCGGTAGGTGTTGATGTAACTGTTCGTCATGATGCGGTACAACCAGGCCTTGAGGTTGGTCCCCTCCTGGAACGACGCGAACGCCGAGAACGCCTTCAGGTAGGTTTCCTGCACCAGGTCCTGCGCATCCTGAGGGTTTCGCGTCATTTTCATGGCTGCGCCGTACAGCTGATCGAGCATCGGAAGCGCCTCCGATGTGAAGCGCTGTTCCAGCTTCGCCTGCGCTGCGGTATCACTCACACTCTCGATCCTACTGTCGAGCACGACCGGTAGACTCGACGACGATGCTGATCGCGAAGATGAACCCCGGAAAAGACGGCGAAGAAACGGGCACCGGAGAGGGTGTCGAGGGCGCTGCCGCGCACTGGCCGGCGCCGGTCGCCGAGGGCGCGCTCCACGCGACCGTGGCGCTCCCGGGGTCGAAGTCGTTGACCGGCCGAGAGCTCGTACTTGCGGCGCTCGCCGACGGGCCGGGCCTGCTGCAGGCCCCCCTGAAGTCCCGCGATTCAGCGCTCATGGTCGATGCACTCCGCTCGCTCGGCACCGAGATCGAGGAGATCCCCGGTGCGCACGGCGCAGACCCCGACCTGCGGGTCACACCGGCCGCTGAACTCACGGGGTCGACCACCATCGAGTGCGGGCTCGCGGGCACCGTCATGCGATTCGTGCCTCCCGTCGCCGCACTCGCGCTCGGCCCCGTCGCGTTCGACGGCGATCCCTACGCGCGCAAGCGTCCCATGCGCCCCGTGCTCGACGCGCTGCGCGCACTCGGCGTCGACATCGCCGACGAGGGCCGCGGCGCGCTCCCCTTCACGGTGCACGGCACCGGCGGTGTGCGCGGCGGCCGAGTCGAACTCGATGCCTCGCTCTCGAGCCAGTTCGTTTCGGCGCTGCTGCTCGCGGGAGCCCGTTTCTCCGAGGGCGTGCACGTCGTGCACACGGGCGACCGCCTGCCGAGCCTGCCGCACATCGAGATGACCCTTGCCGCACTGCGGGCCCGCGGAGTCGCCGTCGAGACGCCCGCCGTCGGCGAATGGATCGTGCACCCCGGGGCGATCCGGGCCGCCGACGTCACGATCGAGCCCGATCTTTCGAACGCTGCACCGTTCCTGGCCGCAGCGATCGCCGTCGGCGGTTCCGTCACCGTGCCGCTCTGGCCGGCCGAGACGACGCAGGTGGGCGACCTCTTGCGCACACTTCTGCATGCGGAGTTCGGAGCCGAGGTGCAGCACGGGGCCGACGGATCACTCACGGTGCGCGGCGACGGTACCGTTCCGGGCGTGTCAATCCACGTTCCCGAGGCCGGTGAACTCGCCCCGACTCTGATCGGGCTCGCCGCGCTCGCGGCGCACGGCACCGACGGGACCGACGGCGCACCCAGCGAGATCACGGGCATCGGGCATATCCGTCACCACGAGACGGATCGTATCGCTGCGCTCGTCGCAGAAATCAACGCACTCGGTGGCAACGCGTCAGAGCTCGAAGACGGCATCGCGATTCGGCCCGCCGCACTGCACGGTGGCGTCTGGCACAGCTACGCCGACCATCGCATGGCGACCACCGGGGCGCTCATCGGACTCCGCATTCCCGGCGTCGAGGTCGAAGACGTCGCCTCCACGGCGAAGACTCTCCCCCGCTTTACCGAGCTCTGGGACCGCATGCTCACCCGCCCGTCGACCACGGAGACCAGCGGCGCAGCGATCGACGTCGCTTTCGAGGCGGGCTCCACCGTTGCTCCGCAACTCGGGGCGCTCGGCCGGGCCGCTCGCGGGTTCCTCGAAGGGATCTGACCGCGTGAGCTGGCTGACTCCCGACGACGATGACGGCGATGATCCGTACGCCGCATATGCCGACCACCAGGTACGTCAACGCCCGAATCCGAAGGCGAACCGACCGCGCACGAAGCGTCGACCCGAGCACGCGGATGCGGTCATCGGCATGGTGACCGCGGTCGACCGGGGGCGCTACACCGCACTGGTCGATGCCGCAGCCGACCCGTCGAATCCGCACGAGCGATCCGTGCTCGCCTCGCGTGCACGCGAACTGCACCGCACCCCCATCGTCATCGGCGACCGCGTGCAACTCGTCGGCGACACCTCGGGCGATGAGGGCTCGCTTGCGCGCATCGTCGGCGTCGAAGAGCGACGCACCCTGCTGCGCCGCAGCGCAGACGACAGCGACCGCGTCGAACGCGTGATGGTGGGCAACGCCGACCAGATGCTGATCGTCGTGGCCGCGGCGAACCCGGAACCGCGGGTGCGACTCGTCGACCGCTATCTCGTGGCCGCGTACGACGCCGGCATCACTCCCCTCATCTGCATCACCAAGGTCGACCTCGCCGACCCGGGGCCGTTCCTCGACCACTTCGCCGCGCTCGAAGTGCCCGTCTTCCGCTCCGCACCCGATGCCTGGCCGCTCGCCGAGATCCGCGAGTCGCTCGCCGGGCGCACCACCGTGTTCGTCGGGCACTCCGGCGTCGGAAAATCCACACTCATCAACGCCCTCGTACCCGAAGCCGACCGTGCGACGGGGCACGTCAACGAAGTGACCGGGCGCGGTCGGCACACGTCATCATCGTCGGTCGCGCTGCGCGCGCTGACGCCAGGTGCCGCGGGCGGCGGTTCGGGATGGGTCATCGACACCCCGGGCGTCCGTTCGTTCGGCCTCGGGCACGTCACCGCCGAGGGCATCTTGCGGGGGTTCACCGACCTCGCGCAGATTATCGACGAGTGCCCGCGCGGGTGCACGCATCAAGACGACGCCCCCGACTGCGAGCTCGACGCCGCGGTTGCAGACGGCCGCCTCGATGCAGCCGGCGCTGCCCGCGTCGAATCGCTTCGCCGACTGCTGAAGTAGTCGCGCCGCGGTACGCATTCTCTGCCCACTGTTTCGCAGCTGCGCGAGACCCTGTGCGCTGCGCGCACCGAAGACACCGGCCGCTAGGCTGGCAGCATGACTGATCGCGTAGTGCTCGAAGCCGGCCAGCAGGCCCCCAATTTCACCCTCCTCGACCAAGACGGCAACACCCGCGCGCTCGCGCAGTACCAGGGCAAGCGCGTCATCCTCTTCTTCTATCCCGAAGCGATGACCCCCGGATGCACGAAGGAAGCGTGCGATTTCCGCGACTCCACCGCACCGCTCGAAGCCGCGGGCTATCACGTGCTCGGCGTCTCCCGCGATGCCGTCGAAAAGCTGCGCCGCTTCGCCGACCGTGACGGTCTCGAGTACCCGCTGCTGAGCGACCCCGACGCGGCAGTGCACCACGCCTACGGCGCCTTCGGCGAGAAGAACAATTACGGCCGCATCGTCGAGGGCGTGATTCGATCGACCTTCGTCATCGACGAGTCGGGCACGATCACGCACGCGCTGACGAACGTGAAGGCCACCGGACACGTCGCGCGCCTGCGCAAGCTTCTCGAGGTGTAGCCCGCGCGCTCACCCTGCGCTCCCGCAACGCGAACGCACCCCTTTCTCCCGAACGCACCGATGTTTTGATGGTCCGCTCGAGAGAAAGGGGTGCGTTCGTGTATGGGCGCGCGCGAGACCGGGGCGCGTGCGGCGCCAGGCTGCAGGGCAGCGGTGCGGTTCAGCCGTGCAGGGCTGCGTCGTACTCGACCCGCGGATCCGGCCGCGAGATCACGGCCGCAGCGAACCCGAGCAGCGCGACCGCGACCAGGCCGAAGCCGAACTGCCACGACCCGATCCCGAGCTGCAAGCAGCCCGTACCCGCGGCAAAGAGCAGCACGTGCAGGGTCAGGGCAGAGCCGCGCACCCAGCTCGGGCGGCCGCGCACCGCGGCGACGGCGGTGACGACGACCCACACGAACGCGATCACGGCCATGAGCACCAGGCTGATGTTCTGTGCGATGGGGCCGGCCGAGCGCACTGCCGCGACCAACGCGAAGACGGAGACACCTGCGAGCAGGAGCGATTCCAGCACGAGCAGCACCCTGAGCACGCGCCAACCCATCCGTGAACGGGGGTGATCAGCAGGTGTCTGAGGCATTGCGGCTCGCTTTCCAATCAATTGCAGGTTACCTATTGATTTGCATCTATTTCCGTGAAACTATATAACCCGTCGAGTATCGCGCACACCGACGTGAGCATTCTCAGCCACGTATTAGGTAGTTACGGCGCGAATTCTAGGCTATCCGGTCTCCGGAGTGTTCGCGTGCGTGCGTTACAGAGGAGGACCCCATGGATTGGCGTGAACAGGCAGCGTGTCTCACCGTAGACCCGGAGTTGTTCTTCCCGGTCGGGAATACCGGCCCCGCGGTGGAGCAGATCGAGCGCGCGAAGTCGGTGTGCGCACGATGCACCGTCACCGAGATGTGCTTGCAGTACGCCATGGACACCGGCCAGGATTCGGGTGTCTGGGGCGGGCTGAGCGAAGATGAGCGCCGCGCGCTCAAGCGCCGCGCCGCTCGCGCGCGCCGCGCCTCCTAGTCGCAGCAACGCAAGCGGGGTCCGGGTTCTCACTGAGAACCCGGACCCCGTTTGCGTACGCGCGCGGCGCAGCCCGTCGTGCTCCCCCGGCCGCGCTACCCAGTTCGCGGATTGGGGCAACTTCGGACCAGTGTTGCGACCGCAACTGAGGTCAGCACTGGTCCGAAGTTACCCCGATCGCACATAAGCGCCGGGGCGCCCGCAGCGCAGCGGCAACGCAGCGACAGCGCAACCCTCACAACGCCGCAGCGGGGCACGACCCGAAGGTCGCACCCCGCTGCGATCAGCGAACCCGCTGCAGATCAGTCGGTGCCGGCGTCGAACGCGGCCGACAGACCGAGCTCGTCAGCGTCTTCATCGATGCCGCCGACGGCGTTCGCGATCTCGGATGCGCCGCCCTGCTCGAGCTGGCCGACGAGACCCGCGATCGAGCCGCCGACGAGACCGAGCTGCGCGTACTGCTCGAGGCGCTGACGCGAGTCGGCGATGTCGAGGTTGCGCATGGTGAGCTGACCGATGCGGTCTTCGGGGCCGAATGCGGCACCCACGGTGCGCTCCATCGAGAGCTTCTCGGGGTGGTAGCTGAGGCTGGGGCCCTCGGTGTTGAGGATCGTATAGTCGTCACCGCGGCGCAGGCGCAGCGTGACCTCGCCGGTGATCGCCGAACCGACCCAGCGCTGCAGCGCCTCGCGCAGCATGAGCGACTCGGGGTCGAGCCAGCGGCCCTCGTACATCAGGCGGCCGAGCTTGCGGCCGTCGGTGTGGTAGCTCGCGAGCGTGTTCTCGTTGTGGATCGCGTTGACGAGGCGCTCGTACGTGATGTGCAGCAGCGCCATGCCCGGGGCCTCGTAGATGCCGCGCGACTTCGCCTCGATGATGCGGTTCTCGATCTGGTCGGAGGCGCCGAGACCGTGGCGTCCGCCGATGGCGTTCGCCTCGAGTACGAGCGCTACCGGATCGTCGTACTCGACGCCGTTGATCGCGACGGGGCGACCGGCCTCGAAGCGTACCGATACCTCTTCGGTCGCGATCTCGACGTCTTCGCGCCACGCGGCGACGCCCATGATCGGATCGACGATGTCGAGGCCGGCATCGAGGAACTCGAGCTTCTTGGCCTCGTGCGTCGCACCCCAGATGTTCGCGTCGGTCGAGTACGCCTTCTCGGTCGCGTCGCGGTAGGGGTAGCCGTTGGCGACGAGCCACTCGCTCATCTCGTGACGGCCGCCGAGCTCTTCGACGAACGTCTTGTCGAGCCACGGCTTGTAGATGCGCAGCGCGGGGTTGGCCATGAGACCGTAGCGGTAGAACCGCTCGATGTCGTTACCCTTGTAGGTCGAACCGTCGCCCCAGATATCGACGCCGTCTTCCTTCATCGCACGCACGAGCAGCGTGCCGGTGACGGCACGGCCGAGGGGCGTGGTGTTGAAGTAGGTCTTGCCGCCCGAGCGCACGTTGAACGCGCCGGTCTGCAGCGCGACGAGACCTTCTTCGACGAGGGGGCGCTTCGCGTCGACGTGGCGCGCGATCTCGGCGCCGTACTCCTTGGCGCGGCCCGCGACACCGTCGATGTCGGGCTCGTCGTACTGACCGATATCAGCGGTGTACGTGCAGGGCACCGCGCCCTTCTCGCGCATCCAGGCGACGGCACAGGAGGTATCGAGACCGCCGGAGAAGGCGATGCCGACGCGCTCGCCCACGGGAAGGGAAGAAAGAACCTTGGACATGCTCTCTATCCTAGGGCTCATCCGACCTTCGGAAATCCGCGGGCGAGCGCGAGCCTCGATCGGCCGCGAGCGACGCCGTTAGGAGATCAGGCCGAGTTCGCGCACCGCTTCGCGCTCGGCGACGAGTTCGGCGACGGAGGCGTCGATCCGTTCGCGCGAGAACGCGTCGATTTCGAGCCCCTCGACGATCTGCCAGGAACCGTTCGCGGCGGTCACCGGGAATGAGGAGATGAGCCCTTCGGGCACCCCGTATTCGCCGCGCGACACCACAGCGGCGCTCGTCCAGTGCGACGACGCCGACTCGCCGGTGCCCAGCATCCAGTCGCGCGCGTGCTCGATTGCGGCGTTAGCCGCGGAGGCGACTGAGGATCCGCCGCGCACCTCGATGATCTCGGCGCCGCGCTGGGCGACCCGTTCGATGTACGTGCCGCGGGCCCACTCGGCGTCGACCGATTCGAGCGCTGCCGTTCCGCGCACGGTCGCGTGGCTGAGGTCGGGGTACTGCGTCGCGGAGTGATTGCCCCAGATGGTGACGCCCTCGACCTCGGCGACCGGCGCCGACGCCTCGGCGGCGAGCAGTCCGACGGCGCGGTTGTGGTCGAGACGCGTGAGCGCGGTGAATCGGTCGGCGGGCACGTCGGGCGCGTGCTGCTGCGCGATCAGCGCGTTGGTGTTCGCGGGGTTGCCCACCACGACGACGCGCACGTCGTCAGCGGCGCCGGCGTTGATCGCGGCGCCCTGCGGCCCGAAGATCGCGCCGTTGGCGGCGAGCAGGTCGCCGCGTTCCATGCCGGCGGTGCGGGGGCGCGAGCCGATGAGCAGCGCGAGGTTGGCGCCGTCGAACGCGACATTCGCGTCGTCGGTGATCTCGACCCCGGCGAGCGTCGGGAAGGCGCAGTCCGCGAGCTCGAGCGCCGCCCCCTCGGCTGCGCGCATGCCCTGCGGAATCTCGAGGAGACGGAGCGACACGGGCCGATCGGGGCCGAGCAGGTCGCCGGCCGCGATCCGGAACAGTGCGGCGTAACCGATCTGGCCGCCGGCGCCGGTGAGCGTGATGGTGACGGGTGCGTGCGTCATGACGGTCCTATCGGCGATCGAAGGTGCGGGGGTCGGGGCCGAAGTTCGTGCCGGCCTCGAAGCTGTCGAAGACGGCGATCTCATCGGCACTGAGCTCGAAGTCGAAGATGTCGGCGTTCTCGATGAGTCGTTCGCGGCGCAGCGTCTTCGGGAAGATGACCCGGCCCTGCTGCACGTGCCAGCGCAGCACGGCCTGGGCCGGGCTTTTGCCGTGGGCCTGGGCGATCTCGATGAGCTCGGGGCGCTCGAAGAGGTCGGACTTGCCCTGCGCGAGCGGAGCCCACGCCTCGATCACGATGTTGTGGGCGGCGCAGAACTCCGCGAGTTCGCGGCGCTGGTGCAGCGGGTGCAACTCGATCTGGTTGACCGCGGGCACGACCCCGGTTTCGTCGATGAGCTGCTGCAGGTGCTCGACCTCGAAGTTCGAGACGCCGATGGCCGATGCCCGGCCCGACTCCGCGATGTCGATGAGGGATCGCCAGGCGCCGAGCGCCTCGCCGTGCATGGGCTGCGGCCAGTGGATCAGATACAGGTCGACGCGGTCGAGCTGCAGTCGGTCAAGGCTCTCTTGGAAGGCGTCGGCGGCGCGCGTCTGATCGGTGTTCCAGAGCTTCGTGGTCACGAAGACGTCGTCGCGGTCGAGTCCGCTCTGCGCGATCGCCTGACCGACCTCGGCCTCGTTGCGGTACAGCGCGGCGGTGTCGATGTGACGGTAGCCGAGGTCGAACGCGGTGCTCACGACATCCACGGTGTCGGCTGGTTCGACGAGATAGACGCCGACGCCGAGCTGCGGGATCGCAGTACCCGACGAGAGCGGAACGTTCGGAATCGAGAGTGCAGGCATGGGACCCTTTCGTTTCGACGCGAGGTGCCGGGCGGTCGATTCCGCGCGGCGCGACCGCGGCCAGTCTACGCCCGGACACCTGAGTGGGGGTCAGTGCCGTGAACACTGCGTAAACGGTGAGCGAATAACGCGCTGTTCAGGAACTTTTCGTTTTCGCGACCGTATCTGCGGTGCGACGATGAGCGTCATGAGCCCCGAAATCCTCATCCTGATCCTGGTGATCGTCACGGCCATCGGCTTCGACTTCACCAACGGATTCCACGACACCGGCAACGCGATGGCGACCTCGATCGCCACCGGCGCACTCCGCCCAAAGACGGCGGTGACCATCTCGGCCATCCTGAACCTCGTCGGCGCGTTCCTCTCCGTCGAGGTCGCCGCGACGATCACAAAAGACGTGCTGAAGATTCAGACCGAAAGCGGCGCGCTGGTCGAGGGGCTCTCTCCGGAGACCGCGATGATGATCATCTTCGCGGGGCTCGTCGGCGGCATCCTGTGGAACCTCATCACGTGGCTGCTCGGGTTGCCGAGCAGCTCCTCGCACGCGCTCTTCGGCGGACTCATCGGTGCGGGCATTGCGGGCATCGGCGCGGCCGGCGTCAACTGGTCAGGGATCCTGGCGAAGGTCATCGTTCCGGCGTTCCTCTCCCCCGTGATCGCCTGCGCGGTGGCGGCGGTCGGCACCTATCTCGTCTACGCGCTCACGAAGCGCGTGTCGGGAGCCCGCCGCGAGCGCGGCTTCCGCTGGGGTCAGATCGGCACGGCATCGCTCGTGTCACTCGCGCACGGCACCGGCGATGCGCAGAAGACGATGGGCGTCATCGCACTCGCGCTGATCGCCCACGGATCGCTCACGACCGAGGGCATCGAACAGAACGGCCTGCCGGTCTGGATCATCGTCGTCTGCGGCGTGGCGATCGCGCTCGGCACCTACCTCGGCGGGTGGCGGATCATCCGCACGCTCGGCAAGGGGCTCGTCGAGATCGATTCACCCCAGGGCATGGCGGCCGAGGCCTCCTCCGCCGCGATCATCCTGACCTCCTCTTCGATGGGCATGGCCCTCTCGACCACGCACGTTGCAACGGGATCGATTCTCGGTTCCGGTGTCGGCAAGCCGGGCGCGCAGGTGCGCTGGGGCGTCGCGGGCCGCATGGCGACCGCGTGGCTCATCACCATGCCCGCCGCGGGCCTCGTGGGCGCGGTCTGCTTCTTCATCGAAAACGGCATCGGCCGTCTGCCCGGGGCCCTCACCGTGTTCGCGATCCTCGTCATCGCTTCGGTGTGGATGTACCTGCGCAGTCGCCGCCAGCGCGTCGATGCGTCCAACGTCAATGAGGAGTGGACCGGCGACGTCGTTCCCTCCACTGACCCGGCCCCCGCAGCCAACTGATCACGGAGCCTCTCATGGACATTGATTTCGCAGCCATCCTGCTTTCCGCGCTCCGCGTGCTCGGCATCGGCCTGGTGCTCGGCGCGGGCCTTCCGGCGATCTTCGCCATCGCCATGCACCTCCAGGCGCGCGGTGCCGGCGACGTCGCGGTCGACGCGTCGGGCACGGTCACGGCGTCGGGCCCCCGCAATCCGGCACTCTCTGCGCTCGCGATCGTGCTGTTCGCGTTCGTCATCTGCGCGGTGATCGCGGGAGTGCTCTTCATCACGCGGCACAGCCTGCACCACTACTTCGGCATCACTGTGTTCGGAGGCTGACATGAGCGACAGCATCATCGCGGCGATCCTCCGCTGGCTGCGCGCCGGCTACCCCGAAGGCGTGCCACCGCAGGACTACATTCCGCTGCTCGCACTGCTCCGCCGCACGTTCTCCGAGGAGGAACTCGCGAAGATCAGTGAACGCCTCGCAGAGGTGCATGCGCCGGTCGCCGATCTCCCGGACGCCGATGTCCCCGGCGCCGATCTGCCCGGCGACGCTGACCTGACGGCGACGGGCGATCCGGAGCCCGCGGAAGCAGCAAACACCGATGAGGATCGCCGCAGCCTCGTGCAGCGCGTGCTCGACTGGCTGCGCATCGGCTACCCCGAGGGCGTGCCGAGCGCCGACTTCATTCCGTTGCTCGCCCTGCTGCGCCGCCGGCTCTCCGAGGAGGAGATCACCGAGGTCGCGCAGGCGCTGCAGCTCGAAGCCGGCGACGATCGCGAGATCTCGTCGATCGACGCCCGAGTGGTCATGAGTCGCGTGCTCAACGACCTGCCCTCGGAGGAGGATCTGGCACGGGTGCGCGAGCGCCTCGAGCGCGTGGGCGTCACGCTCGTCTGATTCACCGCTCAGCGCGGGATAATGGAGGGATCATGACGCTCCCCCCGCTCAGCATCACGTTCCCCGAGGAGCTGCCCGTCTCGCAGATGCGCGACGAGATCTCGGACGCCATCCGCTCGCACCAGGTGGTCATCGTCGCGGGCGAGACCGGCTCGGGCAAGACGACGCAGCTGCCGAAGATCGCGCTCGCCCTCGGCCGGGAACGGATCGCGCACACGCAGCCCCGCCGCATCGCCGCGCGCACCATCGCGGAGCGCGTCGCGGAGGAACTCGGTTCCGAACTCGGCGGGCTGGTCGGCTACCAGGTGCGCTTCACCGACCAGGTGTCCGCCGAGACGCGCGTGCGATTGATGACCGACGGCATTCTGCTGAACGCGATCCACCGCGACCGCGACCTCACAGCCTACGACACGATCATCATCGACGAAGCCCACGAGCGCAGCCTGAACATCGACTTCCTGCTCGGCTATCTGAAGACGCTCCTCCCCAGGCGGCCCGATCTCAAGGTCATCATCACCTCGGCTACGATTGACCCCGAATCGTTCGCGCAGCACTTCGCCGACGTCGAGACGCGCGAGCCCGCTCCCGTCATCGAGGTGTCGGGGCGTACGTTCCCCGTCGAGCTCCGCTACCGGCCGCTCGTCGAGCGCATCGAGCGCCCCGACCCGAAGGGCGGCACCCCGAAGATCACGACCGTCGAGCGCGACCTCTTCGACGGTATCGGCGACGCGGTCGACGAACTCGCGAAAGAGGCGCCCGGCGACGTCCTCGTATTTTTGTCGGGCGAAGCCGAGATTCGCGACGCCGCGGACGCGCTGCAGGGACGACTGCGCGGATCCTCCCGGTCCGCGCGCACGGAGATCTTGCCGCTCTACGGGCGCCTGAGCGCCGCCGAGCAGCACCGCGTCTTCGAACGCGGTGCTGGCGGCAACCGCCGCATCGTGCTCGCGACTAACGTCGCCGAAACCTCGCTGACGGTGCCCGGCATCCGGTACGTCATCGACGCGGGCACCGCGCGCATCTCCCGCTACAGCGCGCGCAGCAAGGTGCAGCGCCTGCCCATCGAGGCCGTGTCGCAGGCGAGCGCGAACCAGCGCTCCGGCCGCTCGGGCCGCACCAGCCCGGGTATCGCGATCCGCCTGTACTCGGAAGAGGATTTCGCGTCGCGCCCCGAGTTCACCGAACCCGAGGTGCGGCGCACCGGGCTCGCCTCGGTCATCTTGCAGATGCTCGCGCTCGGCCTCGGCGACATCGCGCGCTTCCCGTTCCTCACTCCCCCGGATCAGCGCGGCATCGCCGACGGACTCGGGCTGCTGACCGAGCTCGGGGCGGTCGAGGCCGCCCGTGGCGCACGGTCGGGCGGCGACGCGCGTGGCCGGGGCGGCCGCGGTCGCGGTAGGAGCGGCGACGGTGCCGGCGGCGAGCGCGGCGGCACCCATCGCATTACGAAGATCGGGCGGGAGCTCTCGCGACTGCCCCTCGAGCCGCGCTTCGCACGCATGGTGCTCGAGGCGCGGCGCCACGAGGTGGTGCCCGAGGTGCTCGCCATCGTGGCTGGGCTCACCATTCAAGACGTGCGCGAGCGCCCGCAGGCGGAGCGCGGCCGGGCCGATGAGCTGCACGGCAGGTTCTCCGATCCCCAGGGCGACTTGATGACCCTGCTGAACCTGTGGCATTACCTGCAGGAGCAGCAGCGGGAGCTGTCGTCGAGCGCGTTCCGACGGCTTTGCAAAGCGGAGTATCTGAACTTCTTGCGCGTGCGCGAGTGGATGGATCTGTACCGACAGATCGCGCGCATCGCGAAGCTGCCGCGCGAGCGCGCTGCGGCCGGCGCGACCGGAGGCTCGGGCGAGGCGATCCATCGCTCGGTGCTCGCGGGTCTGCTGTCGCAGTTGGGCGTGCGCGATGACCGGCAGGATCGCACGGCACCCGGCCGCGGCCGCTCGGCTGCGGGCGCGGTGAAGCGCAAGCCGGCGCAGGAGTATCTGGGATCACGGGGCACGCGCTTCGTGCTCTACCCGGGCTCGGTGCTCGCGAAGCGGCCGCCCGAGGTGCTGATGAGTGTCGAGCTCGTCGAGACGTCGCGCCTGTTCGCGCGTGCGAACGCGGTCGTCGATCCGGCGTGGGCCGAAGAACTGGCGGGGCCGCTTGCGAAGCGGCAGCTCTCAGAGCCGCACTGGGAGAAGAACCAGGGGGCGGCCGTCGCATACGAGCGCGTCACCCTCTACGGCGTCGCGATCGTCGATCGCCGCCGCGTACAACTGGCGCGATACGACCAGGCGCACGCCCGCGAACTCTTCATTCGCCACGCCCTGGTCGACGGCGAGTGGGACTCCCCGCAGGCCTTCGACCGCGCGAACCGTCAGCTGCGCCGTGAACTCGAGCAGCTGGAGGAACGCACCCGCCGCCGCGACATCGTGGGCGACGACGAAGCGATCTTCGAGTTCTACGACGCCCGCGTCCCCGCCGACGTGGTCTCGACGCGCAGCTTCGAGGGCTGGTGGAAGCAGAAGCGCGCCACCGACCCGCAGTTCTTGCACCTGCGTCGCGAAGACCTCATCGAAGACGAGACCGACGCCGTCGATGAGCAGGAGTTCCCGAAGCAGTGGACGCACGGCGATCAGACGCTGCGGCTGCGCTATCGGTTCGACCCCACCGCAGACGACGACGGCGTGACGGTCAATGTGCCGCTACCGCTGCTGCCGAGGCTCGAAGGCTCCGACTTTGAGAAGCTCGTGCCCGGTCTGCGTCAGGAGCTCGTCACCGCGCTCATCAAGACGCTGCCGAAGGCGATCCGCAAGCACGTCGTGCCCGCGGCCGACTGGGCGCGCACGCTGCTCGCCACCGTTGGCCCGCAGCTTGACGCCCCCGTGGCCCCCGGGGCCGCCGCCCCCGCGCTCACCGCACTCCTCGCGACCGAAATCAAACGACGCACGAGTGTGCCGGTCTCCCCCGCCGACTTCGACGCCGAACGTCTGCCGAGCCACCTCACCCCGACGTTCCGCGTCGTCGACGGGCGCGGTCGCACGGTGGGAACCGGCAAGGACCTCGGCGAACTGCAGTCGAAGCACAAAGAGCAGGCCACGCACGGCGTCGCAAAGGTCGCCGCCGCGGCACTGCCGAAGAGCGACCTCGAGCGCACGGGCGCGACGACCTGGACGTTCGGCGACATTCCGCGACACGTCGACTCGGCCTATGCCAAGGGGCGCGGTGGCGCAGGAGCGGGCGTGGTGCGGGCCTATCCCGCGATCGTGGATCGTCGTACCTCGGTCGACCTGGTCCTCGTCGCCGACGAAGCCGAGCAGGCGCGGATCTCTCGCCGCGGCATTCGGCGGCTGCTCGTGCTGAGTTCACCGTCGCCCGCCTCCTACGTGCGCGTCCACCTCTCGAACCAGGAGAAACTGTTGCTCGGCGCCGGGCCGTACCGCTCGCTCGATCTCGCGATCGCCGACGTGTCGCTCGCAGTGGCCGATCGGGTGATTCGACGGCACGCGCCCGACGGGCTCATCTGGACGGCGTCCGCCTTCGAAGCGCTCGCCGACGACTATGCGCGATCCCTCATCGATGACATCTACGGCGCCATCTCGCTCGCCGCACGCGTGCTCGACGGCGCGCGTCTGGCGCGGAAGGCAATCGACGGCGCGAAGTCGATCCAGGTGCTCGGTCAAGTTGCCGACGCCGCGAAGCAGATCGACGGGCTCGTCTTCGACCGGTTCGTCTCGGTGACCGGCCTCGCACAGCTCGAACGTGTGCCGGTCTACCTCGAAGCGCTCCAGCAGCGCATGCGCGGCCTCACCGAGAATGCCGGCCGCGACCGAACCTGGCAGAACGACGTCGACCGCGCCCTCATCATGTACTCGGAGGCGGGAGGCACGATCCCGCTGCCGCCCGACGCCCCGCAGCGCCTCCATCGCACCCGCTGGTTGATCGAGGAGCTGCGCGTCAGCCTCTTCGCGCAGCAGCTGCGCACGGCGGAGCCGGTATCGCTGCAGCGCATCCAGAAGGCCCTGCGCGACGGCTAGCCTGCAGCGACCCACTCGGGGTTGACGGCGATCGCGCTGACCCGAAGATCACGGCGCGGAATGTCGAAGTCGCTCACGGTGAGTTCGACGCGCGGCGCATCACCGGCGACATCGGCGCTGAAGATCGCCAAGCCATCGAGTCGGTCGAACGATGCCCCGCGACGCCGCTGCACGAACTCCTCATCGACCGCGACGCCGTACACCCGGTCGCCGATATGGTCGAGGACCCCGCTGTCGGTGCCCACGACCGGCCAGAACCCGTCGCCGAGGAAATCGCGAATATCGCTCACGGGAATCGCGTCGACCGACTCGGCGTCGGTCGCGACGGGTGCCGACCAGAGGGTGCTGTCAATCGCCCAGTAGGCGGTGCCCTCGCTGACCCAGAAGGTCGACGGCGTCGTCCAGGTCAACGCCTGCGGGTACCGGATCTCGATCTCGCGCGGTGCGTCGTCCGCCTCGCTCCACGCGCGCAGCACCTGACGCGAATCTGGTGCGCCCCAGACGTGGCCGAGCCCGAACACCGTCCCGGAGTCGCACGCCAGCGCCTCGACGTCGTCGAACACCCCGAGACCCGGCGTGCCCGCGGTCACGGGGGTCAGCTCAGTGATGAGCGGACGATCGTCGGGTGTATCGACATCGGTGTCGACACCGCTCATCGGCGTTTCAGCATCGCGCACGAAGACCGGCGCCCCAGCGCAGACGGTGATCCCCGGGGGGCCGTATACGGCCTCGGCATTCTCCATCGTGCCGTGCTCGGCATCGATGAACGACACGATGCGTTCTTCGACGGCGGAAGACGACCAGACGACAAAGCCGTCATCGGTGGCGACGCGACGGCTCTCCGTGCGATTGGCCGTCGACGCCGGAAGCGGGAGCGCCGTGAGATCGTGGGCACGCAACAGGTACTCCGTGTCGCGGCTCCCGGTGCTGAGCCCGTGCTCGGACCAGGCGATTCTGGCCTGCTCGAACCCGCGCTCATCGACGCGCACCGATCGGGTCTCCCCGGTCTCGGAGATCAGCGTGAGATACGACACATCTCGCGCCTCGAGCCGGAGCGCCACGACCGCATCTTCGATGCCGAAATCATCTGAGATGTTCGGCGCTTTGAGATAGCGGATGAGGGGCGGCACGCCGAAGATCGAGCCCAGCACCGCGAGCACCACGACCCATGCGAGTGCGGATCGCCACGCACGTCGTGTTCGTGACGACTCGCGATGCTGACTCGACGCCCGCCTCCGCTGCTCGCGCACTGCTGGGGTCAGCGGGCCGACTCGGTGAGCACGCGCCGTGCCTCGTGCACGAGCTCCGGCTCGGTCACGAGGTCGTACCGCGTCGCGACCATCTGCATGACCGACGAGAAGTCTCGACGGTTGCGATTCATGGCGTACGAGAGCACACCGAACAGCATGCCGAAGCCCGCACCGATCACCACGGCGGCGACGAAGACTCCGAGAATCGCTCCGTTGTCTGGCTGGAAGATGAACAGCAGGAGGCCGAGGAAGAGACCGAGGTACGCCCCCGAGAGCGCCCCCATCAGCGCCACACGACCGTATGTCAATCGGCCGGTGACACGCTCAACGCTGCGGACGTCGTTGCCGACGATGCTGATTTGCTGCACCGGAAAACTCGCACGGGCGAGCACGTCGACGGCATGCTTCGCGTCCTCGTACCGGTCGTAGGTCGAGACGATGTCGCCCTTGGGAATCTCGGGCACCATCGGGAGACGCGACGATCGAATGGGTCCACCAGGAGAGCTCATACCCCCGATTCTCCCATTTCGACCGGCTGCGCGCCCATGAACCCTCGAAACTGGGGCGAATTTGCGGTGAGTTCAGCTGTGCGCGTACGAGACGACGGCCTGCGGGTACCCATCGACCGGCAATGCTCGGGTGTCGAGCGTGTCCACTGAGACGAGAGTGATGCCGTCCCACCCCTCGTTCCGCGTATTGCCCCCGGCTACGGCAGCGAAATGGGCACCGTCGGCGGCGGTCCACACCGCGACCGTCTCGTGCGGCACATCGAGAGGCACGATGCGCTCTTCGCCGCTCACGACATTGAGCAGCGACAGGTTGGGCGATCCGGTTGCGTTTCCGAACGACCCGGTGCCGACGGTCAGCAGCAGATCACCGTCGAGCGCGGTGCCGTGCGCGTGAGAATCGGCGGTGCTGGCGATCGTCGACATCTGCCCGGTGCGAGGATCGAGCCGGACGACGACTTTGCCCTGGTACGGCAGCAGGATCGACCCGTCAGCGGCGACCGCGCCGTAGTGCGGCTTCTCCCAAGAGGCGAGGCCCCCCTCGGTACCGAACGGCGCAACGGTATGCGTCGTGGCCTCGAGCGATTGCGCATCGACCACGGTGACCGTGAATCCGTCGTGATCGACGGTCGCGGCCCAGCTGCCATCGGGCGCGACCAGCACGTCGAACGGGCGCAGGCCGACCGGCACCGCAGCGATGAATTGCTCAGTCGCGACGTCGAACACCTCGAGGAAGTACGTTCCGTCGCCCGATGTCGTCGCCACGTACACCCGCGCGCCACCGGGGGCATCATTCGGAGCGACGGCTAAGCCCAACCCACCAGCACGGTACTCGCCGATGCCGATGCGGCCGGCGGGGTGCTGGAACGGGACGAGGGCGGTGCGCTCTCGGGAGTCGAGGTCGATGACGGCAAGGCCCTCAGCGGTTGCCGCGTACCCGGTGGCACCGTCGTCGGCGACACCCACGCCCCAGGGGGCAGCGCCCACGGTGATGCGCTGCACCGCGGATGCGTCGGGCTGCGCGGGGTCGATGATCGCGACGGCATCGGTGTGCGCGAGTGACGCGAGCAGCAGCGAAGACTCCGTTTCGGCCGAGGGCGTCTCCGGTGGCGTCGGATCCGCCTGCATGGAGGGCTCCGACGGGGCCGCGGGCGTCGGGCGCGGTTCAGGGGCGCACCCGGCGAGCAGCAGCGCGGCCGCCGAGACACCGATCGCGACGACGGCGGTCAGTAGTCTGCGACGCGCAACGGGCCGCGAGGAAGAAGCAGTCATGATCCCAGTGTCGCGGCGGCTCTCAACGAGCGCCTCAACCGATCGATGGATCTGTGCGTGCCGTGCACACGCATGGCGCGGTGTTCGCGACGCGTTGCGCTGCGTTGCGTTGCACGAAAAAATGAGCCCCGGTCACGAATGGGGTGAGACCGGGGCTCTGCGGCACATCGACGCCGTCAAGTGGGGGAGGATGTCGATTTCGATGTACCGATATCGGGTGGCGTTGTGCCGCGCATCCGACGTTGAAATTTTAACATAAAACACCCCAGGGTTTCAGCTTCGGTGATATTCAATTGGGTCAGAGTGCGGATGCGCCTGAACCCCGGGTGAACATGCACGCCGACTTCGCCGAGTGGAGCGCCCCCAGTGCACCGGGAGCGGTACCGTAGGAGAGTGAGTACTTCGAGGGTCTTCGTCGGTCGGCTCGCTGGGCGCGGCGTCTTCGACCCGGTCGGCGATCGCATCGGCAAGGTGCGCGACGTGCTGGTCGTGTTCCGCGCCGCGAGCGCCCCGCGCGTCGTCGGTTTGATCGTGGAGATTCCGGGCAAGCGCCGCGTGTTCGTTCCCATCGGCCGAGTGACGTCGATCGGCTCGGGCCAGGTCATCACCACGGGGCTGATCAATGTGCGGCGATTCGAGCAGCGCGGTGGCGAGACTCGCATGATTGCGGAGCTCATCGGCCGCGATGCCCAGCTGGCCGGCGATCAGCCGGGCGGTGCACCGATCTCCGCCCGCATCGAAGACGCCGCGATCGAACGCTCGCGCACGGGTGAGTGGCTCGTCTCCGAGGTGTTCGTGCGCCTTCCCAAACCCGCCGCGCCGTTCAGTCGCGGCGACGCGCGCATTGTCCGCTGGTCGGAGCTGCAGTTCCCGAGCGACGCCGAGGGCACGCGATCGGCCGAGCTCCTCATTCAAACGCTGGTCGATCTGAAGCCCGCCGATCTCGCCGAAGCGCTGCTCGAGCTGCCGCAGCCGCGCATGATCGAGGTCATCGAGGAGCTCGCAGATGAGCGCGTCGCCGACGCACTCGAAGAGATGAGCGAGCAGGATCAGCTCGAGCTTCTCGCCCAGCTCCCCGCAGATCGAACCGCCGACGTGCTCGATCAGATGGAGCCCGACGATGCAGCCGATCTGATCTCAGCGCTGCCTGCCGCCCAGGGCGCCGAACTGCTCGATCTGATGGAGCCGGAAGAAGCCGAAGACGTGCGCCGGCTGCTCGAGTACGACGCCGACACCGCCGGTGGTCTCATGAGCCCCGCACCCATCGTGCTGGCCGCAGAATCGAGCGTCGCCGAAGGCCTCGCGATGATTCGTCGCGCCGAGATCTCACCTGCGATGGCATCTGCGGTCTACGTCACCCACCCCCCGTACGAGACGCCGACCGGCGAATACATCGGCCTGGCACACTTCCAGCGCATGCTGCGGTTTCCGCCCCATGAGCGCATGGCATCCCTGCTCGACGCCGAGATCGAGCCTGTGACCGTGCACGCCAGCGCGGCCGAGGTCTCTCGCCGACTCGCCAGCTACAACCTCGTCGCACTCCCCGTGGTCGACGATCAGCAGCGGCTCGTCGGGGTCGTCACGGTCGACGACGTGCTCGATCACCTCCTCCCAGACGATTGGCGCCACGCAGACGACGACGCGCATACCCCGTCGCAGACGGCCCCCGTACGTTCGTCCGCGAGTTCGAACGCGGAGACGCGGCGATGAGCTTCTTCAAGCGTGGCGACGGCCTCGACGCACCACTCGGGCTCGCCGGCCGAGTCACGCCGCGATCCGAAGACGGCAAATCGGGCCAGAGCGAACGATTCGGGCGTTGGACCGAGAGCATTGCGCGCGGCATGGGAACCCCGTGGTTCCTATTCGCACTGACGGTCGTCTGCGTCGCGTGGTTGGCATGGAACACGTTCGGACCCGAAACCTACCGGTTCGATTCCGCCGCGCTCGGCTTCACTGCTCTGACGCTCATCCTTTCGCTGCAGGCCTCATACGCCGCCCCCCTGCTGCTGCTCGCGCAAAACCGCCAGGATGACCGCGACCGCGTGCAGATCGAACAGGATCGCCAGCGCGCCGAGCGCAACCTCGCCGACACCGAGTTTCTTGCTCGCGAGGTCGTCGCACTGCGGCTGGCGCTCAAAGACCTGCCCGACCGCGACTTCGTGCGGGCCGAGTTGAAGTCGCTGCTCGCCGAACTCGCCACCGAAGACGATGCAGACGACACCGATGACGCGCCAGACGTCGTGCCCCGGGCCGTCGACTCCGCCTCCGAATCCGAATCCGAGTCCGAACGATGAACGCCCGCCCGGCTGACGGTGCGGCTCGGGCGGTCTGGGAGGCACTGGATCGCGTTCGAGATCCTGAGATCCTGCGCCCGATCACCGACCTCGGCATGGTGCAGGCCGTCGAGGTCGACGCAGCGGGTCGCGCCCGCGTCGAGATCCTGCTTACCATCGCCGGATGCCCCGCGGCACGGCGCATCGAAGCCGACACGCACGCAGCCGCGGTTTCTGCGACCGGCGTGACCGATGCCGAGGTGGTCGTCGGCGTCATGAGCCGCGACGAACGGCAGCGATTCATCGAGCGCGTGCGCGGCGATCGCGGCACGCGTCCGCAGCAGTTCGGACCCGACTCGCTGACCCGCATCATCGCGGTCACCAGTGGCAAAGGCGGGGTCGGCAAGTCATCGCTGACCGCAGGCATCGCCGTCGCGCTCGCGGCGCGCGGCCTCGCGGTCGGCATCGTGGACGCCGATGTCTTCGGATTCTCGATTCCTGGCCTGCTGGGACTCAGCCGTGACGGGCGCACCGAGCAGCCGACCCGCGTCGACGACATGATTCTGCCCCCGGTCGCCCACGGGGTGAAGGTGATTTCGATCGGCATGTTTCTCGGTGACGCCGATCCGCGCACGACCGCCGTGTCGTGGCGCGGGCCGATGCTCCACCGCACGATCGAACAGTTCTTGCGCGACGTCTGGTTCGGCGATCTCGACGTCTTGCTGCTCGATCTGCCCCCCGGCACGGGCGATATCGCCATCAGTGTCGGTCAGCTGCTGCCCCAAGCCGAAGTGCTGGTCGTGACGACGCCGCAGGAGGCCGCCGCCGATGTCGCCGTGCGCAGCGCGCTCGTCGCCCGGCAAACCGGGCAACGAGTCATCGGCGTCGTCGAGAACATGGCGGGTCTCGCACAGCCCGACGGCACCGTGCTCGACCTCTTCGGCACCGGCGGCGGTGCCCTCGTCGCCGATCGCCTGAGCGACGCGGAGCACGGTACGGTGCCGCTCCTCGGCAGTGTGCCGCTCAGCGCAGAGTTCCGTGCCGGCGGGGATGCCGGCACGCCTGCGGTACTCGAGCGCCCCGGCGATCCTGCAGCGGCTGCCGTGATCAGCATCGCCGACACCATCAGCGCATCGGGTCGCGGGCTCGCCGGAAAGCCGCTCGGCATCAGCGTGCGCCCCTGACCGAGCGCTCGGCGCTCACGCGCCCGGTATTCAGTCGCGCGGCGCCGTACCTTCGAGTTCGGCGCCCAGCGGAACCGGTCGGCCGAACAGATACCCCTGGAACGCATCGACTCCGAGGCCGCGGAGCATCTCGAACTGCTCCTCCGTCTCGACGCCTTCACCGACGACCTGCAGATCGAAAATGCGGCCGAGTTGCACGATCGTTTCCGTGATTGCCGCAGCCTGCGGGTCTTCGACGACCGACGACACGAAGGAACGGTCGATCTTCAGCTGCTGCACGGGCAACTGCCGCAGATAGCTGAGCGACGAGTAGCCGGTGCCGAAGTCATCGAGTGACGACATCACCCCTTCTGCTCGCAGGCTCTTGAGCAGGCGCACCGTGCGGTCGAGGTCGCTGTGCAGCACGCTTTCGGTGAGTTCGAGCTTGAGGCGATCAGCCGGAATACCGTGACGGGTGATGACATCGCGAATGTGCTCCGCGAAATCGGGCACACGAAGCTGTCGCTCGCTGAGATTGACCGAGAAGGTGAGGTCGCGGGTCTCCGGGCGTAGCGCCCACGTCGAGAGGATGCGACAGGCTTCCTCAAGCACGAATTCGCCGATCTCGACGATGAGGCCCGTCTGCTCGGCCAGCGGGATGAAGTCGTCGGGCGGCACCAACCCGCGGCACCCGTTCTGCCAGCGAATCAGCCCCTCATGCCCGATGACTCGCCGCTCGCGATCCACGATCGGCTGCGCAAAGAGCCGGAGCTCGCCCTGGCGGATTCCGGTGCGCAGCTCGGAGACGAGCATCATGCGCTCCTGAACCGCCGTCATCATGCGCTGCTCGAAGGGTTGCACGCGGCGCTGACCGCTCAGCCGGCGCGCCCGCTTGCGCGCGATCTCCGAGCATTTGACGATCTCGTTCGGATCGTTCGAGACGATGAAGGTGCTCGCGTCGAGCCACGCCCCAATATCGCCTCGCTCAGATGCCCAGATCACGTAGCCCACGCTGGCGCCTGAACCGACCGTGATATCGGAGCCGAGTTCGACGGTGTCGACCAGCAGATCGAGCACCGATTCAATCATGGTCACGGTGCGACGCTGGGCCACGTCGAGGTCTGCCCCGAGGTCCGTCAGCAGCAGTCCATAGGTGTTGGAGCCGATGCGGCCGATGCGCACAGCGCCGCTCTCGAGCCGGCACAGCCGCTGGGCGGCATCGAGCAGCAATCGGTCACCGGCTTCGAAGCCGAACGCATCGTTGACCGTCGAGAGCTGGTCGACGCTCACGGTGAGAAACGCCGCGAACGTCTGCCCGTCAGCGTTCAGTGCCCCGTGATCTTCGATCGCCTGCAGCATCGCCGCACGGTTGTCGAGCCCGGTGACCGGATCGACGTAGGCGAGTCGCCGCACCTCTTGCTCCGCAAGATGCCGCTGCGTCTCCTCGGTGCGGAGCGAGACATAGCTCGTCGGGGCCCCATCGGCGTCGAGCAGCGGAACGATCGTCGTGTTCACCCAGTATTCCGAGCCGTCTTTCGCCCGGTTGCAGATCTCGTTTTGCCAGACCTCGCCGCGCGTAATCGTCTTCCAGAGCTCGGCGAAGAACTCGGGCGGGTGGAACCCGGAGTTGACGATGCGATGCGTCTGCCCGATCAGCTCATCGCTCGAGTACTGCGAAATCTGACAGAACCGGTCGTTCGCATACGTGATGCGCCCGTCGAGATCGGTGATCACCACGATCGAGTGCGCATTGAGCGCTCCCATGATCTCGTCGAAGAACCGCTCCGGTTCGGGAGCCACCATCACGTCGCTTCCTCGTCGAAGTGCAGGCTGCCCACGGTCGACTCTTCACGAATGCCGCGCCTGGCTTCGGCTTCGGCCATCCGCGATCGCCTGGCCTCGCCCTGCGCGTCGCGTTCGTCTTCGAGCAGCGCGTCACGAATGATGCGACGCGGATCGTATTGACGGGGGTCAAGCTGCCGCCAATCGACATCATCGAATTCCGGGCCCATTTCGTCGCGCAGGCGATCTTTCGCCCCGTTGGCCATGCGTTTGAGCGAGCGCACGAGCTCCCCCAGCTTTCGGGCATACACCGGAAGGCGCTCTGGACCCAGCACAAACAGGGCGATCACAAGGATCACCATGAGTTTGTCGATCGTCAGGCCCATCATGCTCATCGTACCGCTCACGGCGCCGCGAGACGCTGTGCGCAACGTATGCGGTCTGACCGCTTTGCACCGCCTCCGCGTGTACGACGCGCCCGCCGCGGCCCGGGGCCTACGCTATGGTGCAGGATCGCATCCCGCCACGGCCGCTCGTCGTTGGCCTGAGCGCCCGCAGCACCGGAGGAAATCGTGAGCAAGCTCGAACGCAATTGGCAGTACGCCGAGCAGTACCCCGGCGAGACCGAAGCCCTCGTGCGGGCCCGCCGGCTGTCGCTCGAACTCGGGATCGAGCCGGTGAGCCGCTCGATCGCGGCACAGCTCTCGGGGCTGACCGTGCTGTCGCGCGCGCAGGCGATCTGCGAGGTCGGCACCGGCGTGGGCGTCAGCGGACTCGCGCTGCTGCGCTACTCGGATCGCGCGACGCTGACGTCGATCGAGCTCGAGTCGGAGCATCTGCGCGAAGCCAAAAGCGTGTTCTCCGAAGCGGGCATCGCCGCATCGCGTCTCCGACTCATCGAGGGCGACGCGCGACACGTCATGCCGCGATTGAACTTGGAGGCCTACGACCTGGTGCTGCTCGATGCCGAGCCGTCTCAGCTGCTCGAACACTTCGAGCACGCGCTCGGCATCGTGCGCCCCGGTGGCAGCGTGATCGTGCCCGGCGCGTTCGCCCACGGCCGGGTCCCCGACCCTGCGGCACGCGACGAAGGCACGCAGGCCATGCGCGATCTGCTGGCGCTCGTGGCCGAGTCGACGGCGATCGCTCCGATCTTGTCGCCGGCGGGCGACGGTCTGCTCACGCTCGTGCGCCTCGACGGTTGATTCGCACGCGACTCCCGCAACAACTGAGCCCCCGTGTCCATTCGGATCACGGGGGCTCAGCTGTTGCTGTGGCGTTACTCAGCCGTCGAGCACGCCGGCGAGCACGTCGCGGAGTTCAGCGGCCTCTTGATCGTTGACCGACACCACCAGACGTCCGCCGCCCTCGAGCGGTACACGAACCACGATCAAGCGGCTCTCACGCACCGCTTCCATGGGCCCGTCCCCGGTCCTCGGTTTCATTGCAGCCATGACGCCTCCTTGCAGGTTTGATGGATAGATTCCATTTTATCGGTTTCAGGCAGGCGAGAGCCAACTGATCGTCGCGGAATGACGCGGAAGTTCGCGCTTAGTCGTCGAACTCGCTCGTCAGCCACGCACGCAGAGCCGCCGCACTCGACTCAATCTGCGCAATCGGAACGCGCTCATCGTCGGCGTGTGCAAGCAGGGGGTCGCCCGGGCCGAAGTTCACCGCCGGGATGCCGAGAGCCGAGAACCGCGACACGTCGGTCCAGCCGAACTTCGCCGTCGGAATTTCTCCCACCGCGTCAACGAATCGCTGCGCCAGCGGCGCGTCGAGCCCGGGCCGCGCCCCCGGAGCCAGGTCTACGATCTCGACCGCATCCGCGTCCGCGAAGAACTGCTCGACGAACGCGCTCGCTTCGGCGCCGTTCCGGCTCGGGGCGAATCGGTAGTTCACCTCGAACACGCACGCGTCCGGGATGACATTGCCCGCGACACCGCCCTCGATACGCACGGCGTTGAGACCCTCCCGGTACTCCAAGCCGTCGACGACGATCCGCTCGGGGACGAACTGCGCCAGGCGTTCGAGCAGCGCTCCCGCGCGATGGATCGCGTTGACGCCCATCCAGCTGCGAGCGGAGTGTGCACGGGTGCCGCGCAGGGTGACGCGTGCTCGCAGCGTGCCGTTGCAGCCGCCCTCGATGGTTCCGTTCGACGGCTCCCCCAGAATCGCGAAGTCTGCGCCGAACAGGTGCGGGTGGTGACGCATCGCGCGGCCCAAACCGCTGAGCTCGGAAGCGACCTCCTCGTGGTCGTACCAGATCCAGGTGAGATCGACGGTCGGCTCCACAAGCTCGACGGCGAGCGCGAGCTGCACCGCGACGCCCGCCTTCATGTCGACCGTGCCGCGGCCCCAGATCATCGGCTCGCCCGACACGTCGTCGGTCACATCGCGCACCGGCAGATTCTCGTTGATGGGCACCGTGTCGAGGTGCCCGGCAATCGCCACCCGCCGCGCCCGGCCGAGTTCGGTGCGCGCGATGACCGTGTCGCCGTCGCGCGTCAGCACGAGGTGAGGGGCGTGCTCGCGCAAGGTCGCCTCGACGGCGTCGGCGATGCACTGCTCATCGCCGGAGACCGAGGCGATATCGCACAACTGACGCGTCAGCGCGACCGGGCCCGCCGTGGGGTCGAGGGTGGTGATCGGCGTCGGATTCGATGTGTTGCTCACCCGAATCAGCCTATTGCTTTCTGTGGCCTTCCGCCCGTCGGCGACCGCACCCGCGACGATACGATGGATCGCATGACTGCTTCTCGCACTGCCTGGGCCGCCGGTATCGCTACGATCGCGACCGACGGCACCGTTCTCGATGCTTGGTTCCCCGCTCCCGAACTCGGAGCGCGACCCGCTGATCGCGATCCGCACATCGCTCCCGCGGATCTCGAGGGGCTCGTCGGTCGCGATGAGACACGTGAGGTGACGCTGCAGTTCGTCAATGTCGAGATCGATCTCGACGCCGGCCCCTCGTCGACCGAGGATGCGTACCTGCGACTGCACCTCCTGTCGCACTGCCTCGTGCGGCCGAACGACCTCAATCTCGACGGCATCTTCGGCCAGCTTCCGAACAATGCGTGGACCACCGCCGGCCCGATGCAGCCCGAAACCTTCGCGGCTCGTCTCCCCCAGCTCAAGCGCGCCGGCATCACCGCCGTCGGCGTCGATAAGTTCCCCCGCCTGACCGACTACGTCGTACCACAGGGCGTACGCATCGCCGATGCGTCGCGCGTGCGCCTCGGCGCGCACCTCGCTCCCGGCACCACCGTCATGCACGAGGGCTTCGTCAACTTCAACGCGGGCACGCTCGGCGCGTCGATGGTCGAGGGCCGCATCTCGCAGGGCGTCGTCGTGGGCAACGGCTCCGACATCGGCGGCGGCGCGTCCATCATGGGCACGTTGTCTGGCGGCGGCACGCAGCGCATCTCGGTGGGTGAGCGCGCGCTCCTCGGCGCGAACTCGGGTATCGGCATCTCGATCGGCGACGACAGCGTCGTCGAGGCCGGCTTGTACGTCACCGCCGGCACGAAGGTCGTGTTGCCGCACGGCACGAGTGCTGCGCCGGGGTCGCCCGCCGAGGTCAAGGCCGTCGAACTCTCCGGGGTTGCCGGGCTCCTGTTCCGCCGCAACTCGCGCACGGGCGCGGTCGAAGCGCTCCCCCGTGAGGGCACCGGTATCGTGCTCAACGCGGCGCTGCACGCCTGATAACAACTGGGCGTGACCGCGAAGGCTGAGATCGATCAGCCTTGCGCGGTCACGCTCGCCAGCAGCTCGGGCGCCCGGCGGTCGTAGATCGCCGCGCCCCAGCGCACCCCGCCCCAGAACGCCGCGGCTCCGGTGATCATGCCGACTCCGAGAGTCACCCAGGCCCACAGCGGATCATTCGTGACGCCGGCTGCGATGACGAACGCGATCGTCGGAATCGAGAGCACAGCCAGCGCGCCATACGATCCGCCCATGCCGATGAGGCTGAGCGCCCCGGCGCCCGGCTTCGAGGCGAATGGGTTGTCGCCCGCTTGCGGCACCGGCATCACGAAGATCGCCGAGCACACACTCGATACGCCGAAGCCGCCGAGCGTCACCACCGCGGCGAGCCCCAGCAGCGTCGGCAACTGATCGAACCGGCCGACGATCGCGGTCGTCACCACGGCGATGATAAGGATCAGCGGTACGCCGATGATCGCGTTTGCCCAGACGCGGCCCAGTCGGTCGTCGACTCCACGCACCCCGCGCAGCACGTGCGCCGTGAAGGCGGTGCCGTCGTACGAGATGTCGGTAAATGTGCTGAGCGAGATCAGCGCCGCGACAATGATCGTCGACCCTGGCAGCATGATGAGGAGCCCCGTCGTCCCTGAGACGAACCCGAACAGCACGGGCATCACGATCACTACGATGAGGCTCTGCAGATATCTCGGGTCGCGCAACCAGTACGTGAGGGCACGCGCCGCCACGGCACCGCGCGGGGTTGCGGGGAATCGACCGAACCAGCCCGTTCCCGCGCGTCCGACGGCGCGGGCGCCACTCGACTCAGCGCCGGTGTTCGCGATGTACAGTCGGCGCCACCCTAGAAACAGCACCACCGGGGTCGCCAGCGCAATGAGCAGCTTGAGCACGGCGACGCCGAAATCGCCCGACGCCACCTCCGCGGGTACCGCCCACACCGCGCCAAGCGGCGACCACGAGAACCCCTCTGCAATCGCGGGCAGGCGGTCCCAGAGCGTCGCCACTCCCTGGCTGATCCCGGAGATTAACGGACCGACGAGCACGAGCACGAGCAGTACCAGCCCGCCGATGACCTCACGGAAGCGCCGGTTCGACGACGCGCGCGTGATGAGCGTCACGACGAGTTGGCACGCGAGTACACAGGTGACGGTCGCGATCGGAGCGAGCAGGATCGCCACGACCGCTGCGCCGGGCGCGCGCACCCAGGCCGCCGCCGAGAGCGCTGACAGCACGAGCGTCAGGATTCCGGGGATGCCGAGCAGGCTCGCCGCGGCGATACCGCTGACCTGCAGCGTCGGGCTCATGGGGAGCCAGGTGAGGCGAGCGGGATCGAGTGTCCGGTCCATACCGGTCGACAGAATCGGGCCGAGTGACCACCCGAGCACGACGACGACGCCGCCCAAGATGAGTGCCGTGCGCGCAGTCTCGGAGTCCGCGAAGCCGAGACCGACGAGCCCGATTGCCGCTCCGGCGAAGACCCCCAGACCGTACACGGCACCGATGATCGCGCCGACGAGCTGCCACGGATGGCGCCGCAGCGTGTTGCCGAGCACGACGAAGCGCAGACGCACCATGATGCGCACGCGAGCGATTCCGCTCGTACGCTGGGCCGGTACGGCTGCCGAGACGGGCGCGGGAATCCGGGCGCCGCCCGGCGCCGCGGTCACCCCTGGCTCAACCACGACGGCCCTTCGAGGTGCTGCCGCCCGCCGACCAGTTCGACGAAGCGCTCTTCGAGTGTCGAGGTGCCGCGCACCTCATCGACCGTGCCTGCGGCGAGCACGCGCCCCGCGGCGATGACGGCGACGTGGTCGCAGAGGCGCTGCACGAGGTCCATTGAATGACTCGAGACGATCACCGTGCCGCCACCGCGCACGAACCCCTGCAAGATGTCTCGAATATTGGCCGCGGAAACCGGGTCGACGGATTCGAACGGCTCGTCGAGCACGAGCAAGCGCGGCGCGTGCACGAGCGCGCACGCGAGCGCAATCTTCTTCGTCATGCCCGCGGAGTAGTCGACCACGAGCGTGCGCGATGCCTCCCCGAGGTCGAGCAGCTGCAGCAGATCTGCGCACCGCTCGGCAACCGTTGCGGCGTCGAGACCGGCCAGCAGACCGGTGTAGGTGATCAGCTGCTCGCCCGTGAGCCGGTCGAACAGCTTCACGCCGTCGGCGAGCACGCCGACGAGCTGCTTCGCCTCCGTCGGGTGCTGCCACACGTCGACCCCGGCGATCAGCGCCTGGCCGAATTCCGGGCGCAGCAGGCCGGTCGCCATCGAGAGCGTTGTAGTTTTGCCCGCCCCGTTGGGGCCGACGAGGCCGTAGCAGGAGCCGGTCGGGATCGCGAGCGAGATGCCGTTGACGGCAATCTTCTCGCCGAAACGCTTCGCGAGACCGCGGAGTTCAAGAGCTGGTATGGGCGTCGATGAGTCCATACCGTCCACCCTAGCGAGCGCGTCGCAAGGCTCGCCAGGGGGTCGCGCCACAGCGCCGCGTCAAGCTACCGCTCGAGGTGGCGCTCCTGCGACCCGATGTACAGCTGCTGGGGGCGGCCGATCTTGGTCTGACCGTCGCCGCGCGCCTCGCGCCACTGCGCGATCCAACCGGGCAGTCGCCCGATCGCGAACAGCACGGTGAACATGCGGGTCGGGAAGCCCATCGCCTTGTAAATGACCCCGGTGTAGAAGTCGACGTTCGGGTAGAGCTTGCGCTCCCGGAAGTAGTCGTCTTCGAGGGCGATCTGCTCGAGCTCCTGTGCCAGACCGAGCAGCGGATCGTTGACGCCGAGCTCTTCGAGCACCTTTGCGGCGCTCTCCTTGACGATGCGCGCACGCGGATCGTAATTCTTGTAGACGCGGTGCCCGAAGCCCATGAGCTTCACGCCGTCTTCCTTATTCTTCACCTTCTCGACGAAGGTCTCGACGCTCTGCCCTGAGTCGCGAATGCGCGCGAGCATGTCGAGCACAGCCTCGTTCGCTCCACCGTGCAGTGGGCCCGAGAGCGCGTTGATGCCGGCGGAGACCGAGGAGAACATGTTTGCTCCGGTCGACCCGACGAGTCGCACCGTCGACGTCGACGCATTCTGCTCGTGGTCTGCGTGCAGAATGAGAAGCTTGTCGAGTGCGTCGACGAGCACGGGGTTCAGTTCGTACTTCTCGGCCTTGTTGCCAAAGTTGAGGCGCAGGAAGTTCTCGACGAAGTTGAGGTTGTTGTCGGGGTACAGGAGCGCCTGGCCGATCGACTTCTTGTGCGCATACGCGGCGAGTACCGGCAGCTTCGCGAGGAGTCGGATCGTGTTGACCTCGACGAACTCGGGCACCGCCGTGTCGAGCGACGACTCGTAATAGGTCGACATGGTCTGGAGACCACCCGAGAGCACCGCCATCGGGTGCGCGGTGTGCGGCACGCCCTCGAAGAAGTAACGCATGTCTTCGTGGAGCAGCGTGTGCCGACGAATCTCCTCGTCGAACGCACCCAGCTCGTCGGCCGTGGGCAATTCGCCGTAGATCAGCAGGTAGGCAACTTCGAGGAACGTCGAGTGCCGTGCGAGCTCCTCGATGGGATACCCGCGGTAGCGCAGAATGCCTTCTTCACCGTCGATGTAGGTAATCTCGGACTTGGTCGACGCGGTGTTCACGAAGCCGTAGTCGAGTGCCGTAAGGCCGCTCTGCTTGGTGAGCGTGCTGACATCGATCGCGGAGTGGCCGTCGACGGCCTCGACGATCGGAAACTCGGCGCTGCCCCCGGGAAAGGTCAGTTTGGCGGTGGCCGGGCCCTGCGTCGATTCGGTCACGTCGTCTCCTCGTGAGGTCTCAATGCTGGCGCTGCGTCGGATGTGACACGGCCATTCCTATCACCCTAGTGGCTCCGGGGGAACCTGGGTCGAGGGCGCAACGGTGACGCCCCCGGCTCAGAATATCTTGATGTGAAGCGAAATGTCGATTCGAGACGGGTCACGCCGCTCGTGTCGCGGCGGCTCGGATTCGGTTGGCCGCGGCGGAAATATCGGCGTCACTCGCGGTCAGAGCGAGTCGCACGTGCTGCGGCGAGTGGCTTCCGTAGAAGTGCCCCGGCCCGACGACGATCCCGAGCGCGGCGAACTCCGCAACGGCGTCCCACGCGTCTTCGCCCCGTGTCGCCCAGAGGTACAGGCCGGCTTCACTCCCCTCGATGCGAAAGCCCGCCGCCTCGAGCGCGGGGCGCAGCACGGCACGACGTGCGCGATAGCGTTCGCGCTGCGCAGCGACGTGCTCCTCGTCGCGCAGTGCCGCGGTCATGGCGGCTTGCACCGGCGCGGGCAGCATGAGACCGGCGTGCTTGCGCACGGTCAGCAGCCGGGAGATGAGGTCGGGGTCGCCGGCGATGAATGCAGCTCGATAGCCCGCGAGATTCGACTGCTTGCTCAGCGAGTACACGCTCAGCACGTCGGTGTGGTCGTCGCCGACCACCCGGGGGTCGAGAATCGACGGGATACGCTCCGCATCCCATGGCGCGTCCCAGCCGAATTCGGCGTAGCACTCGTCTCCGGCGATAACGGCCCCGAGTTCGCGGGCACGAGTCACTGCTGCACGCAGCGCGGCGACATCGAGCACCCGGCCGTCGGGATTGCCCGGCGAGTTGATCCAGACGAGCTTCGTGTGTTCGGGCCATTCCGCGGGAACGTCCGACGCCACCGCATCGGCGCCGACGAGCGCCGCCCCCATCGCGTAGCTCGGGTAGGCGATCCGGGGGAACACGACGGCTTCCCCAGCGCCGATACCGAGCAAGAATGGCAGCAGAGCCACGAGCTCCTTCGAGCCGACTGTCGGCAGCACGCCGCTCGGTTCCACCGACACGCCCCGTCGACGCGCGAACCATTCCGAGATCGCGGCGCGCAGCTCACCGGTGCCGGCGGTCGCCGGGTAGGCGTGCGCATCAGTGGCTGCGGTGAGCGCATCGCGCACCGAAGCGGGAGTCGGATCGACGGGCGATCCGACCGAGAGGTTCAGCGCTCCCTCGGGGTGTTGGGCCGCGGTCGCCGCGTACGGCTCCATCGCGTCCCACGGATAGTCGGGCAGCGGCTGGCGCATGGTGTCCTTACTCGCCCTGGGGCGGGAGTGCGGCGATGATCGGGTGATCGAAGTCGTAGGCACCGGTCTTCGCGGCTCCGCCCGGCGAGCCGATCTCGTCGAAGAACTCGACGTTGGCCTTGTAGTAGTCGGCCCATTCTTCAGGCAGGTCGTCCTCGTAATAGATCGCCTCGACCGGGCACACCGGTTCGCAGGCGCCGCAGTCAACGCATTCATCGGGGTGGATGTAGAGCGACCGTTCGCCCTCGTAGATGCAGTCGACCGGGCACTCGTCCACGCACGCGCGATCTTTCACGTCGACGCACGGAAGAGCGATCACGTAAGTCACGGGACCCGCCTTTCACTCGGGAGCTGCCGGGAATGCCCGGCAGCTCCCATCCTACTCGCGGCGCTCCTGGTCGCTCGCTCAGTGAGCGTCGTGCCCCCCGTGCACCGGGCGCGTGGGGATCGACGTGGTGACCACCGGAACTTCGGCTGACAACTGCGGCATCGTGCCGCTGTCGCCCTGCCGCGGCAGGATGCCCGCCGAGAGTCCGCCGAACGCTCCGAGGTCGGGCCCCTGGTCGGCGAGGGCAACTCGGGTCGTCTCTCCGGCGACGATGCGCACATCCGCATCACGCACCCGCACCACAATCGGCCCGTCGCCCGAGATCAGGGTGAAGCTGATCGACTCGCGCTCGAGTCGTACTTCAAATCGCTGCCCGCGCCATTCGAGTCGGAACTCGAGCGAGCCCCAGTGGTCGGGCAGCCGGGGATCGAACGTGAGCTGGCGACCGGCGTCGCGCATGCCGGCGAAGCCCTGCACGAGCGCCATCCATACCCCGCCGGTCGAGGCGATGTGCAATCCATCGGACGCGTTGTGGTGCAGGTCATCGAGATCGACGCGGAGCGCGTGATCGAAGTACCGGTAGGCGAGGTCGCGATACCCGACCTCGGCCGCGATGATCGACTGCACTACTGCCGACAGCGTCGAGTCGCCTGTGGTCAGCGCGTCGTAGTACTCGAAGTCCCGACGTTTCTCGTCGCGCCCGAACTCGTTGCTGGCGAGCAGCAGCGCGAGCACCACGTCTGCCTGTTTGAGCACCTGGAAGCGGTAAATGACGAGGGGGTGGAAGTGCAGCAGGAGCGGTTTCTGCTCGGGCGGAGTGGCCGCCAGGTCCCAGACCTCACGATCGAGGAAGTGCGCGTCCTGAGGGTGGATACCGTGCTGCTCGGAATACGGCACCGCCATGCCATCGGCAGCGCGCTCCCACGAGTCGATCTCCTCGGAAGTGATTCCGAGGCGGTCGATGAGCACCGCGTACTCGGCTGGGGCCTCGGCGAGGAGACGCCGCGCGACCTCGACGGCGAACCGCAGGTTGAACCGCGCCATGACGTTCGTGAAGAGGTTGTCATTCACGACCGTCGTGTATTCGTCGGGCCCCGTCACGCCGTGGATGTGGAAACGCTCTGTGCCATCGTCGTCGCGCCGCCAGAATCCGAGACTCGCCCACAGCCGCGCGGTCTCGATCGCGATGTCGGAGGCGCCCGAGAGCACGTACTCGAGATCGCCGGTCGCGGCGACGTAGCGCGCGAGCGCGTACGTGATGTCGGCGTTGATGTGATACCCCGCGGTGCCGGCTGCATAGTAGGCGCTGGCCTCTTCACCGTTGATGGTGCGCCACGGGAACAGCGCACCGTTCTCGTTGAGGGTCGCGGCCCGCTTGCGCGCCTGCGGCAGCATCCGCTCTCGGGCGCGCAGTGCGTTGCGCGCCCAGAACGGCGAGGTATAGGTGAGGAACGGGAGCACATAGATCTCGGTGTCCCAGAAGTAGTGTCCGCTGTATCCGGAGCCGGTCAGTCCTTTCGCCGGAATCCCGCGCCCGTCTGCCCGGGCCGACGCCTGGGCGACCTGGAACAGGTTCCAGCGGATCGCCTGCTGCACCCCGGGGTCGGCGTCGACGCGCACATCGCTGCGTTCCCAGAATTCGGCGATATACGCGCGCTGCTGCTCCCAACGAGTCTCGCGCGGCTCCGTCGCGGCGCTGTTCAGCGAGTGGATGCAACGATCGAGCATCTCCGACAGCGCAGCGGTCGCCGAGTGATGATAGGCCGCGGTCTTCAGCAGGTGCACGGTCTTGCCGGCCCGAGCCGTGCCCTGGTACACGTGACGCACACGATCCTGCGACTTGTCGATGCGGTGACGCCACTGCTCGTCGGTGCCGGTATCGAAGTGATGGTCGACGCCGACACCGAGGGTCATGCGGGAGTCGCGCACGCGGTAGCTCAGCACGGAACGCTCCCCCGAGTGCAGCAGCGGGCCGGGGTCGAGAATTCGGTCTGCGAACTGATCAGTCTTCCGCGGATCGAACCCGGCGCCGCCCTCGCGCGGCGACTCCGTGTGCACGCGTCCGAGATCCTGCCGGTTGACGATGAGGCTACTCACCGTGACCTCGGCGTCGGCATCGAGCACCGTGATGCGCATTTCGAGGGTCGCGAGGTGCCGAGACGCGAACGACACCATGCGCCGTGTATCGACCCGCACGCGCTTGCCCGTCGGCGTGAGCCAGAGCAAGGAGCGGGTCAGCGTGCCCTCGCGCAGATCAAGGACGCGCCGCACATCGAGAATGTCTGACGACTGCAGGTTCAGACGCTCATCATCGACGTAGATGCGAATCGTCTTCGTGTCGGGCACATTGACGATCGTCTGCCCGTGCTCGGCGAAGCCGTACGCGTCTTCCGCGTGGCGAATGCGCCAGGTCTCATGCAGCCCGTTCAAGAACGTGCCGTGACTGCCGAGCGGCAGGCCCTCCTCGTGGTTGCCGCGCATGCCGAGGTACCCATTGCCGAGGGCGAAGATCGACTCGTCTTGCCCCGCGAGCTCGGGGTCGATTCCTGAGACGACGAGTCTCCACGGGTCGTCACCGAAATCCCGCTGCAACTCTTTCACCGGACTGTCAAACGACTCATGGCTCATGCGAGCAACTCCTCCAGATCTGCAACGACGATATCTGCTCCCGACGCGATGAGGGCCTCACGTCCCGCGCCGCGATCAACCCCGACGACGAGCCCGAATGCCCCCGCCCGGCCCGCCGCGACACCCGACTCGGCGTCTTCGAACACGACCGTGCGATCGACGGCGGCGCCCAGCAGTTCGGCGCCGCGAAGATACGTGTCGGGCGCTGGTTTGCCGGGCAGGCCCTCGTGCGCCGACACGACACCGTCGACCACTGCACGGAAACGGTCGCGGAGCCCGGCGGCGCGCAGCACGGCCTCGGCGTTCTGCGAGCTCGACACCACCGCGAGCGGTGCCCCGCGCTCGGCCAGGTGATCCAGCAATCGCAGCGAACCGGGGTACGCGTCGATGCCGTCGCGCTCGAGCACCTCGACGAACGCAAGATTCTTGCGGTTGCCGATGCCCTGCACCGACGTGAACCCGTTGTCGGTCGGCTCTCCTTCGGGAAGCGCGATACCCCGCGCCGCGAGCAGTGCCGCCACCCCGGCGAACCGGGGCCTGCCGTCGAGCGAGGCGAAGTATTCTCGCTCGGCATACGGCACCTCCCCGCGGGCAGCGAAGAACGCGTCGAACGTTTCTTGCCAGGCCCGTTTATGGAGTTCGACGGTGGGCGTGATCACCCCGTCGAGGTCGAAGAGATACGCATCGTACCGATCGATCACCCGGTATTCCCCTTCCAGATACTACTTTTGCGAGCCCGCGAGGAGCGCCTGCACGAAATACCGCTGGAACGCGAAAAACACTATCAGCGGAACGATCATCGACAGGAAGGCACCAGCCGAAAGTACGTCGATATTCGCTCCGAATTGCCTGAGTTGCGACTGGATCGCCACCGTCAGCGGTTGGGAGTCCGTGTTCGTGAAAATCAGCGCGACGAGCATGTCGTTCCATGTCCAGAGGAACTGGAAGATCGCGAGCGACGCGATCGCCGGGAGCCCGAGCGGCAACATGATCTTGAAGAAGATCAACCAGTCGCGCGCGCCGTCGATGCGCGCGGCCTCGAGCAGCTCCTCCGGAACCTGCGCGAAGAAGTTGCGCAGGAGGAAGATCGCGAATGGCAGCCCGAACGCGGTGTGGAAGAGGATCACCCCGACCACGCTCCCGAAGATGCCCAGGGACCCGAACAGGCGCGCGAGCGGAATCAACGCGACCTGCAGCGGCACGGCGAGCAGCACGATCACGGCGATGAAGAGCCAGTCGCGGCCGGGAAACTTCATCCACGCGAACGCGTAGGCCGCGAGCGCGCCGATGATGACCACGAGGATCGTCGTCGGCACCGTGATCACGATCGTGTTCCAGAAGGATCCCGTGATCGTCGCGTTGGTCAGCAGATTGGCGTAGTTCTCGAGGGTGATCTCGGCGGGCTTCGTAAGCACCGTCCACCAGCCGCTCGACGCATTATCGCCGGCGGTGCGGAACGAGGTCAGCAGCAGGCCGACTGTCGGAACGAGCCAGAAGATCGCGATGATCACCAGGACGAGGTGCACGACGCCGCTGCTCGCGACGCGTGCGATGCGGGCGCCAAGTGTCTGATTGCGTCGCCGCACCGCCCCCGGCGGTTTCGTGCCGGCGGGTTTCGGCGATCCCGCGCCCGTGACGGGCGGTTCCAGTTGCGTCGTCATCGTCCTCGCTCCGATCGGAATCGGCGTACATTCACGATCATCGACGGCAGTACGAGAATCAGCAGCAGGATCGCGAGCGCCGAGCCCAGCCCCTGGTTGCTGCCGCCACCGAACGAGACCGTCCACATCTCGACCGCGATCACGTTCGCCGCGGGCTTCGAGGCGCCCGGTGGAATCACGTACACCAGGTCGAAGATCTTCAGCACGTTGATGATCAGGGTCACGAACACCACGAGCAGCACGGGTGCGAGCAACGGCGCCGTGATGCGGGTGAAGACCTGCCACTCGTTCGCGCCGTCGGTGCGCGCGGCCTCCTGCAGCGACCGATCCATCGCGGAAAGACCCGACGCGATCATGACCATCGCGAACCCGGCCCAGATCCAGATGTACGCGAGAATCACCACCACGTTGATCCACGACGCGCTCAGCCAGGAGACCCCCGCTGCGCCCTCTCCGAAGTTCGAGGCCGGCAGCGCGACGCGGTACTCGGTTCCGGCCTCGAGACCCTCGATCGTGTAGGTGCCGCCGGCTCCCGTCGTCGCGAAGCCGCGGATCGAACCATCGGCGTCGACCGCATCCACCCGAACCCCCGCGAGCCCAGTCTTGCCCGCTTCGAGCTCACCCTGCGTGCCGCCGCCACCGCGGATCAGGTCAAGAAAAACGGTGCCCGAGATCTGAGTGTCATTCGCCGCGCTCGACTCCTTCGCGTCGACCGAGCCCTCGGGGAGCGCGCTGCGTTTCACCCCGATGAGCGGAAAGTACTGCACGTCGCCGGTGGTGACCGTCTCGGAGGACGCGATCACCCCCTGGTCGGCCTCGATGCCCGTGCCCTCGCGCGGCTTCGCGCCCGGGTAACTGGCCTGATCCGTGAAGATGCTCTGCACGCTCGTGATTGCGGCGTTCACCACCCCGAGCTGCGGGCTCTCCTGAAACATGCCGCGGAAGATGACCCCCGCGGCGAGCATCGAAATCGCCATCGGCATGAACACGATCAGCCGGAAGGCCGTCTTCCACCCGATCTTGTCGACGAGCACCGCGAGGAGCAGCCCGATGATCGTCACCGTGACGGGCGCCACGACGACCCAGACGAGGTTGTTGCGGATCGCGGTGAACGTCGTGTCGTTCGTGAACATCGTGACGTAGTTCTGCCACCCCACGAAGGCCGAACCCGAGCGATCGAAGAAGGAGCGGATCACCGTGTACACGATCGGGTACACGACGAGCGCACCGAGCGCCAGCAGCGCCGGGCCGAGGAACGACCCGATGAGCAGCCACTGGCGCAGCCGGCTCCGACTGCGCACCGCACCACTGCGCAGCGCAATCGGAACCGTCTGCGTCCGAGTCATCGTCGGTTACTTCGCGTACGCGGCTGCCGCGGCAGCCTCGAGGCGCTGCGCAGCTCCGTCGACGTCATCCGGCTTCTGGTAGAAGGAGATCATTTCCTGCCAGAAGCCCTGGCCCGGCGTGCCGCCGAAGGCACTCGGGGCGAGGTCGGAGAGATCGAATCGGAAATCTTCGGCGCCCGTCAGCGCCTCGGCGATCTGGCGCGAGGTGTCGTCGGGGTACAGCGAGGTGTCCACCCCGGTGTTCGGGGAGGTCAGGCCGCCGTTCGGCACCCAGATCTCCGCGGCTTCGGGTGAGGCGAGGAACGCCATCAGCGCCGTGGTCGCCTCGTCATCGTCGAACTGGACCGCGACGTCACCGCCGCCCACGACGGCCGGCTTCGACCCGTTGATCGAGGGGAAGTCGTAGAACAGCGCGTTTTCGCCCACGGTGGAGTTGCCGTCAGCCGTGATGTTGCCCGCGACGAAGTCGCCCTCGAAGACCGTGCCGGCCTGAGGGTCAGATCCGAAGACCTCGGTGACGCTCGTCGGGAAGTCGCGCTGATCGCCTCCCGGCTGCACCAGGTCGCTCCCCCACAGCTCGCCGAGCACCGTGAGCGCTTCCTTCACCGAGTCGTCGGTCCAGGGAATCTCGTGCTTCGTGAGCTGGTCGTACTTGTCGGGCCCGGCCGTGCGCAGGTAGACGTTCTCGAACCAGTCGGTCAGCGGCCACCCCACATCGGCCCCGACCGAGACGCCCGCGTAGCCGGCATCAGTGACGAGCCCGAGCTGCTCGGTGAACCCGTCCCAGTCCTCCGGCGCCTCAGCGCCCGCCTCATCGTAGACATCGGCGTTGTACCAGACCGTCGACTTGTTCGCGGCCTTGAACCAGACGCCGTAGAGCTGATCGTCGACCGTGCCCAGGTCGATCCAGTCTTGCGAGTAGTTGTCGTTCACCGCTTGGGCGACGTCGTCGGCCACGGGCTTGATGTCCCCATCCTGCGCGAGCGATTGCATCAGCGCCGGCTGGCCGAGCACGGCGACATTGGGCGGCGAACCGCCCTCGAGCTGACCGCTGATGTACGTGGGGCCGTTGTCGCCGAAGCTCGTGTACGACACGTCGGCACCGGTCTGGCGGCTGAACTCATCGAGCACCGCCTCGAAGTTCTTCTGCTCGGCACCCGACCACGACGCGGCGACGCTGAGCGATGTCCCGGCGAACTCGTCGCCCGCGGGGGCGTCGCCGGCTCCGGCATCCCCCGACCCGCCGCCGTTGCCTCCCGCGCATGCGGTGAGCAGCAGTGCCGCGGCCGCGAGGCCCGTCGTCGCGCGGATCGTCCGTGATCGCGCGAATCGTGTGGTGTGCATGAGAACTCCATCCGACCGATGCGTAACCGGCACGGGCCCCTCCCGCGCCGTGAACGCGAGGTCGCCGGGTGAGCTCTCCGCGCGGCGACGCGCAGAGGTGGCCTGGTGTGGCGACTTCGCCTGCGCTTGCCACGGTATCGAGCGGATCGGGGCCCTGTCTGCCCCTTGCATCGCGCTCCGAAATTCGGAACAATACCCGGGCCGCGACCCAATTACTGCCCGAACATCCAGATCACGAGCCATGCCCCCAGGCAGAGGCACGGGGCAAACGCCACTGCGGCACGTGCGCTCGGTCTCCGGGCGCGCATCACGAGCCCCCACGCCGCCGCGGCAACGAATGCGGCGCACACCCCGATCAGCGCTCCCGACCAGCCGCCCGCACCCCAGCATCGCACCGATGAGCGGTGCGAGCTTGACGTCACCGCCGCCGAGCCCCGATGGCGCGAAGCGCCACAGCAGCCAGAATCCGAGCCCCAGTGCTCCCGATACGGCGACCGTGTCGAGCAGTACCGCGGCGCCAGCGCGTTCTCCGGCGCCCGGCGCACGCGAAGCGTCGGCGATCCAACGCGTGCTGCCGCTCATCAGCAGCGCGGGCATGACGGTCGCCGTCGCCGCGAGCACCCACCGGTTAGGCAGTCGGTGCGAGCGGAGATCGACGATGCTCAGCGCGATCGACCACGCACCGAAGAGTGCGCCACCGATCACCGCCCAGGTGTGCGCGGCGTCGTGCATCGGCAGGGCGGCTACTGCGTGACTTCGGTTCCGATGCCGTGCTCGGTGAAGATCTCGAGCAGCACCGAGTGCGGTTCGCGCCCGTCGATGATGGCCGCCTTCGACACTCCGCCGCGCACGGCGTCCAGGCAAGCGCGCATCTTCGGGATCATGCCCGACTCGAGGCTCGGCAGCAGCTCTTCGAGCTCCCCCGCCGTGATCGACGAAACAAGCGAATCGCGATCGGGCCAGTCGGCGTACAGCCCCGCCACGTCGGTCAGAATGACGAGCTTCTCGGCGCCGAGCGCACTCGCGAGCGCTCCCGCTGCGGCATCGGCGTTCACATTCAGGGAGTCACCGGGGCGGTCGACGTCTGGAGCGATCGACGACACGACCGGGATCAGCCCCGCGTCGAGCAGCGCGAGCACCGGCTCGACGCGCACGTCGACGACGTCACCGACGAGCCCGAGGTCGACGAGTTCGCCGTCGACCTCGAACGGCGGGCGGCGACGGCCCACGAAGAGACCCGCGTCCTCTCCCGTCGTACCGGCCGCCAGCGGGCCGTGCGCATTGATCTGGTCGACGAGCTCAGGATTCACCTTGCCGGTGAGCACCATGCGCACGACGTCCATCGCCTCGGGCGTGGTCACCCGATAGCCGCCACGGAATTCGCTCTCGATGCCGAGTCGGCCGAGCATCGCGTTGATCTGGGGGCCGCCGCCGTGCACGACGACGGGCTTGATGCCCGTGTGGCGCAGATACACGATGTCTTCAGCGAAGGCCTCGAGCAACTGGTCGTCGACCATCGCGTTGCCGCCGAACTTGATCACCATGATGGTGTCGCGGAACTTCTTCAGCCAGGGCAGGGACTCGATGAGCACCTCGGTCATGGCCCGAGCGCGCTCGTGGTCGAGCGGCTTCGTGGTCGTGGACATCAGGCTCCTAGCTCGAGTACGCGCTGTTCTCGTGCACGTAGTCGTGCGTGAGATCGTTCGTGCGAATGGTCGCCGTGTGCTCGCCCGAGAACAGGTCGATCTCGACGTGCGTGCGCCGGGGCGTCAAGTCGCATTCGTCGACCGGGCGGTCGGGCGCACCGGCGTGGCACAGTCGCACACCGTTGAATGCGACGTCGACCTGGTACGGGTCGAATGCGGCCTGCGTGGTGCCGATCGCGGCCAGAACGCGGCCCCAGTTCGGGTCGTTGCCGAAGATTGCGGCCTTGAACAGGTTGTTGCGGGCGACGGATCGCCCGACCTCGACCGCATCGGCGGCGGAAGCCGCTCCGCGCACTTCGATGTCGATGTCGTGGCTCGAGCCCTCGGCGTCGGCCTGCAGTTGAGCGGCCAAGCTGTCGCACACCGCGGCGAGCGCCGCCGTGAAGTCGGCCTCGTCGGGCACGACGTTCGAAGCGCCGCTCGCGAGCAGGGTGACCTGGTCGTTGGTCGACATGCAGCCGTCGGAGTCGAGGCGATCGAAGCTGGTCGCGGTCGATGCGCGCAGGGCGCGGTCGAGTGCGGCGTCGTCGAGGAGCGCGTCGGTGGTGATCACGACGAGCATCGTGGCGAGACCCGGCGCGAGCATGCCGGCTCCCTTTGCGATGGCGCCGATGACCCACCCGTCACCCTGGTGCACCGCGGTCTTCTCAACCGAGTCGGTGGTGAGGATCGCTGACGCAACCGTCGTGTCGTCGGCGGCGAGCGCGGCGGCGAGCGCCGGAACGTTGCCCACGATCTTGTCGCGGAACGCCTGGTCGCCGGTACCGATCAGCCCGGTCGAGCAGACGAGCACGCGCTCGGCGTCGGTCTCACCGATCTCCGTCGCCACGGCCTCGGCGGTCAGTCGGGTGGTCTCGTAGCCGAAGTCGCCGGTGAAGCAGTTCGCCCCGCCCGAGTTCAGAATGATGGCCGAAGCCGCGCCGCCCTGCGCCGCCTTGCGGCTCCACAGGATGGGGTTCGCCTGGGCGCGGTTCGTGGTGAAGACGACGGCGCTCGCGCGCGACGGGCCGTCGTTGACCACGAGCGCGAGATCCGGCTTGCCGGTGCTCTTGAGGCCGACGGCGATACCGGCGGAGCGAAAGCCCTGGGGCGCGGTGACGGTCACGGTGCAACTCCATTCACGGAAAGGCCGGTGTGCTCGGGAAGGCCGAGCGCGATGTTCGCCGATTGGATCGCGGCACCCGCGGTGCCCTTGGCGAGGTTGTCGAGCGCGGCGACGATCACCGCGCGGCCCGCGGCCTCGTCGACGACGACGCTCATGAGGCAGGTGTTGGCGCCGAGCGTGTCTGCGGTGCGCGGCAGCGTGCCCTCGGGCAGCAGCTGCACGAAGCGCTCGCCAGCGTAGGCGTCGTGCCAGGCGGCCCGCACCTCTGCGGCCGTCACCCCCGGCGCGATGCGCGCGGTGGTCGTCGCCAGAATGCCTCGGCTCATCGGGACGAGCACCGGGGTGAAGCTGATGGTCGGCTCATCGCGGGCGCCCGCTCCGCGCAGCGCCTGCTGAATCTCGGGAATGTGACGGTGCGTGCCCCCCACCGCGTACGGATTCGCCGTGCCCATGAGCTCGGCACCCAGCAGATGCGTCTTCGCGGCCTTCCCCGCACCTGACGGCCCGACCGCGAGCACGCTCACGATGTCGCGCGCTTCGATGACTCCGGCGGCGATGCCGGGAGCGAGCGACAGTGCCACCGTCGACGCGTTGCAGCCGGGGGCCGCGATGCGCGTCGCGTCGACGAGCGCCTCGCGCTGACGGCCCGATTCACCGGTTTCGCGGCGCACGATGAGCTCGGGCACCCCGTAGGTCCACGCCTCGTGGTGCTCCCCGCCGTAGAACGCGGCCCAGTCGTCGGCACTCGTGAGTCGGTGATCGGCGCCGCAGTCGACCGAGAGGCCAACGTTCGAGAGCTGCGCCGTAAGTGCGCCCGATGCACCGTGCGGCAACGCGAAGAAGACGACGTCGTGCCCGTCGAGCACCTCTGGCGTGGTGGGCTGCAGCGTGAGGTGTGCAAGCGATCGGAGATGCGGCTGCGATTCGACGAGCGGGCGCCCCGCGGAGGAATGCCCGGTGACCGTGCGGATCTCGAATTCGGGATGGGCGTCGAGCAGACGCAGCAGCTCGCCTCCCGCGTACCCGCTGGCTCCCGCCACAGCGACGCTGATCGTCATCGTCTCCCTCTCCCGCGCACGGCACGCACGCGTGCTCCTATTCAACCACTCGGAGCGGCATCGGATCGACGGATGACGCCTGTGGACGCATGACTGGCCGCCGATAGGCTTGCCCTATGTACGTCATCACCGTGAAATTCCCCGTCAAGCCCGAGAGCGTCGATCACTGGCCCGAGATCGTGCGCGCCTTCACCGAGGCGACTCGTGCCGAGCCCGGCAACCTCTGGTTCGACTGGTCGCGCAGCCTCGAGACTCCGAACGAGTTCGTACTGATCGAAGCGTTCACCGACGAGGGCGCCGGCCCGCACGTCTCGTCCGACCACTTCGCGGCCGGGCTCGAGTCGATGCGCCCGCACCTGGTCTCGACCCCGCAGATCATCTCGCGGCAGGTCGACGGCACGGGCTGGGACGCGATGGGCGAGCTGCAGATCGACGCCTAGTGCGCGACTACCGCCCGCGGAATTCGGGCGCGCGCTTCTCGGCGAAGGCGCGCATGCCCTCTTTCTGATCCTCGGTCGCGAAGGCCGCCGCGAACGCCTGGCGCTCGAAGCGCAGCCCCTCGGCGAGCGGCATCTCCTGCGCCGCCTGCAGTGCGTCTTTCGCGGCGTACACGGCGGGCAGCGACTTCGATGCGATGGTCTCGGCGACCTTCGCGGCCTCGGCCAGCAGCTCGTCGGCGGGCACCACTCGGGAGACGAGACCTGAGCGCTCGGCCTCCTCGGCGCCCATCATGCGCCCGGTGAGCACCATTTCGGCGGCCTTGTATTTGCCGATCGCTCGCGGCAGGCGCTGCGACCCGCCGAAGCCCGGCAGCACGCCGAGGTTGATCTCGGGCTGCCCGAACTTCGCGGTGTCGGCGGCCAGAATGATGTCGCACATCATCGCGAGTTCGCAGCCGCCGCCGAGCGCGAATCCGGCGACCGCGGCGATCAGCGGCGTGCGCATGCGCTCGAACCCGCCCCAGCTCGGAAACGGTCCGCCGAGCAGCATGTCGGCGTAGCCGAGCTCCGCCATCTCCTTGATGTCGGCACCCGCGGCAAAGGCCTTCGCCGAGCCGGTGAGCACGATCGCGCCGATCGCGGGGTCGGCGTCGAACCCGGTCGCGGCGTCGATGAGCTCGCGCACCAGCGTGCCGTTCAGGGCGTTCAGCGCTTCGGGCCGGTTGAGGGTGATGGTCGCGACGCGTCCCTGCGTCTCGGCGATGATCGTCGTGTAATCGCTCATGCGGTCCAGTCTGGCACGTTGCGCTCCGCCGGGCCGTCGTATGCCGAGAGCGGTCGGATCAGCGCGTTCGACGCCGCCTGCTCCATGATGTGCGCGGTCCACCCGGTGACCCGCGACGCGATGAAGAGGGGCGTGAAGGTGAGGGTGTCGAAGCCGATGAGGTGGTAGGCCGGCCCCGACGGGTAGTCGAGGTTCGGGTAGATCCCCTTGCGCGCCACGAACTCGCTCTCAAGCGTCGCGTACAGTTCGGCGAGGTCGGGCCGCTCGAAGTGCTCCACGAGCTGGTCGAGCGCCGCCCGCATCGTCGGCACCCGCGAGTCGCCGTGCTTGTAGACGCGGTGCCCGAAGCCCATGATCTTACGCTTCTCGGCGAGGGCGGTGTCGAGCCACGGCACCACCTGGTCGGCCGACCCGATCTCGTCGAGAATGTGCATCACCGCCTCGTTCGCTCCGCCGTGCAGCGGACCCTTGAGCGCTCCGATCGCTCCCACGACCGCCGAGTACAGGTCGGAAAGCGTCGACGTGATGACGCGCGCCGTGAACGTCGACGCGTTGAACGAGTGCTCGGCGTACAGAATCATCGAGCGGTTGAACGCATCGACGACGACCGGTTCGGGATCGTTCCCGAACGTCATCCAGAGGAAGTTCGCCGAGTAGTCGAGATCGTCTCGGGGCTCGACGACCGCCTCGCCCCTGCGACGGCGCTGTCCGTAGGCCACGATGGCGGGCAGCGCCGCGAAGAGGCGTACGGAGCGCTCGAGGTTCTGCTCCGCACTCCCCGACGCGTCGAGCACCGATCCCGGCCCGGCAAGGTCGATCGCCCCGATCGCACTCACCGCCGTGCGCACCACGTCCATCGGGTGGGCGTCGAGCGGCAGCAGGTCGATCGCAGCGCGCACCTCGGGCGTCAGCGCGCGGTGCACGCGCTCGGTCGCGCGCAGCTCCGCGAGCTGCTCCGCCGAGGGCAGCTCGCCGTGCCAGAGCAGGTGTGCAACGGCCTCGAACGGCTGGGTATCGGCGAGCTGCTGCACCGGGTACCCCCGGTAGAGCAGGCTGTTCGTCTCGGGGTTCACTTTCGAGATCGCCGTCGTATCGACGACGACCCCAGCGAGGCCCTTCTTGATCTCTGCATCCATGCTGCGCTCCTTTGCGGCGTGAAACGTGCGACGTGCGATTGCTGCGACTCTGGCGAGTGCGGTTCGGTGCGAACCGGAATAGCCCGGCCTATCGCTCCACTTCGAAGGTATAGACGTTGGTGTCGAACCGGCTGTACGCCTCGTAGTCCACGAGCTCGTAGAGGTCGGCGCGGTGCTGCATCTCGCCGAGTTTGCCGGTGAGGTGCCCCTCGCGGTTCAGCTCGTCGAGGACGCGTTCGGTGGCGCCCATGGCGATCCGGAGCATTGAAACCGGCCAGATGACGATGTTGACCCCGACGTCGGCGAGCTGCTGGGTCGAGAAGAGGTCGCTCTTGCCGAACTCCGTCATGTTCGCGAGGATCGGCACGTCGAGCGCGGCGCGCATCGCGGCGAACTCGTCGAGGGTGCGCATGGCTTCCGGAAAGATCGCGTCGGCGCCCGCGTCGACGAGGGCCTTCGCGCGGTCGACCGCCGCGTCGAGCCCGTCGACGGCTCGGATGTCGGTGCGCGCCATGATGAGAAAGTTCGGGTCGCGGCGCGCGTCGGCCGCCGCGCGGATGCGCTTGATGGCGGTGCTCTCGTCGACCACCGCCTTGCCGTCGAGGTGCCCGCAGCGCTTCGGGTTGATCTGGTCCTCGATGTGGGCGCCCGCGAGCCCCGCATCCTCGAGCGTCTGAATGGTGCGCGCCACGTTCATCGGTTCGCCGAAGCCGGTGTCGGCGTCGACGATGGCGGGGAGCTCGGTCATGCGCGCGATCTGCTGGGCGCGACCCGCCACCTCGGTGAGCGTGGTGAGCCCGATGTCGGGCAGTCCGAGGTCGGCCGAGAGCACGGCGCCCGAGATGTAGACGCCGTCGAATCCCTTGCGCTCGATGAGCCGAGCCGAGAGCGGGTTGAAGGCGCCGGGAAAGCGCAGCAGCTCCCCCGAGTCGAGGCGCTCGCGGAAGGCGCGGCGCTTCTCGTGCGCGGGGGTCTGGGCGTAGAGCATCAGAAGAGTCCCTTCGGTGCGGCGGCGAGATCGAGGATGCTGGATCGCGCGACGATGTTCAGCTCGCGCACCTCGGCGGGGGTGAGTTCGGGCAGCCGCTGCACGAGCTCCAGGAACCGCTCGATCTCGGCGGGTTCGAGTACGGGCTCCGCGAGCAGCCGGAACTTCGCGATGTAGTTGTCGCGAACGAATGGGCGCGCACCGAGCGGGTGCGCGTCGGCCACGGCGATCTCGTCGACGATGGTGGAGCCGTCGGCGAGTTCGATCTCGACGCGGCCGCCGAACGCCTTCTCGTCGGGGTCTTCGGAGTGGTAGCGACGGGTCCATTCGGCGTCTTCGGCGGTGGTGACTTTCTGCCACAGCGCGACGGTGTCGGCGCGGCCGGCCCGCTCGGGCGTGTAGGAGTCGACGTGGTGCCACCCGCCGTCTTGCAGCGCGACTGTGAAGATATACGGGATCGAGTGGTCGAGCGTTTCACGCGAGGCCGTGGGGTCGTACTTCTGGGGGTCGTTCGCACCCGAGCCGATCACGGTGTGGGTGTGGTGGCTCGTGTGCAGCACGATGCGCGCGACATTCGCCGGGTCGGCGAGTTCGGGGTACGCGCCGTTCAGCTTGCGGGCGAGGTCGATCCAGGCCTGCGCCTGGTACTCGGCGGAGTGCTCTTTCGTGTAGCTGTCGAGGATCGCGCGCTTCGGCTCCCCCGCGGCCGGCAGCGGCACCTCGTACGCGGCCGTCGGGCCGTCGAGCATCCAGGCGATGACGCCGTCTTCGCCCTCGTAGATCGGCGACGGCGAGGTCTCGCCGCGCATCGCACGGTCGACCGCTTCGACGGCCATCTTGCCGGCGAAGGCGGGGGCGTGCGCCTTCCAGGTCGAGATTTCACCCTTGCGGCTCTGCCGGGTGGCGGTGGTCGTGTGCAGCGCCTGCGCGATGGCTTGAGCGACCACTGACGTCTCGAGGCCGAGCAGCGTGCCGATACCCGCGGCGGCCGACGGCCCGAGGTGCGCGACGTGGTCGATCTTGTGGCGGTGCAGGCAGATGGCGCGCACCAGGTCCATCTGAATCTCGTACCCGGTCGCAATGCCCCGCACCAGCGCGCGCCCGTCAGCACCGACGTGTTGCGCGACGGCGAGGATCGGCGGAATGTTGTCGCCGGGGTGCGAGTACTCGGCGGCGAGGAAGGTGTCGTGGTAGTCGAGCTCGCGCACCGCGACCCCGTTCGCCCACGCCGCCCACTCGGGGCTCGTGAGCGTCGCATCCGCTCCCGTGCCCGCCAGGCCGAAGATCGAGCTGCCCGCACCGCCGAGCGACACCGGGTGAGCGAGCGCCTGAGCGCGGGCCGAGACGATCGGGGCGCGGGTCAGCGACGCCGCCGCGACGGAGGCGTTGTCGATGATGCGGTTGATGATCATCTCGACGACGTCGGCGTCGACTTCGACGGGGTCGGTGGCGACGCGGGCGATCTTCTGCGCGAGCTGCTCCTCGCGCGGCAGCGCTTCATCGCTGCGGTACACGCGAACGTGGTGGGTGACGGTCATGCGGAGGCACTCTCTTCCGTGTCGGCGATTGAGGTGAGGATCGAGGTCAGCGCACGGTGCAGGTGCACGTGCGTGGCGTGGGCGGCGAGCTCGGCGTCGCCGTCGGCGATGGCGCGCGCAACGAGCGCATGCTCGGCGACGGAGCTCACGAGCCGATCGTGGTTGTCTCGGGCGAGTCCGCGGGCGCGCACCAGATGCGTGCGCACCGGGCGCAGAGCCTGTGTGAGGTACGTGTTCTGCACCGCGGCATCGATGGCGGCGTCGAAGCGCGCGATGAGCGCGTAGTAGTCGTCGGTGCCCGCAGCCCCGTCGTCGGGGTGCGCGGCATCAAAGGCGTCGGCGATCTCGCGGAACACCTGCGGGTCGCCGCGCTCGGCGGCCAGCCGGGCGGCCGCTTCCTCGAGCGCGCGCCGGGTCTCGAACAGCGCGCGCACATCGTTAGCATCGAAGCCGGAAACGACGAGTACGCGTGCGGACTGCTGCGCGATCAGGCCGTCGGCGACCAGGCGTCCGATGGCCTCGCGCATCGGGGTGCGGCTCACGCCCCGGCGAGCGGCCTGTTCGACCTCGCCGATCACGCTGCCGGGCCGCAACGCCCCCGTCTGAATATCGCGCAGGAGCTCGCGATACACCCGATCGCTCGTGCGCTCACTGATTCCCGACATACCGCTAGCGTATACACACCGGCACCATTGCGCCAGATCTCTGGCTCAATATTCGCCGAGTGTATACGCAGCGCGTGCGTTCGCTACCCGATCAGGCTGGGCTGCAGGTCTTTCAGAGTGCGCGAGCGCATCGTCTTCGCCACCCCGAGCGCCGAGATCAGCACCGCGATGACGAGCACCAGGCCGAGCTTCAACGCCTCGCTGGCCGCGTCGGCGAGATCACCGCCGTACATGAGCTGCCGCAGCCCGTCGACCGCGAACGACATGGGCAGGTAGTGGTGCAGCGTCGCGAGCGGCGCAGGCAGCGTCTGCCAGGGGAACGTGCCGCCCGCAGTGACGAGCTGCACCACCATGAGTACCAGGCCGAGGAACTGCCCCACGCTGCCGAGCCACACGTTCAGCGCGAGGATGATCGCGGCGAACGTCGCCGACGCGAGCGCGATGGTGCCGTAGGCCGCGACGGGATGCGAGAAGTCGAACTTCAGCGCGAACGCCACGATCGCGAACAGCGCGAGCATCTGCGTCGCTCCGAGCAGTGCGGGCGTGGCCCAGCCCGCGATCGTGACGCGCAGTGGCGTGTGCAGCGCGGTGACCGCGCGACGCGAAACCGGCTTCAGAATCAGGAACAGCGCATAGATGCCGATCCAGGCCGCCAGGCTCATGAAGAACGGCGCGAGCCCGGCGCCATAGCTGCCCGCGGACGTCACGCGACTCGTCTGCACGTCGACCGGTTGCGCGATGTTCTTGGCCTGATCGGCACGGAGTTCGGCCGAGCTATCCGGAAGCTTCTTCACGCCATCGGCGAGCCCGTCGCGCAGCTGCCCGGCGCCGTCGGTGAGCGTGCCGAGACCGGTCTGGAGCTCGCCCGAACCCGAGACGAGCTGCGCGAGCCCGTCGTCGAGCGCTACGGAACCATCGGCGGCCGAGGCGATGCCGCTCGTCAACTGCGGCGTGGCATCCGCGAGCTGTCGCGAGCCGTCGGCCACCTGCTGCGCACCGCTCGCAAGCGTGTCGAGCTGAGCGCTCGCGCCCTGCACTTGAGCGTTCACGTTCGTGAGGTCGCCGCCGACCCGATCCATCGCCGCGCTCACACGGTCGATGACGCTCTGGTCGACCCCCGCCTCGGTCAGATCTTGCAGGATCGCGGTGCGATCTCCCGCGAGCGCGTCGACGGCCTGCTGGCTGAGCCCGGCCGCATCGCGCCCGTACTGGGCGACCGTCGCGTTCCCGGCGGCGACCTGCGCCGCCCCGCTCGCGAGCGCCTCCGTGTTCTCGGGCAGGGATGCGGTCGCGTCGCGCAACTGGCCGAGACCGGTCGCGAGCTGCGAGGAGCCGTCTTTCGCCTGCTGTGCGCCCTCGTGCAGCTTTCCGGCGCCATCTTCTGCGCTCTGCGCCCCGTCGGTGAGCTTCGTGGCGCCGTCGCGCGCCTCGATCAGCGAGCCACGGATCTCTGCGATCCCGTCGAGCAGCGACTTCGCGGCTTCGCGGTTCACCGACTGCACGATCTGCTTCTGAATGCGCTGTACGGCCTGCTCGCCGATCGTGGTCGCGAGGTAGCTGTTGGCGTCGTTCGTGGTGAGCACGACCTCGGCCCGGTGCGGGTCGTCCGTCTGCGACGACTGCAGCGACTCCGAGAAGTCTTTCGGCAGCGTCACGACGAAGTCGTACACCCCGTTATTCACGCCCGTTTCGGCGTCGTTCTCGCTCACCTCGTGCCAGTCGAAGCTGCCGTCTTCGACGAGGTTCTTCGCGACCTCGTCGCCGATGACACGTACGTCGTCACCTTGCTTCACACCCTGATCGGAGACCACCAGCGCGACGGGCACCTGGTTGAGCTTGGCATAGGGATCCTGATTGGCCCAGAGGTAGAGGCCGCCGTACAGCAGCGGCACGCACATCAGCGCGACGAACGCGAGACGCGCCATCTTCGTCGCCCACAGGCGCGCGAACTCGGCCCGAATCATCTGCGGAATCTTCACGCCTCATCCTCCACGTGCTGCGTCAGCGCACGCGTGCGCGATGACGTCTCCTCGGTGATCGCGACGAACTCGCGCAGCGGCATGACCTCGCCCGTGCCCCACCCGTCGGGGTGTGCAGCGATCGCGGCGCGCGCGGCACGGCCGGCGATCACCAGCACCGCGGCACCGGCGTCGGCAAGTTCGCAAGCGGTGCGCCACCACTCCTCGGGGTCTCCTCCGTGGCGGTCGGGCGACACGAGCACGATGCCCTCGACGCCCGGCCGCTGCAACGCCAGCTCGCAGAGCGCCCGCACCCGGTCACCCGGTGCGAGGTCGCCGATGGGGAGGCGCGCATGGTGGCGCAGTCCCAGGCGCTCGAGTTCGCGGCGCACCGCCGGTGGGCCACCGAACTTGCCCGCGAACATGAGCTCCTCCGCGACGACATCGGCCAGCAGAACGTCGCTGTGCGGCTCGCTGACGTCGGGGGCGTCGACGAGCGCGATCCGGCGCCGCAATTGCTTCGCATCGGGAACGTCGTCGATCGCGACCTCGCCACTGTCGGGCTTCATACGACCGGAGACGATCAGACCGAGCACCGTCGGGCGCTGCGCCGTCTCGGCCTCCACGAACACCGCCGTGCCCGATGACATCGTCACGTCGCTCGGTGGGAGCGCTCGCCCACCCGGTCCTTTGCTGACCGCCGTCGCCCGCACCCGCATCAGTCCGTCTCCGTCCTGTTCGATCCTCAACCCTGCGAGTGTAGTCCTCTCTCAGCGCCCCCGCGCGGTGGGTGAACAGGCGTTCGGGTTCACAGGTCGTCGATGACGATTTTGTGCATCTGCAGCAGGTGCTCGAACGCATTCGGGCGTTCCATGAGTTCGCCCATATTCGCCGGAACGATCTGCCAGCTCACACCGAACTCGTCGGCTAGCCACCCGCACTGCTCCGCCTCGGGAACCGCCGAGAGCGCATCCCAAATGCGGTCGATCTCTGCCTGATCCGCGCAGTGGACTTCCAGCGAGACGCCGCAGGTGAACGAGAAGTCTTGCTCGACCCCCGAGTCCATCGCCCCGAATGTCTGCCCCTGAATGCGGAATTCGCTGTACATGAGCGCCTCGGGAGTCGCCGGCCCCTGCGCCTCGCCGTAGGGGTATGCGCCGCCCGCCTCAAACTCGGGGAACACCTCGGCGTACTTCGCTCGGGCCTCGCCCGCGCGATTCTGAGCCGCACCGCCGAAGAGCAGCGAGGGAATCACGAAGGCGCCGTCGTCGCGCACCGGGTCGGCGAGACCCAACTGCCAACTCACGCCGTAGCGATCCTGCACCCAGCCGTAGTAATCGCTGAACGGGTACTCGTCGAGTGCCATCAGCACAGTCGCCCCGGGCTGCAGCCCGACCCAGACGCGGTCAAGCGCCTCGCGCGCCTGCTCGACGCTGCCGAAGCGATCCGCACCGAACATCAGAAAAAACGAGATCGACGGATTCGGTGAGAACTCGTCGCCCGCATTCACCAGGGTCAACCGGTATCCGGCGACGTTCACCGCGACCGTGAGCGGCAGCCCGGCGAACGGTTCTTGAAAATCGAGCAGCCCGGTCTGCGGGTAGCGCGACTCGACCTCGGTCGTGGTGTCGGGAAGCACGTCGGCGTAGAACTGACCGACCTCCTCCGCGTTTCGCGTGCACCAGATGTTCGGTACGATGAACTGGTCGGTCATGATCCGTTCCTTTCGGCTCCGCTGCCTCGCGGCGCACCCGATCCGTGTACCGGGCACCGTCGCGCTGCTCCCAGTATCGGCCCGCTGCTGCCCCGCGACAAGGGGTCAGCGAGTGTCCGAACGGTGACAATTCGCGGGTGGCGCGGCACAATGTGGGCAGAGGTCCGCTTCCGGATCTCCCGAGCTGCAAGGAGACCCCATGTCCATCAGCCTCAACCCCTACCTCAACTTTCACGGCACCGCGCGCGAGGCCCTCGAGTTCTACCACTCGGTGCTCGGCGGCGAGATCCGCATCATGCAGTACGACGCGATTCCCGGCATGATGGGCGATCCGGCCGAGGCCGAGAAGATCATGCACGGCCAGATCGACACCCCCGATGGCCTCACGATCATGGCCGCCGATTACCCCGCGTCGATGTCGGAGCTTCCCGACGCGGCCAAGCCGGGCAACTCCGTCTGCATCTCGGGCGACGACGATCCCCGCATTCGCGCGCTCTGGGACGGTATCTCGCAGGGCGCGGAGATTCGCGAGCCGTTCGCTCAGGCGCCGTGGGGTGACACGTTCGGCATGCTCGAAGATCGATTCGGCGTGCCGTGGATGTTCAGCCTCGCGCCGAAGGCTGCAGACTGAACGCGGTCAGGATCGCGTCGGCTGCGCACTGAGCCACGCGTCGAAGGCCGGCCCGGCGGTCTCGGCTCGGGCGGGGTCGCTCGGCAGGATACTGCCGTCTCGGAGCGCCCGGCCGAACCCGCCCGGCAGCGGCAGCTCGATCACGCGCGCGCCGTCCCCGCGCTGTGCGAGCAGCGCCCGCATCATCTGCGCCATCCGCTCCTCGCGGGGGCCGACCAGATCAGGCGCGAGGCCGACGGGCTCCCCCACCGCAAGCGCGACCAGGTGCTCGGCCACGGTGCGCGCGGCGATCGGTCGCGAGCGCATGGCGGGCGCGCCGACCCACGGGCCGAGCCGCATGCGGTCGATCATCTGCGCCGCGAACTCGTGGAACTGGGTCGCGCGCAGCACGCTCCAGGGCACTGTGCCGGCGGTCACCGCAGCCTCCTGCACGGCCTTCCCGGCGTAGTAGCCGTGCGGGGCGCGATCGACACCCACGATCGACAGCGCGACATGGTGGCGCACGCCCGCAGCGGCGCCCGCCGCCAGCAGCGCAGCGCTCGCTGCGGCGAAGAATGCTCGTGACTTCGCGGCCGACGTCGTGGTCGTGCCCGACGCATCGATCACCGCGTCGACGCCGGTGAGGTCGAGGCCAGCGCCCGACACCAGATCGACGCCGCTCGCACGAGACAGCACGCGCACGTCGAAGCCCTGCTCACGAGCCACCTCAACCACGTGGGTGCCGACCGTGCCGGTGCCGCCGGCCACTGCGATGATGCTCACGCGCGCGCTCCTGTCTCAGCGTTGTATCCGATCAACCACCGCACTCCGAACTGGTCGACGACCTGGCCGTCGCTCGCACCCCAGGGGCGCGATTCGAGCGGAAGGATCACCCGACCGGTGGCCCCCAGCTCGTCGAACCAGCGGTGCAGCGTCTCGGGTTCCGCGGCTCCGAGCAAGGCGAAGAACATCCCGCCCATGTGCACGGCGTCTTCGTCAGGCCCGGCATCGGCGGCGTACACCGTGACGGGCCCGGTGAGCGTGGCGTGGGCGATCGCGTCGCCAGGGCCGTCGGTACGCCCGAACTCGGCGAAGGAGTGCGTCTGCAGCTCACCGCCGAACACCGTACGGTAGTGCGCGAGCGCTTCGGCGGCGTTTCCCGGGAACAGCAGGTAGGGGGTCAGACCCGTCATGACTTCCTCCAGTTCCCGGGGCACGCCGTGCCGCGACGTTAGTCGCGCAGTTTCGCGTCGAACGCGAGCTCGGCCGCCGCGACGCCCGCGAGCTTGGCCTCGCTGGCTTCCTCGGCCTTGAGCGTGCGATCTTCGGCCCGGAAGCGCAGCGCGAACGTCAGCGCCTTCGTGCCGGGCTCGATGCCCGTACCGCGGTAATCGTCGACGATGCGCGCACTCTCGAGGAGCTCGCCGGCCCCTGCAGCGACGACCGCGAGCACGTCGCCCGCGGCGATGTCTTCGGCGACGACCAGCGTCAGGTCTTGGGTCGCGGCCGGATACGTCGACAGTTGCGCCGTCTCGGGCTGGCGCGGGGCCAGTTCGATGATGCGCTCGAGGTCGAGCTCGAATGCGGCAACGGCACCGGGCAGGTGATGCTCGGCGACGAGCTCGGGCAGCAGCTCGCCGGCGACACCCACGACGACGAGGCCGCCCTCGTCACCGTCGACATCGGAACCATCGGTCACGCGGATCGCCAATTCGGCGGTGCGGCCCGGGTGGAATGCACGGTGCGCGCCCTGCGCGACCACGAGCTCGGCCGAGACTGCACCGGCAATCGTGCGCGCCGCGTCCAGTGCGTCGCTCCAATCGAACGCTCGCGGCGCCTCACCCGGCTGCTTCGCAACCGCGTCGCCGAGCAGCAGGCCGGCGGCGCGGCGCGGCTGCGACGGAATCGAGGCGTTCAACTCGGCCAGAACCTCTGCCGAGGGGCGCTCCGCAAGCGGCGGAACGGACTGCGTGCCCAGCGCTTCGCCGGTCGCTCGCGGTTCGAACACGAGCCCGAACTCGACCAGACCGAGGTCGGTGAGCCCGCGCGACACGTTGCGCTGGGCCGCGGTGACGAGACCCGGCAGCAGCGAGCGGCGCAGGAACGGCGACTGCGCGTCGAGCGCGTTCGCCAGCTTGATCGCCGCGATCGGCGCTGCAGCGGAATCGGCGGCAGCGGCTGCCGACTCCACGGTCTGCGGCTCGGCACCCGCGCCGAACGCGTCGAGCTGCGACCGTGAGACGAAGGGGTAGCTCTGCACCTCGTCCAGACCGGCCGCAGTGATCGTGTCGGCGGCGCGGCGACGGAGGCGCTGCTCGCGCGTGAGCCCGCGACCGGCAGGTGCGATGGGGAGCACCGACGGGATGCGGTCGTAGCCGACGATGCGCGCCACCTCTTCGACCAAGTCGGCCGGGCGGCTGAGATCCGAGCGCCAGCTGGGGGCGGTCACCACGAGCACGCCGTCGGCGTCTGCGGTGATGCTGCAGCCGATGGTCTGGATCGCTCCACGTGCCTCATCGTCGGTGTAATCCGTGCCGAGCAGCCCGTTGACCCGCGCCAGGGGCAGGCGCACCTCGGCGGGCTGCCAGTCGGCGACGAGTTCCGAACCCAGCGCGTCAGCGGTGCCGCCGGCGAGCTCGACGAGCAGATCGACCATGCGCTGTGCGGCGGCGCGCGCCACGAGCGGGTCGACCCCGCGTTCGAAGCGCTTCGACGCCTCGCTCGGCAGCTTGTGGCGACGCGCGGTGCGCGCAATCGACACCGGATCGAACGTGGCGGCCTCGACGAGTACGTCGACGGTCGAGGCGTCGGCCTTCGTCGATTCGCCGCCCATGACGCCCGCGAGCCCGATGACCCCGGACTCGTCGGTGATGACGAGATCTTCGACGTGCAGCGTGCGCTCTTGACCGTCGAGTGTGACGAGCGTCTCGCCCGCGGCGGCACGGCGCACGATGATGCCACCGGTGAGCTTTGCGAGATCGTAGGCGTGCAGCGGCTGGCCGAGTTCGAGCATCACGTAGTTGGAGATGTCGACCTCGAGCGAGAGCGAGCGGATGCCCGCGAGCTGCAGGCGCGACACCATCCAGGGCGGGGTCGGGCGCGACTGATCGATGCCGCGCACCACGCGCGTCACGAACCCACTGGCGCCCACGCGGCCGCGAATCGGCGCCTGATCGTCGATGGCGACGGCGAAGCCCGACGCCGACACGGGCGTCACGGTTGTCGCCGGGTCGGTGAACGAGGCCCCGGTGGCGTGCGCGTACTCACGGGCGACGCCGCGAATCGAGAAGGCGTACCCGCGATCAGGGGTGACGTTGATCTCCACCGCCGTGTCAGAGAGCCCGAGCAGCGCCTTCGCGTCTGCGCCGACCTCGGGGTCGAGCCCGAGGCGCGACAGCACGATGATGCCGTCGTGGTCGTCGCCGAGCGAGAGCTCGCGCGCCGAGGCGATCATGCCGTCTGACGTGTGCCCGTAGGTCTTGCGCGCGGAGATCTCGAATCCTCCGGGCAGCACGGCGCCGGGCAGCGAGACGACGACCTTGTCACCGGCCTCGAAGTTGTGTGCGCCGCAGACGATGCCGCGCACGTCAGCTCCACCATCGGCGGCCTCGAGCCCCTCGGGAGCGACGCGCACCTGGCACCAGTTCACGGTCTTGCCGTTCGAGTGCTCCTCGGGCTCGCGCGAGAGCACCTCGCCGACCACCACGGGGCCGGTCACCTCAAAGCGGCGGATCGACTCCTCTTCGAAGCCCACGCGCACGAGATCGGCGTGCACCTGCTCGGGGGTGACGTTCTCGGGAAGCGAGACGACCTCGCCGAGCCAACTGAGCGGAACGCGCATTAGACCAGTCCTCCGAACTGACGATTGAAACGGACATCGCCCTCGACCATGTCGCGCATGTCGTTGATGTCGTGGCGGAACTGCAGCGTGCGCTCGATGCCCATGCCGAAAGCGAAGCCCTGGTACTCCTCGGGGTCGATGCCCGCCGCGGCGAGCACGTTCGGGTCGACCATGCCGCAGCCGCCCCACTCGACCCAGCGCGCGCCACCCTTGGCGTGCGGCTGCCACACGTCCATCTCGGCGGACGGCTCGGTGAACGGGAAGAAGTTCGGACGCAGACGGATCTCTGCCTCGGCGCCGAACATCTGGCGCGCGAAGTGCTCGAGGGTGCCGCGGAGATGCGCCATGGTGAGACCGCGATCGATCGCGATGCCCTCGACCTGGCTGAAGACCGGGGTGTGCGTCGCATCGAGCTCGTCGGTGCGGTAGGTGCGGCCCGGCGCGACGACGTAGACCGGGAGGTCCCGGTCGAGGAGCGAGCGGATCTGCACCGGTGAGGTGTGCGTGCGCAGCACGAGGTGACGGTCGGCGGGATCCACGAAGAACGTGTCCTGCATCGCGCGCGCCGGGTGATCCGGATCGAACCCGAGCGCGTCGAAGTTAAACCACTCGTGCTCGAGCTCGGGCCCCTCGGCGATCTCCCAGCCCATTCCGATGAACACGTCGGAGATCTCGTCTTGCAGCTGCGTCAACGGGTGGCGCGAGCCCGCGGTGCGACGCACGGGCGCCGCGGTCACGTCGACGGTCTCGGCGATGAGGCGCGCAGCGGCCTCTTGCGCGACGAGATCGCTCTCGCGACCCTGGTACGCGCCCTCGATACGGCCGCGTGCCTGTCCCATGAGCTTGCCGGTCGCGGCCTTCTCATCTTTGGGCACCGCGCGCATCTGCGCGTTGAGCTGAGCGATGGCCGAACCGTCGCCGACATGCGCGGTGCGCGCGGCTTTCAGCTCGGCGACGGAGCCTGACGCAGCGAAGGCCGCGAGCGCGGCCTCGACGGCTGCGTCGGCCGCTTCCTGGGTGATGGGATTCGTGTCTGCCACGAGTAACGATCTTACCGTCGGTCGGGCGCTTCGGCAGTCGCTGCGGCGAGCGCGGCGGCGAAGACGTTGACGGCGTCGGCCTGCCCCTGCACCCATGCCTGATCGAGCGCCGCGGCGACGGGTTCAGGGAGCGACACGGCGCGACGGCGCCCATCGACCTCGATGGAAAAGCGCACGGGTGCGCCGGTGCGGCGGTGCACTGCGGGCTGTCGCTCGAACGCACGACGATCCGGCATCGCATCGGGATCGACCGGCACGAAGCGCACCGCGTCGCCCGGACGCAACTGCGCGGCGAGGTCGGTGTCGGCGTCGACGACGGTGCCGATCACGGGGTACCCGCCGGTCACCGGGTGGTCGGCGAGGAAGAGCACCGGTTGACCGTTCGGCGGCACCTGAATCTCCCCGCGCACCGTCCCCTCGCTCGGCAGTTCGGCGTCGCTCGCGCGCTCAAGCGGCGCACCGTCGAACCGCAGCCCGACCCGGTTCGCATCGGCAGAAAGCGACCAGGTGCCGCTGGCAAACCGTTCGAGCGACTCGGCGCCGAACCAGTCGGCGCGCGGGCCGGGCACGAAGCGCAGCACGCACACTCCGTCGGTGCGAAGTTCGACGGGCACCCAGCCTCCGGCTTCGTCTGCCGCCTCAACCCCGCCATCGGCGCCGACTACATCCGCACCATGTGCCGCACCGCGCGTCGCACCGTCGGTCGCGCCCAGTGCGAAGCACTGACCGGCGCTGACCGGCGGCGCTCCGAGCCCCGAAAGCGTGTCGTGCGCGGCACTGCCCAGCATCGTGCGCACCGCGAGGCCGCCGTGCACCGCGACGATACTTCGCAGCCCACGAGTCGCGGCCCCGACTTCGAGGGTCTCCCCCGCAGCGAGTTCGATCAGGCCGCTCCCCGCGCAGTCGTTGGGAACGACGCGATCCACGCCTGAAGCGTCCACGATCGTGACATGCGCGTCGGTACCCGCGAGGGCGACGCTGATGGGCCGCTCAGCCCGAATCGACAGCGCGGCATTCAGGGTTTCGAACGCCGCCGCACCGTCTGCGTTGCCCACCGCACGATTCGCCCGCCGCAATGCATCGCGATCGGCGGCTCCAGAGGTGGTCACCCCGACGGCGGCGAAGCCCGGCCGCCCGGCATCTTGCACAAGTGTCAGCAGACCGGGGTCGAGCACCCGCAGCGCGGTGTCGCTCGGCTCCGGGTGATCCGCAATCTCACGAGAATCGGGCGTTTCAGTGAGCGGCGACCGGAGCACCTCGACCGCTTCTCGCACGGCACGGAAGCGCACGGTGTCGCCGGGTGCGACCAGCGCCGCGGGCTCGCGCTCGGCATCCCAGAATGACACGTCAGTGCGCCCGAGCACCCGCCACCCGCCCGGAGAGGCGCCCGGATACACCGCAGAGTACTCCGCGGCGATCGCGACGGACCCCGTCGGCACGGTCGTGCGCGGCGTATCGAGACGCGGCACGCGAAGACGCTCGTCGCCTCCGGTGAGGTAGACGAATCCCGGGGCGAATCCGCCGAAGGCCGCCGTCCACGACGTGCCCGTGTGCGCGGCGATCACCGTATCGACGCTCACCCCCGTCAGCCGCGCCACCTCAGCGAGATCGATCCCGTCGTAACGAACGGGCACCTCGAAATGACGCCCCGGTGCACCGGCATCGCGGGCGCCGCTCGTCTGCGCCGCTGCCCGGCGCGCAGCGTCCATCGCCGCCCGCAGGCTGCGCCGATCACGGCACCGCATCATCACGGTGCGCGACGCCGGCACGATGTCGATCACGCCGTCGAGCGCCGCCGCGCGCAACGACTCGGCCATCTCGAGCACCGCGTCCAGCGACGGCAGGTCGATGATGCACGCGCGGTCGCCGATCGGCCGAATCAGCGGTGCGCCAACCCCGGGCGGCGCCGCACCGAACGGATCGTCAAACGGCACTGCGAATCTCGATTCCGCGTGCCTCGAGCGCCGCGCGCACGTCGGCAGCGAGCTGCATGGCCGACGGGTGGTCGCCGTGCAGGCACAGGCTTTCAGCGGGCAGCGAGACGACCGATCCATCGATCGCGGTGACCCTGCCGTGCGCGGCGATCTCAATCGCCTGCGCGACCGCAGCGTCATGGTCGAGCAGCGCACCGGGCGCGCCTCGCGGCACCAGGCGCCCATCGGCGGCGTACCCCCGATCGACGAACGCCTCGGCGATCACGCGCACTCCGGCGTGCGTCGCCGCCCGCGCGATCGCCGTGCCGGGCTGCACCAGGAGCGGCAGTGACGCATCGAACGCCACCACGGCTTCGACCACGGCGTGCGCCTGAGCCTCATGCGTCGCGATGGCGTTGTACAGCGCCCCGTGCGGCTTGACGTACGCGACGTCTCCGCCGACGCTGCGGGCAATGGCGCGCACGGCACCGAGCTGGTAGATCACCTCATCGGTCAGCTCCTGCGGCGCGTAGTCGATGAAGCGGCGCCCAAAACCGGCGAGGTCGCGGTATCCCGGATGCGCGCCGATCGTCACCCCGGCCGCCGCTGCTGCTCGGCAGGTCTCACGCATGCCATGCGGGTCGCCTCCGTGAAACCCGCAGGCGACGTTCGCGCTCGTCACCGTCTCGAGCACGGCGGCGTCGTTGCCGAACGTGTACGCCCCAAAGGATTCGCCGAGATCGCAGTTCAGGTCGATGACCGGCATGTCAGTCGCCCGCGGCTTCGCCGGTCGCCGCGCGCTGCGCGAACGCTGTTTCGTAGAGCAGCACGCTCGCCGCAGTGGCGAGGTTGAGCGACTCTGCGGCTCCGTAGATCGGGAGCCGCACCGATCGATCGGCGAGCGCTCGATCCGCCTCGGTGAGGCCCCGCGCCTCGTTGCCGAACACCCAGGCGACCGGGCCGTCGAGTACCCCGTCGATGCGGGCGGCGAGCAGGTCGGCTCCCCGCACATCCGCCGCGATGGACGCGAGGCCGGCCTCGCGAGCGGCCCCGATGACCTCGGCAAGGCTCCCGGCGACCACGACGGGCAGGTGGAAGAGTGATCCGGTCGTCGAACGCACGACCTTCGGGTGGAACGGATCAACGCTCTCTCCCGCGAACACCACCGCATCTGCACCCGCGGCGTCGGCGGCGCGCAGCACGGTGCCGGCGTTCCCGGGGTCGCGAATCTCGTGCAGGATCGCCACCAGTCGCGCACCCGACAGGGTTTCGACGAGATCGCTCTCCCAGATCCGCGCGACGGCGACCACTCCTTGCGGCGACACGGTCTCGGCCATTGCCGCGATCACCTCAGGCGTCGCGTGCTCGAGACGCACGCCCGCCTCCGACGCGAGTCGATCGATCTCGGGCTGCCAAGGCTCGGCACCCCGGGTCGCATAGACCGTTTCCACCAGGTCGGCGCGGTGCACGAGCAGTTCGCGCACCGACTGCGGCCCCTCGACGAGGAAGCGGCCGTGATACTGGCGATCCTTCTTGCGGGCGAGCGAGGCGATACGGCGTACGCGCTCGGACTTCGGGTTGCTCAGGATCACATCATTCACGCTCCCAGCGTACCGGCGCGAAACGCGAGAACCCCCGCTCCAGACGGAGCGGGGGTTCTCTGCGGTGTGGCTGCGCGAGCAGCCGACTCAGGATGCGACGATTACGCAGCCTTCGGAGCCGAGGTGTCCGCGGGCAGCGCGTTCTTCGCGACCTCGACGAGCGCGGCGAATGCTGCGGGCTCGTTGGTGGCCAGCTCGGAGAGCATGCGGCGATCGACCTCGACGCCGGCCAGGCTCAGGCCCTGGATGAAGCGGTTGTAGGTCAGGCCGTTCGCACGGGCACCCGCGTTGATGCGCTGGATCCAGAGACGACGGAAGTCGCCCTTCTTCTTGCGACGGTCGTTGTACGAGTAGACGAGCGAGTGGATAACCTGCTCTTTTGCCTTGCGGTACAGGCGCGAACGCTGACCGCGGTAGCCCTCGGCGCGCTCCAGGATGACGCGACGCTTCTTGTGGGCATTGACCGCCCGCTTGACTCTAGCCATTTCAGTTCTTCCTTACAAAAATTCTTAGATGAAAGCTGTGCGCTCGCGTCGGCTCAGTGGCCGAGGAGCTTCATTGCCTGCTTGGCGTCGCCCTTGGCGAGCACCTGCTCGGCGTTCAGGCGGCGCTTGCGCTTCGAGGACTTGACCTCGAGGTTGTGGCGCATGCCGGCCTGCTGCTTCATCAGCTTGCCGGAACCGGTGAGCTTGAAGCGCTTCTTGGCCCCCGAGTGGGTCTTCTGCTTGGGCATCGATTTCTCCTTGTTGTGTGCGAGCCTCACGGCCGCGGATTGCGGGTGGGCGCTGCGCGAGCAGCGCCCCGCAGTTCATTCGCCGGCCGGAACCGTTCCAGTGGACTTGTCAGCCCGGCGAGTGGCCTTCTCCTCGGCGCGGCGGGCGTTCTGCTCCGCCTTGGCCTCGGACTTGTTCTTGACCGGCGCGACGACCATGACCATGTTGCGGCCATCGATCCGGGGGTTGGATTCGACAGTGCCGAATTCCGCAATATCTTCTGCGAACTGCTGCAGCAGGCGCACACCCATCTCCGGACGCGACTGCTCGCGACCGCGGAACAGAATCATGGCCTTGACCTTGTCACCCTGCGACAGGAAGCCGACAGCGCGCTTGGTCTTGGTCTCGTAGTCGTGCGTATCGATCTTCAGGCGGAAGCGAACTTCCTTCAGCACCGTGTTCGCCTGGTTGCGACGGGCTTCCTTCTGCTTCTGAGCAGCTTCGTACTTGTACTTGCCGAAGTCCATGATCTTGGCGACCGGAGGCTTCGAGCCGGGGGCAACCTCGACGAGATCGAGATCGGCATCCGCCGCCAGGCGCAGCGCAGTCTCAATCGGCACGACGCCGACCTGCTCGCCACTGGGTCCTACCAGTCGCACCTCGGGGACGCGGATTTTGTCATTCGTACGGGGATCGCTGATCGCCGGCTCCTCTGATCTCAATGGGTGGACGCTCCGATGCGGAGCCACGGAAATTGAGATCAGGGCCGCGCACGCGCTGCCCTACACCCTTTGTCGAGCTGCCGGATGACCGGCGGGGTGTCAACTACCCGGTAACCTTAAAGCGGTGCCGGGTGGGAGAATCTCCTCTTCCGTATCCCGGCAAAACGCCGAGAACCGAACCTATGGTAGCACACCTACCGCGCGAAAGAACAGGACACGATGAGCGAGCACGCCGCCGATCACCCGCACGAGACCGCTCCCGGCGCTGAGCATGAGCGCGACGACCTCTCCCAGGCGACGCGCGACATCGCCGAGGTACCTGCGGTCGAGGTCATCACCGCCGCGGCCGTCAACCTGCTGAGCGCCGCCGCCGTGAAGTGCGGCCTGGCCGATGACCCCGAGACCCAGACCGATCTCGATGAGGCCCGCAAGCTCATCAACGCCCTCGCCGGTCTGATCACGGCGGGTGCGCCCGAGATCAGCGACTCGCACGCCCGCCCGCTTCGCGACGGGCTGCGTTCGGTGCAGCTCGCCTTCCGCGAGGCGTCCGCAATTCCTGACGAGCCGGGCAAGGGGCCCGGCGAGAAGTACACCGGCCCCGTCAACTAACTCGAGCTCCGTGCGAGACTCCGCGTCACGCGCAGTGGCGGAGCCTGCCGGCTCGCGACGGTCCCAGATCGCCGCGGGGATCGGCGACTCTCTCGGGGTCGGCATCGGCATTGCTCCGCTCGGGTTCGCACTCGGCGTGCTGGTCATTCAGGCCGGCCTCCCCTGGTGGGTGGCCCCGGCGCTGTCCATCGGCGTGTTCGCGGGCTCCGTCGAGCTCCTGCTGGTGTCGATGCTCGCCACCGCAGCGCCGCTCGTGACGATCGCGGTCACGGTGTTCGCCGTGAACTTCCGGCACGTCTTCTACGCACTCTCGTTTCCCATCGACCGCGTCAACCGAGGCCCCGCTCGGGCCTACGCGATCTACGCGATGATCGACGAGGCCTACGCCACGTACGTACTCCGCGATGACGCGGGAGTGACCTCCGCGCGCATCGTGACCGGACAGTTGGCCATGCAGGCCTACTGGGTGGCGGGTGGGTTGCTCGGCGTCGCTGCGGCAGGCCTGCTGCCCGCTCCGATCGAGGGCTTCGAGTTCGCGCTCGTCGCACTGTTCGTCGTCATGACGCTCGACGCCGTACGCGGAACACGCGAGATCCCGACCGTGCTGTTCGCCGGACTCTCAGTCGCCGCAGCGCTCCTGGCCGCCCCCGACTACGCCCTGCTCGTCGCACTCCTCCTCTTCACGGCGCTCCTGACCGGGCGCTTCCTGTGGCAACGCATCAGGGAGCGCGATACCGCAGCGGCGCATACGGAGCCACCAAAGGGGCACGATGCCTGACACCGTCTTCCTCATCGTCGCGATCGCAACCGCCGGGGTCATCACGCTTGCGCTGCGCGCACTGCCCTTCGCCGTGGTCCAGCCGCTGCGCCGCTCACGATTCATCGCACGACTCGGCACATGGATGCCCGCCGGCATTCTGCTCATCCTGGCGGTGGTCGTACTCCGTGATCAGATCGTCGCCGCGCCCGAGCGCTGGTGGGCAGTGCTCGTCGCGACCGCGATCACGGTCATCGTGCATCTGATCAGCCGCCGCCGCGCACTCGTCAGCATCGCGGCAGGCACCGCCGCTTACATCCTTCTCGTCAACTTCGGGTGAGCGCGTCTACGCCGCGTGCAGCGGGCGCAGAGACAAGGAGTCCACGCGATCCGCCACGATCTCGGACGCCGCGATTCTCGCTTGCACCTGCTCGAGCACATCCGCGAGCTCCGTTTCCGCGCCGGGCTTCAGACGGACGAGCACCGATACTTCGGGTGTGAGCAGGCGGCCCTCCAGGTCATCGGGAGCCAGCCAGACCAGATCGATGCGCGGATCGGCCAGACCGATCTCACGGAATGCCTCCTGCACCTCGGCGTCCGCCCACGCGGGAAGCACGCGCTCCCCCAGTGCGAGCGCTTGCAGCGCCGTACGCCGAACTCCGTACTCGCGCTCCGGGGTTCCGGCATCGATGATGATCATCGCGGTGCCGTCTTGCGCCGCCGCGAGCGCCGCTTGCGCACCGGGCACGGGAATCGGCCGAGCCTCCGGGTTCCAGTGCGTGAGCGTCTCGACTGAGCTGAAGATGGGGAGCACCCGACGGCCGTCGGGGGCCGCGACCGTGACGATCGAGAGTTCCTGGGACTTTTCGACCGTGCGCCCATCAGGCGTCTCGCCGAGCGCACCGGCTTCCGCGAGCATCGGTACGAGGAACCGTTCGGTGCCGAGACCGGCGATCGCGTCGGCGTGCGCATCCGCGACGTCGCGAACGGCGTCCCAGTAGTCGCCCGCCGTCGCTGCGGAAGCGGCACTCGCCGCCGACCGCCGCACCGCCTCGATGAGCGAGGTCACCCCCTCCGGGGTGCTCCCGTCGTCACCCGCGAACGCGGTGTCGTGGTGATCGAAGGTGCGCCCTTCCCAGGGAAACCCCGCTGAATCGCCGTTTCCCCCCGCGACCAGACTTTCGGGGACACCGGTTGCTCGCGGCGCGTCACCCGTCGATGGGAGTTTCTTGATGGCCATCGGATCCTCCGTTCACCTGCGCGGAGTTCCGCTCAGGATGCCTCGAGCTGGCGGTGCTCGGTCAGTCGAGCAGGCTCAGCGGCCGGCGACGTCGAGCGCTGCGGGCAACGTGAAGGCCCCATCGTAGAGCGCCTTGCCGACAATCGCACCCTCGAGCCCAGCAGGAACGAGCTGGCGCAGTGCGGCGAGATCGTCGAGGCTCGAGACGCCTCCCGAAGCGACGACCGGACGATCGGTGCGCGCGCAGACCTTTGCGAGGAGATCGACGTTCGGACCCTGCAGCGTGCCGTCCTTCGTAACATCGGTGACGACATAGCGCGCGCAATTCACGGATTCGAGGCGCTCCAGCACGTCCCAGAGGTTGCCGCCCTCCTGCGTCCACCCCCGGGCGGCGAGTGTCTCACCGCGCACATCGAGGCCCACGGCGATCTGCTCCCCGAAACGCGCAATGACAGCCTGAGTCCATTCGGGGTTTTCGAGCGCGGCGGTACCGAGATTGACCCGCGTCGCACCCATGTCGAGTGCTGCCTCGAGAGAGGCGTCGTCGCGAATGCCCCCGGAGAACTCGATCTTCACGGACCCGGCGCGCTTGATGATCTTGCGCGCGACCGCGACGTTGCTGCCCCGACCGAATGCCGCGTCAAGATCGACGAGATGGATCCACTCAGCGCCCTGATCGATCCAGTCGAGCGCCGCGTCGACCGGGCTGCCGTAGTTGGTCTCGGTGCCGGCCTCGCCCTGCGTGAGACGCACGGCTTTGCCGTCGACCATGTCGATGGCGGGCAGCAGTTGGAGCTTCGGGCCCTCGGCCAGTTCGGTCATGATGTGGAATTCTCCTTGAGTCGGTTCCGCGCGCAACGCGCCGGTTCCGCGCACAAACGCGCGGGTGCAGATTACAACGTGTTGATCCAGTTGCGGAGCAGACGGATGCCCGCTTCGCCAGACTTCTCAGGGTGAAACTGTGTCGCAGCAAGCGGACCGTTCTCCACCGCGGCGACGAAGCGCTCCCCGTGCTCGGCCCAGGTCACCAGCGGCCGGGTCGCCTCCGTACGCCCCTCCAGCGTCCATTCGGTCGCCGCGTTGCTGTGCACGAAATAGAAGCGCTCCTGCTCGATTCCGGCGAAGAGCCGCGACCCCTCGGGCACCGACACCGTGTTCCAGCCCATGTGCGGCAGCACCGCTGCCTCAAGTTCACGGACGGTGCCCGGCCACTGGCCGAGGCCCTCAGTCTCGACACCGCGTTCGATGCCGCGCTCGAACATCACCTGTTCGCCCACGCAGATGCCGAGCACCGGCCGGCCACCAGCCAGACGACGGTCGATCAGCTCGTCGCCGCGAACGGCGCTGAGCTGTTGCATCACCGCGTCGAACGCACCGACTCCGGGAACCAGCAGGCCGTCGGCTTCCATCACCGCTGCGGGGTCACGCGTGAGTTCGACTGAAGCACCAGCGCGCACGAGTGCCTTCACCGCAGAGTGCACGTTGCCCGAACCGTAGTCGAGTACGACGACCGTCTTGCCGGCTCCAGCACCTGCGCTCACAGAGCACCCTTGGTGGAGGGAACTCCGCTGACCAAGGGGTCGAGCGCCTTGGCGACGCGGAATGCGCGCGCCAGAGCCTTGAACTCCGCTTCGGCGATGTGGTGCGGGTCGCGCCCCTCGATCACACGGAGGTGGACTGTGAGACGCGCATTGAGGGTGAGCGCCTCGAAGAAGTGCCTCACCATGGACCCGGTGAAGTGCCCGCCGATCAGGTGGAATTCGAACCCTGCGGGCTCACCCGAGTGGACGAGGTACGGCCGACCCGAGATATCGACGACCGCCTGGGCGAGCGCCTCGTCGAGCGGCACGAGCGCATCGCCGTACCGTGATATGCCGGACTTGTCGCCGAGCGCGGCGAGGATCGCCTGCCCGAGCAGAATGCCCGTGTCTTCAACCGTGTGGTGCACGTCGATGTGTACATCGCCCGTCGCACGGATCGTGAGATCGGTCAGCGAGTGGCGCGCAAACGCCGTCAGCATGTGATCGAAGAACGGAACTCCGGTATCGATGTCGGAGTCCCCCGACCCATCGAGGTTGAGGCTCAGGCTGATCTGCGACTCGCTCGTGGAACGCTCGAGCGAGGCGGTGCGCGGTGCTGCGGTCATGGTGCTCAGTCTATCCGGCTGCGGGAGCTCGCTCAGGAGCGGGCTCCGCCGGCGCCGAGCGCAGTGATCGCGGCGATCACCGTGCTCGTCTCGGCCTCGGTACCGGCCGTGATGCGGAGGTGCCCCGGAATACTCAGGTTGCGAATCAGGATGCCCTGCTCGCGCAGCGCGGCAAAGGTCGCTTCGGGGTCGGCGAACCCGCCGACCAAGAGGAAATTGGCACCCGAATCGTGCACGCGGTAGCCGAGCTGCACCAGCGCCTCGGCGAGCCGATCGCGCTGCGATCGGATGTCGGCGACAGTGGCTAGCATGGCATCGGCGTGACGAATCGCTGCCGTGGCAGCCGCCTGCGTCAGCGCGGAAAGGTGATACGGCAGACGTACGAGCCGCAGCGCGTCGACGACCGCGGGAGCGGCCGCAAGATAGCCGAGGCGCACCCCTGCAAAGGCGAATGCCTTACTCATCGTGCGAGACACCATCAGCCGATGACGCCCGGGGAGCAGCGTGACAGCACTCTCGTGCTGGGCATCGAACTCGTGGTAGGCCTCATCGACGATGAGCATGCCGTCGAACGCGTCGTACGCCGCTTCGATGACGGCGCGATCGAGCGGAGTGCCGGTGGGGTTGTTCGGGCCGCAGAGAATTGCGATATCGGGCTGGTGTTCGCGCAGCGCAGCGACCACCAGCTCGGGCGTCAGTGCGTAGTCGGCGGGGCGTTCAACCGGAATCCACGCGGTGTCGGTGCCCGAGGCGAGCAACGGGTACATGGAGTAGGTCGGCGTAAAGCTGAGGAGACTACGACCAGGCCCCCCGAAGGCCTGCAGTATCTGCTGCAACACCTCGTTCGACCCGTTCGCCGCCCAGAGCTGCTCCGGAGTGAGACCGTGCCCGAGATACCCGGCCAACGCCTCACGCAATTCGGTGAATTCACGATCGGGGTATCGATTCACGCCAGTCACCGCGTGTGCAAGCGACTGCACGATGTCAATGGCGACGTGCTCCGGAATCGGATGCGTGTTCTCGTTCACGTTCAGGCTGACGGGAACCGCATCTTGCGGAGCCCCGTATGGCTCTTTGCCGACGAGGTTGTCACGGAGAGGAAGGTCGCTCAGACTGGTCACCGAACCAGTCTAGAGGCGAGAGAACCTCATGCTCCGAGTTCGTCGCCCGACACGACCAACGGGTTCTCTGAGTATCGCAGCGGCACAGCGATCGCCTCGCCTGCCTGCACCGACGACCCGTCGAGCTGGTTGAGCTGCACGATCTCCGAGACCAGGTCTCGGGGGTCGGCGGAGGGGTCGAGCTCCGTCGCCAGCGACCAGAGTGAGCTCCCCGGCTGCACCACCACATATTCGAACTGCTGACCATCGGAGCCCTGCGCCGTTGCCATCGCTTCCGGTGCCGCGAAGGCTGCCACCAGGGCGAGCACTCCGGCAACCAGCACTGTCGCGAGCGCGCCGAACACCATACGGCCACGACGTGTCAGTCGAATCGTCGCCGTTGCCGCGCGCGGCGCCGGCATTGCCTCGTGAGTCAGGGTCGCGATTGCGCTCATGATGGTGTCCCTTCGGTTGTGATCGCCACGAACGTGCATCCGTGCGAACATCTGTTTCGAATATATATTCGATGAATCGAAACTTCAAGCCCGAGTTCGAAGATATGTTTCGATCTTTTTCTCCGACACTCGAACACGTGTTTGCCCGTGTTCGAATGTCGCGGCTATGGTTTCGTCAACGGGATCACTGAATCAGGCACCACCGACATTCATGGATCGCCGCCGCCAGACAGCCCCCTGGGCTCGAGAAAGGACCGCAATGAGCGACACCGCCGTGCCCCGTTCCACGAAGCCCCTGAGCGAAAAGCAGCAGGCGATTCTTGAGTGCATCGCGCGCTCCGTCGAGAGCCGCGGCTACCCGCCGAGCATGCGCGAGATCGGGGATGCGGTCGGCCTCTCCTCACTCTCCAGCGTGACCCATCAGCTCAGCCGCCTCGAGCTGGGCGGCTATATCAGGCGAGACCCGAATCGCCCTCGGGCCCTCGAGATCCTCGTCGAACTCGCTTCGACGTCGAACGCAGTCGCAGACGCCCCGACCCAGCAGGTCGAGGAAGCCGCATACGTGCCGCTCGTCGGCCAGATTGCAGCGGGCGTTCCCATCACCGCCGACCAGCAAGTCGAAGAGATCGTTCCGCTCCCCCGGCAACTCGTCGGAGACGGCCAGCTCTTCATGCTCCGCGTCGTCGGCGATTCGATGATCGATGCCGCGATCTGCGACGGTGACTTCGTCGTCATTCGCCAGCAGCGCGAAGCGGAGAATGGCGACATTGTCGCCGCGATGCTCGACGGCGAGGCCACGGTCAAGGTATTCCGTCGCCGCGACGGTCACACGTGGCTCCTCCCGCGCAATAGCGCGTTCGAGCCGATTCTCGGCGACCACGCCGAAGTACTCGGTCGCGTGGTGGCGGTCTTCCGCTCGGTATAGCAACGCAAGCAACCCCTGCGCCCCACGACCCGAGGCGCGCACGTCACTTCATCGATGTGCGCGCCTTTTCTCGCGCGATTTGATTTGTTGTACCGAGTGTATCTAATCTGTTCGCATGTCCAGCATCGCTGCAGCACCTCCGACCCCCTCCGCATCGCCGCGCGCCGTCGCCCGTTTCGGTACACCACCCCGCGTGGACGTCATCGGCCTCGCGCCAGACTTTGTGGAGTACGCTGACGGGCTCCGCCTGCAGGCCGCAGCGGCGGAACGCGTGACCCGCGGCGCCGACTCCGGCACGCTCCTGCTTCTCGAGCACTCCGCGGTCTACACGGCGGGCAGACGCGCTGACCGCGACGAGTACCCCACCGACGGTACGCCCGTCGTTCCAGTCGACCGCGGCGGCCGGGTCACCTGGCACGGACCGGGGCAGCTCGTTGCGTACCCGATCGTACGGCTGCGGCCGGGAGCCGGCGTGGTCGACCTCGTACGCTCGCTCGAGACCGCCATTATCGCCACACTCGACGCGCTCGGCGTTGACGGGTACCGCGTGAAGGGGCGTTCCGGTGTGTGGTGCGACGCGACGGCACCGGCCGATCCCCCGGCGAAGGTTGCCCAAATCGGCCTGCATGCGCGGGCCGGAGTCATCACGCACGGCCTCGCCATCAACTGCAGCAACGATCTCGCCCCGTTCACGCAGTTCGTACCGTGCGGCATTCGCGATGCCGGAGTGACCACCATCAGCGCGCTCGCCGGGCGCACGGTGCGGCCGGCCGAAGTCGCCCCGATCCTGCACCCACTCGTGATCGAGGCAATCGCGGAGCTCGTCGCATGAGCGTGCGGCGCCTCCCCTCGACCGGCGTGCGCCCGGAGCCCGAGGGCCGCAAGCTGTTGCGCATCGAGGCACGCAATGCCGAGACGCCCATCGAGAAGAAGCCCGAGTGGATCAAGACGCGCGCACGGCTGGGCCCCGAGTATCAAGAGGTGCGCAACCTCGTCGCCAGCGAGAAGCTCCACACCGTCTGCCAAGAGGCGGGGTGCCCGAACGTGTTCGAGTGCTGGGAAGATCGCGAGGCGACCTTCCTCATCGGCGGGTCAATCTGTACGCGTCGGTGCGACTTCTGCATGATCACGAGCGGCAAACCGCTGCCGCTCGACCGCGACGAGCCGCGCCGCGTCGCCGAGTCGGTGCGCACCATGGGATTGAAGTACGCGACGATCACGGGCGTGACGCGCGATGACCTGCCCGATACCGGAGCGTGGCTGTACGCCGAGACGATCCGGCAGATTCACGAACTCAATCCGGGCTCCGGCGTCGAGGTGCTCGCCGACGACCTGGGCGGACGGCCCGAAGATCTGGCACAGGTCTTCGAGGCCGCTCCACAGGTGTTCGCGCACAACCTCGAAACCGTTCCGCGTATCTTCCGCAGCATCCGACCGGGGTTCCGCTACGAGCGCTCACTCGGCGTCATCACGCTCGCCCGCGATGCCGGCATGGTAACGAAATCCAACCTCATTCTCGGCATGGGCGAGACCCGCGCCGAGATCACCGACACCATGGTCGAGTTGCGCGACGCCGGGTGCGACATCATCACGCTGACGCAGTACTTACGTCCATCGTCGCTGCACCACCCGATCGACCGATGGGTGCGGCCAGAAGAATTCGTCGAGCTGCAGCAAGAAGCGGAGTCGCTCGGATTCGACGGGGTACTCGCCGGGCCACTCGTGCGTTCGTCGTATCGCGCCGGTCGGCTCTGGGCGCAGACGATGCAGGCCCAAGGTCGGCCAGTGCCCGAGGCACTGCGACACCTGACCGAGCGCGCCCCCGCCTCCTACCCGCAGGCGATCGGCGCTTCGGCCGTCGGCTCGGTGTAACGCTGCCACACGGGAACGCGTCGAGACAACGGCGAAACGTGTATTCCGGGCGCCGCGCTGCAGTCGGCGCCCGGAGCACACGCTCCTAGATCAGATACGGTTCGATCTTCGACGCCGTCTCAGCCGTGATGTACGCGCGCACCTGGGTACCCGCTTCCACGTACTCCGTCTCAAGCACGCGGTTGCGCTCGTGCAGTTCGGCGACGAGATCTCCGCGGTCGTAGGGCACGATGACCGTGACCTCGCGATCCGGAACCGGCAGAGCCGCATCGATGCGCCGCTGCAGCTCCTCGATTCCCTCACCCGTGCGCGCCGACACGAACACGGCATCGGGCACGAGGCCGTGCAGCACCAACCGCTGCGAATCATCGAGCAGATCGGCTTTGTTGAAGGCGACGAGCTCGGGAATGTCTTGCGCGTCGACCTCGGAGATGACGTCGCGCACGGTGCGCAGCTGTGCTTCGGGGTCGGGGTGCGATCCGTCGACGATGTGCAGGATCACCGAGGCGTCGCCCACCTCTTCGAACGTCGATCGGAAGGCCTCGACGAGCTGATGCGGCAGGTTGCGCACGAACCCGACTGTGTCGGCGTAAGTGAAGGTACGGCCATCCGCGGTCTCGGCGTGGCGAATCGCCGTATCGAGTGTCGCGAACAGCTGGTTCTGCACCAGCTCCTGGGTGCCGGTCAATCGGTTCAACAGGCTCGACTTGCCCGCGTTCGTGTACCCGGCGATGGCAACCGACGGTACTTCGCCGCGCTTGCGGTTCGCGCGCTTCGCCTCGCGCGCGGGGGCGAACCCGGCGATCTGCTTGCGCAGCTTCGACATACGCGTGTGAATCTTGCGTCGGTCGAGCTCCATCTTGGTCTCGCCCGGCCCGCGCGAGCCCATGCCCGCGCCTGCCGACCCGACCTGGCCGCCGGCCTGGCGAGACATCGACTCACCCCACCCGCGCAGTCGCGGCAGCAGATACTGCAGCTGAGCGAGTTCGACCTGCGCCTTCCCCTCGCGGCTCTTCGCGTGCTGGCTAAAAATGTCGAGAATCACCGCGGTGCGGTCGATCACCTTCACCTTCACCACGTCTTCGAGCGCGCGGCGCTGGCTGGGGGCCAACTCCGTGTCGGCAATGACCGTATCGGCTCCGACGGCCGCGACGAGTTCTGCCAGCTCCTGGGCCTTGCCTTTGCCGAGATACGTCGCCGGATCGGGGTTCGCACGGCGCTGCAGCAGTCCGTCGAGCACTCGGGCGCCCGCGGTCTCGGCGAGCGCCGAGAGCTCGCGCAGCGAATTCTCTGCGTCATCGGTCGTGCGCTGGGAGTAGACGCCGATAAGCACGACGTTCTCGAGCCGCAGCTGGCGATACTCGACCTCGGTGACATCTTCGAGCTCGGTCGAGAGCCCGACGACGCGTTTCAGGGAGGCGCGATCTTCGCGCTCCATGCGAATCGCGTCGAGATTCGCTCCGAGCTCGTCGTGCGCGGCATCGCCGAGCGCCTGCGCGCCGCTCGTCAGATCGCGGATCACGGTGGCGGAGCCCGTCGCGCGGGCACGCGCCAGCACCCGGTCGAGCGGATCGACCGAGTCGGTGGGGGTGGTTTCGCGCTCGCCGTTCACGGGAGTGTCCTCGACTGCGAGGCCTGCATCTTCTGCACTACGTTTCGTCATCTGACCTCAAGTGTACGCGGCGTGCGCCCGGGCGCGTCGCGCGTTCGCCGTCGGCGCATCTGGCTTCGGGCTGGAATACTGGTCACGTGACGCAGCACTACTTCTCCGCAGCACCCGATGGCGATTTCCGACCCCGTGAGATCGAGGTCGAACTCGCGGGTGCGACCCGCACCGTACTCACCGCCGGCGGCGTCTTCAGCCCCGAGCAACTCGATCGAGGCACGGCGATTCTGCTCCGCGAGCTGCCCGCGGCCGAAGCCCTCGGCCGCGCGGGGGCAGCACCGGTGCTCGACGTCGGCTGCGGCTGGGGCCCGATCGCGCTCGACGCCGCACTCGAATCGCCTGAGCGCGTCGTGTGGGCGATCGATGTGAACGAGCGCTCGCGCGAGCTCACCCGCCGCAACGCCACTCGTCTCGGGCTCACGAATGTGCATGTTGCCGCACCCGATGAGGTGCCGGCCGATCTGCGCTTCGGTGAGATTCGGTCGAACCCGCCCATCCGTGTAGGCAAGGAGGCCCTGCACGACATTCTGCGCACCTGGCTGCCGCGCTTGGACGAGGGCGGCTTCGCTCACCTCGTGGTTGCGAAGCATCTCGGAGCGGATTCGCTGCAGCGCTGGATCGCCGAGGAGTTCACCGAACTCGAGGTGGAGCGGGCGGCCCGCGACAAGGGCTTCCACATCATCCGCATCGAGCGCTGAACGCGCGTCAGGCGTCGGGCAGTTCGATCTCGCCTGAGTAAACGAGCTCTGCCGGCCCGTTGAGCGACACGTGCTCGCCCTCCTCCGTCGGAAACATCCGCACGGCCAACCGGCCGCCCGGAACGTCGACGCGCCAGTGGTTGGGCATGCCCTCGCCACCCCAGTGACGGAACGCGAGTGCAGCCGCCGCGGTGCCGGTGCCGCACGACAGCGTCTCGCCGACGCCGCGCTCGTGCACGCGCATGCGAATGCGCGCAACCCCGTCTTGGATCAGCGGTTCTTCGGGCACCACGAACTCGACGTTCGCACCGTCGACGGGCACCGGGTCGAGCGCGGGCACCCGCGCGAGGTCGAGTCCCTCGAGCTCCGCGGGATCCGCCAGCGCCGTCACGACATGCGGATTGCCGAGATCGATACCGAGCCCAGGTCGCGCCACGTCGAGTCCCTGCGCGGCGACCAGGCGCTCACCTGCGAGCCGCCAGCGCCCCAGGTCGACCGTGTACCCCGAGACTCCGGCCAGTACGTCTTTCACGCCCGCGCGCGTGCCGATCGGGAGGGTGTCGCGGCGCTCGGGCGCTACGAGCCCCTCCGAAATGAGGTAGTGCGCGTAGACCCGCACGCCGTTGCCGCACATCTCGGCCGGCGTGCCGTCGGCGTTCCAGTAATCCATGAACCACTCGGCATCGGGCTCTTCCGCCAGGATCGCGGCCCCCTCGTGCAGGGCCCGCGAGCGCACGGCGCGAATCACGCCATCAGCACCGATACCGAACCGGCGATCGCACAGAAAGCGGATCTGCTCGGGGGTCAACGCCCGTTCGCCATCGGGGTCGGTGAAGAGCACGAAGTCGTTGCCGGTGCCGTGTCCCTTGGTGAATGCGAGCGTCGCCATGCCGTCCAGTTTACGCGGGTGGTGCGTCCTCGATCGTGCGCTTGCCGAGCAGCAGCACTTCGCCCTCGCCGTAGCCCAGGCCCTCATAGAAACTGATCACGCCGGAGTTGTCGGGACGCACCATGAGCTGCACTTTCGGGCATCCCATCTCGACGAGGCGACGCTCGGCCTCGCGCACGAGCGACGACCCGATCCCGGCGCCGCGACGTGCCGGATCGGTTGCGAGGTAGTACAACCACCCGCGGTGCCCGTCATAGCCGGCCATGACCGTTCCGGTGATCGTTCCGCCGTCGACCGCAACCAAGAAGAGTTCCGGCTGCACGAGTCGTTTGCGGGCGAAATCAGCGTGCGGGTCGTTCCACGGACGGGTGAGCCCGGCCGCCTCCCACAGCCCGATCACGGCGGCGCGATCGTCGTCTGCGCAGGCTCGGATCTTCGGGGTTGCGCTCACGGTCGCTTGGGGAAGGTTCGTCATGCGTCACTCCTCGCTGTCAGGTGCCGATCTCGGCGGGTGTGCGGGGGCCGAGGCAGTGCGGGATCGCGGAAGCTCCCCCGCTTCCACCCATTCGACCGCGGGGTAGCGTTTGAACCAGCTCACCTGGCGGCGCGCATAGCGCCGGGTCAGCACCTGCGTCTCGGTGATGGCGTCGCCCTGCGTCTGGCGGCCTTCGAGCTGCGCCAGCGCCTGCGCGTAGCCGATCGCGCGCGAGGCAGTCGGCCCCTCGGCGATCCCGTGTGGCAGCAAGCCGCGCACCTCGTCGACAATGCCATCGGTCCACATCTGCTCGACGCGTCGGTCGAGCCGCTCGACGAGATTCGCTCGTTCGGCGCGCACCCCGACGATGCGGGTCGCACCGGGCGCGACATCGTGCCAGAGTTTCGGCTCCGCAGGCAGCGTGACCTGCGCATCTCCGCCGAGCAGCGCGACCTCAAGCGCCCGCACGACCCGACGCGGGTTTCGTATGTCGACCGCATCGGCTACCGCCGCGTCATGCGCGCGCAACCGTTCGACCAGCACCTGCACGCCGTCTTCGGCCAGTTCGGCCTCCAGTGCGGCGCGCAACGCGTCATCGCGGGGCGGAAACTGGAAGTCGAAGAGCACGCTTGAGACGTACAGCCCCGATCCGCCGACCAGTACCGCGTCGGCACCGCGCGCATGAATCTCCTCGATCACGCTGCGGGCCCGGGGCTGATACCAGGCGACCGTCGCCTCGTCTCGGGGTTCGAGCGCGTCGAACAGATGATGCGGGATCCCCCGGCGCTCACCGGGTGGCAGTTTCGCTGTGCCGATATCCATTCCGCGATACACCTGCATGGAATCGGCATTGACGATCTCCGCGCGCACCCCGGATTCGGCAAGCCGTTCAGCGAGGTCGAGCGAGAGCGCGGACTTGCCGGTTCCGGTTGCCCCGACGATCGCCCAGAGACGCGGTGAAGCAGCGTCTTGCGGCGCGATCATCGCGTGCGGATCGCGGGAAGCCCGAGGCTCACTACGCGGGGCGCCGTGTCGCCCGAGGCCGGCGCTGCCGGCACGCCGCAGCTCTCGGCCTGCCGGCGATCCCAGGCGTCGCCCGCGCGCGTTCGACGCACAGCGTACGTGCCTGCGACGCCGGATTCAGTCGGGAGCCCGGAATCCGCAATGACGAAGTGCGGAGCCGCCGATGTCACCTCGACGCGCACCACGTCGCCCGGGCGAGGTTCGTCTGCACCGTCGGGAACTGCGAAGTGCACCAGGCGGTTGTCTTCGCTGCGCCCGGAGAGCCGGCGAGTCGCCGCGTCTTTCTTGCCCTCGCCGGCAGAGACCAGCACTTCGACCGTGCGACCGATCTGCGCCTGATTCTCTTCGAACGAGAGGTGCTCCTGCAGCGCGTGCAGCCGCTCGTACCGCTCCTGCACCACGGCTTTCGGCAGTTGCCCGTCCATCTCGGCCGCGGGAGTGCCCGGGCGAATCGAGTACTGGAACGTAAAAGCGCTGGCGAATCGCGACTGCTCAACCACACGGAGCGTGTCGGCGAAGTCTTCCTCGGTCTCTCCGGGGAAGCCGACGATGATGTCGGTCGTGATCGCAGCGTGCGGAATGCGCTCTCGCACGGCGTCGAGGATCCCCAAGAACTTCTTCGACCGGTAGGAGCGCCGCATCGCCTTCAGAATCGTGTCGGAGCCTGACTGCAGCGGCATATGCAGCACTGGCATCACATTGGGGGTCTCGGCCATCGCATCGATCACGTCGTCGGTGAACGCCGCGGGGTGCGGGCTCGTGAAGCGCACGCGCTCCAACCCCTCGATATCGCCCATCGCGCGCAGCAGCTTCGCGAACGCCCCACGGTCGCCAAACTCGACGCCGTAGGTATTGACGTTCTGGCCGAGGAGCGTGACTTCGATCGCGCCGTCATCGACGAGCGCCTGCACCTCGGCAAGGATGTCGCCGGGGCGGCGGTCTTTCTCCTTGCCGCGCAAGGAGGGAACGATGCAGAACGTGCACGTGTTGTTGCACCCGACCGAGATGGACACCCAACCGCTCGACGCCGAATCGCGCTTCGTCGGCAGTGTCGACGGGAAGACCTCGAGCGACTCGAGAATCTCGACCTGCGCTTCGGCATTGTGGCGTGCACGCTCAAGGAGAGCCGGCAGCGACCCCATGTTGTGGGTGCCGAAGACCACGTCAACCCAGGGCGCTTTTTCCACGATCGTGCCCTGGTCTTTTTGAGCCAGACACCCACCCACGGCGATCTGCATGCCGTCGCGTTCGCGCTTCACCCCAGCCAGGTACCCGAGATTACCGTAGAGCTTGTTGGCCGCGTTTTCACGCACGGCGCAGGTGTTGATGATGACGACGTCGGCGTCGTCTGCGCGCTCGGCCTCGACGTACCCCGCGGCCTCCAATGAGCCCGAGAGGCGCTCGGAATCATGGACGTTCATCTGGCACCCGAGCGTACGCACCGTGAAGCTCCGTCGCGTGCCGTCGCTGCGCAATGCGGCTGGCGACGGAGCGATTTCGATGGGGTCGGCAAGTGCGGAACTCATGGGATTCAGTGTACTCGCGGGCTCGGCGCCTTCCCTGACGGGCGCGGGCGTCACCCGCGAGATCATCACTGGTGCGCGCGTACACTCGACGCATGCCAAGTTCCCCTGATGCCGCAGCGGTGGAGCATTGGTCGCACGAGCAGGTGACCGCGCGGCTGCGCGCCGCCGGTAGCGTCTTCGCCGAACAGGAAGCCGAAATTCTTCTGGAACGGGCAGCGGGTGACTGGCGTCTGCTCGAATCGATGGAGCGACGCCGGGCCGCGGGTGAGCCTCTCGAGCCTTTGGTGGGGTGGGTTGATTTCGGCGGCCTCCGACTGTCGGTCGGCCCAGGCGTGTTCGTGCCGCGTCAGCGTTCGCTCTTTCTGGCGGCGCTCGCCGTAGAGCGGGTGCAGCGAGTGGCACGCGCTGGTGTATCGGCTGTCTTCGTGGAGGCCTATTGCGGCGTCGCTCCCATCGCGACGTCGGTGGCACGCGCATGTCCGAGCACCGAAGTGTGGGCGGTCGATCATGATGCACGCGCCGTCGCTCATGCATCGGTGAACCTCGGATCGGGTGGGCAGGCGCGCGTCAGCGACGGTCTGTCGACGCTGCTTCGGCAATGCGATCAACGGATCGATGTGATTGCGGCGGTGCCGCCGTACGTACCGGACGACGCGCTCGCCCTGTTGCCGCGAGAAGCATCCGAATACGAGCCGCGCACCGCGTTGACCGCCGGCGTTGATGGGTTGGATCACGTGCGCCGACTGATCGGGGATGCACGTGAGCTGGAAGCGGGGACTCTGCTGATAGAGCTGCATGTCGAGCAGTTCGATGCGGCGGCCGAATTCGCCGCGCGAAACGGCTACACGGCGACGCGACACAACGCGAGCGACGGGCACACCTGCGTACTGGCGGCCACGCTCCTGCGCTGAACGCTGGCCCTGGTCAGTGGAACCGCACGCCGGAACCACCGCGCGAGCCTCGCGAGGCTCGGCCTGACCCTTCGAGTGCTTCGCGCGCCGCGCGCATCGCGGGCTCACCCGACCAGCCTCGTCGAGCGAGGAAGCCGAGCAATCGGCGTTCGGCGACCTGGTGTTCCAGACCACCGAGTTTCGCCGCTCGTTGCTTCGCTGTCTCGCGCATCAGCTCGAATTCCTGATCGACATCGAGCTCACCGAGAGCTGCTTCGATGGCATCGTCGGGGAGTTTGCGGGCTCTCAGTTTGACCCGAATCTGGGAGCGACTCGCTCCTTTCGTGTCACGCAGCTTCTCCGTGAGCGTGCGGGCCAGACCGAGGTCATCGAGATACAGACTGCGGGTGAATTCATCAATCACCGTTTCGATCTCATCTGCATCGTGCTCAAGTCGCATGAGCTCCGCGCGGAGCTCCCCGCTGGAGCGCGCTCGCCGGCCGAGCACGCGCACGCCGTCTTCATGCGCAGTACGCATCGGCTTCTCGGGCTCGTCGTCGAGGTCGGGCACGCTCGCGGTTTCAGTGGCCGCCGACTCCTCACGCGAGGTCTGCAGCAGCGACGCGACGCCTCCGAAATCCGCACGAACGATCGGTCGCGTCCCCATCGTCGCCTCGGAATCAGCACGATCCTGTGACACCGTAGGCTCGACCCCCGTGCGCGGCTCTGCCGCTTCCGGTGAGGCGGCGGCAACCCGGTCAGGGCGCCGCAGCTGTGAGCGTAGCTCGATCACCTCGGCGAGGTCACCTCGGTCCTCCGTCTGACGCGGGTGCTCCGCGTCAGACGGAGGCAAGAAGCGCACGGCCATGGGCTACGCGCTCGCCCGCTGTTCGGGAGCTGCATCCGCCGCAGCGGCGGGCTCCGCAGGAGTCTCTTCCTTGCGCCCGTTCACGCCCAGCTTCGTCAGGATCTTTTCTTCGATCTCGAGCGCGATATCAGGGTTATTGATCAGGAAGCGACGAGCGTTCTCCATGCCCTGGCCCAGCTGGTCTCCGTCATAGGTGAACCAGGCGCCGCTCTTCTTGATGAGGCCCTGCTCGACACCGTAATCAATCAGCGAACCTTCACGCGAGATACCGATGCCGTACAAAATGTCGAACTCCGCCTGCTTGAAGGGCGGCGCCATCTTGTTCTTGACGACCTTGACGCGCGTGCGGTTGCCGACCGCGTCAGTGCCGTCTTTGAGTGTCTGGATACGGCGGATATCGAGTCGCACCGACGCGTAGAACTTCAGCGCTTTACCGCCTGAGGTCGTCTCGGGGCTGCCGAAGAACACCCCGACCTTCTCACGGAGCTGGTTGATGAAGATCGCGGTCGTCTTCGTCGCGCTGAGGCTGCCGGTGATCTTGCGCAGGGCCTGCGACATGAGTCGAGCCTGCAGACCGACATGTGCGTCGCCCATCTCACCCTCGATCTCGGCCTTCGGCACGAGCGCTGCAACCGAGTCAATGACAACCAGGTCGACCGACCCCGACCGGATCAGCATGTCTGCGATCTCCAGCGCCTGCTCACCCGTATCGGGCTGCGCCACGAGCAGTGCATCGATATCGACACCCAACTTCTTCGCGTACTCGGGGTCGAGCGCATGCTCGGCATCCACGAACGCAGCAATGCCTCCAGCTCGCTGCGCGTTCGCGATAGCGTGCAACGTCAGTGTGGTCTTGCCCGAAGATTCCGGGCCGTAGATCTCGACGATACGGCCGCGCGGGATGCCTCCGATACCGAGGGCGACATCGAGTGCGACCGAGCCCGTGGGAATCACCTCGACCGGCGCGCGTTCCTGGCTGCCCATGCGCATGATCGCGCCCTTGCCGAAGTTCTTGTCGATCTGGGCGAGTGCTGCTTCAAGGGCCTTCTCGCGATCTTTCGGTGCTGCCATGGCTGGGTTCCTTTTCATCTGCGCGGCGAGCCGCTGGGTGGTGGTGCCTGCATACTGTCTCGGCCCCGATTGGGGCAGACAAGGCGTTGGGTGCCGTGTGCTGATTACCCTAGATTCCGCCACCGACATTCGAGCTCGGTTTGACGGAACTGTGGATGAATACGTGCACACAACCACCTGTGGACGAACATAACACCATTCGAACACAGTTTCGAATATGTGCACGGCGTGTCCGCCGCACCCGACCGCCTGTACCCCCTGGGACAATGAACCATGGATACCGCCGTACCGATCGACGTCGAGCACTGGCCCCGCCGCGAGGCCTTTGAACACTACTTTTCGCGGGTTCCCTGCAGCTACGCCATCACCGTCGAGGTCGATGTCACCGAATTCGTCGCCGCGACACGCGCGTACCGGAAGCGCGCATACGCCGCTCAGATCTGGGCCATCTCCGATGCTGTGCAGCGCCACGACCCGTTCCGCATGACTGCGATGACGTCAGGCGCCCCCGCGATCTGGGAGCGCACACATCCCATGTTCACCGTACTCAACCCGGAGCGAGAGACATTCAGCGCAGTTTGGACGCCCTACTCCAGCGACTTCACTGAGTTTCACGATCGCGCGAGCGAACTCATCGATCGCGCATCACGCGCCACGCAGATGTTTCCTCAGCACGACACCCCGCCAAACACCTTCGACATTTCCAGCCTGCCGTGGGCGAGGTTTACGTCGTTTGCACTGAGCATTCCGAAGAGCACGCAGCACCTGGCACCCATTTTCACGCTGGGCAGATATGCGGAACGCGATGAACGCGTATTGCTCCCGCTCGCATTGCAGGTACACCACGCCGCAGCCGACGGTCTTCACAGCGGCCGCCTGCTGGCAGACATCAGTGAACGATTCGCTCAGCCCGATTGGCTGCACGGCACCTAAGGCGCGCGCCCAGTCTCGTCTCGCGGATCGGGGAGCCCGCGGCCGTGCCTGCGCGCTACAGGAACTTGCAGATCGACACAGAGCGCATCCCACACCGCGCGAGGCGACACGCCGCGCGCGATCGCCTCATCAGCCGTCCCCCCGAGTACCGAGAGCCAGTGATCTCGCAGCAGGATCGGCGCATACTCCGAGCCGAACTCCGCGCGGCACGCCCGGCGGAACTCACTCATGCGCACGTGCGTGCTCTTTCGCGAACATGACGAACCCCGAGCACAGCGAAGCGCCCGCCCCGATAGGGGCGGGCGCTATCCGGCGCGGTGCGCCGGGCGCAATCCATGCGCACGAACTAAGACACCAATTCGGGCGCGAAGCCCGAGACCAATTCCGCTGGCACGGTGTCGGGCACCCGGTGAACCATCGGGAGCGACAGCCCCTCGACCACCGCGAGTCGCTCGCTCACTTCGCCCATAATGACCGACAGCGGCGTGTCCAGCGCATCAGCGACGGCAGCGAGAATCTCACTGGACGCCTCTTTCTGACCGCGCTCGACCTCGCTGAGGTACCCGAGTGCAACACTGGCCTCGCCCGCCACCTGACGCAGCGTGCGGCCCTTCTGCAACCGGAAGTCACGCAGTACGTCGCCGATCTCTTGACGCATCAGCACCATGTGAACCCTCCTTTACGTGCACAACCCGAGTCGTGCCTCCACCATACCCGCAGAGCGACACGATTGTCGCTGCGAGTGCGCCGACCGAATTTCGATCGCCGTACTGTGAACAACTCCGAGCATAACCGTTGTATTCCTGAAATCTCGCTGAACTTGAGTCAAGGTGACTCAAGTTCAGCGAAGATCCAGCTTGTGCATCACCGATTCACAGCCCGAGTGCTAGAGCACCTTCGACAAGAACTCCTGAGTTCTCGGCTGTTGCGGGTTTCCAAACACGGCTTCCGGCTGCCCCGATTCGACGACAACGCCGTCTGCCATGAACACCACTCGATCGCAGACTTCGCGAGCGAAACCCATCTCGTGGGTCACCAGCACCATCGTCATGCCCGAGGCGGCGAGGTCACGGATGACTTGCAGCACCTCCCCCACCATCTCGGGATCGAGCGCCGATGTCGCCTCGTCGAAGAGCATAATCTTCGGCTCCATCGCCAGCGCGCGAGCGATGGCGACGCGCTGCTTCTGACCACCGGACAACGAAGCGGGCCGCGCATCGGCCTTCTCGGCGAGGCCGACGCGCTCGAGCAGCGCGAGGGCAGCATCACGGGCATCGGCCTTCGACTTCTTCTTGAGATCGACCGGCGCGAGCATGATGTTTTCGAGCACCGTCATGTTCGGAAACAAGTTGAAGTGCTGGAAGACCATTCCGATGTGCTGACGCACGGCATTGATATCGACGTTGCCCTGGGTGATCTCAACGCCACCCACCACGACGCTGCCCCCGGAAGGCTCTTCCAAACGGTTCAGGCATCGCAAGATCGTCGACTTCCCCGATCCCGACGGGCCGATGAGAGAGACCACCTCCCCCACCTCGACCGTCAAGTCGATTCCCTTGAGCACTTCATTGCTGCCGAACGACTTGCGCAGCCCCGTGACGGCGATCGCCGGCGTTCCATTGTGGGTCACGAGGTTTTCGGTCACGATTCTCTCGGTCACTTGTTCACCTTCTTGTCAACGATGTTCGCGAGCCAGGTCAGCAGGGTGATGACGATGAAGTACATCACACCGACGATGATGAGCATTTCAGTGGTGCGGAAGTTCGCCGCGTAGATCTGCTGCGCCTGGTACAGCAGCTCGGCGAATCCGATCGTCAGCAGCAGCGACGAATCTTTCAGCGTAATGACGAGCTGGTTGATGATCGAGGGCATCGACATCTTCACGGCCTGCGGCATGACAACGCGCTGCATCGAACGCCCCCAGCCGAGCCCCAGCGACCGTGCCGCTTCCATTTGGCCCGGGTCGACCGATTGCAGGCCGCCGCGCACGATTTCCGTCAGATAGGCGCCTGCGTTCAACGCCAGCGTCGCAACGCCTGCCATAAAGACGTTGCCCGGCGCTCCGGTGAGTTGCGGCAGACCGAAGTAGAACAGGAATGCCCAGACGAGAATCGGGGTACCGCGGAAGACCGCGACATACACGCTCGCAATCCCTCGCAGAATTCGTGAGGTGGAGATCTTCATGAACCCGAAGACGAGACCGAGAATGAGCGCGATCACGAAGGAGACGACGGTGATGGAAACGGTGTTCCAGAGGCCCTTCGAGAGCGCCGGCCAGCTCTGCCCCACGAGGGCAAAGATGTTTCCGCCGGCACTCGACGTCGCCTCGGTGTCGCCGAGATACGTGTTCAGAATGTCGTCGTAGCCGCCGTCGGCTTTCAGCTTTGCCAAGCCATCGTTAAACGCGGCGAGCAGTTCCGGGTTCTTCCCCTTCGATACGGCGAAGCCGTACTCGCCACCCGGAATCTTGTCGGTCACGACCTTGAGACCATTGCCCTGGGTGATGCCGTAGGCGAGCACTGGGTAATCGTCGAAGACCGCGACCGCAGACTGGTTCTTGACCGATTCGTACATCGTCGCCGATTGGTCCAGTGCCTTCACGGTGAATCCGTACTCACCGGAGAGCTTCTCGGCTTCAGCGAGCCCTTCCGAACCCGACTTCGCGACGACGGTCTCACCCTCGAGATCTTCGTAGCTCGAGATGGTCGAGTTGTTCGCGGCGACCGCCATCTGTACGCCGGATTCGAAGTACGGCTCGGAGAAGTCGAAGATCTCTTTGCGCTCGTCGGTGATGGACATGCCGGCGATGACGCCGTCGGCCTGGCCCGACTGCAGCGCGGACAGCGCAGCCTGGAACCCGAGCGAGCGGATCTCGACGTCAAAGCCCTGATCTTCAGCGATCTGATTGATCAGATCCATGTCGATACCGACGAGATCCCCCGTTGACGGATCTCGGAATTCAAACGGTGCGAACGTCGTATCGGTCGCGATGACGAAGGTCTTCCCCTCGGCCTGAGTCGGCGCGACCGCCGTCGCAGCTGCAGCGGTTCCCAGCAGCAGTACCGCCGCAAAGCCCGCCGCGAGCCCCGCGCGCACGCGGTTCCAGCGTTTCATTTTCGGCACTCTCGTTTCCCCTTTACGGAACGGGGTCGCCGCGATCTGCGGTGACCGTTTCGCCTCCAGCGTAGCGAGAGTCGGGGCCGGCACGGTGCGGTGCGGCGTTCTCGACGGTCTCAAGCACTCGGTGCAGAAGTTGCAGGGCTCGCACGACGGTCGCTTCGCGCACCGCAGCACGGTCGCCCGAGCAGGCAAGCTCTTCGCACTCGACGCCCCCGTCCCAGGCGACAGCTATCCATACGGTACCTGCAGGCTGCCCGGTCTGCGGATCGGGGTCCGGCCCGGCGACGCCTGTCGTGGCAATGCCGAACTCGGCGGGTGCGGCGGCTGATGTCGTGCGCGGCGTCGCGCAGGCGACGCGCACGCCGGCTGCCATTTGGATCGCCACCTCGCGGTCGACCGGACCCTGTCGGCGCAGGATCTCGGCATCCACGCCGAGCAACGATCGTTTGAGCGACGTGTCGTACGCCACGATGCCCCCGCTCAGCACGCGCGAGGCCCCCGGAATCGAAACGATTGCGTCGGTCAGCATCCCACCAGTCAGAGATTCCGCGATCGCGATACGCGCGGTGAGACGGGTCGCGCGCGACACGACCTCCTGCCCGAGTCGCGATGTGGTCATCGCGCCGCGTTTCGGGCCCGCAGGTAGCCGAGCACGTAATCGATGCCGCTGTAAATGGTGAGGAGAAGTGCGATCGTCATCGTAATGATATTGGCCCACACCGCGATTGGCGCGGCGGGCCCCATCACGCTGGCCAGCGGGAGCAGTGCGAGCGTGATCGCGACCGATTGCGCCACCGTCTTCAGCTTCCCGGCCCAGGCTGCGGCCAGCACGACATCGTGCGCCACCATCAGACGGTGGATGGTGATGCCGATCTCGCGCACCAGAATGACCGTCGTCACCCACCACGGCAGTTCGAGCAGGATCGACAACCCGACGAGCGCAGCGCCCGTCAAGAACTTGTCGGCGATCGGATCGAGCAGCTTGCCGAGATCCGTGATCAGGCCCCGAGACCGGGCGAGATGGCCGTCCCAGGCATCGGTGGCGATCGCCAAGACGAAGAACACGGCCGCGGCCCATCGCCACGGACCGTCGGCTCCTCCGGCAAGCAGCATCCACAGGAAGAACGGTGTCGCGACGATTCGCGCGCCGGTGATGATGTTCGGGGCGTTCCAATTGCTGGGTGCAGCAGCGGGCTGCTCGATGCCGGTCATGATGAGCAGCCTAGTAGTTCAGTACTTCGACGCTGAGGCCGTCTTCGGTCGCGGCAATCTCGAGGTCGGCGTACTGCGCCGAAGCCGTGGTCTGATCGGTCACCCGCTGACCCGATGCATCGCGCCCGGTGTAGGTGAGAGCGAATTTGCCACGGTCTGCAAGAGTCGCCCACCCCGTGCTGCCAGGTTCGACTCTGGCGGTCGGTGCGCGCTCCATCTCAACGGAGATCGACACTTCTGAAGAGCTCGCGAATCTCGCGTCGAGTTCGGGCCCCTCAATGCCGCAGCTGCGCAGGGCATCGAGTGTGTCTGACTCCGCGCATTCGGCAAACACCGTTTCAACTTGACGCTGCACCTCGGCGTCGTACCCGGGGCCGGGGCGCAACCAATCCGTCGCGTAGATCGACCCGTACGGCGATGCGGCGACGTACTCCGCATCGTTGTCGGTGATGAAGTACTTGTTATGTGAGACGAACGTGTAGACGCCGGCGTACATCGTGAGCGACTCGGTGTCATTCGGGAACGCGCGGTCCATGCCTCGAAACGCCAATGCTCCGCGGGACGCCGAGTCGAGCTCGACCTCGTACCGCAGACCTGCGGTCACCTGCCAGACGCCATCGGCATCGCGACGCAGCTGGAGCCGGTCAGAGTAGGGTTCGCCATCGAGTTCAAACCGCACGTCCGCCGCTGCACGACCGCCGTCAAAGTCGACCCGGAATTGCTCCAATTCGGGGTATGCAATCAGCGCGGCCGAACCGACGACCTCGGGTGACAGGGTGACCTCTGCGCCCGACGTCTCCCCTCCATCGAACAGCGCTTCGGCTCGGGCGACGTCACCTGATTCGACCGCGGCCACGTACGACTCGGCAATCGCTCGCACCGCTCCGCGATCGTTGCCCTGCGCATCGACCGCGACGACGGCGCCGGCTCCCCCGAGCACTACAACCGCGAGTGCCCCGGTGACTCCCCACATCCACTTCGGAGAACTCGTGCGCTCCGCCGTCTCATCTGTCAGGGTCATGGGTCCTCCTCGAGTCGGTCGATCGGGTGATCACTGCACGGCTGTCCGGCGCATCGTCAATCGCGTCCGGTCAACTGCCAGGCGTCTTCATCGGTATCGCCATCCACTTCTTCGAGCGATGCCTGATACTGCGCGACGGGGTCGTCGTACCTCGCGTCGCCGTAGCCCTGTTCGGTGCCCAGCGGTTCGATGACATCAGTCGCAGCTTCGAGGGGAGTCGTCAGAGTCGGGTCGACCACTGCCGAAGCGGAAGCGGCCGCAACGGGGGCGCTGGGTGGTGTGGCGAATGTCGGCACTGCTGGCGAGCCTCCGCCCTTGATGCGTGCGATGACCTCAGGAAGCTGTTCCGGACTGACGAGTACATCACGGGCCTTCGAACCTTCCGACGGGCCGACGATGTCGCGGGACTCCATCAGGTCCATGAGCCGACCCGCTTTGGCGAACCCGACGCGAAGCTTGCGCTGCAGCATCGAGGTGGAGCCGAACTGCGAGGTGACCACGAGCTCTATCGCCGCGAGCAGCACCTCGAGATCGTCGCCTATGTCCTCATCGATGTCCTTCTTCTCGACGACCTGCTGCACGTCGGCCCGGTACTCGGGTTGCGCCTGCGCTTTGACGTGCGCCACGACCTGAGCAATTTCGGCCTCACCGACCCAGGCGCCCTGCACTCGCATCGGAGTCGATTCTCCGTTGAGCAGCAGGAGCCCGTCGCCCTGACCGATCAAGCGCTCAGCGCCGACCTCGTCCAGGATGACGCGGGAGTCCGTTCCCGATGCCACGGCGAAGGCGTATCGGCTCGGCACGTTCGACTTGATGACGCCCGTCACCACGTTCACCGAGGGGCGCTGGGTCGCGAGCACGAGGTGAATACCCGCCGCGCGAGCGAGCTGAGTGATGCGCTGAATCGAGTCCTCCACATCGCGAGGCGCGATGAGCATGAGGTCGGCGAGCTCGTCGACAACGACGAGCAGGTACGGGTAGGGCTTCAGCACACGCTGGCTGCCCTCGGGGAGCACGATGCCGCCTGAGCGCACGGCTTCGTTGAAATCGTCGATGTGGCGGAAGCCGAAACTCGCGAGGTCGTCGTATCGCATGTCCATCTCTTTCACGACCCACTGCAGCGCTTCGGCCGCCTTCTTGGGATTCGTGATGATGGGGGTGATCAAATGCGGCACGCCCTGATAGACGGTGAGCTCGACGCGCTTGGGGTCGACCAGCACCATGCGTACTTCGGCCGGCGTGGAGCGCATCAGCAAACTCGTGATCATCGAGTTGATAAAGCTCGACTTGCCCGAACCGGTCGCACCGGCGACGAGCAGGTGCGGCATCTTCGCGAGATTCGCCACGACGAACCCGCCCTTGACGTCTTTGCCCACACCGATGGTCATCGGATGCGTGCTGCGCTGCGCCTTGTTCGAACGGAGCACATCGCCGAGCGCAACGTTCTCGCGATCCTGGTTCGGGATCTCGATACCGATGGCACTCTTGCCCGGGATCGGAGACAGAATACGGACCTCGTTCGACGCCACAGCATATGAGAGGTTCTTCGAGAGCGCGGTGACTTTCTCGACCTTGACGCCCGGGCCGAGTTCGACCTCGTACTGGGTCACGGTCGGGCCGCGAGAGAACCCGGTCACACGAGCGTCGACCTTGAATTCCTCGAAGACGCGCGCCAGCGCGGCCATGATCTGGTCGTTGGCTTCGGTGTGCGTCTTCGGCGCGTCGCCGGTCGCAAGCGCGAATTGATCGGGAAGCCGGTAAGCAGCCTGGCTGGCCGGATCGTGCGGGGGTGCGACGACAAAGGGGGAAGCTTCAGCGACGGCTGATGCGTCAGTCGACTCGACCGGGACGACGGCTGTCTGGGCGGGTTCGCCGAAGGAATCCCAGGAGTCATCTCCCAGACCCGATGCGGGCGCGGGCGTCGCCGCCTGCACCGCCGCCTCGGCCTGGTCCAGATCATCGAACAAATCGGACGGGAACACGTCGGTGACGGTCTCGGGCTCGAGGGCCTTCTCGAACGCGCCCCCGCGATCGGGCTCGGGCTCGTGGCCTCCGAGCACGGCGTCCAAGCCGTTGCGATCGCCCGCGTACTCGGGGTCTTCCTCGCGACCCGACGCCGTGCGCCGCCACCACGGAATCGATCCGCCGTCACCGTCTTCGGACTCGAGATCGAAGAGTGCTTGGGGCTCGTCTTTCTCCGCTCCGCGACCACGGCGCGGGGATTCACTGGCTTGAGCGTCACCCGGCTCCGCGGGGCTTACTCCGAACAAGAATGCGTAGGCCTCGCGCAGGCGCTGAAGAATGCGCGATGGCGGCGTCTTCGTGATGATGAGCACCGACATCAGAATGATGATCGAGAGTACCGGCACTGCCACCCACAACGTGAGATAGCCGAGTGCGCCACCGACGAGCCATCCGAATACTCCACCGGCCGCACTGAGCTCCTGCGGGTGCTCCCAGGGATTCGGGCGCCCCCCGTACAGGTGGCAGAGGCCGGCGACCGACAGCACCGCAAGCGTCAGACCGGTCGCGATGCGCCGGTTGTCGTGCACGCTCGACGGATGGTTGAAGAGCCAGAGTGCGAAGCCGACCATGACGATGGGCAACCCGAAGGCCACACGACCGAAGAGGCCGCCGAACGACCATGCATCCATTGCAACGGCGAACGGCTGACCGATGAAGAACCACTCAATGACGGCACCGACGACGGCCAGCAACACCAGCAGCAGTGGCACACCATCGCGGCGATCTTCAGGAGCCAGCGGCTCGACGCGGAACGCTCGGGCGGCAGCGCCAACGGCGTGCGCGAGACCGTTCCAGGCGCGCACGAGCACCCCGTCCGTGTGCACCGGCTCGGCGAGCACCTTCGTTTTTGCGGTCGCCCGGGTTGCCGTAGAACGGGTACCCCGTGCCGCGGTCTTGCCCGATTGCTGGCGCGACGAAGCTTTACTGGCCATGCTTAGAGGGTACGTTCGACCGCCGACATTGGCGAGTTGACGCTCCGGGCTCCCCCGGAATCGCCGCACTCCGCGACGTCATTGCAGACCGCGCAGCGGCGTGCTGGCAGCCGAATCAGCGTCGGCGCAGCGCGCGTATCGCACGCTTCGCGAGCGGTAGGCCCTTCGTCCAGAGCGCATACCCGGGGCCCGGGCGATCCCAGGTGCCGGCGAGAAGGTTCTCGTGCGAGGCCCACCCCTTCTTGAACGTCGTCACACCGTCATTGATGAGCCCACCGAAGTCGTACCGCTCGATGCCGATCGACTTCATGTGTCGAATCACGTGCCACTTCAGCGCGTAGTTCGCACGTAGGCGCTGCCCGGTCTCGTCCATGCCGCCGTAAAGCTCGAACGCGGTGCGGTCGGACTTTGCCATGAACAGGAAGGCCACGGGACGGTCGTCGACATACGCCGCCCACACGGGCGAATCGTCGCCGAGCATGGTGAAGGCGTCGTGGTAGTACGAATCCTCATGCAGGCCGAAATCGGCTCGCTCACTCGTCTGCCGGTAGACCTCGAGGCACACATCGAGCTGAGCGATTGACTCCACGGGGCGAATCTCGAGCGATTCTTCGCGGCCTGCCTTGCGCACGTACTGACGGTGCTTCTTCGACATGTCAGCGAGCAGGTCATCTGCTGATTTGCGGAGATCAAGGATCAGCGTCCGCGCCGGCAGCACCGACGTCTCGGCCGTGCGCCACGTGTGCGAGAGCGGAAACGCTCCCGCATCTTCATCGGGCTCGATCGACAGCGCGACTGCGCGGCGCGTGCGATGCACGTACGCGGCGATGGCGTCCGAGATCGCGGCGCTCCCGGGAACGGTCGCCGGGGTGTCTTCGGCACCGGGCTCGCGAGCCACCACCGGGCCCCGAGGTGCGTACACGAAGCCGCCGAGCGGCCCGGGCAGCGCCCGGGTGAGCAGCTGCGCGGCGCCGACGATTGGCGCATCGCTCGCATCGCCGGATCGCACGAGCACGCGCTCCGCGCTCCAGCGGTGCGCCGACTTGAGTTCGCCCCAGCCCCAGAGCTGCAGCGGATGGCCGCCCAGAGAGCGAACGGTGGCGTCCCAGAGCGCCCGGTCGGTGCAGGGGGCGACGTTCAGGGTGGTCACGATCGGGTCCTTCCGAGTTTGCGGCTGATGAATCCGGTCAGCTCCGCGAGATCGGGCGAGCGCAAAAGGCGCAGCACCCCGAGATAGATGATGGTGACGACAACGGTGACCACGAGTGCCAGCACGACGGCGACCACGGCGTTGACCTGCCCGAACTGCACGCGCAGCAGCCAGGTCACGAGCAGGCCCAAGCCGAGCGCCGGAATGCTCGCGAGCACGAACTTCACGATGCTGCGCAGAATGCGGAGCCCGTCCAGGGCATGGATGCGGCGGCGCAGCAGCCAGACGGCGAGTACCGTCTCGACGATCGTGGCGAACGACCAGATCGCCGCGAAGCCGAGCCCGATGTAGCGCGGCTCGACCACGAACGTCATGCCGAACGAGAGCACGAGCACGATCGCCATCTGAATGGTGGTGAACACGAACGGCGTGCGGGTGTCTGAGAGTGCGTAAAAGGCGCGCTGCACGACGAACAGGAAGCTGTAGGCGGCAAGACTGACGGCGTAGGCGATCAGCGGTTCACTGAACTGATCGACCTGCACTTCTTTCGCGCCGACGTTGATGATGCGGCTGATGAACGGCGCCGCCGCGATGATCGCGATCGACGCGAGCATCATCACCAGCGACACCTGGCGCAGGGAGGCCGAGAGATCCTCCCGGAACTCTGCCATGCGCGTCGACTGCCCCCACTCCGCGAGCCGCGTGAAGTAGGCGGTCGCGAGCGACACCGCGATCACCGAGTGCGGCATCATGAAGATCAGCCACACCAGTTGCATCGCGCTCGACGACGGCCCGTCACCCGAGCCGATCGACACGATGCGGTTCGTGAGCACACCGCCGATCTGCATCACGCCGACCATGGCGAGCGTCCAGGTGGCGATGCGCGCCGTGTGCCCGAGCCCGACGCCGCGCCAGGAGAAGTCAGGGCGGTACCGGATGCCGGCTTTGCGCCAGGACGCGAAGAGCACGAGCGCCTGCGCGATGATACCGAGGGTCGCCGAGCCTCCGAGCAGGCCGATCATGACCGGCGACCAGCTCGTCACCGCAAGTTCGCCCTTCGGGTCCGAGCCGAACATCACGATGAACGCGATGATGCCGGCGATGGCGATCAGGTTGTTGAGCACGGGCGCCCAGGTGAAGGGGCCGAAGATGCTGCGCGCGTTGAGCACCTCCCCCATGACCGTGTAGATGCCGTAGAAGATGACCTGCGGAATGCACCAGTAGGCGAAACCCGTCGCCAGGGCGATCTGCTGTTCGCTCCAGCCGGATACCAGCACGTGCATGAGCCACGGCGCCGCCAGCATGGCGATGATCGTGATGCCGACGAGCGCCGTGGTCGCCAGCGTGAGGATCTTGTTGATGTAGCCGGCGCCGCCATCAGCTCCGTGCGCGGCCTTCACGATCTGCGGCACGAGCACGGCGTTCAGCACGCCACCGAGCAGAATCATGTAGATCGTGTTCGGCAGCAAGTTGCCGTTCGCGAACGCATCGGCCGAGAGTGAGCCGACGTTTCCGATCGCGTACGCGAGCAGCACCGCCTTCACGAGCCCGAGCACGCGCGACACCATCGTGCCCGACGCCATGATCGCGCTCGCGCGGATGAGACCAGCGGCCATTAGTAGTACGGATCCTTCCGGAGGGCGAGCGAGGCGCGCCGTGCGAGACGGTCGCCGAGCGTGACCCATGCACGATACGGCAACGACCTGAGCGGCAGGTCGAACGCCCCCGCGTAGTCGGTGATCTCAGGCGCGAACGAGCGCTTGAACTGCCCTACGCCGAACAGCGGGTGCTCCCGGTCGTCGGCGCGGTCGGCGGGCGGTGCTCCGCACAGGTCGTGCACGACGGCACCGCGCTCGTTGGCCCAGCGCAGCACCTCCCACTGCAGCGCGTGCGAGGCGCCGTATGCCGTTTTCGCGCGCACGGAGGCGCCGTCTTTGTAGGTCGTCTTCGCGCCGAGCCCCATCGCATACGCGCCGGCGACGAGCGCGCCGTCGCGATGCGCGAGGAACATCTGGCCCTGCCCCGCCGCTGAGAACTCTCGCCAGAACTCCCGGTAGTACTGCTCGGAGCGCAGCACGAAGCGGCCTTCAGCGGTCTCCTGCAGCAGCCGATAGAGCTGGGCCGCGTGTTCGGGGGTCGCGTCGACCCGGGTCACGACGATGCCGTCGCGGCGGGCCCGGTTGATGGCGTTGCGAGCCTTCTTACCGAGACGCGCGAAGACGTCGTCTTCGGTTCCGGAGACATCGACCAAGATGGTCGACGGGTTCGGGATGATGCGCACGGTGCTCGCGTACCCGGCACCTTGGATCTCAGGCACCGCGGCCAGACCAAGCCGGGGCTCGATCTTCGCCAGGAACGCGCCGCGTGAGCGCGCCAGCTCTCCGATCGCGCCGGCCGCCTCAAGCACCTCGGCCGTGCCCTCAGCAGAGGGCCCGGCCGGCACGTGCCACCATGAACCGAGCAGCGGCACCCGCTTCGCGAGCACGCCGACGGCCAGCGATGGGCGACCGGGCCGCTCGACAACCACCGCGAGATCCTGGTACCGGTTCTGCGTACGCTTAACGGCGAGGTATTCGGCCCCCTGCCAGACCTCGCCGCCGCCCGGGTTCGCTGCGATGAGCGCATCCCAGTCGGCGCGCTCGGCGGCGGTGGCCAGGCGCGCATGCGCACCCGCCGAAGCATGAGCCACGGCGCTACACCACCACCACGACGGGAACGATCATCGACTTGCGGCGCAGCTTCGTGCCGACCCAGCGTCCGACGGTGCGGCGCGTGATCTGCTGCAGCGCGTGCTGATCGGTGACGCCCTCCTTCATCGCCTGCTCGAGCGCATCGGCGATCTGCGGCTTGATCTTGTCGAAGACCCGGTCGTCTTCGGCGACCCCCTTGGCGTGCACCTCGGGGCCCGAGACGATCTGACCGAGGCTCGTCTCCACCACCGTGATGACGGAGATGAAGCCCTCTTCGGCGAGCGTGCGGCGATCGCGCAGGTCGTCGTCGGTGACGCGCCCCACGCTCTTGCCGTCGACGTAGATGAAGTCGATCTCGAGCTGCCCCACGGTGCGTGCGACGCCGTCGACCAGGTCAACGACGGTGCCGTTCTCGGCGATGACGGTGCGGTTCTGGGGCACACCGGTCTCGATCGCGACGCGAGCGTTCGCGATGAGGTGACGGTACTCGCCGTGGATCGGCATGACATTCTTCGGGCGCACGATGTTGTAGCAGTACATGAGCTCGCCCGCGGAGGCGTGCCCCGAGACGTGCACCTTGGCGTTGCCCTTGTGCACGACGTTCGCACCGAGCTTCATGAGTCCGTTGATGATGCGGTAGACCGAGTTCTCGTTGCCCGGGATCAGGCTCGAGGCCAGGATCACGGTGTCACGGGGGCCGATCTCGACCTGGTGCTCCTGGTTGACCATGCGCGAGAGCACGGCCATCGGCTCGCCCTGCGAACCGGTCGACATGTAGACGATGCGATCGTCGGGGATGTCGCCGCTCTTCTTCAGGTCGACCAGCACGCCCTCGGGCACGGTGAGGTAGCCGAGGTCAGACGCGATCTTCATGTTGCGCACCATGGAGCGGCCGAGCAGCACGACGCGGCGACCGTTCTTCTGCGCGGCGTCGAGCACCTGCTGCACGCGGTGCACGTGGCTCGAGAAGCTCGCGACCACGACCTTGCCCGGTGCCTTTTCGATCACGCGCTCGAGCACCGGCCCGATGTCCTTCTCCAGTGCGGTGAAGCCCGGAACCTCCGCGTTGGTCGAGTCGGTCATGAAGAGGTCGACGCCTTCTTCGCCCAGGCGGGCGAAGGCGCGGAGGTCGGTGATGCGGCCGTCGAGCGGCAGCTGATCCATCTTGAAGTCGCCGGTGCCGATGACCAGGCCGGCCTCGGTGCGAATCGCGACCGCGAGCGCATCCGGGATGGAGTGATTCACCGCGATAAATTCGAGATCGAACGGACCGGTGGTGATGCGATCGCCCTCGGCGACCACGCGGGTCTCCGGGCGAATACGGTGCTCCTTGAGCTTCGCCTCGACGAAGGCGAGCGTCAGCTTCGAACCGATCAGCGGGATGTTCTCGCGTCGCTTGAGCAGGTACGGCACTGCGCCGATGTGGTCTTCGTGACCGTGGGTGAGCACGACCGCGACGATGTCGCCGAGTCGGTGCTCGATCTTCGAGATATCGGGCAGGATCAAGTCCACGCCGGGCTGGTGCTCCTCGGGGAAGAGCACACCGCAGTCGACGACGAGCAGCTTGCCGTTGATCTCGTAGACGGTCATATTGCGACCGACTTCACCGAGACCGCCGAGCGGAGTGATGCGCAGGGTTCCCGCCTCGAGCTTGGGCGGGGTCATTACGGGGTTGGGCACTGGGCCTCCTGTTTATTAGCGGGTGGTGCCTGCGATCTGGGGCAGGGCACCGCCGGCAGCCGCGTTGCGGTCCGGCCTGAAGTTCGAGAGGTCGACACCCGGGAAGTCCTTGATGAGGGCGAGCTCGTCTTCGATGAGCGCCGCCTCCCACTCTTCCGGGCCGACGAGGGGCAGCCGCACGCGCGGGCTGCCGATACGGCCGAGGCCGTGGAGGATGTACTTGGCGGCGACGGTACCCGGCACGTGGGTCATGACCGCGCGCACCAGCGGTTCGAGTCGCTGATGCACTTCGCGCGCCGTGTGCAGGTCACCGGCGTTCACCGCATCGATGATGGTGCGGTACGGTGCTGCGGCGATGTTGGCTGTCACGCCGATGAGTCCGGTGGCGCCAATCGAGAGGTGCGGCAGCACGTTCGCGTCATCGCCGGAGAAGTACATGAGATCGGTCTGGTTCAGCACCCGACTGACCTCACTGAAGTCGCCCTTGGCGTCTTTCACGGCGAGGATGTTGGGGTGCTTCGCGAGCCGCAGGATCGTCTCGTACTTGATCGGCACACCGGTGCGGCCGGGAATGTCGTACAGGATGACCGGCAGGTCGGTCGCGTCGGCGACCATGCGGAAGTGCGTCAGCAGCCCCGCCTGGGTCGGCTTGTTGTAATACGGCGTGACGATCATGACGCCGTCAGCGCCGGCCTTCTCGCTGGCGCGGTACAGCTCGATCGCGTGCGCGGTCTCGTTCGACCCGCCGCCCGTGATGATCTTGGCGCGCCCACCTGACACCGACTTCGCGACCTCGACGAGCTTGAGCTTCTCGGGGTCGGTCAGCGTGCTGGTCTCGCCGGTCGTGCCGGTGACCACGATGCCGTCCGCACCGTTCGAGATGCAGTCGTCGATGTGCTTCTCGGTCGCGGCCCAATCGACTTCGCCATCAGCCTGGAACGGCGTGATGAGAGCGACAAGGACCTGACCGAACGGATTCTCTGGGTGTGCCACGAGACTAGGCTACCGGACGATTTCACACGGAACGCGCGCGACTCCAGCGTTCGAAGCGGTATGCGAGCCCGGTGCGCGAGATTTGCGGGGTGCCGGGGTCGACGAGTTGCCACTCCGGGCCGATCTCGGGAGCGAAGGTGTCGGCGTCGGGCACGTCGAGGTCGATTTTCGTCACCACAAGTTCATCTGCGATCGGCATGGCTGCTCGATAGAGCTGCCCGCCACCCATGACCCACACGCGATCCGCGGGTTCGGTCTCACCCGCGAGCGCAGCGATGGCAGCATCGAGCGAGCCCACCACTCGCCCGCCCGGTGCATCGAACGCGGGGTTGCGCGTGACCACGAGATTCGCGCGGCCCGGCAGCGGCCGGAATCGCTCCGGCAGCGATTCCCAGGTGCTGCGACCCATGATGACGGGCGCACCGAGGGTCTGCTCTTTGAAGAAGGCGGCGTCTTCGGGCAGACGCCAGGGCATGTCGCCATCGCGGCCGATCGCTCTGTCGCGGGCCTCCGCCCAGATCATTCCGATGCGCACGGTCAGACCGCGACCGGCGCCTTGATGCCGGGGTGGTGCTCGTAGCCGACGACCTCGAAGTCTTCGAGCGTGTAGTCGAAGATCGATTCGGCTTTGCGGATCTCGATCTTCGGGTACGGGAACGCATCTCGCGACAGCTGCCGCTCCACCTGCTCGACGTGGTTGTCGTAGATGTGGCAGTCGCCGCCCGTCCACACGAACTCACCGGGCTCCAGCCCGACCTGCTGCGCGAGCATGAGCGTCAGCAGCGCGTATGAGGCGATGTTGAAGGGCACGCCGAGGAACATGTCTGCCGACCGCTGGTAGAGCTGGCACGAGAGCTTGCCGTCGGCCACGTAGAACTGGAAGAACGCGTGGCACGGCGCGAGCGCCATCTCGTCGAGCTCCGCGACATTCCAGGCCGACACGATGATGCGACGCGAGTCGGGGGTGTCGCGCAACTGCTCGACGACCTTCGCGATCTGATCGATGTGACCGCCGTCGGGTGTCGGCCAAGAGCGCCACTGCACGCCGTAGACCGGGCCGAGGTCGCCGTTCTCGTCGGCCCACTCGTCCCAGATGGTGACGCCCTGATCGGTCAGATACTGCGTGTTGCCCTCGCCCCGCAGAAACCAGAGCAGTTCGACCGCGAGCGACTTAAAATGCACGCGCTTGGTCGTGATGAGCGGGAACGACTCCGCGAGATCGAATCGAATCTGCCGCCCGAAGAGGCTTCGCGTGCCCGTGCCGGTACGATCCGACTTCTGCGTGCCGTGCTCGTACACCTCTCGCAGCAGATCTTCGTAGGGGGTCAGGATCGCGTTCGCACTCACGAGCAGGAGTCTATCGCGGCTCGGGCTCGGCTTCGGCCCGATGTTCGGCCCCGCCGCCGCCGTTCGCTTTGCGCGCACGCTTCGCGGTGAGCATGCCGAGGTCGGCGCGCGAAATGAACGCGTCCGCGCTTTCGCCGGGCAGCCACTCGGCGATTCCATACGACCAGCCGGGGGTCGGAATTTCACGGTGCAGACGCTCCGCGATCGTCTGCGCCATGTCGGCGTCGGCATCGACGAGCAGCAGTGCGAACTCGTCGCCGCCGAAGCGGGCGAAGACGTCGCCGGGGCGGCAGCGATCCTGCATCTGCGTCGCGAAGTCGCGCAGCACGCGATCGCCCTCGGAATGCCCCCGCCGATCATTGATCAGTTTGAAATCGTCGAGATCGAGGTAGACGAGCGTCACCGGTCGGCCGCTGCGCTGCGATCCCGCGACCTCGCGTTCGAGCAGTCGCGCGAATCCGCGCGAATTCCACACGTCGCAGAGCGGGTCGGTCAGCGACGCGCGTTCGAGACGGCGCTTGAACAGGCCGATGAGCTCCCCGAGTAGCAGACCCGTCGTCGTGAGCGTGAGCAGCACCGACGACATCTCCAGACCGTGACGCAGCAGGATGAACAGGTCTACGAACCCGATCCATGCGTAGCCGAGCAGACGCGCGAACCACATCGGGAAGAACCAGACGAGGTAGAGAAAAAACGGCCCGAACAAGAGCGCCGTGTTCAGGGCGCGCACGCGATCGGGGGCGAGCAGCACCGAGGGAACCACCACCAGGAACGCGGCCACCATGAGGATGCCCGCTGCCGTCGCGGAGAAGCGCTCCCCCGCGATCGCGACCGCGACCGCGAGCACCAGGCAGGCCAACGCGACCGCGACGAGATCGGGTCGCCGATCGCCCGGCGGCAGGAACAGCGTCGCGTTCACGCCCGCGAAGAGCATGCCCGCGGCAAGGAACGCGAGCGTCGCGATCGAGCGATCATTCTGGCGCGCACGAATCCTGTGAATCACCGCGATCATGCCCCACCCGTCTGTCAGAGATCTGATCCTATGTCATGACCGGTGAACATGCACCTGGAATGCCGCGCGGCGCACGACGAATCGTGCGCCGCCGACCGGGAGCCCGTGAAACTACGAGCCGAGGCCGTCGTCGAACACCGGCATGGCCGAGGTGTCGCTCGATGCATCGACGCGCGCGAGCACCCCGCCCCGGAAGAACGCCGGTGAAGCCTTCGCCTGCAGCAGCATGAGCACGACACCGATGGCGAGCACGGCGACACCGATGATGCCGACGAGCCCCACTCCAGCAATACTGCTGCCCGACCCGGCCTCCGGATCCATCGCGTCGATGGTGGTCTTCACGAACACGATCAGCAGCAGCAGGCCGCCGATACCCGGGAGCACGAGCTTCGAGATCACCGAACCGACGCCCTCGCGCACCGCCGTCTTGCGGAAGTACCAGGGGCTCGCGAGTGCCGTAATGCCGTAGTAGAAGCACACCATCATGCCGAGCGCCGTGATCGTATCCCACAGCACGTCCTCGCTGATGAACCGCATCACCGCATAGAACACGGAGGCGACGATCGACGAGAGCAGCAGCGCGATGTGCGGCGACTTGTACTTCGGGTGCACCCGCTTGATGGCTGCGGGCAGCGCGCGGTAGTGCGACATCGCGAGCAGGGTGCGCGCCGGAGAGATGGCGGTGGAGTTGATCGAGGCCATGGCGCTCACGAGAATCGCGAGCGACAGGAGGATCGCCGCCGGCCCCATCACGGGATGCGCGAGGGCGGCGAAGACGTTCTCCACGATCGCGGAGTTGCCGAGGCCCGTCGGCCCATCGCCGAGCCCCGCGTAGGCGACCGTCGCCGTCGCGGTGCCGACGTAGAGTACGAGAAGAATACCGATGAGAATCATCGCCGCTTTGCTCTCGGTCGAGAGCCGACCCTTCGACGGCTTCGTCTCCTCCCCCATCGTGAGCACGGTGTCCCAGCCCCAGTAGACGAAAATCGAGACCGCGATGCCCGCGGCGAAGGCGCTGAAGCTCGACACTTCGAACGGGTTGAACCACGAGAGCTCAGGGGTACGGCCCTCAACGTTGGCGGGGTCGCCCGAGCCGACGAACATCGCGACGATGAACCAGATCATGACCGCCATCTGGAAGACGACCGTGACGTACTGGAAGATCTTGGTCGAGGTCATGCCCCGGTACGAGATGAACGTCGCGAGGGCCATGAACCCGAGGCACACCGCGATGTTGATGAATTTGTTGGTCGCGAGCTCCGCGATCGAGTGATCGTTCATCAGAATGCTGAGCGACTGGAACAGGAACTCCACGGCGATGCCGGCGAGGTTCGACAGCACGAGCACCGTGGCGGCGATGAGGCCCCACCCGGCCATCCACCCGATCCAGGGGCCGAACGCGCGAGTCGCCCAGGTGAACGAGGTGCCGGAGTCGGGCATCGCCGTGTTCAGCGCGCGATAGCCGAGCGCGACGAGCAGCATCGGAATGAAGCCCATCAGGAAGATCGCGGGGGTCTGATAGCCGACTTCGCTGGCCGCCGGCCCGACCGCTGCCGTGAGGGTGTATGCCGGGGCGCACGTCGAGAGGCCAATGACGAGGGCACCCAGCACGCCGACCGTGCCGGAGGGGAGCCCCTTCTTGCTGATTCCGCTGACGGAATCGAGCGTCCGCGTCGCGGGCTCCGGTGCGTTGAGATCGTACTTCGCCATGTCACCTTTCCAGACTTCGGGGCATCATTGCGCGCTCCAGAATGCTCCGGACGTGGTGGCCCGGGCATCGAGTCTATGCAGGTGGATAGTGATTCACGAAACGGTGGAGGACCTCACCGAAGATCCTGTCGTTCAAGCGCGATTGCTTGACGAATCGCACCCCTCGCGCGCTTCCGATCCCCGCACGCGTCGTAGACAATTCCGAGGCGCATCCAGTCGCGCCACGACTCGGGCGCGGCTTCAACGGCGTCGCGGTAGCGCGGGAACGCCGCGTCGGCGTCCGCGCGATCCGGTCTCCCGGACGGATGGGTGGCCACCGGTTCTTCGGGGAGCGCACCCTCAGCTTCCAAACGATCCGCCAGACGCGTCGCCGAGCTGCCGAAGCGTATCTCGCGAAGCAACGCCCAGGCGCCGATGAGCGGCAGTACGAGCATCGCCGCACCCATCACGATCGCGACGATCTCTCCGGAACCGAGCAGGGCGATCGCACGAATGCCGACGAACACGAAGTAGAGCACCAGCACGGCGCTCATGATCGTGACGCCGATGATGGCGCGGGTGCGGCCGCTCACGCTGCGCCCCCCGAGCGCGCGCCGATGGCGCCGAGCCCGAGGAGGGCGTCGAGCCCGACGGTGAGGCCGCGCGCCGCGACGATCGCCTCAAGTGCGGCTCGCACGCCGGCGCGATAGGCCTCGTTCGAGTGGGTGTCGTGGGTCACCGTCAGCACTTCGCCGGGCCCGCCGAAGCGCACCTCTTGCTTGGCGACGACTCCGGCAAGCCGCAGACTGTGCACGGGAATGCCCGCAACGAGTTCGCCGCGCGCCGGCTGCTCGGCGAACGGCGCGTCGACCGGTCGACCTGCGCGGGCCTCGGCCATCAGCTCCGCGGTGCGCACTGCCGTGCCGCTCGGCGAATCCACCTTGCCGGGGTGGTGCGCTTCGATGACCTCGACCGCGTCGAAGTACGGGGCGGCGATGCGTGCGAGCGCCGTGCCGAGCACCGAACCGAGCGAGAAGTTCGGCACGACGATCACGCCGCGATCCGGCTGCTCGGTAAGCCGCGCTTCGAGCTCGACCAGGCGCTCCGACGACCAGCCGCTGGTGCCGACGATGATCTGCTGCCCCCGCGCGAGCGCACGCGACACGATCTCAGGAGACACGTCGGGGCGGCTAACGTCGATGAGAATGTCGGCGTCAGCCCCTCCCTCTGGCGCCGACGAGCTGCGCAGGCGTGCGACCAGCTCGAAATCGGGGTGCTCCTCGATCACCTCGCACACGAGGCGGCCCAGGCGGCCCGTCGAACCCGAAACGGCTACACGATGCGTCATGCGTCCAGGCTACCGGGCGCCGGGTGCACGCTCTGACTGGCCGGGCTCAGGAGTGCTCGGTGATGGTGGATCGCGATGCGTCTCCCACCGCGACCACCGTGAGCGGGCGCGCGGCCAGCTGCGCCGCGACGTCGCGGATATCGTCGAGCGTGACCGCGGCGAAGCGCTCCAGCGACGCGTCGAGATCGAACAGCTCCCCGCTGCCGAGTTCCGCACGCGCGAGTCGCCCCATGCGCGTATCCGAATCTTCGAGCGCCAGCGCGGTTGATCCGGCGATCTGGCCGAGCGCGCGCTCGTGTTCGTCGGCGGTGATGCCGCGATCCGCGAGGGCGCGCAGCTCGATGCGGCTCAGCTCGATCACCTCTGCCGCTTTCTGCGGAGCGCACCCGGCATACATGGCGAAAAGCCCGGCGTCGGAGTAGCTCGCGCCGAACGAGTAGGCCGTGTAAGCCAGCCCGCGCTTCTCGCGAATCTCCTGGAAGAGTCGACTCGACATGCCGCCGCCGAGCACCGAGTTCATGATGCCGAACGCGAAGCGGCGCGGATCGTTCGCGCTGAAGCCGTGCGTGCCGATGAGCAGGTTGAGCTGCTCGGAGGGTCGCTCAGTGATCTGAACACGTGGTTCGGCGGCCTGCGCCGCGTCGAGCGACGTCGCTTCGGCGAAGTCGGTATCCGCGCGCTGCAGGCGGCGCACGGGCGCCCCCGCACGGTCGGTGTGCCACCGCTCTTCCGTTGAGGTATCGAGGGCGGCGACCACCTGCGCCACGAGCGCATCATGATCGACCGCGCCGGCCGCGGTGACGACGAGCGTCGACGGATCGTACCGGTCGCGGTAGTGCCGATCGACGTCGTCGCGACGCGCCTCCTGAATCGTATGCGGCCACCCCCCGATCGGTCGGCCGAGCGGGTGCTGCGCACCGAGTACGGCCTCGAAGAAGCGCTCGTTCGCAACGTCAGCCAGGTCGTCGGCGGCCATCGCCAGCTCTTCGAGAATCACCCCGCGCTCCGTCTCGAACTCGTCAGCGTCGATCACCGAGTTCGCGACCATGTCGGAGAGCATGGTGACGGCGACGTCAAGGTCGGCGTCTCGCACCTTCGCGTAGTAGCAGGTGTACTCCTTGGCCGTCAGCGCATTGTGCTCGGCGCCGATGCGGTCAAACTCCGTCGCGATCGTGTAGGCGTCGCGCGAAGGGGTGCCCTTGAACAGGAGGTGCTCGAGGAAGTGAGTCGACCCCAGGCTGCCCGGGGCATCCCCGCGCTCGGCCTGCTCATCACGCGACCCCACGCCCACCCAGAACCCGATCGACGCGCTGCGTGCACCGGGCATACGCTCGGTGAGCACGCGCAGACCGCTGGGGTGCACGGTGCGCCGCACGAGGCCCCCGCTCAAATCTGCGGTGAGTTCTGCCTGGTCGAGGGGAAGCTGAATGGGTGCACGCATGCCCCTCAGCCTAGGGCCTCAGCCGGGCGTGGCGATCCGGCACCATGCGTCGCCCGACTGATTCAGCGGATCACCCGCGCGCGCCGCAGCAGCAGGTAGAGTTCGCAGCCCAGGCAGAACGCGAATGCCGCGTTCAGGAATGCGGCGATGAATGCGGCTGCGGCCGCGATCGGCAGGGCCCACGGCACGCCGAGCACGTGCAGCAGCAACCCGGCCCCCGTGACGAATGCGCCCACCCCCTGCGCGAAGGTCGGCGGCGCCGCGGCTTCGAGCTCGGTGGGCGGCGCGAGGCGGGGTCGGATCGCCACGGCGAAGAGGAGCCCGAACGGGTGCCGACGCACGCCCGCCGCGGCTCCCCACACGAAGAGCACAAACAGTGCGAGCAGCAGCAGCGCACCCGGCTCGAGCAGCCGCGCAAACGGAGTGCGCTGAGCCAATTCGGTCGGGTCGACGGCGGAACCCGTTGCCAGCGACAGTGCGACCGCGATGAAGAGCAGTGTCGCGGTAATGGCTGCGGCGAAGCGGGGACCCCGAGGATCGACGCGGTCTCGCACGAGGGCCGGAGTTGCGGATGCGGTCGTCACAGGTAGCTCCGTTCGAGCAGGCGCGCTTCGGTCTGGGGGTCGCGTTCGGGGGCGAGTGCGAGGTCGACCAGTTGGGTCGCCTGCGCTGCACTGATCGGGCCCGACACACGGGTACGCAGGCGGCCGGATCCATCGAGGATCAGCACGGTCGGAGTACGCAGGATATTGAAGCGCGAGATCAAGTCATCGCGTGTGGTGACGTCCACCTCGACGTGCGCCACGCCGGGGTGCGTGTCGGCGGCGCGGTTCAGCGTGCGCGCCGTCGCCGGGCAGCGCGCGCACGTCTCGGTGCTGAATTGCACGAGCGTGAGTCGCTCCCCGAACCGTGCCGCATGACTTCCCGGAGCCGTGAACGCCTCAGGCCGCAGGCGTTCCGAGTCCGCTGCCGCGGGGATACGCACACGCGTGCGCGTCAGGTGCAGCACCCACCCGAGACCGAGGGACGCGACGACGAGCGCCGCGAGCACGACCACCACTACATTCGCTTGCATAATGTGACCCATTATGCACCCGAATGCATTGGTGTGTGCTCAGATGACGAAACAGGTCGACACACGCGACAGCGCCCGTCGATCCGTGCAAGACGAATCGGCGGGCGCTGTCGTTCAGGCGTCGAGATTACTCGGCGGCCGGAGCTTCTTCCGCAGCCTCGGCTGCAGCCTCCGCAGGAGCCTCGTCGATGACGGGCTCGAGCGACAGCTTGCCGCGATCGTCGACCTTCGTGATCTTCACGAGGATCTTCTGGCCGACCGAGAGCACGTCGTCCACGCTCTCGATGCGCTTGCCACCGGCGAGCTTGCGCACCTCGGAGATATGCAGCAGGCCGTCCTTGCCCGGGAGCAACGACACGAAGGCGCCGAAGGCGGCGTTCTTCACGACGGTACCGAGGTACTGCTCGCCGACCTCGGGGTTCTGCGGGTTGGCGATCGCGTTGACCTGCGCGCGCGCAGCCTCGGCCGCGGGGCCATCGGTGGCGCCGATGTAGACGGTGCCGTCGTCGTCGATCGAGATGTCGGCACCGGTCTCATCCTGGATGCCGTTGATCGTCTTGCCCTTGGGGCCGATGAGCTCGCCGATCTTGTCGACGGGGATGTTCACCGTGATCACGCGAGGCGCGGTCGGAGCCATCTCATCGGGGACGTCGATCGCCTGGTTCAGCACACCCAGGATCGTGAGGCGAGCCTCGTGCGCCTGCGTCAGCGCACCCTTCAGCACGGAGGCTGGGAGGCCGTCGAGCTTGGTGTCGAGCTGGATCGCGGTGATGAACTCCGAGGTACCGGCGACCTTGAAGTCCATGTCGCCGAGCGCGTCTTCCGCACCGAGGATGTCGGTGAGGGCAGCGTAACGGGTCTCACCGTCGACCTGGTCGGAGACCAGGCCCATGGCGATGCCGGCAACGGGTGCGCGCAGCGGCACACCGGCGTTAAGCAGCGACAGCGTCGAAGCGCAGACGGAGCCCATCGAGGTCGAGCCGTTCGAGCCCAGCGCCTCGGAGACCTGGCGGATGGCGTACGGGAACTCCTCGCGGCTCGGCAGCACCGGCACGAGCGCGCGCTCGGCGAGGAAGCCGTGCCCGATCTCGCGACGCTTCGGCGAGCCGACGCGGCCGGTCTCACCGGTCGAGTACGGCGGGAAGTTGTAGTGGTGCAGGTAGCGCTTGCTCGTGATCGGCGACAGCGAATCGATCTGCTGCTCCATCTTGAGCATGTTCAGCGTGGTGACGCCCAGGATCTGGGTCTCACCGCGCTGGAAGATGGCCGAACCGTGCACGCGCGGGATGACCTGAACCTCGGCGTCGAGCGCGCGGATGTCGCTCGTGCCGCGGCCGTCCATGCGGACGCCCTCGGTGAGCACGCGGCTGCGCACGATGTCTTTGGTAACCGACTTGTAGGCGGCCGAAACCTCGGCGTTGGCCGATGCGGGGAGCTCCCCGGCCTCGACCTTGGCCGCGATGGCCTCCTTGACGCGAGCCTTGAGGGCGTCATCGGCGTCCTGACGCTCGAGCTTGTCGGCGATCTGGTAGATCGGTGCGAGCTCGGTGCGAGCGAGGGCGTCGACCGCCGCGAGCACCTCGTCGGTGTAGGGCAGGAAGACCGGGTAGTCAGCGATCTCCTTCGCCGACTGCGCGGCGAGCTCCGACTGAGCCTTGACGAGCTGCGCGATGAACGGCTTCGCCGCATCGAGGCCCTCGGCGACGACGGCCTCGTTGGGCTTGGTCGCGCCACCGCGGATGAGCTCCCAGCTCTGCTCCGTGGCTTCGGCCTCGACCATCATGATCGCGACGTCTTCGTTGCCCTGCGCGTCGGTGACGACACGACCGGCGACGACCAGGTCGAACACAGCGTCCTTGAGCTGTTCCACGTTCGGGAACGCGACCCACTGGTCACCGATGAGCGCGAGGCGCACACCGGCGATCGGACCGGAGAACGGCAGGCCCGAGATCTGGGTCGATGCCGAAGCCGCGTTGATCGCGAGAGCGTCGTAGAACTCGCCCGGTGCGATCGAGAGCACGGTGATGACGACCTGGACCTCGTTGCGCAGACCGCTCACGAAGGAGGGGCGCAGCGGGCGGTCGATCAGACGGCAGACGAGGATCGCCTCGGTCGAGGGACGGCCCTCACGACGGAAGAACGAGCCGGGGATCTTGCCCGCGGCGTACGAGCGCTCTTCGACGTCGATGGTCAGCGGGAAGAAGTCGAAGTGATCCTTCGGCTGCTTCGATGCGCTGGTGGCCGAGAGGAGCATCGTCTCTTCGTCGAGGTAGGCCGCGACGGCGCCCTGAGCCTGCTGTGCAAGACGGCCGGTCTCGAACCGGATGGTGCGCTTGCCGAACTTGCCGTTATCGAGAACGGCCTCGGCGAACTTGATTTCAGGACCCTCCACAGGGTTCTCCTTACTCACGAGAGCACGCGGCCGACAGTCCCGGAGAGGACGCACCTGGTGTGCGGCGTGCGCGGGAGCTGATGTTCAGTAGACGACCACCCTGCAACCGCGCTCGGATTCAGAGGGATCCACCACCGAAGACCAGCCCGCCTGCCGACGTGCTCGATTCTTCGTTGCTGCGGGCGATTGCCCGCCCCACCAGCGTAGCATTCACGCCCGGAGAAGCCCCGAGATTCAGCGGAAGTCGGGGCCCGATTCATCCGCTCGGGCGGGGCGCAGCTCGCCGATCAGGTTCTCGCTGAGCAACGCGCGCAGCTGCGCCCCCGAAAAGCCCGCCCTTACGAGCGCCCGCAGCTTCGCGATCGCGGCCTCCGCCGTGAGATCGGTTCCGCCGATGACTCCGGCATCGGCGAGCACGGCGCCGACCGCGTACCTCGGCAGGTCGACGGCACCGTCATCGCACCGGGTGATCGCCAGGATCGGCACACCGCGCTCCCGAGCCGCATGCAGCACCTCGCGCGCCCGCTCCCCCGAGAACGGCGCAGTGCCAGCGCCGTAGCACTCAAGCACGAGCCCGTCAGGAAACGCTTCGATCGCCGCTTCGAGCAGCTTCGGTGGCAGGCCGGGAACCGCACTCAGCATGCCGACGCGCGGCGCCGCCGATCGCGCGGCGCCGGCAAGTGCTGCCGCCGCGCGATCCGGGAGCGTCGCCCCCTCGCCGAGTGGCCGGCGCGCATCGAACGCGTCGTCGGCCTCGCTCGATCGCTTCACGGCGCGCACGGCCGGAAGCGACCGGCCGCCGAACACGATGCGCACTCCCGCAGCGCCGCCCGCGGTCGCTTCCGCGAACGCGTCCACGAAGTTGGTGCCCGCGTCACCGCCGGCTGTTCCGAGCGGATGCTGCGCGCCCGTGAAGACGATCGGCAGCGCGAGATCGGCGCAGGCGAAGGCCGCCTGCGCCGCGCTGTGCGCCAGCGTGTCCGTGCCGTGCACGACGAGCGCACCGACCAGCGGCGATCCCGAAGCCGCCGCCGCGACCGCACGTTCGCGCACGATGTCGGCGATTTCGAGCGCGGTGCCATGGCCGGCCTCCGCGCTGTCGATGATCTCGGCCGGCTCGGCGAGCTCCCACACGACCGGTCGCCCGATCACCCGTTCGGCCTCGCGCACGAGTGCGGCGAGTTCAGCCCCGAAATCGGTCTGCGCCGCGAGCCCGTGGCCCGATTCGCGCATGCCGAACGTGCCCCCGCAGTACACCACCAGCAGTCGGCGCTGCTCGTCACTCGTCATCATCGAACGTCGCGATCCGCTTCGTCGGTGTCGAGCGCGGCCTCCGGAATCGCGAATGCCGAGGTGAAGGCGGCCGCGTTGATGCGGCGACGCACGACGAACCAGCCGAGCACCATCAGCACGACGACCCCGAGGAACACGAGCAGTGTGATCTGGCCCACCGCGGCGTCGAGCGCCATCAGCACGACGATGCCGACGAGGAAGATCAGCGTCACGGAGTTGGTGATCGGCGCGAACGGCAAACGGTACGTGGGGCGGCTCTCGCCGGTGCGCTGCGTGCGGCGCACGTAGAGCCAGTGGCAGACCATGATCGCGGCCCAGGTGCCGACGATGCCGATGCCCGCGAGGTTCAGCACGATGTCGAAGGCGCGCGCCGGCACGATGAAGTTGAGCCCGACACCGGCCACACCGATCGCCGCGGTGATCATGATGCCGCCGTAGGGTGCACCCGCGGAGTTGAGGCGCTTCGCGAACGCCGGCGCGGTACCCGCGACGGCCATCGAGCGCAGCGTGCGACCCGTGGCGTACAGCCCCGCATTGAGGCTCGACATGGCCGCGGTCAACACCACGACGTTCATGATGTCGCCCGCGTAGGGAATGCCGATCGAGTTCATCACGGTGACGAAGGGGCTCTCGCTGCCCGAATACGCGTTCCACGGCAGCAGCAGGGTGAAGAGGATCACCGAACCCGCGTAGAAGAGAATGATGCGCCACATGATCGAGTTGACGGCCTTCGGGATCGCCGCGCGAGGGTTCTCCGATTCGCCTGCAGCGACGCCCACCATCTCGGTGCCGCCGAATGCGAACACCACGCCGAGCGCGATCACGAACATCGCCCCGATCCCGTTCGGGAAGAAGCCGCCGTTGTCGGTGATGAGCTGGAAGCCCGGAGTGTGCCCGTCGACCGGGGTCTGCGTGACGACGAGATAGATGCCGATCAGGCCGAAGATGACGATCGCGCCGACCTTGATGATCGCGAACCAGTACTCCATCTCGCCGAAGAGCTTGACGGAGGCGACGTTCATCGCGAAGACGATCGCGAGTGCGATCAGCGCGAGCAGCCACTGGGGCACGGGCACGAAGACCGCCCAGAAGTGCAGATACAGCGCGACGGCGGTGATGTCGGCGATGACCGTCGTCGACCAGTTCAGGAAGTAGAGCCAGCCCACGGTGTAGGCGCCCTTCTCCCCCATGAACTCGCGCGCGTACGAGACGAACGCCCCCGAGGAGGGGCGATACATGACGAGTTCGCCGAGCGCTCGCACGACGAGGAACGCGAAGATGCCGCAGATGATGTAGACGAAGGCGAGCGACGGCCCGGCGATCTCCATGCGGCCACTGGCGCCGAGAAAGAGGCCCGTGCCGATCGAGCCACCGATCGCGATCATGGTGAGGTGTCGGCGCTTCAAACCGCGGTGATACCCGCTATCGCCGGCGTCGACGGCTTCGCCCGACGCCGCGTGGGGCGGAAGAACTTCTTCGTTCATGAGTCGAGACCCTTCTCTGTCGCTCGGTGGCGCCGCTGTGCGCACATCTGTCCGGCTGTCAGACAGATTACCCGAATCCGACAGAATCTCAATATCCTTATTCGAGTAGATCTGCGCCGACGCCGACCACTCCGCCAGGGAGACCGCGACGCGCTCCCGAAAGGTTCCCCCAACATGCACTCCCCCGTTCAGCGCGTCAGCGCGACCGAAGCCGCATTCAGCGCCATTCGGGGACTCATCGACGATCAGACGCTCGCCGTGGGCGACCGACTTCCGGGCGAACTCGCACTGGCCAAGCAGTTCGGCGTGAGCCGCTCCGTCGTGCGCGAGGCGCTGCATGCGTGCGCAACGCTCGGCCTCACGGAGACCCGCAGCGGCAGCGGCACCTACGTACTCTCGAAGACGCCGTCGGGTGTCTCGGAGTTCGGTGGGTTCGATCCGGATCACCTGATGGAAGCACGCATCCACGTCGAGGTGCCCACCGCCGGCCACGCTGCAGAGCGCCGCACCACCGAAGAGCTCGACGCGATGCGCCGTCTGCTCGCCCGCATGCGCGACACCTCGGTGTTGCACGAATGGGTGCGGCTCGACCGAGACTTCCACACCCTCGTCGCCGAGGCGAGCCACAACTCCGTACTGCTGAGCATCACCGCCTCCATGCGCCGCTCGCTCGACCTACAGTCAGAGTTCTTGAACATCACCCAGGCGCGTCAGCACACCTCCGATGTCGAGCACGCCGAGATCTTCGCCGCGATCGAATCGGGCGATCGACTCGAGGCCGAGCGCGCCGCGCTGCACCACATCGACGCGGTCGCCTCGGCGATCCGCGCCGGCCGCTGAACGCGCGCCGACCCGCGCGCTCGTCTGCGCCGCACACAGCAATGCCGGCGGCTCCCCCGAGGGAACCGCCGGCATTTGCGTCGACGAGTTAGAGCGCGTCGATGTCGATCGTGTGCAGGCTCTCGGCGCCGATCGCACCACGCAGGGCGACGATGATCGCTTCTTCGACCGGGGCGTCGATCGAGAGCACCGACAACGCGGTGCCCTGCTTTTCGTCGCGGGCGATCTGCAGACCGGCGATGTTGACGCCCGCCTCACCCAGCACGCCGCCGTAAGTCGCGACGATGCCGGGGCGATCGGTGTAGCTGAAGACGATGAGGTGCTCAGGAACAGGCAACTCGACCTCGTAGCCGTTGATCTCGACGATCTTCTCGACCTGCTTCGGGCCGGTGAGCGTACCCGAGACCGAGATCGCGGTGCCGTCGGTGAGGGCGCCGCGCAGCGTGATGACGTTGCGGTAGCTCTCGGACACCGAGTCGACGCTGAAGCGCACCTCGATGTTGCGCTGCTCGGCGAGCAGCGGCGCGTTGACGTACGACACCGGGTCGCTGACGATCTTCGAGAAGATGCCCTTGAGTGCGGCGAGGCGCAGCGCCTCGACCTTGTGCTCGGCGAGCTCGCCGTGCACCTCGATGTCGACCGATGCGATCGCGCCGTCGGCAAGACCGGCGAACACCTGGCCGAGCTTCTCGGTGAGTGGGAGGCCCGGGCGCACGTACTCGTCGATGACGCCGCCGGCGACGTTGACCGCGTCGGGCACCAGGTCGCCTGCGAGCGCGAGACGCACGGACTTCGCGACCGAGACGCCGGCTTTCTCTTGCGCCTCATCGGTCGATGCGCCGAGGTGCGGCGTCACGTTGACGTTCGGCAGGCCCGTGAGCCGGGTGTCGGCGGGGGGCTCGCTGACGAACACGTCGAGCGCTGCGCCGGCGATCTCGCCGTTCGCAAGCGCCTCGGCGAGCGCCTCTTCGTCGATCAGGCCGCCGCGGGCGACGTTGACGACGTACGCGGTGTTCTTCATCGCGCGCAGCTGATCCGCACCGATCATGCCGAGTGTTTCGGGCGTGCGGGGCATGTGGATGGTGAGGAAGTCGACGCGGCTGATGAGCTCGTCGAGCGTGACGAGCTGCACGCCGAGCTGCTGCGCACGGGCCGCGGTCACGTACGGATCGAAGGCGATGAGCTCGACGCCGAAGCCGCGCAGGCGCTCGGCGATCAGTGCGCCGATGCGGCCGAGACCGATGATGCCGACCGTCTTCTCGTAGAGCTCGATGCCGGTGAACGAGGAGCGCTTCCACTCCCCCGCCGACAGCGACGCGTGGGCGCGCGGCAGGTGACGCGCGAGGCCCAGGATGTGCGCCACGGTGAGCTCGGCGGCGCTGATGATGTTCGAGGTCGGTGCATTGACGACCATGACGCCGGCCTGCGTTGCCGCTTTGATATCGACGTTGTCGAGACCCACTCCGGCGCGAGCGATCACCTTGAGCTTCGGGGCCCACCCGAGAGCCTCGGCATCGATCTGCGTGGCAGACCGGACGAGCACCGCCTCAGCCGAACCGAGCGCCGAGCGCAGCGCGTCGCGATCGGTTCCGTCGACGTGCACCACCTCGAAGTCGGGGCCGAGTGCGGCGATGGTGGCGGGCGAGAGTTGTTCGGCGATCAGCACGACCGGCGCAGACATCAAGCAGATCCTTCGGGTTGATAACGAGGACGAAGCGTGCGGAGCACGCAGGCCACCAGTCTAGCGGCGCACTCGTGACGACCCGTGGCTACGCGAAATATGACGACTCGGGGATGACGTGCATGATGTCGATCTGCCACGCCGCGACGAGGGCGAGACCCGCAGCGAGCAGCAGAATGCGCACACCCGCGCTGCGGCGTCGCCCGACGAGCAGCGCGAGCACGAACACGATCAGCGGGAAGGCGATGCCGACGATCAACCAGACGCGACCCAGCGCGCTGAGGTCGGTGTCGAGCGCCCCGCTCAGACCCACAAAGCCGACGAAGTTCCCGATTCCCGTGACGACGGCGTAGAGGTACAGGAGCGCGAGCAGTAGCCCGCCGATCCACGAAAGAATGCGTGTGAGCACGGATCAGGCCCCTCTCGCGATGAGCATGGGTAGCGGCAGCAGCACCACTGCGCCGACGACGAGCAGGATCGCCAGACGCTTCGTCTTGCCCCCGCGGCTGAGCGCGAGTGCGGTGAAGAACCAGAGGGGCGCCGCCATCGGTGCCGCCCAAAAGACGATCTGCTGCAGCACGCCGCCGATGATGCCGCTTCCCGCCGCGGTGACCGCATTCACCGCGGAATAGGCCTGCGCCACGATGAACCATCCCCAGGTGTACAGCAAATAGAGCCCGCCGAACACGCCCAGCACGACCAGAGCGCCGTTCGAGATCTGCGCTCGGGGTTCGGCCGCGTCTGCCACATCGTCGCGGGCATCGCCGAGCGACTCTTCCGTTGTGTCGCGGCCAGCCGTCGAGTCGACAGCAGCCGAATCTCGCGGAGCGATCTCGGGGACGGGCGATCCGAAATCACTTGACACCACGGCGTGGTTGTCGCCCGTCGCGTCGGGTGCGTCAGTACTCCGCTCCCCCTCAACGGTCCACCCGCTGGCCAGCGTGCTCTCTCGAGCATCCCGTGACCGCGACTCCCGCGACGCGCGGCCCGGCTTCTGCTTCATCCTTACAGGGTAACTCCCAATGTCTTTGAGACTGCCGGGAGCGAGGACCTTATGGATATGCTGGGAGCCGTATTCGACTTCCCGGGGGGAACAGCATGGCCGAAACGCCGAAGAAGAAAAAGGTCGTCCGCGTCGAGTCGCCCAAGACTCCTGCGGCATCGCGCACTGCCCCCGCGGGCGGTGCACGAGCCTCCGAGTCCGGCGCGCCCGACGAGCCGGTCTGGACTCCGACACCGGAATCCAAGGCGAAGGCGACGAAGTTCCGCTGGATCGCTGCCGGGCTGTGGGTGCTCGCCATCGCCATCGAGATCTTCGCGATCTTCTGGGTGCTCAAGCAGGTTCCCGTCAACATGCTGCTGCTCATCGGCGCGATCGTGGTCACCGGTGTGCTCTCGGTGGTCGGTTCGTTGCTGTGGAAGCAGGCGAACCGCCTCGACCCCGCGTCGAAGCGTGACGCCGTTCGCTTCTTCGTGCAGAACCAGCTCGGCGCGATCATCGCGATCATCGCGTTCCTGCCGCTGATCATCCTGATCTTCACGAACAAGAATCTCGACGGCAAGCAGAAGGCGCTCGCCGGTGGCATCGGCGTCGTCGTGCTGCTCGTCGCCGGCTTCTTCGGTGCGTCTTTCGAGTCGCCGTCGCAAGAGCAGTACGCCGCTGAGACGAACATCGTCGAACAGCTCACCGGCGCAGACGAGGTCTTCTGGGTCAAGGGCGGCTCGGTCTTCCACGTCTGCGATGCGGTTCCCGACGTCAACAAGGAATCGAACGACGGTCAGATCTACCAGGGTACGGTCGCGGCTGCGCACGAGGCCGGCAAGGACCGGCTCGTCAGCTACTGGCAGCGCGAGGCCGTGAACTACTGCGGCTACACGCAGGAGCAGGTCGACGCCGTCGAGTCAGCACTGGCAGGCGATGTCGCCGTGCTCGAAGAGGCCCCCGCAGCCGACGACTCGACCGATACGTCGACAGACGAGCCCACCGAGACGCCTGCGGAGTAACGCCCACCGCACGGCGATGCGGCATGCGCTCCTAGACTGGAGCGCATGCCGCATCGCTTTGACCTCCCGGCCATCGGATCCGGGCTCATCGTCACCGACGCGCATGATGAGATACGCGCGGCGACGCGTTCAGGCGCGGCGGTGGTCACCGCACCGCCCGGCACGGGCAAGTCGACGTACGTGCCACCGCTCGTCGCGAACCTGCTGCTCGAGCGCGGCGGCGCCGCAACGCGCGTGCTCCTCACGCAGCCCCGTCGCGTCGCCGTTCGTGCGGCTGCCGCACGCATCGCCGAGCTCGACGGCACCGCCGTTGGCGACGCGGTCGGCTTCACCGTGCGCGGGCAACGCCTGGTCGGCCGCGACGATCGCATCGAGGCGCTGACTCCCGGTGTGCTGCTGCGCCGCCTGTTACGCGACCCTGACCTGCCGGGCGTTGGTGCAGTGATCCTCGATGAGGTGCATGAGCGTTCGCTCGAGGGCGACCTGCTGCTCGGCATGATCGCCGAGGCACGTGCGCTCCGCGACGACCTCATCGTGATCGCCATGTCGGCCACGCTCGAAGCGGAGCGATTCGCCGCACTGCTCGGCGGAGCGAATGGGCAGGAATCTGCCGCCGCAGTCGTCGACATCGCGAGCGCACTGCATCCGCTCCGCATCGACTACGCCCCGGCACCTGGGCCACGACTCGATGACCGTGGCGTCTCGCGCGCATTTCTGGCCCACCTCGCCGACATCTCTGTCGATGCTCAGCGCCGATCCGGGCACGACGCCCTCGTCTTCGTGCCCGGCGTGCGCGAAGTCGATGAGACGGTGCGTCTGCTGCGCGCGCGGCTCAATGCTCCGGGCACGCCGCACGACATCGACGTGCTTCCCCTGCACGGACGGCTTCCCGCACGTGAGCAAGACCGCGCCGTGCGGGGCCGAACGGGGAGTGAGCCCGCGCGCATCGTGGTGAGTACCTCGCTCGCCGAGAGCTCGCTCACCGTGCCGGGGGTGCGACTCGTCATCGACGCCGGGCTCTCTCGCGAAGTGCGCCGCGATCAATCTCGCGCAATGACCGGCCTCGTCACCGTCAGCGCCTCGCGCGCCAGCGCAGAACAGCGCGGAGGGCGCGCGGCGCGACTCGGACCGGGCCAGGTCATCCGCGCCTATGCCGAGTCTGCCTTCGCGCGCATGCCTGCGAGCGCACCTCCCGAGATTGCCTCGGCCGACCTCACCGATGCCGCACTGATGCTCGCCGCGTGGGGCACACCGCGCGGCGACGGGCTTCGGTTGCCCACCGCACCGCCGCCCGCTGCCATGCGTGAAGCTGAAACGGTCTTGCGCACCCTTGATCTCGTCGATGCGGACGGCAGAGTCACGGCAGCCGGGCTCACCGTCGCACAGTTACCGGTCGGGGCGCGCGCCGCTCGAGCGCTGCTCGCCGGCAGCACTGAGGCTGGCGGCGCGCGAGCTGCTGCGGAGATCGTGGCGGCGTTCACCGGCGACTTCCGTGACGCGGGGGCCGACCTGACGGTGTTGCTCCGAGAGCTGCGCGCCGGGCGGGCCGTCGGCGCCGATCGGTGGCGCCGTGAATCCGCGCGTCTGCGCGAGATCGCGACGCAGTCTGCGGGTGCACCGGGCGACGACGGCGCCCTGGCCTCGGCGACTCCCGATTCACTCGCGCCCGGGGCCGTGCTCGCACTCGCGCGACCCGAATGGCTCGCTCGTCGCGTCGCACCTGCGTCGCGCGTGTATCTGTTCGCGAGCGGCACCCGCGCGGCGATTCCCGAGGGCAGCACGCTCATCGGCAGCGAGTGGATCGCGGTGCACGACGTGCAGCGTGCCGCCGGGCGGGCCGCTGACGGAACCGGAGCTGTGATTCGCCTCGCCGCACCCCTCGACCACGCGACTGCACTGCGTCTCGGCGCGGGGCTCCGCAGCGACCGGCGCACCGCGACCATTGCTGAGGGTCGGGTTCAGGTGCGAGAAGAACGGCGCCTGAGCGCGATCCTGCTCGCCGAGACACCGGTTGCAGCACGTCCCACCGATACGCGCCCGGCGATCACCGCGCTGGTGCGGACCTCCGGGATGCGGGCGCTCACCTGGAGCGACGGTGCCGCATCGCTGCGTCATCGCCTCGCACTGCTGCACCGCGAACTGGGTGCGCCATGGCCGGCGGTCGACGATGCAGCGCTGCTCGCCGGCCTGGACGACTGGCTCGGCCCGGATCTCGAACGACTCAGCCCTCGGGCGGCGCTCGATCGGCTCGATCTCGCACCCGCCCTGCGACGTTTGCTGCCCTGGCCCGACGCCGCGCGCCTCGATGCGCTCGCACCCGAACGCCTCGAAGTGCCGTCGGGCAACACCGCACGCATCGACTACCCCGCTTCCGCTTCCGGCCCTGATGCCGGGGATGGCGACCGTCCGGTCGTCGCCGTCAAGCTGCAGGAGCTCTTCGGCCTCGCGCAGACCCCGCGGCTCGTCGATGGCCGGGTGCCGGTGCTCTTCCATCTGCTCTCCCCCGCACGCCGTCCGCTCGCCGTCACCGATGACCTCGAGTCGTTTTGGAACGGGCCGTACCAGCAGGTGCGCAAGGAGATGCGCGGGCGCTACCCGAAGCACCCGTGGCCCGAGGATCCGTGGACGGCGCCCGCGACGGCACGCACGAAACGCGCCTCCGGGTAACCGACCTCGGCAGCCGCGGCCCGCGACTCCGCCTCAGAAATGCGGAACGCCCGCCGGGAGATTCCCGACGGGCGTTCACTGCGTGTGACGCGGGTTAGCGAGCGGCAGAGCCCTCGACGTAATCCTCGTCCTGCGCCTGCCATGCGAAGAGCTTGCGGAGCTCGGCACCGGTCTTCTCGATCGGGTGCGACTCCTCCTTCTTGCGCAGCTCGGCGAACTCGACGGCGCCGTTGTCCTGGTCATCGATGAAGCGCTTGGCGAAGGCCCCCGACTGGATGTCGGCGAGCACCTCCTGCATGCGCTCCTTGACCTCCGGGCCGATGACACGGGGGCCCGACACGTAGTCGCCGAACTCGGCGGTGTCAGAGATCGACCAGCGCTGCTTGGCGATGCCGCCCTCCCACATGAGGTCGACGATGAGCTTCAGCTCGTGCAGCACCTCGAAGTAGGCGATCTCGGGCTGGTAACCGGCTTCGGTCAGCACCTCGAAGCCGTACTGCACGAGGTGGCTGGTGCCACCGCAGAGCACCGACTGCTCGCCGAAGAGATCGGTCTCGGTCTCCTCGGTGAAGGTGGTCTTGATGACGCCGGCGCGGGTGCCGCCGATCGCCTTCGCGTACGACTTCGCGGTCTCCCACGCGGTGCCCGACGCATCCGACTCAACAGCGATGATGTCGGGGATGCCGCGGCCGGCCTCGAACTCGCGGCGCACGGTGTGACCCGGAGCCTTCGGAGCGACGAGGATGACGTCGACGCCCGCCGGTGCCTCGATGTAGCCGAAGCGGATGTTGAAACCGTGGGCGAAGGCGATGGTCTTGCCCTCGGTCAGCTGATCCTTGATCGACTCGTTGAAGATGCTGCGCTGGTGCTGATCCGGCGCGAGGATCATGATGAGGTCGGCCCATGCCGCGGCGTCGGCCACGTTCTTGACCTCGAACCCGGCTTCTTCGGCCTTGGCGGTGGACTTCGAGCCCTCCTTGAGCGCGATGACGACCTCGACACCGGAGTCGCGCAGGTTCTTCGCGTGGGCGTGACCCTGCGAACCGTAGCCGACAACGGCGACCTTCTTGCCCTGGATGATCGACAGATCTGCGTCGGCGTCGTAGTACATCTCAGCCACTTGGGACTCTCCTTCGTTTGGTGATTCGTTACGGGTACTGCAGCGGAACGGGGTTCCGCTAGTTCTTGAAGACGCGCTCGGTGATCGATTTCGCGCCACGGCCCATGGCGATGAGCCCCGACTGGGCGATCTCCTTGATGCCGTAGGGTTCGAGCACCTTCAGGAAGGCCTCGATCTTGCCCCGGTCTCCGGTCACCTCGATCGTCAGCGCGTCGGGCACGACATCGACGACGCGAGCGCGGAACAGGTTGACGGCTTCGAGCACGTGCGAACGCGACTGGTTGTCGGCCCGCACCTTGATGAGCACGTGCTCGCGCTGCACCGATGTGCCGGCTTCGAGTTCGACGATCTTGATCACGTTGACGAGCTTGTTGAGCTGCTTGGTGACCTGCTCGAGCAGGATGTCGTCTTGGTCGACGACGACCGTGATGCGTGACAGGCCGCGCATCTCGGTCGGGCCGACGGCCAGCGACTCGATGTTGAATCCGCGTCGGGCGAACAGCCCGGCGACCCGGGTCAGCAGACCCGGCTTGTCCTCGACGAGGAGGCTGAGAACGTGACGGCTCATGGTTACTCTCCCTCCCACTCGGGGCTGTGCTCCAACGCGTACTGAATGTCGCTGTTCGACGTGCCCTGGCGCACCATCGGCCACACCATGGCGTCCGCGCTTACGACGAAGTCGATGAGCACCGGCCGATCGTTGGTCGCGAGAGCGAGCTGGATCGCCTCATCGACCTGGTCTTCGCGCTCGACGCGGATCGCCAGGCAGCCGTAGGCTTCGCCCAGCTTCACGAAGTCGGGCACGCGCTGCGAACCGTGGCCCGTGTTGAGCTCGGTATTGGAGTAGCGGCCGTCGTAGATGAGCGTCTGCCACTGTCTCACCATGCCGAGCGACGAGTTGTTGATGACCGCGACCTTGATCGGAATGTTGTTCACGACGCACGTCGCGAGCTCCTGATTGGTCATCTGGAAGCAACCGTCACCGTCGATCGCCCAGACCACACGGTCGGGCTCGGCGACCTTGGCCCCCATCGCGGCGGGCACGGAGTACCCCATGGTTCCCGCGCCACCGGAGTTCAGCCACGCGCCGGGGCGCTCGTACTTGATGAACTGCGCGGCCCACATCTGGTGTTGGCCGACGCCCGCGGCGTAGATTCCCTCGGGGCCGGTGAGCTCGCCGATGCGCTGGATCACGTGCTGCGGCGACAGCAGACCGTCGCTCGTCTCCTGGTACCCGAGCGGGAACTGCTGCTGCAATCCGCGCAGACGCTCCCACCAGGTACTGATGTTCGCGCATTCGCGGCTCACCTGAGCTGTGGTCATCGCGGCGATCAGATCGGCGATCACTTCGGCCGCGTCGCCCACGATCGGCACATCGGCCGCGCGGATCTTGCCGATCTCGGCGGGATCGATGTCGGCGTGGATCACCTTCGCTTCAGGGGCGAACAGTGCAGCGCGGCCCGTGACACGATCGTCGAATCGCGCGCCGAGCGTGATCAGCAGGTCGGCTTCCTGGAGCGCCAGCACTGCGGGCACCGTTCCGTGCATCCCGGGCATGCCGAGGTGCTGCGGGTGCGAGTCCGGGAAGACGCCGCGCGCCATGAGCGTGGTCACGACCGGCGCTCCTACGAGCTCGACGAGCTGCTTGAGCTCCTCGGCTGCTCCGGCGCGCACGACGCCGCCGCCAACGTAGAACACGGGGCGCTTCGCGTCAGCGATGAGGTCGGCTGCGGCCTGGATCTGCTTGCTGTTCGCCTTCGTGATCGGGCGGTACCCGGCGAGGTCGACGCGCGGATCCCAGACGAAGTCGAGTTCCCCCTCCTGCGCGTCTTTCGTGATGTCGACCAGCACCGGGCCAGGGCGGCCCGTGGATGCGAGGTGGTACGCAGCCGCGATCGCTTCCGGAACGTCTTCGGGGCGCTTCACCAGGAACGAGTGCTTCGTGATCGGCATCGTGATGCCGACGATGTCGGCTTCCTGGAACGCGTCGGTGCCCATGAGGTGCGAGAAGACCTGGCCGGTGATCGCGAGGAGCGGCACCGAATCCATGTAGGCGTCGGCGATCGCGGTGACCAGGTTCGTTGCGCCCGGCCCCGAGGTCGCGATGCACACACCGACGGTGTTGCTCGCGCTCGCGAAGCCTTCAGCAGCGTGACCTGCCCCCTGCTCGTGGCGGACGAGGATGTGGTTCAGCTTTTCCGCGCTCATCAGCGCGTCGTACAGCGGCAGCACGGCACCGCCCGGCAGCCCGAAGACATCGGATATTCCGAGTGCTTCGAGACTGCGAACGACGGCCTGCGCGCCGGTCATCCGCTCGCCGCGTTGCGCGGCGGAGGGTGATGGGAGTGCACTCGGTTCCGAGGTCATGTCCAGCTTTCGTGATCGGAGGTGATGTCGCGGTACGCGGCTGGTGCAGCCGGCCGACATGAGCGAATCGCGCGCACGTCGACCGACTCAGATCAGCCGGTGACGGCGCCGTGAGACGCCGACTTGACGAGCTTGGCGTACTTCGCCAGCACACCGCGCGTGTACCGCGGAGGAAGCGGGGCCCAGTTTTCTCGGCGGGCCTCAAGCTCGGAGGGGTCTACCAGCAGATCGAGCGTTCGTGCGGCGATATCGACCCGAATCAGGTCTCCGTCGCGAACCAGGGCAATCGGACCGCCGTCCGTTGCCTCAGGTGCAATGTGGCCGATGCACAGGCCGGTTGTGCCGCCTGAGAATCGTCCGTCCGTCAATAGTAGTACATCTTTGCCGAGACCCGCACCCTTGATGGCCGCGGTGATCGCGAGCATCTCGCGCATGCCCGGCCCACCCTTCGGACCCTCGTAGCGGATCACGACAATGTCGCCCTTGCCGATGCGTCCCTCGGTCAGTGCGTCCATGGCCGCCCGCTCGCGGTCAAACACCCGCGCCGGGCCTTCGAAGAGTTCGGCGTCGAAGCCCGCGGTCTTGACAACCGCCCCCTCGGGAGCCAGTGAACCGTGCAGGATCGAGAGGCCACCCGTCGCGTGAATCGGATCGTCGAGGTGATGGATCACCGTGCCGTCGATCGGGTCGGGGTTCAGCTCGGCGAGATTCTCGGCCATGGTCTTGCCCGTGACCGTGAGTGCGTCGCCGTGCAGCAGGCCAGCATCGAGCAGTGCCTTCAGTACGACGGGCACGCCGCCCTGGCGATCGATATCGGCCATCACGAACTTGCCGAACGGCTTCATGTCGGCAAGGTGGGGCGTCTTCGCTCCGATGCGATTGAAGTCCTCGAGGGTGAGATCAACCTCAGCCTCGCGGGCGATCGCGAGCAGGTGCAGCACTGCGTTCGTCGACCCGCCGTAGGCCATGAGCAGCGTAATCGCGTTCTCGAACGCCTTCTTCGTGAGGATGTCGCGCGCGGTGATCCCGAGACGCAGCATGTTCACCACAGCTTCGCCGGAGCGATGCGCGAAGTAGTCGCGGCGGCGGTCAGCACTGGGCGGAGCAGCGGAGCCCGGCAGGCTCATGCCGAGCGCCTCGGCGATCGAGGCCATGGTGTTCGCGGTGTACATGCCACCGCAGGCGCCCTCGCCCGGAGCGATTGCGCACTCGATGCGCTTGAGGTCTTCCTCGCTCATCGTGCCCGCCTTGCAGGCGCCGACGGCCTCGAAGGCGTCGATGATCGTGACTTCCTTCTCCGTGCCGTCGGTGAGCTTCACCCAACCGGGAGCGATGGAGCCGGCGTACAGGAATACCGAGGCCAGGTCGAGACGCGCAGCAGCCATCAGCATGCCGGGCAGCGACTTGTCGCACCCCGCGAGGAGTACCGAACCGTCGAGACGCTCCGCCATCATGACGGTCTCAACGGAATCGGCGATGACTTCACGCGAGACCAGCGAGAAGTGCATGCCCTCGTGGCCCATCGAAATGCCATCGGACACCGAAATGGTGCCGAACTGCAGCGGATACCCGCCACCCGAGTGCACGCCCTCCTTGGCGCCCTGCGCCAAGCGATCGAGACTCAGGTTGCAGGGAGTGATCTCGTTCCACGAGCTGGCGATACCGATCTGGGGCTTGTCCCAGTCTTCGTCTCCCATGCCGACCGCACGGAGCATGCCTCGCGCCGCAGCCTTCTCGATTCCATCGGTGACGTCGCGACTGCGCGGCTTCATGTCAATCTCTGCCATGCCGCCATTCTAGAGGCACCCGCATGCCGCTCAGGCGCGGGGTCGCTGGCCAGCACGCACCCGCACCCAGCGACCCGCGCACCGCAGAAAACGACGAACGGGGCCGGAGGGAGCGATTGCTCCTCCGGCCCCGTTCGTACGCGTCGACTACTTGCCGGTGGCGGGCAGCAGCGTGAACGGCAGCGCGAAACCGAGGATGGTCGCTGCGAGACCGGCCACGAACGTCCAGATCTCAGCCGCGCCCAGTTCCGGGTTCACGCCGTAGCTCATCACGATGAACCCGCCGAAGGCCAGCACGATCGAGAGGATGAAGATGATGCCGGTGACTGCGCTCACTGCACCCTGCGAGCTCTCCTCGAACAGTGCGCCGTTCTCCTTCGCCATGCTGGCTTCTCCTTTATCGTGGCTCGGCGCCCGCATCGCGGCCGCTCGGGGTGGGGTTCCGCGCGCGCGGAATCTCGTGCCCCCAGGCTACCGCAACCCCCTCGTAGCTCGTGACCCGAACGATAGGCTGAAGAAGTCGCAGTACCGAATTCGAGGGAGTCACCGTGTCGATCGGCAAGTACGTCACCAACCCCGGAGTACTCGGAGCCGCGTTCGGCGCCGTCAGCACCGCACGCCGCACGCAGTCCATGCGCAAGGACTGGCGCCGTTTTCTCGTCTGGGGAGTCTGGATCGCCGGGCTCGCTCTCGCCGTCGCCAGCGTCGCCATGCAGGAGCGTGACGACGACTTCGCGCACGAATCCGACACGGAGTGACGTCGCACGGCCTCGCACAGTAGAATGGGCGATGGTGAGTCGGGAAGCCTGGTCGACGATTGATACAGTCGTCTCCACTCGGAAAGGCCAACCGTGACCTCACCCGCATCGCCTCCCGCACGCCGCCGCACCGTTCTCGCTGCGCTGAGCCGACGAGAGGCATCCCGGCTCGGCAGGCTCTTGCGCACCGAGTCGCTCGGCGGTGCGATCGTGGTCATCGCCGCGGCGTTCGGTTTTCTTGCGGCCAACTCTCCCGCAGGCGATGCCTATCGTGCACTGCGAGATGCCCATATCGGTATTCCGGCGATCGGCATCGATCTCAGCATCGGCCACTGGGCGTCTGACGGACTCCTCGCGATCTTCTTCTTCATCGTCGGTCTCGAACTCAAGCGCGAGTTCGTCGCCGGAGAATTGCGCCGCGTCTCGACGGCCGTCGTTCCTGTCGCGGCAGCAGTCGGGGGCGTGGTCGTGCCCGCTCTCGTGTACGCCGCGGTCAATGCCCAGAGCGGCGGCCTGCACGGGTGGGCGATCCCGACCGCCACCGATATCGCCTTCGCCGTCGCGGTACTCGGGGTCATCGCCCCGGGAGTCCCTCCGGCTCTGCGCCTCTTCCTGCTGACTCTGGCGGTGGTCGACGACCTCATCGCGATCCTCATCATCGCCATCGTGTACACGCAGCAGCTCAGCTTCCTGCCGCTCCTCATCGCCCTCCTCCCCCTCGCGGTATTCGGCTGGATCGCGCACCGATTCGCACCCCAGCTGGTGCGACTGCCCTGGTTGCCCTGGGTGGCGCTCCTGCCCGTCGGCGTGATCGTGTGGGCGTTGGTGCTCGCCTCGGGCATCCATGCCACCATCGCCGGCGTGCTCCTCGCCTTCCTCATCCCCGTGCGAGGCCGTCGTGGTGCCACCCTGGCCGAATCGCTCGAGCACCGCATTCGTCCACTGTCGACCGGGTTCGCCGTGCCGGTGTTCGCGTTCTTCGCCGCCGGCGTTGCACTCGGTGGCGCTTCGCGCTTCCCCGCAGACCCGATCGCCATCGGCGTGATGCTCGGTCTCGTGGTCGGCAAGCCCGTCGGCATCGCCGCCACGACCTGGCTCGTCACGCGCTTCACCCGCGCCGAACTCGACGCCGCCGTTCGGTGGCGGGAACTGATCGGTGTTGCCGCTCTGGCCGGTGTCGGATTCACCGTCTCGCTGCTCGTGACCGAGTTGAGCCTGCCCGACCCGAGCGACGCAGATACCGCGAGACTCGCCGTCATGGTGGGTTCGCTCATCGCCGTCGCATTCGCGACCGCGCTGCTGTACCGCCCACGGCGCGCGACGCGCGCGGGATGACGACGCCGATTTGAACGGTACGTGAACCCCGTGCTAGAGTTTCATCCGTTGCTCAGCGCGGGAATCACGTTCTGAATCAGCGAAAATGCGCCTTTAGCTCAGTTGGTAGAGCAGCTGACTCTTAATCAGCGGGTCCACGGTTCGAGCCCGTGAGGGCGCACAGATCGAAAAGCCTGGTAGTTTCTACCGGGCTTTTCGCATATCCGCCACCGGTCCCGGAAGGCAGGCGCCATGACCACTCACGCCCCCTCAGCCGATCTCGAGTTCGCACTCGCACTCGCCGACCTCGCCGACAGCATCGCGCTGCCCCGATTTCAGGCAGCAGACCTCGCGATCGATACGAAACCCGACCGCACGTTCGTGACCGACGCCGACACGGCTGTCGAAGCGGCACTGCGCGCACGCATTCAGACGGAGCGCCCCGCAGACGGCTTCTTCGGGGAAGAATCAGGCGTCGTCGACGGCGGTGAACGGCAGTGGATCATCGACCCGATCGATGGAACGTCGAATTTTCTCCGTGGTGTTCCCAACTGGGCGACGCTGATCGCGCTCGAGGTGGCTGGCCAACCGACCGTCGGCGTCGTGTCAGCGCCGGGCTTCGGCGCACGCTGGTGGGCCGAGACCGGCTCGGGCGCCTGGGGGCAGCGTCACGGCGAGGCGCCGCGCCCGTTGCGCGTCTCGGGCGTCTCCGATCTCGAACACGCCTCCCTCAGTTTCCAGAGCATCGAGCAATGGGATCTTGCGGGGTATCTGGAGCCGTTGATCTCGCTCACCCGCGCGGTCTGGCGCGACCGCGCCTACGGCGACATGTGGTCGTACATGCTGCTCGCGGAGGGCCTCGTCGACATCGTTGCCGAGTTCGATGTGAAGCCCTACGACCTCGCCGCGCTGGTGCCCATCGTGCGAGAGGCCGGAGGCCGCTTCACCGACATCGACGGCGCGTCGAGCGCCTGGAACGGCAGCGCGCTCGCGACCAACGGCGCCCTGCACGATGCGGTACTCGAGCACGTTGCCACGACGTCGAAGCAGGAGTCGCGATGAGCTCGACGGCGCACCCGGTCGACGCACAGCGCTCCGTCACCCGAACCGTGATACTTGCGTTCTGCGCCGACATCGCGTTCGTGCTGCTGTTCGCCGGCATCGGTCGCAGCAGTCACGAGCGCGAGGCATCACTTTTCGGCCTGTTCAGTACCGCTTGGCCGTTTCTCGTCGGCCTCGCGATCACGTGGTTGGCGCTGCGCGTCGCACGGCACCCCCTCTCCGTGCTGCGAGCCGGGGTACCGGTATGGATCGGCACGGTCGTGATCGGCATGCTGCTCCGCGCCGCGACCGGTGCAAGTATCGCCCCGGCGTTCATCATTGTCGCGACGATCACACTCGCAGTCTTCGTCCTCGGCTGGCGCGCAATTGCGGCACTGGTGCTCCGCCTGCGACGCCGCCCCGCCTAACCGCGCCATCCGTCCCCGCCAGCCAACCGCGCCGCGCACGCGTACGCCATCGCTCAGAGGCTGCGGGCGAGCGCATGCAGAACAGCCCCGCCCCGGACGTATCCGGGGCGGGGCTGTTCTGTGCAGTCGGTTACGACGCAGCGAGCGTTCCGAGCACCTGAGCGGCGCGGTTCGAGAAGCCCCATTCGTTGTCGTACCAGGCGGTCACCTTGACGTGCTTGCCGTCGGCGTAGGTGAGCTCCGAGTCGAAGATCGAGGAGTGCGGGTTCGCAACGATGTCAGAGGAGACGAGCGGCTCTTCCGAGTACTCGAGCACTCCGGCGAGCGGGCCGTCTGCAGCGGCGCGGTAGGCCGCGAGCACCTCGTCACGAGTGACCTCGCGCGACACCACCGCAGTGAGTTCGACGATGGAACCGACCGGAACCGGCACGCGGAGCGAGCCGCCGACGAGCTTGCCGTCGAGCTGGGGCAGCACGAGGCCGATCGCGGTCGCCGCGCCGGTCGACGTCGGCACGATGTTGAGCGCGGCAGCGCGTGCACGGCGCAGATCTGAGTGGGGGGCGTCTTGCAGACGCTGATCCTGCGTGTAGGCGTGCACCGTCATCATTGTGCCCCACTCGATGCCGGCGAGGTCGTCGAGCACCTTGGCGAGGGGCGCGAGAGCGTTCGTGGTGCACGACGCGTTCGACACGATGCGGTGCTGCTCGGGATCGTAGAGGTCGTCGTTCACGCCGACCACGATGGTCAGGTCGGCACCCTTCGCGGGGGCGCTGACGAGCACGCGCTTCGCGCCCGCTTCGATGTGCTTGTTCGCACCTTCTTTGGAGGTGAAGAAGCCGGTGGATTCGAGCACGACGTCGACGCCGAGCTCGCCCCAGGGCAGCTGGGCGGGGTCGCGCTCGGCGAGGATCTCGATACGGCGATCGCCGACGACGAGCGTGCTGCCGTCAACCGAAACGGGCTGCTCAAGCTTGCCGTACAGGGTGTCGCGTGCCAGCAGGTGCGCCAGCGTGGGCGCATCGGTCAGATCGTTGATGGCGACGACCTCCAGGTCGCTCCCCTGCTGCAGCAGTGCGCGCAGTACCCCGCGCCCGATGCGTCCGAATCCATTGATTGCTACCCGACGGGTCATGGCTTCACGATCTCCTTCACAATGACGTGCATGATGAACCATCTCCAGAGTGGCCGCTCGGCGGCCTCCACGCCAGTGGCCGCAATGCCATCATTCGAACGAAAGCTGCCAGGATGTGACATGCGGTGGAAACACCCCGGAAATCGCCCGGGTCACACCTCAGGAGCCTTGCGAGAAGGTGCGCCGATACGCAGTCGGCGCGGTTCCGAGCACCTGGCGAAAATGGCGACGCAGGTTCGTCGCCGACCCCAACCCGACGCTGGCCGAGATCTCGTCGACCCCGAGGTCGGTCTCTTCGAGCAACTCGCGGGCCCGGTCCACGCGCGCCCGCATGATCCACTGCATCGGGGTGTATCCCGTTTCATCGAGGAAGCGTCGCGAGAACGTGCGCTCCGACACCCGCGCGTGCGCAGCGAGCCGTGAAATGGTGAGCGGGTACCCCAAGTGCCTGAGCGCCCACTCGCGGGTCTGCGTGAATCGTTCGCCGTGCGATTCGGGAACGCTGTGCGGCAGGTACTGCGCTTGGCCGCCGCTGCGGTAAGGCGCGGCGACGAGACGTCGTGCCGCATGGTTCGCGACCGCCATACCGGCATCCCGGCGCAGCAGATGCAGACAGAGATCGATGCCCGACGCGGCTCCTGCGGAGGTGAGCACCGACCCTTCATCGACGAACAGCACCCGCTCGTCGACGCGCACTTCCGGGAACTGCTCGGCGAGTCGGCGCGCGTAGTGCCAATGCGTGGTCGCGCGGCGCCCGTCGAGCAGACCCGTCGCTGCGAGCGCGAATGCACCGGTCGAGATGGCGGCGAGGATCGCCCCGCGCTCGTGCGCTGCACCGAGTGCGGCAGTGAGTGCGGCGGGAGGCGCATCGCGATCCGGGAAGCGGTACCCCGGCACGAAGATGAGGTCGGCAGTCTCCAGTGCATCCAGTCCATGATCGACGTGGTAGGAGAGCCCGTCGCCGCCCGCAATCAGCCCCGGGCGCACACCGCAGACGTCGACGGTGTACGGCATGCTCGCGCGGTGTGTGAACACCTGCGCGGGGATCCCGACATCCATCGGCTTGGCGCCCTCGAGCACCACCACGGCGACCCGTTTCATAGCCACCAGCCTACCGCTGCGGTCGACAACGCGAGGCGCGGTCGACCTCGCGTCAGCCGTTCGCGAGGGTCTCGACGATCGCCTCGGCGCGGGTCTCTTGGCCTGAGGCCCGCAGCAGGTCGATGAGCTCTCCGGCGACACGGGCGCGATCGGGCTTCTGCCGCGCTAGCGCGAAGCCTTCGAATGCGGACTCGAGCGACCAGATCGCATCGGCGGTGTCGCCTTGATCGCGTTGCAGGCGGCCGGCGAGCCAGAACGCGTGCGCGGCGTCGGCGAGACGGCCGAGTGCCGCGAACTCCTCCCCCGCGAGCAGCGCTTCCACGATCGCCCGCCCGACGGAGAGGTCACGATGTGCCTCGGTCGGTTCTGGTGAGATTCGCGCGCCCGCGGCAACCCCCGGCGGCGCAGCCGCGATCGAGCGGGCGAGCGTGTCTCTGAGCGTCGCGCGTCGCGCACTCCACGCGTCACGCTGCCGCTCGGCCAGCGCCTCCGCAGTGTCTCCGGCGTCGAACGCGATCATGCGATCGAGTTCAGCCGCCACCTCGCGCAGATGCATCTCGGGGTCGGACATACGTGATGCCACGGGGGCCCAGGCCGCGAGCACCGCGACGATCGCCTCCGGGTCGGCTCCTCCCGTTCGCAGACGCGGGATCGCTGCGGCGAATCGGCGGTGGGCGTCGGGGTCGGCGCCCGACAGGGCAGCGCACTGCGCAGCTTCCGCGTGCGCGAACCCGGCGCGCTCCAGCCAGCCCTCCGCTTCACACAGCTCGGCGGCTCGCCCATATGCTCGAGCCGCGGCGGCATAGTCGCGCTGACCGGCGGCGTGTTCCGCAGCGGCGAATGCGGCTTCGCCTGACGTCCAGGCCGCATCGGTTTCGACGCGCACCTCCGACCTCGCTGTGGCCGCAACCTCCGCCTCAACCGACCGTTCGCCGATAGAAGCGTTGCCGGCCGACCCGGCAGGCGCCGCATCGACCGCGCCGGGCTGCCCGCTCGTCGGCAAGTGCAACGCGCTGGGCCGTGTCGCGAGCGCTGCAACGATCGCATCGGCGTAATAGCGATTGCCATTGCGCGGATCCAGGAGGTCGGCGAGTGCGTTGCTCTCCCGGTGCACCCAGGTATGCAGATCTGCGACTGTGCGCCATTCCGGGTCGCGCAGACCGGTCTCCATGTCTCCCTGATCGAGCCGAGCCGAAAGCCCGGCGAGCACCCCGAGCAGAAACCTCAGGCGGAAGAGCGGGCTCGAACCGCCCCGCAGCAGCGCGACGTGCTCGTTGCGCAGCACTCGGAGTGCGCGGTCGAGATCGCCGCCCCGCGCGAGTGTGGCGAAGAGCTTGCCCCGTGCCGGCCCGAAGTCGGTCGCCCCTCCGTCGTCTGCGGCGAGCGCGTCGCCGGCCGAGCGTGCGGCGAGCTCGGCATCGCCGACCTCCAGTGCTGCGAGTGCGACGGCGTATCGGGTGCGGGCCGGCTCAAGATTGCAGTCGAACTCCTGCGTGAGCCCGAGTGCCACGGCTTCTGCGGGGCGGCCGGTCTCGGTGAAGAAATCGACCTGTTGGCCGATCGTGCAGGCCACACAATCTTCGAACTCGTCGCGCATGCCGGTGACCCAGTCGATGCGGGCCGCCTCCGCTTCGGGATCGCCGACGTGCCAGGCCCAGCGGAATCGGCTCATGCGCACCGATGAGAGCCCGTGCCCCGCGAGCTCGAATCGCCGCTGCATGTCGTCGAGAAAGGCGGCCGCTTGGGCGTGCGAGATCTGGGGGTATTCGGGCACATCGGCCGCGATCCACTTGAACTCCCAGAAGAGGTTGCGCTCGTCGGCTGCGTCGAAAAGCTCGGGCGATTCGTCCCAGAGCCGCAGCAACTGGGCGAAGACCACGAACGACTTCGCACCCTCATCGGTGAAGGTGTACGCCTCGACGAGTTCGAGCAACGCCATTGCCAGATGCTCGCGCGGCCCCTCGGTTTCAACGCGGCGGGCGATGGCTTCGGTTGCGGCGGTTCGCGCAACGCCGTACGGGAGATCGCGCAGATCGAGGAGTTGCTGGTCGATCGTCATCGGGGGTCCTCCGGTCTGCGGGGGTCGGACGGGTGCGGCAGCCCTGCGTCACGCTCGGATGCGTCTGCGAGCGACGCGTCGAGCAGCACGCCGAGCGCGTCCGACAGCGATGCCGATTCACTCGCGCGCAGCCCTTCACCGGCGAGCATGACCGCCGAGAGATACAGGGAGCGGAGCCCGGCAGCGAACACCGCACCGCCGGGCGCTGCCAAGAGCCGGCGCGCGACGGGTGACGCGTCATTCAGTACGAGCGTGCGGGTGCGCCGCGTCCCCGCGTTCGTCTCGGCGAAGGCGTCGAGCAACCCACCCCACAGATCGGGCGTCGCCCGACGCTCACGATCGAGTGCTCGCCGGTGCTCGCCGTCGGAATCACGCAGCAGAATTGCCGGCACGGTGTCGGGTGCGAACGTGCGCACGAGCACATCGCAGTCGTCGTCCTCGAGCAGTTCACGAGCGCGAGCGACCGCATCTGCCACGGCGAGCTCGCGTTCGACGGCGGGCACGCCGAGTACCTGCACCAGATCGGCGCTGTCGAGTTCACGGACCGCCCAGTCATCGAGGCGCCCCAGCCGCTCCATGATGTCGGCGTCGTACACGTAGCCGGCATTGACCACGACGAGTTCTTGAGCGCGTGCGACCGCGGCCACGCGGCGATAGGCCTCGGGAGTCGCCGTGTAGACGATTTCTCCGTGCGACGCGGCGCCGGCGAGTGTCATCGGCCCATCGCTCGTCTCGAATGGCAATACCTCAGCGACGAGCGCGAGCATGTCGGGGTCGGTGACCGCGAGCGCGCGCAGCGCGAGGTGGTGAGTCTCGATGAACCGGTTCATCACGTCACCGGGCTGACGCAGGGTGCGCGTCGCCCACTGCTTCAGCTGCGCGCCGAGCGACTCGCGCACGCCGAGCAGGATCTCGTCGTCGTGGAGGTGCTCGCGGGAGGCGGTCGGTGAGAGTGCATCCGAGTCGATCACCGCGCGCACGAAGAATGCCCATTCGGGCAGCACCCGGTCGACTCGGGGGCCGAGCAGCATGCGTTTCATGTAGACGCGGTGCTGTCCGGTGCCGGGCGACACGGCCTGGGGCAGGATGAATGCGACCCCGGTCGTGCCGGCGAGCGGCAAGTCGAGGTCGATGTGCCCGAGTGGCGTGAAGCCGAACACCCGCTCGCAGTACTCGGCGAGCGCTCGCGAGCGAGCCGTCGTCGTCTCGTGCGCCACCCGCCAGGGAAGCTCAGCCTGAGTGATTCTGCGCCACGCGCGTTCGGTCGCCGTCACTGGCACTTCGACGGCGACGTCGAATGGCAGCAGGGAGGCGAACTCGGTGGCGAGTCCGACCACCGTGTCGTTCGCCAACCAGTGGGCCGCATCGGCTCGGGCCGTGAGGCGCACGGTCGATCCGGTCTCGGTGAATCCGGGACCGGTCTCTTCGATGCCCGCACCCGCGGGCTCGACGGCGACCGCGAACGTGCCGTCGGCTCGCCCTTCCCATCGCATCGACTCGGTTCCACTCGCAGAGCGCGAGTGCACGACGATGCGGTCTGCCACCATGAAGGCCGCGAGCATGCCGATGCCGAACTGGCCGATAAACGCGTCTCGGCCCAGGCCGAGCACCGGATCGCGCTTCGACGATCGCCCGATCGTCGCGAGCAGTTCGGCGGCTTCCTCGGCCGTCAGCCCGATTCCAGTGTCGGCGATCTCGAGGTGGGATCGTCCGTCGGCATCGACAGAGGTGCGAAGCCGGATGGTCGCGGGCGCGCCGGCATCCTGCTCACGACGAGCCGTGACCGCGTCGACGGCGTTCTGGATGAGTTCGCGCAGGTACACCTGCGGCCCCGAGTAGAGATGCCGGGAGAGAAGGTCGACCATTCCGGCGAGGTCGACTTGAAATCGCTGGTCCACGGTTGGCGATCAGTCTTCGGGTTTGAACTTCGCCCAGGCTTCGGGGAAGACCTCGTTGACGCGTTCGAAGAATGCCATGCTGGTGTTGACGGTGCAGAGCAGGTGCTGCGCAAGCTGCTCATCGGTCAGACCGGGCTCGTAGTCGACATTGTGCTCGGTATTGACGCGCACGGCGCCCTCGTCGTCACGGCCGATATAGGTCTTGGGCCAGAGCTTTTCCGCGTTCCACTCGTTCGCGAGCTCCAGTGCCCGCAAGTAGTCGGTCTCCTCGAGTCGACCGCGCCAGTACCCGCGCACGCACAACAGTTCATCCTGGTTGCCGTTCACGAAGAAGAAGAACGAGCCGTACTCCCACCCGCCCCCGATATCGCCGTCGCCGTCGACACTGTACGACCAGCCGGCGGCCTCCAGGGCAGCCTTGATGCGGTCTTTCGAAAGCGGAGCCAGGGCGCCTGCTGCGCCGCCCGCGGGTGCCGTGTCCTTGGTGAAGAAGCCCATGCGCGAATGTCCTTTCGGTCGTTTGTCCAGATTATCGATCGCGACCGACGCTCGAAAGGGGCGCAGGCGGACTCCAACCATTTCCGCACGCCGTCTTCGTTCGCTGGCGGCGTCACCCGCGCTCGACACGCCGCTGCTAGCATCGGAGACGACCAACGACCCCCGGGAGTTTCACCGTGACGACCATTCGCACCCGGCGCACCACGCAGGGAACTGCGGTGCGCACGGCGCTCGAATCCATGGCCGGATTCATCTCAGCACAGGAGCTCCATCGTCGCCTCGCCGACGACGGCCTGAAGATCGGTATCGCCACGGTGTACCGACAGTTGAATACGCTGGTCGACAATCAGGAGGCCGACGCGATTTCGACTCCCGATGGCCAGCTGTACCGGGCGTGCGATGACCCGCAGACGCATCACCACCACATGGTGTGCACGAGCTGCGGTACGACGATCGAGATCGAGCCTCCTGATGAAGCGTGGTTCACGTCGGTGGCGCGCACGCACGATTTCGAGATCCATTCGCACACGCTCGAGGTCTTCGGCATCTGTGCGGAGTGCCGTGCCGCAGGGCGCTCGTAGGCCACTTATACTGAGAACGATTATCGATCTCCCGGGACTCGCGGTATAACCATACCGATGCGCTCGGAAAGTATGGAGGCGGCTTGCAGGTGACCGCCACGCGTCCGCGCAACGCCGTTCCCATTGCCATCGCAGTCGCCGCGCTGCTCGCAGCGATCGGCGTCCGTGCGCTGACCGATCGAGCCGGGGCCGCCCTCGCACTGCCCACCGCGGTGGCCGACTTCGTGACACTCGCGCTCAGCGTGTTTATCGAGTCGCTGCCGTTCGTGTTCCTCGGCATCCTGCTCTCGACCGCGGTGCAGGTGTGGGTACCGCAGCGTCTCATTGACCGCCTCCTCCCCCGCAGGCCAGCGCTGCGGCGAGCCGTCCTCTCGGTGACAGGCATCCTGCTCCCGGTGTGCGAGTGCGGTAACGTGCCCCTGGCCCGCGGGCTCATGCTGCGCGGATTCTCGGTGCCGGAAGCCGTCACCTTTCTCCTCGCCGCCCCCGTGCTCAACCCGGTCACGATCATCACGACCTATCAGGCCTTCGGCTGGAGCGACGGCATTCTCGCCGCCCGCATCATCGGCGGGTTCGTCATTGCGAACCTCGCGGGGTGGCTTCTCAGCCGCTCATCGAACCCCGCGACCGCACTGACACGCGAGTTCAGGGCGCACTGCGAGCACGCCGACGAACACCAGAGCGGCAGCCGCTGGCAGCGCAGTCTCCTCGGTATCGCAGAAGAGACCAGCGCACTCATGCCTGCGCTCATCATCGGCTCGGCGATCGCCGGCGCGATTCAGGTCGGCGCTCCGCGCGACCTCCTCGTCACCCTCGGCGCGCACCCGCTCTGGTCGGTGCTCGCGCTCATGCTTCTGGCATTCGTCATCGCGATCTGCTCAAGCGTGGATGCGTTTTTCATCCTTTCGCTGAGCGCCACGTTCCTGCCCGGCAGCATCGTCGCATTTCTCCTCTTCGGAGCAATGATGGACGTCAAAATGCTGGCTCTGCTGCGCACCACGTTCACGGCGCGCACGCTGGTTCTCGTGACCGCGCTGGTCGCCCTCTGCTGCCTCGTCATCGGATGGGGGCTCAACCTTGTCGCCTGATCGCTTCGCGAAGTACTGGCGCGGTCTGCTCCTCAGCGGCATCGGGATCGCCGCCGTGGTCTGGCTCGCCGCCACTGGGCGATTGAGTTGGTACGTGCACCCCCGCTACCTGTGGTTCACCGTGTCGCTGAGCGCCATCGCCGCGATCGCCCTCATCGCCGCCGTACCCGTGGTGCGGCGGGCACGAGATCAGCACGAGCACGAGCACGGGCCAGCGCACGATGAGCCGCACGCGCACGGCGATCCCGCAGCCCCAGCGCCCCGCCGCACCGCACGCCGCCTCATACACATCGCCGGTGCCGCACTGCTGGTGGGCGGTACCGCCGCCGCACTGCTCATCGCTCCACCCACCACGCTCTCGGCGGCGACCGCACAGCAGCGGGAGGTCAACGCGGGCGGAGGTGGCGGCATCGCCGATATGAACGCCGCCGATGAAGATCGGGATGCTCGCGACTGGGCCATGCTGCTGCGTCAGAACGGCGGCGCCGAGGCCGAGGGGCGCACCGCACGATTCATCGGGTTCGTGCTCGCCGGCCCCGATTCGCAATCTGACCTGTTCTACGCCTCACGCTTTGTCGTGTCGTGTTGCGCCGTCGACGCCCAGCCGCTCGGCGTACCGGTGCTCGCACCCGGGTGGTCGCAGGATCACCCGGCCGGGTCGTGGGTCGAGGTCGAGGGTGCGTTCGTGCCGAACCCCGATGTCACGAGCGACCAGCCGGTCGTGCTGCGCCCCTACTCGGTGACCGCGATCGCAGAGCCGGATGATCCGTATGTCTACTGAACGAAGCCTCGAAGCCGGTGCACGCCGGCGCGCTCGCGTCACCGTGATCGCGGTGTTCGCGATCCTGGTGCTGCTCGCGTCGGGTCTCGCGATCGCCAACCTCCTCCAAGCACCGCGACTGCAGTCGACCGATGCCAACACCGATTTGCTGGTGTCGCGCACCGCCCAACGGGTACAGCTGCACCTCAGTCAACCGGTCACTGAGGTGGAGGCTGCCGCCGTGTCCGTGACGCCCGCAGCCCCGTTCGAGGTCTCAACGAATGGCGGTACCGTCACGCTGCGATTCGCCGGCATGCTCCAGACCGACACGGAGTACCGCATCTCGGCGTCCGTCACCGGAATGGCGACGGGGAGCTCAGGCACCGTCGAGGCAGCATTTCGCACCCCGGATCCACTCACGTACACGCTGGTACGCGGAGATACCGAGGATCGACTGCTCGAGCACCGCGTGCACGATGCCGCGGCCACGCGCACCGCATTCACCGCGCCGCACATCCAGGAGTATGCGCAGGTCACCACCGGTCTCGCGGTCATCACCCGCGATGACACCGGAAGCGCAGAACTCGCCGTCCACGGACCGCACGCGAACCCTGGAGGCGGCGCGAGCGACCAACCGTTCCGCATCATGGGCCTTGCGGACCTCGGCCAGTTGCGCAGCGAACCCGACGGCGGGGTTCTGGGGGTGGTCGGATCCGGCGTCGGCGAAGACGGCACGCACTACGACCGCACGCTCCTCGTCATCGATCCACAAGCCATCATCGTGTCGACGGTGACCGACGACGCCGGGGTCGCACTGCCGGTTCGCGACTGGCGGTTCATTCCCGGCACCACCTCGCTCGTCTTCCAGACCCCCGATGGGCGCCTCCACGGCTGGGAGGCGGCTCCGACGCCGCGCAGCTTCGATCTGGGCGTCTCCGGCGACCTTCTCGGCTTCGCACCCGGGAGCACGAGCCTCGCGGTAGCGACGGCGACGGGCGACGTACTCCTGGACCTCTCGAGCATTGTGACCGGAACGTTCGCGGGCGCACCGCCGGCAACCCCGCTCGATCACGGCACGGGCGATCCGAAGGCCACGCTTCCGCTCGACACGCACAGCGCGCTCGTGCGCACTGGAGCCTCGTCCGCCGCACCAGTGGGCAGCCAGAGTGTCGACCTCGCGACAGATGCGGTGCTGGTCGATCCACGATCGGCGGGGTCGCTGCTCGGCAACGGCAGCCTCGCGTCGGGCGGGCAGTTGCTTCGCCTCACGAACGACGGTGCCGCCACTGCCACCGCCGACCCTGGAGACCTCGAACCGCTCGACGGCATACCCGTATACACCCCCGCCGCCGGCGATACGGGCGTGGGGCGGGTCTGCGTCTCCCCGAACGGCGAATTCGCCGCGGTTGAGGCGGTGTCGCGCGAGGGAGAGCCCGATGGGGTGCCGGTCACGGGTGGGTACTCGCATACGACGACGAACTACGTGCGCCTCACGACCGGCGAGACCGTGCGCTCGGTGATTGGCGGGCTCAGCGACTGGTGCCGCTGAGCCCGGAGGCCTGAATCAGCCCTGACGCCCCTTGAACCGGGGGTTCTGCTTGTTGATGACATACACCCGGCCGCGCCGCCGTACGACCTGAGCCCCCGGTTGCTGCTTGAGCGACTTCAGTGACGCGCGTACTTTCATGTGCGATTCTCCGATCCTTATTGATAAGAATTATCATTATAGTAGAGACAAAACCCAGTACCGCCGTCCCACACCCCTCCGGAGGCTCATGTGACCGAGCACCACATCAATGTCATCGCCATCGTCGGCGCCTGCGTGCCCGAGCGCCGCGCCTACGCCTCACGCGTGGCCGAGCGCGATCGCGCCATGCTCCTGTCAGCCGCTCGCCTCGCGGTCGCCATCGATCCAATTCGCGAAGCCATCGCGCTCGCCCCCTGGGCAGGTTCCGGAGGCAGCGTCGTCGTCGAGTTGCCCGCCGACATCCGCGCCACCGAGATCATCGGCGCGTTTTCATCGGAGCCCGACGATCTGCGCCTCACCCGCGTCGTCTGCGTCGTCGACGCCAGTCACCTCCTCACCGACCTGATGCGCGACGACTACGTGCGTGCGCGAGGCAGCGCACTGCACGTTGCGCGCTCCGAACTGCTGGTCACGCAGGTCGAGTTCGCCTCGCACATCGTGCTCGTGAATTGGGAAGCACTCTCGACGCCCGATCTCTCCACGCTCATGGCTCTCGCGAATCATCTGGCGCCTCGAGCACGACTCAGTCTCCAGCAGGGAGGCGATTCCCTCGATGGCAGGGCGGCATCAATTGCCGGTGGGGCGACGCATGCCCTCGAATCTGGGCAGGACGGCGCGGGGTGGATCGCGCTTCTCAACAGCGAATTCGATCCGCACATGACCGACCCGCGCGTCAGCGGCTTCCGCTACACGCACGAGCGACCCCTGCACCCCGGGCGTCTGCAACGGGTACTCGACCAGCGCATCGAACCGGGCGAATTCGGCACGGTCGCGCGCTCCGCAGGGTTCTGTCGGCTGGCCACCCGACCTGCCACCGTCGCGAGCTGGGATCATGTCGGGCGCGTCATCTCGTTCGAACCGCTCGGCAGCGGAGTCAGCATCGACGCCGAGCTGCTCGCGATCGGCCAAGACCTCGCATTCATCGGCATCGACCTCGACCGGGACGGGCTCGGCTCCGCGCTCGACGAGGCCGCGCTCACCGACGCCGAGTTCGAGGCCGGGCCCGATGCGTGGCTCGCACTCCCCGACCCGTTCCCCGAGTGGGCAACTGCTGACGACGCGCACGAGTAAGCCGGGCGGCGCTGGTCGGCACCGCCCGGCTCACTCCGCGCCCTGCGGCGGCGCTCCAGGCTTCTCGACTGGGCGTCAGCACGCGTCGCTCTCAGCCGCTACTCGCCGCGCGGCTTCCGAAGGATGAACCAGGCCGCAGCCGCAATCGCAATGACGGCGAACCCACCGACCCCGATGCCGATGCCGAGCCCGCTCACGGGGCTCCGGGTTTCGGCGACGCGCTCGTCGGCGGTGTCACCGCTGGCGGAGGTAGAGTTCGCCGCATCGCCTGGCGATCCGACGGCCGTGCCGCACTGCGGCGTCTCAGACCCCGCGGAGGCCTCGGCCCCCGCCTGCGGCGCGTAGGTGAAGGTGTACTCCTCGGAAATGGGATGCCCATCAGACGAGACCACCCGCCATTCGACCTGATACTCGCCCGCTGCACCCAACGCGATGGGAGCGGTGACGACGGGGCCGGCGAGTGTGGGGCACCCGGTCTCGTAGTACTTCCCGTCGGGGCCGATCACCTGCACCAGATTGCTGCCGTCGAGACCGAGCGGCGAGTTGTTGAATTGCAGGGTGATGCTGTCGAGCGACTCAACGGTAGTGCCCGCGAGCGGGTCCGCGCTCACGAGACTGTCGTGCGCGAACGCGGCGGTCGCCGCCACGGGCACCGCGACGAGCGCGACGAGCGCGCCCGCCGCTGCGAGCCGAATGCGATGCGCGAGCGTCACGCCGACGCCTTGCGGGTGCGCGCCAGAGCGAGGGCACCGAGCAGGGCGCCTCCGGCAGCGATCACGAGCGCGGCGATGCTCAGACCGAGCGTCACTCCGCTCGAATCCGACGCCGCTGCGGTCGCCGTTTCAGTGGCTGCCGTGTCGTGGTCGCCCGCTGCGGCACCGCTCGCGTGGTGATCGTCGGCCGGCGGGGCATCGTTCACCCAGAGCACGGGGGCCGGCTCCAGCGTGTCATCAGCCGCGACTTCTTCAGGGGTCGCCTGCCACTCGACGACCGAGCCGTCGCTGTAGGTCTGCGTCACCGGGATGACGATATGGCCGGTGTCGGCGATCGGACCGACCGACAGTGTGAACATCTGCACCTGGCCGGGTTCGATGCCGGCGCCATCCGCGGTGTAGGTCACGGTCACCGGGGCCTCGCTGATGGTGTTGCCGAGCACCTCGACCGGCTTCGGCAATTGCTCGTCATCGATCTTCGCCGACCAGCCCGCCACGGGCTGGTACGAGACGTGCGAGAACGGGGTGTCTTCGGGCAGATGGAATTCGAGCTTGGTGGTGCTCGCCGTCTCCGACTCGGTCGGCGCGCGGAACGTCAGGTACGACCATCCGCCCGACTCGACCTGGTCAGGGGTGACGGTCACGTGAGCCGATGCCGCCAGCGGAGCGGCGACGGCGAGGACGGCGCCCGCGGCAACGCCAGACAGGGTGCGGACGAGAATCTGGGTACGGGTGTGCTGAGACATGGAATAACTCCGGTGATGTTGAGGGTGCGCGGCGGCGGCCGCAGGCACGGACCCCGCGCGATACCGCGGTACGGGCAGTGCTCAGCGGCGGCGATCGGCCGTCACGCGAGTGATGTGCTGGGAGGGTTACGCCGCGACGGGCGGCCCTCGCAGACGCATCACCGCGAGCACCGCGAGCCGGGGCGCGCTCAGGCGCCAGGTCGGGAGGATGGGTTCGGGATCGCCGAGTGCTCGCGGGCTCCATCGCAACAGTGCAGAGACGCGCGCGAGGCGGACGAGCCCGAGGATCGCGACGACCGCTCGCTCCCCTGCCCCGAGCGCGAGCACCGTGATGACAGCGGCGCAGACGTGCGCGGTCCACATCGCCGGAGTGGCGTGCGCGGTGTGCGCAACCGCCTCGAGCGCGGGTGACGCTCCCGACGAGATCGTCGCCGCTGCGGCCGCATGCAGATGCGCGCCCCCGGATGCCGGCCACCCGAATGACCCTTCGCCGAGCCCAACGAGGAGCAACCCGTGGAAGGCGAACTGGCTGGCGCCGACGGCACTCGCGAGGCGCACCCACGAGAGCGATCGACCGGCGAGCGCAACGCACACCGGGGCCGCGAAGACGAGCGCGAGCAGAACGCCGAGCAGCGGGGCCGGGCTCCCGTCGGCGAGCGAGTGCGAGGACGCAGCGACGAACGTTGCGACACCCGCAGCGATCAGGCCTCGGCCTGTTCGCTCGCCCCGCGTCGATTCCACGCCTCGATCCTACCCGGGCGGCGATCCGCTTGCGTTGCGGTCGCCTGCGCGCCACCGCGAGGCCTGTATCCAACATCCGATCCCGGAACCGCGGCGATCCATGCAACGCACACCCAGCGCTTCACTTAAAGTAAGGGCATTATCCAAAATACATTCGATTCAGCATCGATTCCGCCTGAAGGGCATCGTTGCCCGGGCACGCCGAAACCGAGGTTCCCATGTACACGCGCATTACTTCTCCCCGAACACGTACCCGCTTCATCCTGGCGCCGGCGCTCGCGCTCGCAGCCGCGGTGGCACTGAGCGGGTGCACGGGCGGAGCATCCGATGCTTCATCCGAAGACGAGGCCGTTGGCCCGCTGCAGCAGTACCTCTCGGCGCTCTACGACGAGAACGAATTCACGCAGGAAAAGCTCGATGAGCAGAACGCGAAGACCGAAGCCCTGATTGCCGAGTGCATGACGAAGGAGGGTTTCGAGTACCAGCCCAACACGAACAACGGCAGCGTCATGTACAGCTCCGAAACCGACGGCGACGAACCCGAGTGGGGCTCCGTCGAGTTCGCCGAGCAGTACGGATACGGCATCACCTCCTGGCCGGGTGGAGATGAGGCGATGGATGACATGGAAGAGTACGTCGACCCCAACGGCACGTATCTCGAATCGCTCAGCGAGTCCGAGCGCGATGCCTTCTACGAAACCCTGTACGGCCCGCAAGACGAATCCGCGCTCGATGAAGACGGCAGTTACGAGTACGACTGGACGACCGCCGGGTGCCAGGGGGCCGCTCAGCACGAGATCCAAGACGAGCAGGGCGGATCGCAGGCGGCGTACGAGGATCCGCAGTTCGCGGAACTCTTCGAAGCGATGAACACGGTGTACGAACCCTTCTACGGCGAAGAGACGAATTCGCCCGAGGTCGCCGAACTCGATCAGCAGTGGGCGTCGTGCATGGCCGACCGCGGCGTCGATGAGTTCACGTCGCCGAACACGGCTGCCCAAGAGGTTTCGGAGGAGAGCAATGCGCTGTACTCCGGGGGCGGGGAAGACGAGTACTCTGAGCCCGACCAGGAGCAGCTGGACGCCTTCAAGAAACGCGAGATCGAGGTCGCGGTCGCTGACGCGACGTGCAAGAAGCAGGTCGAATACGACCGGAAGCTGCAGAAGCTCACGTTTGCCGCTGAGCAGGATTTCATCGACGAGCACCGTGCCGAGCTCGATGCCCTCGTCGCCCAGTACGGCGTCAAGAAGTAGCCCGTGGGTTGGGGATTCGGGCGCCGCAGTCGCGCCGGGGCCGAGCGCGCCTCCGAGATCGCTGAGACGCCCCAGAGTGTCGAGGCGCCTCCTGCGCAGGCGAATGAGTGGGGCGACCAACCGGATCAGCCGCACGGGGGTCGTGCACGGCGAGCCTGGGCGGGCACTCGCCTCGTCGCGCTGATCGCAGGTGTCGCCGTGGGTTCATTACTCATCGGCATCGGCGTGATGCAGTTCATCGTGTCCCCGGCCGAGGTCGCTGCGCGCACGGCGGCACCCGAGGCCGGTCCGATCACCGCGCCTATCGAGGAGCGCAGCATCGAGAACACCGTCGTCACACGTGGCGAGGTCACCTACGCCGATGCCGTCGCCGTCACCATCGATTCGGGGGCGGCCGGCGATCGTCCGGTGATCACCGGGCACGTGCCCGAGGTTGGCGCGGTGCTCCAGTCCGGCAGCATCGCACTCGAGGTCGCCGGGCGACCGGTCATCGTGCTCCCCGGAGAACTCCCCGCGTATCGCAGTCTGAGCATCGGCATGCGCGGCCCCGACGTCGTGCAGCTCAAGGCCGCTCTGGGAGCGCTGGGATACGCCGCTGGTGACCCCGGCAACGACACCTTCGAATGGGATACGGCGTCCGCGATCGGCGCCGTCTACGACCAGATCGGGTACGCCCCCGCCACCGGTGGGGACGAGGCGGCAGACGCACTCCAGAGCGCTGAGCGCGCGGTGCGGGATGCCAACGTGTCGCTCGCGCAAGCGCAGTCGGCGTTGAACCAGGCGCGTGCCGCGGCGAACGAGGCCGCCGAAGCCGGAGCCGCTGCCGCCGATCTCCTCGCGGAGCAGGCCGCCGTGACCTCCGCGAACGACCTGCTCTCGGACGCGCAGAGCGAGCTTGCGACCGCGCAGGAGCGCGTGCTGCCCACGCTTCCGTCGAGCGAAGTGCTGTTCCTCAGCGACCTGCCGCGACGCGTCGACGACGTCTCCGTGTCTCGCGGCGACGTGCTCTCGGGTTCACCCATGAGCGTCTCGGGCGCGACCCTCACCATTGTTGGCACGATTTCCGCGCAAGACGCTGAACTGCTCGTGGAGGGCGCCGTCGCCACGTTCCCCGGCCCCGATGGCGCCGACATCCAGGCCACGGTGGCGAGCATCGAAGCCCCCAAGAAGCGCAGTAGCGGCGGATCCTCGAACGGAGGTGACGGCGAGACCAGCGGCGGCGACGGCGGAGGCTCCTCCGGGTCGGGAGGCGACGCCGACACCTCGTCCCGCTACACGGTGAACTTCGCCCCGAGCGACCTTACGAGCGACCAGATCGATGCGCTGCGGGGCACCAACGTGCGCGTGCGCGTTCCCGTGGCGAGCACCGACGGCGATGTACTCGCGGTGCCCATTGCGGCACTGTCGTCGGGCTCGGGCGGGCAGGATCGCGTCGAACTCCTCGTCGATCTTCGCCATGGCGCCGATGCCGAGACCGAACTCATCGACGTCACCGCCGGACTCGCCGCAGACGGGTACGTCGAAATCTCGAGCGACGACCGGCGCATCGCGCCGGGCGTGAAAGTCGTGGTCGGCCGGTGAGCGAGCTCGCGCGCCTGTTCGCGGACACCTCGGTGGCGTCGCCCGACGACGCGATCACTGAAGCGTCTCCCGGTAATCACGACTTCACCGGACCACTCATCGCACTCGACGACGTCACGCGATTCTTCCCAGGCCCGCCACCGGTCAACGCACTCCGCGGCGTCACGCTCAGCGTCGATCGCGGCGACTACCTCGCGATCATCGGCCCGTCGGGCTCGGGCAAGTCGACCATGCTCAACACCCTGGGATTGTTGGATCGCCCGAGCACCGGCGACTTCCGCTTCGAGGGCATCGACGTCGGCGACCTGGGAGAAGACGCCCGCGCCGCTCTCCGCGCCAGCGCTATCGGCTTCGTCTTCCAGTCGTTCCACCTGATGCCCACGCGCACCGTGCTCGAGAATACGATGCTGGCGGGCACCTACGCCGGCCTGTCCCGTGCGGAGCGCGAGCCGCTGGCACGCGCGGCGCTCGAGCGGGTCGGGCTCACTCATCGCGTCGACTTCTTCCCCAATACGCTCTCAGGGGGCGAACGCCAGCGCGTCGCCATCGCCCGGGCGGTGAGCACATCGCCGCGCCTGCTGCTCGCAGACGAGCCCACCGGCAACCTCGACCGTGAGAACTCGCAGGCGATCCTGCGCCTCTTCTCCGACCTCAGCGCCGACGGACTCACCATTGTGATGATCACTCATGACGCGCACGTCGCGGCCGCCGCGCACCGGCGCGTCCGTATGCACGACGGCGTGCTTTCGGAGGCCGAATAATGCGGCGGCGCATCAGCGCCTGGGCGGCACGGCTTCGAGTTCCGTGGCGGCGACCAGCGCACACCGGAATCTCGGGCCGAGACCTGCTGCGAGAAACGCTTGAGGGGGTCGGGGCGCGCCCGTCGCGCCTCATCATCACCCTGATCGGCACCGTGCTCGGCATCGCGTCGCTCGTCGCGACTATCGGATTCGCGCAGACCGCCGCGGGCCAGATCGCACAGCAGTTCGACGCGCTTTCCGCGACCCGCGTGACCGTCGAGCCGGGATCCACGAAAGCCGCCAACGGGAAAGAACGCGCCACGGCATCACTCCCGTGGGATTCCGTGGAGCGGATCTCAGACCTCGCCGGAGTCGAGTATGCGGCGCTCGTCGCGAAACCGGCGCGGGCGCCGCAGGTCGACGCTGTGCAGGTGCAGGATCCTTCCGCCGCGCAGCAGGCCTCCCCCGCCGTCGTCGCTGCCTCCCCCGAACTGCTCGAGACCGTCGACGGCCAGCTGCAGACCGGCCGCTTTTTCGACGCCGGCCACGACAATCGCGCTGACCGGGTCGCGGTGCTGGGCGCGGGAGCTGCTGAGCGGCTCGGAGTGAACCGCGTCACGGGGCAGCCCGCCATCTTCATCGACGATCACGCGTATACGGTCATCGGCATACTCGATGCCGTGGGTACACGAAAGCCCCTGCTCGACTCCGTGATTGTGCCGATTTCGACGGCGCGCGACGAGCTCGGCATCGCCGCCGCCGAGAGCCTCGACATCCGCATCGCCGTAGGTGCGGGCGAGGTCGTCGCGCACCAGGCTCCGATCGCCCTCAGCCCGAACTCCCCCGATGGCTTCACGGTCGGCGCACCGTCGTCGTCGAGCGCGCTGCGTCAGGGCGTGCAGGCCGACGTCAATGTGCTGTTCCTCGCGATCGGCATCGTCGCGCTCATCGGCGGTGGCATCGGTATCGCCAATGTCACCCTGCTCTCAGTGTCCGAGCGACGCGGAGAGATCGGCCTGCGCCGCGCCCTCGGCGCGCGCACGCGCGACATCGCCCAACAGTTCATGCTCGAATCGCTGACCACCGGTGTGCTCGGCGGGCTCATGGGTGTGGTGGTCGGGCTCTTTGCCCTGATCGGCGTGTGCCTCGTGCAGCAGTGGACGCCGGTCATCGCACCCTGGGCCGCGCCGGTCGGGGTCGCCGTCGGCGCACTGGTGGGGCTCGCCGCCGGCGGCTACCCCGCGATCAAAGCCGCGCGCATCGAACCCGTCGATGCGCTCCGCGACGGCTAGCCCCGACCTCGCTGGGATCAGCGCTTCCCGGCCTGCCAATCGGCCACCGCGCGCCGCTCCACGGCAACTTTCTCCACGTGCTCGGCGCGCAATCGCGCGTGCTCCGGGTTCTTGCGCAGCACCAGGTAGCCGATGGCTACGACGAGGAACCACACCGGTGTCGCGATGAGCCCCGCGAGCGTATCGGGATCCTGCGTGAATGCCCACAGCAGGAAGACGAAGAACGCAATGACAACAAAGGGCATCGTGCGACCCAGGGGCATCTTGAACCGGCTCTGCTCGTGATCCTGCGGACGCCGGCGGCGGTACACGAGGTAGCTGATGAGAATCATGGTCCAGACGAACATGAAGCACAGCGACGAGATCGTCGTCACGATCGAGAATCCGGTCGATTTGTCGAGTCCGGTAAGCAGCAGCACGAGCGAACTCAGCAGCAGCACTCCCGTGAGAAGCAGTGCGTTGCGCGGCACCTTTGCGCGCGTCAGTTTCGCGAAGAGACGAGGGGCGTCACCGCTCGTCGCGAGCGTATAGACCATGCGCGACGTCGAGTAGATCCCTGAGTTGGCCGACGAAGCGGCCGACGTCAGCACGACGAGGTTGACGAGGTGGGCCGCCGCACCGATCCCCGCGAGCGAGAAGAGCATGACGAACGGCGACTCGTCTTTGCTGAACGCGATCCAGGGCACCACAGACATCAGGATGACGAGCGAACCCACGTAGAAGAGCAGGATGCGAATCGGGATGGCATTGATCGCCTTCGGCAGATTGTGCTCCGGATTCTTCGTTTCGGCGGCCGCCGTGCCGACGAGCTCGACGCCGACGAAGGCGAAGACGGCGATCTGGAAGCCCATGATGAAGCCCATGAATCCGCCGCCGAAGAACCCGCCGCCGACCGTGAACAAGTTTGCGAACGAGGCCGTGGCTTCGACGGTGCCACCCGAATGGGTGTCGGTGTACTGGTTCGTGAAGCCGGTCGCGATGAGCACGATACCGGCGACGATGAGCGCCACGATCGCGACGATCTTGATCATCGCGAACCAGAATTCGGTCTCACCGAACCCGCGCACCGAGGGTAGGTTCAGCAGCATCAGCAGCACGATGATGGCGACCGCCGGAATCCAGCTCGGCAGCACCGGCAGCCAGTACTTCACGTAGACCGAGGCGATGACGATGACATCTGCGACGCCCGTGACCACCCAGCAGAACCAGTAGGTCCACCCGACGAAGAACGCGGCGGCGGGCCCCAAGATGTCGCCGGCGAAGTCCGCGAAATTGCGGTAGTGGGTGCGGCTGAGCAGCAGCTCCCCCATGGCGCGCATGACGAAGTAGAGCATGAAGCCGATGATCATGTACACCAGCACGACCGAGGGCCCGGCGACCGAGATGGTCTTGCCCGACCCCATGAAGAGCCCCGTACCAATGGCCCCGCCAATGGCGATCAATTGAATGTGCCGATTGCTCAGCGCCCGTTCGAGCCCGTTCCCCGGTGTGTTCTGAGTTACAGATTGCAGCATGAACCTCTGCGTTCCTTTCTCTCTCCGCATCATTGCGGCGTATCGCTGGTACTTCCCGAAGCCAGGCTAGCGCGGAACGGAGGAGCGCAATTGCACGGCGCGCGGCGCCACCTGCCCGGCGAGCATGGCCGGCAGCGCGAGCGCGAAGCCGCCGATCTGCAGCGGGGTGAGGGCCTCGCCGGCGATTCCGGCACCGAGGAGCGCGGCGACGAGTGGCGAGAGCAGGCCCAGCAGCGCCGTCGCGGTCACCGGCAATTGCCGAATGCCGGCCATCCAGATCGTGTAGCTCGCGAGCGCACCAGCAAGCCCCAGCCACAGGTACCCGGCGATCGCCGGGCCATCGACTCCCGCAGGTACGCCGTCGATCAGCAGCGCAGGTGCGAGCAGCACGAGGCCCGCCGCGGTGAGCTGCCACCCGGCGAATCCGATCGCCGAGACTCCGGCCGGGCGCCCCCAGAGTTTCGCGAGCACGACACCGGTCCCCATCGAGGCGGCGCCAGCGAGCCCGGCTGCGATGCCGATCGCGTCGAGACCGGCCCCTGGGCCGAGAACGACGAGCCCCACGCCGATCACGCCGACGACGCCCCAGAGCACCCGCCAGCTCGACAGTCGTTCGCGCAGGATCAGCACGGCGAGCACGGCGACCACCATGGGCTGGGCAGCGCCGAGCGTCGCCGCGACGCCTCCGGGCAGATGCTGCGCCGAGAGGAAGAGCAGGGGGAAGAACGCGCCCATGTTGAGCGTGCCGAGCACCAGACTCTTCCACCACCACGAGCCTTTCGGCAGTGTGCGTGCCACGGCGAGAGCGATCAGGCCGGCGGGAAGCGCCCGCATGAGTGCGGCAAAGAACGGGTGCCCGGGCGGCAGCAGGTGGGTGGTAACGATGTACGTCGAGCCCCAGATCGCTGGGGCGAGCGCGGTGAGCGCGGTCCAGCCGAAGCGTGAGGGCGTCGCTGAGATGTTCTGCATGCACTGAGTCTCGTTGCGACCAGGTCCATGCGTCCAACGCATATGTTGCATAGAATTCATGATCTGCAATCATGAATACATGGAACTGCAGCAGCTCAGGTACGCGGTCGCGCTCTCCGAGGAGCGCAGTTTCACGAGAGCCGCAGAGCGCTGCTTCGTGGTGCAGTCGTCACTGAGCCACCAGATCAAAGCGCTTGAGCGCGAAGTCGGTGTCGACCTCTTCGCTCGCACCAGCCGACGCGTCGAGGTGACGGCCGCCGGCGAAGCATTCGTTGCGGCCGCGAGAGCCGCAGTCGATGCGGCGGATCGCGCGGCCGCCGACGCGGTCGCCGCTGCCGGCGAGATCCGGGGCAGCCTCGCGATCGGTATGATTCCGACCGCGACACGCATCGACATTCCCGCAGCACTCCGCGAATTCCGCGACCTGCATCCCTCGGTATCCGTGTCGCTGCGCGTGGGCGGAAGCGACGTGTTTCTCTCCGAGATCGCCTCCGGAGCCGTCGACATCGCGATACTGGGCCTCCCCGAGTCCACCATGCTTACCGGCGTCGCGTTTCGAGAGCTCGCCCGCGAACGTCACGTGGCCGTCGTCGCCCCCGATCATCGGCTCGCACGGCGGCGGCGTCTCGACCTGGCCGATCTGGCGGATGAGCCGGCCATCGACTTCCCCCGGGGCACACCGGGTCGCGCGCAATCCGACGGCGCGTTCCGAGCGGCCGGAGTGCAGCGCTCGGTGATGTATGAGGCGATGAGCACCGGGTTGACTCTCGAACTCGTGCGGCAGGGACTCGGGGTCGCGCTGCTTCCTCCGAATACGATCCGTTCCGAGCTCGGCATTCGCGAGATTCAGCTCACCGACGGGCCCGCGCGCGTCGAGTATCTCGCGTGGAGCGAGTTCAACCCCAGCCCGGCGGCACGCGCATTTCGCTCCGTGCTCGATCGTGCCGCACCGCGAACCGTCTGACACAATGGGGGCATGACGTCAGCCCGCGCCAGCGCCGCCCTCCGGGGTACGGCCGCAGCGGCGCTGGCGACCTTTGTCGCACTGCTCTCGCATGTCGCGGGTGGCGGCGAGGTACCGGGAGTGCTCGGTATCGTCGTACCGCTGGTGCTCTCGACGCTCGTCTGCGTCGCGCTCGCCGGTCGCAGACTGTCGCTCCCCCGGCTGACGATCTCCGTCGCCGTCAGCCAGTTCCTCTTCCACGCGCTCTTCATTCTCGGCGCGACGAACACGACTGCATCACCCTCCGCGTCGGCGATGCCGAAGCACGTGCACGCCATCACGGCGAGCTTCGACCCGTCGACCGCCACCACCGCGCATCTCGGGCACGCCGGTGCCGCAATGTGGGTTGCGCACGCCATCGCATGTCTCCTCACCGTTGTCGCGCTCTCCTGCGCTGAGACATCACTTGCCTCGTTGGCCGCACTGGCGCGGCTCCTGGTGGCGAGCCTGTCTCGTCTGCGGCCGGTCGCACCCGAGATTTCCGTGTCGTCTGCGTCGGTGGCGCGGCCCACCGCGTTCCACGGTTCCAGCGCGGTGGTCTTGCCGCTCGGTGTCTATCCCTCGGTGCATGCGCGCCGTGGTCCTCCGGCGCTGACCGCTTCCTGCTGAACCGCCCCGTCTGCACCGCGAGGCGCGTCGCACTGCTCTGAACGCGGGGCGCGACGCGCGTCGTGCGCATGGGCGACTGCGACGTGCGCGCAATACCCGTGCGACCGATTCGACGCATCGAAATCGGCTGCACGCTGTCCCTGCGCGCCCGCCCCCGGAGGCACCTCGATACCGCCCGCGCGCACGCGAGCGCTCGAGCTGCACCCCCTCGATGACCCTCATCACCGCTTTGAGAGGTACGGCTATGCCCGGCACCCCGCCCACACGTTTTCCTGACCCCGCACGACACCGATGGCGTCTTCGCGGCCGATCCCCGCGCAGGGCCCCGAATGCTCGCAGGCGGATCGGCGCGATCGTGCTCGTCGCGGCCGCATTCCTGTTCGGGAGCGCGGCACCCGCGTTCGCGCACGATCAGCTGGTGTCGAGCACTCCCGCCGAGTCGGCGCGCCTCGCCTCGGCTCCGACGGAGATCTCGCTCGAGTTCTCCGACCGAGTGCTCACCGTCGGCGCGGTCGTGCTGCTCGTCGATCAGGATGGCACCGAGTGGGTGAACGCCGCGCCTGAGCTCGACGGGCCGAAGGTGAGCGTGCCGGTCGATAGCGCCCTGCCCGACGGGAACTACGAGGTGCGCTGGCGCGTGGTCTCGTCCGACGGGCACCCGATCAGCAGCGTCATTCCGTTCACGGTCGGAGATGGGGCGCCGACCTCGAACTCCGCAGCTCCGTCGAATCCGACGGCCACCACTCCGGCGCCTCCGAGCGAGGCAGTGATCCAGACCCCCGAGGCATCGGCTGACTCCGTGTCGCGCGCGACGGACACCGGAACTGTCTGGCGCACGGTCATCATCGGGATCGGCGGTGCCGCAATCGCTCTCCTCGGGCTCACGCTCTGGTCGCGCAGGAAGCGGCGACCCCACCCCTCATCGGATGCGTCGCGCTGACGTCGATCCGAACTCATGTATCTTCACCTCACGCTGAAAGGCACCACTATGTTTGCACGCACCACCATCGCCCCGACCATTGCCCTCACCGCAGCCGCGCTGATCGCTCTGACCGGCTGCAGCCCGACGTCCACGGATACGCAGTCGTCGGCCGACGCCCTCGCCGGCGCCTCGGTCAGCATGGAGAACGGTTGGGTCAAGGCCGCCGAGAGCGGCATGTCGGCTGCGTTCGGCGAGCTCGAGAACACGGGCTCCAGTGACGTCACCGTCGTCTCCGCGACGACCGAAGCTTCGACGTCACTCGAACTGCACGAGACCGTCGAGAACGAAGCGGGCGAGATGATCATGCGCGAGAAGTCGGGCGGGTTCGTCATCGCCGCGGGTGAGAGTCTGTCGCTTGAGCCCGGAGGAAACCACATCATGCTGATGGGGCTGACCGAACCGCTCCAGGCGGGTGACGAGGTCACGTTCACCCTGACCTTCGCCGACGACTCGACGTACGAGTACACCGTTCCCGCGAAGGATTATGCGGGAGCGAATGAGAACTACGAGGGCGGCGACGACATGGACATGACCATGGATGAGCACGCCGATATGGGCGGTCACTCCGAATGAGCACCGATCAGACGACCGGAACCGGTCGGTCTGGCGTGAGTCGGCGGGGGCTCCTCTTCGGAGGGGCCGTCGCCGGCATCGGCGCCGCTGTTGCGGTGGGCGCCGATGCGCTGCTGAACCGATCGCCGCAGCACGATGCGAGCGCTGCGCTCGATGCTCCGGCGCCACTCCATGGGGGCCAGACGATCGACTTCTATGGCCGGCACCAGGCGGGAGTCGCCACGACGCCGCAGGCGCACGCGACGTTCGTCGCGCTCGATCTGCACGACGACTCCGACCGCGACGCGCTGCGGCGCATGATGCAGATTCTCACCGAAGACGCCGCGCGGCTGACGCAGGGTGATCCCGCACTCGCCGACTCCGAGCCCGAGCTCGGCACGGTACCCGCTCGGCTCACGGTGACATTCGGCTTCGGCCCGCAATTCGTCACGCGAGCTGCGGGATCAGCCGCCCTCCCCGAGTGGCTCGGGCCGCTGCCCGCATTCACCATCGATCGCCTCGAGCCGGCCTGGAACGACGGCGACCTGCTGCTGCAGATCGCTTCGGACGACGCGTTCACCGTGGCGCACGCCACCCGCATGCTCCTGAAAGACGCGCGCAGTTTCGCGTCGGTGCGTTGGAGCCAGACCGGGTTTCGCCGCGCGCTCGGCTCCGAGCAGCCGGGCACCACGATGCGCAATCTGTTCGGTCAGGTCGACGGAACGTCGAACCCGAAACCCCAGGACGCCGACTTCGACGCGCTGGTATGGGCCACCGAGGGCTGGCTCGCCGGCGGCACGAGCTTCGTGCTGCGCCGCACGCACATGAACCTCGACAAGTGGGATCGGCTCGACCGCAGCGGCCGGGAGCAGTCGGTTGGGCGCACGCTCGCGAATGGTGCACCGCTCACCGGGGTGCACGAGCATGACGAGCCCGATTTCGCGGCAAAAACGAGCATCGGGTTCCCGGTGATCCCCGAGTTCTCGCACATTCGGCGGGCCCGTTCGGAGAACACCGACGAGCGGATCTATCGCCGGGCGTACAACTACGACCACGCACCAGCCGGCTCCGAGATTTCGGATAGCGGGTTGCTGTTCGTCTCGTTCCAGGCCGACGTCACGAAGCAGTTCGTGCCGATTCAGCGCCGCCTCGATGAGCTCGACCTGCTCAACGAGTGGACCACGCCGATCGGCTCGGCGGTGTTCGCGATTCCCCCGGGCTGCGCCGAGGGCGGCTACATCGGCGAGACGCTCTTCGCATGACGCGAACCGCATCCCCCTGAAAACGCACGCAGGCGCGCACCCGAGAGTGCGCGCCTGCGTGTCCACACGGGGTCACCCCCGCCACATGATGCAAACGTATCGGTGGAGCCGCGGGGAATTGAACCCCGGTCCACTTCGACGATTCCGTGCCTTCTACGAGCGTAGTTCGTGCAAGCGTTCTACTCGGCCCCGCACGTTGTCACGAACACCTCGTGCGACAGGCCCAGTTCCAGTAAAAGTCCCGATACGCCCTGAAACGCGACGCACCAGCAAGCCTCCTAAATGACGCCAGGAAACCGGGGCGGAGGCCCACCCGACCTGACGGACTCGGTCTCGTGCTTAGGCAGCGAGAGCGAAGTCGGTGCGCTTTACGTTTGCACCTATTGTTTGCGAAGGGCGTTTACGAGATAACTCCGCGTCCTCGGCCCGCTTCTCACAGTCTCAAAATCGACGTGTCGAAACCGATCGGCCCCGTATGTGCACCGGATACTCCGGTGCGGTCGGGACGTTCGCATCATGCGCTGTGGAATTTTCAGTTCCGGTGCGAGCACCGGCACAACCGGCGTTCACCGGAGCATTCAGCTTATCAGCCCGCCGTGCGCGCGGCGACCCCGGTCGGTGTCGCAGCGTCAGCGCTCAGCGAACTCGGATCGATACCGAGCGACCAACCGGCGACGTCGGCGACGAAATGGCGCGATGACGGGTGATCGAACGGGTGCGCGTTATTCGAGTAGGCCCCGACTGCGTCAACGGCCAAGTAGATCCGCGTACTCGCGGCGACGGCGTCGGCGGCGGTGAAGGCGCCACTCACCACCCCTGACTCGATCAATTCGACCATGCGGTGACGGTCGAGCGTCTCCTGCTCATCGATGACGGCCGCGAGGCGCGGCATGAACCGGGCCAGATGCCGCGCATTCAGCCACAGTCGGCAGAGCTCGAGCGCTTCGGGGCTCTCCGCCCGCTGCACGAATCCCGCCATGCGCGTCAGCGGTGGCGCATCAGCGTCAGCAGAACCGAACAGCCAGTCGCGCTCGCGAGTGACCGCGAGCACGAACGCGTCGACGACGAGGTCATCGACCGCCGGAAAGTAGTGTCCGATCAAGCCGGGGCGCACCCCGAGCGGCTCCGCGACCGCGCGCAGGGTGATCCGCTCGAGGCCGCCGGTCAACGCGATTCGTGCGGCTTCCTCGACAATCTCAGCGCGACGCGCCTCTGCCGACTTGCGCACACGGCCCGACGGCCGCGCCGTCTCGACCGGTGCCGACGCGTCGTGCGGCACGTCGCTCAGTCGCCCATCCGGTTGCGCTGGCGCATGGCGCGCTCGGCTTCGCGCTTGTCTTGCTGCTCGCGCAGCGTCTGACGCTTGTCGTACTCGCGTTTGCCTCGCGCGAGCGCGATCTCGACTTTCGCGCGGCCATCCAAGAAGTAGAGGCGCAACGGCACGACCGTCACGCCGCCCTCGCGCGTCTTCTGGGAGAGCTTGTCGATCTGCTGCCGGTGCAGCAGCAGCTTGCGCTTGCGGCGCGGCGCGTGGTTCGTCCACGAGCCGTTGAGGTACTCGGGGATGTACGCCGCGTCGAGCCAGGCTTCACCGTGCTCGAAGAACACGTACCCGTCGACAAGCGACGCGCGCCCCATGCGCAGCGACTTCACCTCGCTGCCGGTGAGCACCATGCCCGCCTCGTACGTGTCGAGAATCTCGTACTCGTGCCGAGCCTTCTTGTTCGAGGCGATCAGCTTCTCGCCGGTCTCCTTGGGCATGGCACTTCCTTTCTCGCGCGGACGGACCTCCCAGCATACCGCGCCGGTTACACCCGCAGGTATCGCGTGATGGCGATCTTCGCCGCGATCGCCGAGAGGACGACGCCGACCAGGATCAGGATCGGGGGCACGATCAACGATTGCTCCACGGTGATGTAGCTCGTGAACGGTACCTCGCTGACGAGGAACCCCTGCACGAAGAACTTCACGATGGCGACCGAAGCCGCACTCGCGAGCACCGCGCCGATGAGCGCCGCGATAATGCCTTCCAAGATGAAGGGGGTTTGAATGAACCGGTTCGACGCACCGACCAAACGCATGATGCCGATTTCACGGCGCCGAGAGTACGCCGACAGTCGGATCGTCGTGGAGATCAGCAGCATCGCGGCGATGAGCATCAGACCCGCAATGGCGATCGCGGTGTAACTCGCTGCGCCGAGGAAGAGGAAGATGCGGTCGAGCAGGCTTCGCTGATCGGAGACGCTCTGCACGCCGGGGATGCCGGCGAAGGTCTCCTGGATGATGTCGGAACGCGACGGGTCTTTCAGCTTGATCCAGAACGTCTGGTTGAGCTGCTCCGGCTTCGTGATCTCGACGATCGGGTTGCCCTCGAACTGCTTCGTGAACTCCTCATACGCCTGATCGTGATCGACGAAGAAGGAGTCCTCGATGTAGGGCGCGAGAGTATCCGAGTCCAGAGCGGCCTGCACCGCGGCGATCTCTTCCTCCCCCGCGTCCGAACCCGAGCAGGTCGCGCTCTGGTCGTAATCGGTGCAGAGGTACACCGCGACCTGGGCGCGGTCGTACCAGAACGTCTTCATCTGCTGCACCTGCAGCTGCATCAGAATGGCGGCACCGACGAACGTGAGCGACACGAACGTCACGAGCACCACCGAGATCACCACGGAGAGGTTGCGGCGGAAGCCGCTCCACACCTCGCCGAGTACGAGTCCCACCCTCATCGAACCGGCCCCACATCCGTCTGGTCATCGTCTTTGCGCTTGAGGCCGAGGTGCTCGGCGAGACTGCCCGTCTCGGCCATCTGCACCGGATCCAAGGGCTTTCCGGGCTCGAGGAACGTCGGGATGCGCTTGCCCCCGCGATCCTGAGCATGCACGGTCTCGTCGAGATCGTCGTCATCCCCGAACGGGTGCGGCTCCTCGAAGACTGAGGCCTCACGCACCGGCGGAGTCGGTTCGACGTCGTGCGCAGCCGGCGTATCCGGGCTCGGGACCTCGGCAGGCTCAGTGCTCGCTGCGGCGGCCACGACACTCGCGGCGGCCTCGGCAAGCTTGGGCTCGCGCTCCGTCGCCTGCTGCACGACGGCGGCCTGCGGCAGGTCGCCGATCAGTTCGGGGGCGAGCGCGGCGCGCACGACGGCCTCAGAGGTGCGCAGCACCTGCACCCCGGCGTCAGAGAGATCTGCAATCGGAATCGAGGCGGTCTGGCCGTATCCGCCGCCGACCTCGTCACGCACCACGACGCCCTGCGAGAGCTCGACGACGCGCTGCTGCATGATGTCCACGAAGGTGGCCTCGTGCGTCGCCATCACCACGGTCGTACCGGCGGCGTTGATCGCGCGCAGCAACTGCATGATGCCGAGGCTCGTGGCGGGGTCGAGGTTGCCCGTGGGCTCATCGGCGAGCAGGATCGCCGGCTTGTTGACGATCGCACGTGCGATGGCGACGCGCTGCTGCTCACCGCCCGACAGCTCGTGCGGAAAGCGCTTCGCCTTGTTCGCCAGCCCGACCATCTCGAGCGTGTCGGGCACGGCCTCCTGAATGAAGCCGCGCGACTTGCCGATCACCTGAAGGGTGAAAGCGACATTGTCGTACACGGTCTTGTTCGTGAGGAGACGGAAGTCTTGGAACACGGTTCCGAGGTTCCGACGGAAGTACGGAACCTTGCGCGAGGAGATCTTGCTGAGGTCTTGCCCCAGCACGTGAATCTTCCCGGCACTCGGCTGATCCTCACGAAGGATCAACCGCAAGCAGCTGGATTTCCCAGAACCGGATGCGCCCACGATGAACACGAACTCGCCGCGGTCGACCTTGAGGTCGATGCCGTCGAGTGCCGGTTTCGCGGTGCCCCGGTATTTCTTGGTGACGTTCTCGAAGAGGATCATGACGAGACGACTGTACGCCCTCGCGCCCGCGCGACACCCCAGGCGCGCTGCAACGCGCGCGCTTCGGGCGAACTCTCAGTCGTTCTTCGACAGCGAGCGCCACCGGATGCCGGCGGCGATGAACCCGTCGAGATCACCGTTGAACACGGCTTCGGGCTGCGACGCCTCGTGGCCGGTGCGCAGGTCCTTGACGAGCTGCTGCCCGTAGAGGAAGTACGAGCGGATCTGGTCGCCCCAGCTGGCGGTGATGCTGCCGGCCAGCTCCTTCTTCTTCGCGGCCTCCTGCTCGCGCTGCAGCAGCAGCAGGCGCGTCTGCAGCACGCGCATGGCCGCCGCGCGGTTCTGAATCTGCGACTTCTCGTTCTGCATCGACACGACGATGCCCGAGGGGAGGTGCGTGATGCGCACGGCGGAGTCGGTGGTGTTCACCGACTGGCCGCCGGGGCCCGACGAACGGTACACATCGACGCGAATATCGGTCTCGGGCACGTCGACCTCGGTCGCCTCCTCGAGCAGCGGGATCACTTCGACGCCCGCGAAGCTGGTCTGGCGCTTGTCTGCGGAGCCGAAGGGGCTGATGCGCGCGAGGCGGTGCGTGCCGGCCTCCACCGAGATGGTGCCGAACGCGTAGGGCGCGTCGATCTCGAAGGTGGCCGACTTGATGCCCGCACCCTCCGCATACGACGTGTCGAGCACCTTTGTCGGGTAATCGTGCTGCTCGGCCCAGCGCAGGTACATGCGCAGCAGCATCTCGGCGAAGTCAGTCGCGTCGTCACCCCCGGCGCCCGAGCGGATCGTGACCACCGCGGCGCGCTCGTCGTACTCGCCCGAGAGCATCGTCTGCACCTCGAGATCTTGAATCACCTTCTCGAGCGCAGCCAACTCCTCTGTCGCCTCAGCCGCCGAATCCTCGTCGTCGGCCTCCTCGGCCAGCTCGATGAGCACCTCGAGGTCGTCGAGGCGCTGCTCGACACCGCGCAGACGCTTCACGCGCGCCTGGCGATGCGACAACCCGCTCGTGACCTTCTGCGCGGCCGCAGGATCGTCCCAGAGGTCTGGCGCTGCCGCCTGCTCCTCGAGCTCGACGATCTCGCGATCGAGCTTCGGCAGATCCGTCACCGCGGCGATATCAGCGTAGGTGGAGCGAAGCGCGCGGATGCGGGCGGAGAAATCAAGGTCGAGCATGAGGCCCAAGCTTACTCGCCGCGCACCCGCCTCAGATCACGGCTTCGGAGATGCTGGCCGCGCCGACCGCTTCCCCTTCGCTGCGCCAGGCCTCGGCGAGTCGCGACACCGCCGCGATCAGTGTCGACTCCGGCGCCGAGAACGGCAGCCGCACGAAACGCTCGAAGGTGCCCGGGCTGCCGAACCTCGGGCCGGGCGGCAGATGCACCCCGTAGGCGGATGCGGTGCGGCTGAGTCGCGTGCTCGCTCGCGAGCCGAGATCGGCCCACACGCAGACGCCTCCGCCCGCCGCGGAGAGCCGCCACTCGGGCAATTCGAGCGCGACGCGCTCCACCAGCACGCGGTGGCGCTCGGTGAGCTGCGCGGAACGCTCGGTCAGAATCTCGTCGTACTGCTCGAGTGCCAGCAGCGCGAGCACCTGCTCCCACGTGCCCGTTCCGAGATCACCGACCCGGCGCGCGGCTTCCAACCGCACGATCAGATCGGGTGCCGCACGCACCCACCCGACGCGCATCCCGCCCCAGACCGTCTTCCCGAGCGACCCGATGGTCAGGATCGCATCCTCATGATGCGTCTGCTCCGCGAACGCCGCGAACGGCCGCAGATCTCGGGGCTCGCCCAGCGTCAACTCGGCGGTCGTCTCATCCGCGATGACGTACCCTCCCTGACCGGCGAGCACCGTGATGAGTCCGCGCTTGACCCCATCGGGCATGGTGAGGCCGGTCGGGTTGTGATGATCCGGAATCAGGTAGGTGAGCTTGGGGCTCGTGCGCTCCGCGATCTCGAGCAGCGCAGCGGCATCGTAGGGTTCTGCCGCCAACGGGCCGCCGATCGGCAGCTCGGCGACGAGCGCACCCGTAGCGGCGAGCGCCTCCCGTGCGTGCGGATAGCTCGGCGATTCGATGAGACTCCGATCGCCACGCCTCAGCAGTGTGCGGGCGATGAGGAAGATCGCGTGCTGCGCACCCAGCGTCACCATGATGTGCTCGGGCGACGTCGGCAAGCCGCGTGCGGTGTAGCGGTCGGCGATCGCAGCACGGAGCGCCGGGAGGCCGAGTGTGTCGTATCCGATCTGCGCGAACGCTTCGGGGTGCTCCGCCAGTGCTCGGGCGTTGAGCGATGCCATGCCGTTCCAGGGCTCGGGGCACGCGCTCGACAGATCGATGCCGGCACTCGCGCCCGCCCACAGGCCGGCCCGTGGCCCGCCACCACCCCGCACCACCGTGCCCGAGCCGCGACGCGAGGCGACGACGCCGAGTTCGCGCAGCCGCTGATACCCCGCCGCGACCGTGGTGCGGCTGACGCCGAGGGCGTCGGCGAGCGGTCGCTCGGCCGGCAGCGTCGTCGCCGGAGCGACCCGACCGTCGCGCACGAGCAGCGCGATGCTCTCCGCAAGCTCACGGTAGCCGTGCCCGTTGCCGCGCCAGGCACCCAGTAGCTCCGCGAGTCGCCGGGCGCCCAGTCGCTGCGGAGTCCACATTTCGTTCATCAGGCCACTCTATGCAGATTGGCATCTTGTCGACAAGGCCAATTGGCGGTGAACTAGCTCCATGTTCGCTCGACTCGCACGACTCATCCCCGGCCTCCTGCTCTACGGAGTCGCCGACGCCTTCATGATCCGCGCCGCCGTCGGCGTCGACCCCTGGACCGTCTTCGCCCAGGGCCTCTCGCTCCAGACCGGACTCGGCATCGGAGTCCTCACCAACATCGTCGGCGTACTCGTACTGTTGCTCTGGTGGCCGCTGCGGCAGAAGCCCGGAATCGGCACCGTGCTCAACATCCTGCTGGTCGGGCCCGGGATCGAGCTCGGCCTTTGGCTGCTCCCCACCCCGCAGACGCTCGTCGTGCGCATCCTCTTCTTCGCGATCGGCCTGCTGCTGCTCGCCGTCGCCAGCGGCATCTACATCGGCGCCAATCTCGGCCCCGGCCCCCGCGACGGCCTCATGACCGGCATCCACCGTCGCTTCGGCAGCCCGATCTGGGTGGGCCGCACCGGCGTCGAGGTCACCGTGCTGCTCATCGGCTGGTGGCTCGGCGGCAACGTCGGCGTCGGCACCGTCGTCTTCGCGGTGCTCATCGGGCCGCTCTGCTCGATCACGCTGCCACTCTTCGCGGGCCAGGCGATCCGGCGCCCCGCGACTTCCCCCGAAACAGATATGGCGAAGCCCGCCGCATCAGACCGGGAAGCACCGCTCCCCAACTGACGCGACGGGCTTCGCCCGCGCGGTGCGCTACACCTCGTCGCTCACCTTATTGAATCCGGTGACCGGCTGACTCTCATCGAACGACGCCACCTTGCGGCGGAATCCCTTCGTCAGGAAGACGAGGTAGAGCACGCCGATGCCCGTCCAGATCAGGCCGCCCAGCAGCGCGTGGCCGTCGAGGTTGACCCACAGCAGACCCGTCAGCAACGTGCCCACCACCGGCATCACGATGTAGTTGAAGATGTCCTTCGGCGTGCGACGGCGGCCCTTGCGGATCGCGAACCAGGCGATCACCGACAGATTCACGAACGTGAACGCGATCAGGGCGCCGTAGTTGATGTAGGCGGCGATCATCTCGAGGGTGAACGCGATCGCGAGCAGCGAGATCGCGCCCGTCAGCACGATGTTGAAGGTCGGGGTGTGCGTCTTCGGATTGATGTAGCCGAACACCTTGCTCGGGAGCACGTTGTTGCGCCCCATCACGAGCAGCATGCGCGACACCGATGCGTGCGAAGCGAGGCCCGACGCCAGCGTCGCCGCGAAACCGGCGGCCGTCAGCACCGCGGAGAACACCTTGCCGCCGACGAGCTCGCCGATGATCGGCAGGGTGCTGTCTTCGACGAACTGCATGTCGCCGCCCGGCGCGAACTCGTTCCAGTCGGCGAAGCGCTGCTGGGTGAAGTAGCCGGCGATCAAGAAGATCGCGCCACCCAGCACCACGGTGAGCAGAATCGCCTTCGGCATGATCTTCGGGGTCTTCGCCTCTTCCGCGTACATGGTGACCGCGTCGAAGCCGATGAACGAGAAGCACACGATCGTGGCGCCCGCGAGCACCGCCCCGAACTCGACACCGCTGTGGAAGAACGGCTGGATCGTGACGACGCCGTTGTTGCCCGCCCCGCCCGAGAGCTGCACGATCACCATGAAGACGAACACGGCCATGACGACGATGGAGAAGATGAGCAGCAGCATGTTGATGTTCGACGTGCCGCGCATCGTGAGGTAGATGATGCTCGTCACGAAGATCACGTAGACGATGACCCAGACTGCACCCGGGATGCCGGGGAAGAACGCCTCGAGGTAGCTGCGGATGATGAGACAGTTCACCATGGGAAGCAGCATGTAGTCGATGAGTGCCGTCCACCCGACCACGAAGCCCACGTTGGGGTGCATGGATTCACGCGCGTACGTGTACGCCGAACCGGCGCTCGGAATGGCGCCCGCCATCTTGCCGTAGCTGACCGCCGTGAAGATCATCACGATCAAAGCCACCAGATAGGCGAGCGGCACGACGTTGTTCGTGTCGCGCGCAACGAGACCGAACGTGTCGAACACGACGGTCGGAGTCATGTAGCCGAGACCGAGACCGACGATCGCCCACAGCCCGAGGCTGCGCTTGAGTCGGGCTCCGTTCGAAGAGGCCGGAGCAGATAGTGCCGTCATGTTCTCTCCTTCAAGAACAGCTGCTCCACTCGAGCGGTGTCGCGCCGAGCAGCTTCACTGGGGCAATAGGGGGATCACCAAGCCATCATCTTGCACCCGTCGTGCGGACGCACGCAAGCGAACAGTCTGCACAGGGGTCAATTTTCCGAATGTGTGCGGTGAATTCACCTGCGTGAAATGTGGAAATAGGCTGAATATCTGCATTCATTCTTCGGATTCCTTTGCGCTTTCGGGGTTTGACTGCAAGAATCAGAAGCGTGAGCAGCAAACGCACTACGCCGGCGCTCGATTCCACGTCGAAGGCGATCATCGAGCAACTCCAGCGAGATGGCCGTCGATCGTACGCGGAGATCGGCAAGGCGGTCGGCCTCAGCGAGGCCGCCGTGCGCCAGCGTGTGCAAAAGCTCACGGATGCCGGGGTCATGCAGATTGTTGCCGTGACCGACCCGATGAGCCTCGGCTTCAGCCGTCAGGCCATGCTCGGCATCCGCGTATCCGGCGACACCAGGGTCGTTGCCGATCGCCTCGCCGAAATGTCGGAGATCGCCTACGTCGTACTCAGCGCAGGCTCCTTCGACATCCTCGCCGAGGTCGTCTGCGAGGACGACGACGGGTTGATCGAACTGCTCAACGACCAGATCCGCAAGATCGAGGGCGTGGCATCGACCGAATCGTTCGTCTACCTTCAACTCACCAAACAGAAATACGACTGGGGAACACGATAACCATGTCTTTTGATCCCACTGCAGCGGTAGACACTGCCGCGCTCCAGGCTTCTGCCAAGAAGCACATGTGGCCGCACTTCACCAACCGCAAGGTGCTCAATGACGGCATCCCCGTCATCACCCGCGCCGAGGGCCACCACATCTACGACGCTGCCGGCAAGCAGTACATCGACGGCCTCGCCGGCCTGTTCGTGGTGAACGCCGGCCACGGTCGCGAGCGCATCGTGCAGGCCGCGGCCAAGCAGATGCAGCAGCTCGACTTCATGCCGATCTGGTCGTACGGCCACCCGGCAGCCATCGAGCTCTCGGAGCGCCTCGCCTCGTACGCGCCCGGCGAGATGAACAAGGTCTTCTTCACCACCGGCGGTGGCGAAGCTGTGGAGTCGGCGTTCAAGCTGGCGAAGCACTTCTGGAAGATCAAGGGCCAGCCGATGAAGCACAAGGTCATCTCGCGCTCAGTCGCCTACCACGGCACCCCGCAGGGCGCGCTGGCCATCACCGGCATTCCCGACATGAAGAAGTTCTACGAGCCCCTCACCCCGGGCGGCCACCGCGTGCCGAACACGAACTTCTACCGCGCCGACGAGATGGGCGCACCCTCGAACGACCTCGAGGCCTTCGGCCAGTGGGCCGCGAACCGCATCGAAGAGGCGATCCTCTTCGAGGGCCCCGAGACCGTTGCCGCCGTGTTCCTCGAGCCGGTGCAGAACTCGGGCGGCTGCTTCCCCCCGCCCCCCGGATACTTCAAGCGCGTGCGCGAGATCTGTGACCAGTACGACGTGCTGCTCGTCTCGGATGAGGTCATCTGCGCCTACGGCCGCGTCGGCGAGTTCTTCGCTTCGAAGGCACTCGGCTACGAGCCCGACATCATCACGTCCGCCAAGGGCATCACCTCGGGCTACGTCCCGCTCGGTGCGATGATCGTCTCGGACAAGGTGTCGGAGCCGTTCAACTCGGTCGACAACACCTTCTACCACGGCTTCACCTTCGCCGGTCACCCGGCTGCGGCGGCTGCGGCGCTCGAGAATCTCGACATCTTCGAGGAAGAGGATCTCAACGGCCGCGTGCGCGAGAACAGCCCGCTGTTCCGCGCCGAGCTCGAGAAGCTGCTCGACATCGACATCGTCGGTGACGTGCGCGGCGAGGGCTACTTCTTCGGCATCGAGCTGGTGAAGGACAAGGCCACCAAGGAGACCTTCAACGAGGAGGAGTCGGATCGACTGCTTCGCGACTACCTCTCCCCCGCACTGTGGGAGGCCGGCCTCTACTGCCGCGCCGACGACCGTGGAGACCCCGTCATCCAGCTCGCTCCCCCGCTGACCATCGGTCCGTCGGAGTTCGCCGAGATCGGCGGCATCCTGCGCAGTGTCTTGAAGGACGCGTCCTCCAAGATCTGATCGCGGACCCCGATTCGGGATCGGTGTGGCCCCCTCGCCTGACGGCGTGGGGGCCACACCCATTTCTGCGGGCGTCCCGCGGGACTCGCCCGCGCGTGTGAATGTGCACGCCACCTGACAGGCCTACCGCGACGGAGCGGCCGCGGATAAAATTCCTGACATGAGCAGCTTCGAGCCACAGCAGCCGATTCAGCAGCCCGCATCTCCGCAACAGCCGCAGGGCACACCACCCCCGCAGTACGCAGCGCAGCAGCAGTACGCACCTCAGCAGCAGCACTCAGCTCAGCGACCGCAGCAGTACGCACCGCAGCAGCAGTTCGCCACGCACCAGCAATTCCCGTCGCAGTACGCTGCCCCGACGCCGCAGCCTCGCGGCGCCGCGAGTGCCGGCAAGCTCAACGTTCCCGGCATCATCGCCCTGGCCGTGCTCGCGCTGTCGTCGCTGATGTCGCTGTTTCTTCCGCTCCTCATGAGGATCGGAATGGAGTTCGACTCCTACACCTTCGCATCGACGATCTCTTGGATCGTGAACGGGTCGACGATCGTCATTGCGGGCGTTCTCGCCATCATCGGGCTCGTCTCGAAGACGATGACCCGCTGGCGGTGGACGGCCATCGGAGCCGCGGTCTCCGCCGCCCTCGGAGCGCTGTCATTCGTGTTCAGCCTGTTCAGCGGATTCTTGGCTGCGGCGTTCTAGCACCACGACGCTCCCCGAGCAACGCAGAAGCGCCCGCCACCGTGAGGTGACGGGCGCTTCGCAGATGGTGCGTCAGGCGATCATGCGATCGCCGCGAACCTGAAACGACTAGCGGCGCAGACCGAGGCGCTCGATGAGCGAGCGGTAGCGCGTGATGTCGACGTCCTGGAGGTAACCCAGGAGACGACGACGCTGGCCGACGAGCAGCAGGAGGCCACGACGCGAGTGGTGGTCGTGCTTGTGCTCCTTGAGGTGCTCGGTCAGATCCTTGATACGACGGCTGAGCATCGCGACCTGAACCTCGGGGGAACCGGTGTCACCGGGCTTGGTTGCGTACTCATCGATGATCGCCTTCTTGACCTCTGCATTCAGTGCCATAGGGATCCCCTTCCTCTTGCTGCGCGGCGCCTTCAGCGGGGTGCTGGGGCTCTCTTTATCCGCGGCCGTATTCACGGCAACCTGTACAGCTTAGCAGCATTCACGTGCTCATGCGTCGCACGCCCGCTGCCGGAGTTGAAAACCTCGTCACCAACTCGAAACACGATCGGTACGGCAGCGAAACTCCCGGGGAACGACCGCGAAACAGCGACCGCGCACACTGGTCACACTGTGGCGGCCACGGCCCGCACGAGAGAAAGGCAGCAGCATGGAACTCACCCCTTCGGATGTGTGGACGCTGACCAGCGCAGCACTCGTCCTCATCATGACCCCGGGCCTCGCGCTCTTCTACGGCGGCCTCGTCCGCGTCCGCTCCGTCGTCAACATGATGCTCTTCAGCGTCAGCGCCATGGGCGTCGTCGGAGTGCTCTGGATCCTCTTCGGATACAGCATGAACTACTTCGCAGAGGGCGAGAGCGGGTTCGCCGGCAGCCCGTTCAAGGACTTCGGGCTCGTCAACACCGACCCGGCGAGCTTCATCGGTGTCGGCTTCGGCGCGGTATTCGCCATGATCACCGCGGCCCTCATCTCGGGGGCGATCGCTGATCGCGTCGGCCTCGGATCGTGGGTGCTCTTCTCCGGCGTGTGGGCGACATTCGTCTACTTCCCCGTCGCCGCGTGGGTCTGGGGCGGCGGCTGGATCCAGAACCTGGGCAGCGCGCTCGGGCTGCCCGATGTGATCGACCTCGCCGGCGGCACGGTGATCCACATCAATGCGGGCGCCGCAGCACTCGCGCTCGCAATCGTCGTCGGCAAGCGCATCGGCTTCGGGAAGGGATCGCACCAGCCCCACAGCATCCCGCTCGTCACGATCGGCGCCGCCCTCCTGTGGTTCGGTTGGATCGGGTTTAACGGCGGGCTCGCAACGGAAACCGGCGAGGCCGGCTTGATCCTGGTGAACACGCTCGCAGCGCCTGCAGCGGGCATCATCGGCTGGATCATCGTCGACGCACTGCGCGGCAAGAAGCCCGGCGTCATCGGCGCCGCGTCTGGTGCCGTGGGCGGCCTCGTCGCCATCACCCCCGCAGCTGCCAGCCTCTCTCCGGTCTGGGCGCTGCTGCTCGGCCTCATCGCCGGCATGGCCTGCGCATTCGCGATCGAGTGGAAGTACCGTCTCGGCTACGACGACTCGCTCGACGTCGTCGGCCTGCACCTCGTCGCCGGGGTCATCGGATCGCTCTACCTGGGCTTCTTCGCCTTTGATGACGGATTGTTCACGGGCGGCGACGCCGGCCTGCTGCTGGTGCAGACGATCTCGGTCGTCGCGGTGATGGTGTACTCCTTCGTCGTCTCGCTCGTGATCGCGCTCGGCGTGAAGCTGGTGACCGGTCTGCGGGTTCCGCCGCAGGTCGAAGAGGCCGGCATCGACTTCGCCGCCCACGGCGAGGAGGCGTACGCCTACGCAGAGCCCGAGGTGGTGAACGCGCAACTGCGCTGATCCGTCTCACTTGAGCACGGGGTCCGGTCGAAGAAGCCCGGGCCCCGTTCTGCTGCGCCCACGCAGTAGGCTCGCCCTATGAGCGACTCTCCCGATGCACCCGCAACGCCCGCACACGACCCGCAAGCGCTCGCCGAGCTCGCCGCCGAGATCGCGCAGCAGGCGGCCGCACGCATCCTCGCACTTCGTGCAGAGGGGGTCTCGGTGGCCGCGAGCAAGTCGAGCGCGGTCGACATCGTCACTGCCGCTGACCAGGAGTCGGAGCGCTTCATTGTCGCCGCCCTCCAAGCCGCGCGCCCGAATGATGGCATTCTCGGCGAAGAAGGCACCGGAATCGCCGGAACGAGCGGGATCACCTGGGTGATCGACCCGATCGACGGCACGGTGAACTACCTGTACGACCTTCCCGCGTACGCCGTCAGCATCGCCGCAACCGTCACAGACGCCACAGCTTTCGCCGATAGCCGCCGCGCCATCGCCGGGGCCGTGTGCAACCCGCGCACCGACGAGTTATTCGTCGCCTGGCAGGGCGGTGGCGCGACCCGCAACGGCGAGCGGATCACGATCACAGGCCAGGAAGATCTCGCGGTCTCACTCGTGGCCACCGGCTTCGGCTACACCGTCGAACGCCGCATCGAGCAGGCCGCCATGGTGTCGCGTCTGCTGCCCAAGGCCCGCGACATCCGGCGCATCGGCTCGGCCGCCTATGACCTGTGCCTGCTCGCCTCGGGTCGTCTCGACGCATATTTCGAACGCGGACTGCAGCCGTGGGACTACGCGGCCGGCGTGCTCATCGCGAGCGAGGCGGGAGCACGCCTCCTCGGCCGAGACGACGCCACGCCTCCGGGCGAGCCGTTCCTCGTCGCCGGTTCGCCCAACCTGGTCGCAGAACTCCGAGAGGTCGTGCTCGGCGGCGAATAGCACGCACCGCCCCAACATGTGAAAGGGGGTGCCGGATCGCTGATCCGGCACCCCCTTTCACATGTTTCGGGCGATTACACGCCCAGCGCGGCCTCGATCGGCCCGCGTGCGAAGAACAGCACGAAGCCGATCGCCACGACCCAGAGCAGCCAGTGGATGCGCTTCACGTGCCCGGAGAGCGCGTGCACGAGTACCCAGGCGACGAAGCCCGCTCCGATGCCGTTGGCGATCGAGTAGGTCATCGGCATGACGGCGACGGTGAGGAACACGGGCAGCAGCACACGGAAGTCGGTCAAGTCGATGTGCTTGATCTGCGCCATCATCAGCGCACCCACGATGACGAGCGCGGCCGCGGCGACCTCGGTCGGCACGATGTTGGTGAGCGGCGTGAAGAACATCGCGAGCAAGAACATGAGCCCGGTCACGATGTTCGCGAACCCGGTGCGTGCGCCCTCGCCGATGCCGGCACCCGACTCAATGAAGACGGTGTTCGACGACGACGACGTCAGGCCGCCGGCGATTGCGCCGACGCCCTCGACGACGAGCGCCGACTTGAGGCGCGGGAAGTTGCCCTTCTCGTCGGCGAGCCCCGCTTCGCGCGACAGCCCGGTCATCGTGCCCATGGCGTCGAAGAAATTGGTGAACAGCAGGGTGAAGACGAGCATGACGATCGTGACCGCGCCGACCCGGCTCAGGTCGAAGCTCACCGCACCGACGAGGCTCAGATCGGGCAGGCTGAACGGTGCTCCGCTGAGTGCCGGCACGGTCAGGCCCCAACCGCCAGGGTTGTCGGTGCCGGCCCCGAGGTGCCAGATCGCCTCGACCACGACCGAGATGACGGTGCCCGCGACGAGGCCGATCAGCAGGCCGCCCTTGACGCGTGCGGCGACGAGTACGCCCGTGAGAATGAGCGTGATCACGAAGATGAGTGTCGGCACCGTCACGACCGAACCGCCGATACCGAGGCCCACCGGCGGAGACGAGCTGCCCGTCGAAGTCACGAACCCGGAATTCACGAACCCGATGAATGCGATGAACAGGCCGATGCCCACGGTGATCGCAAGCTTCAGCTCGACGGGAACCGCGTCGAAGATCATGCGACGCAGGCCGGTCGCCGCGAGCAGCACGATGAGCACACCGTTAATGACGACGAGGGCCATGGCCTCGGGCCAGGTGACCTGACCCACGACGGAAAACGCGAGGAATGCATTGATGCCGAGACCCGCCGCGAACCCGAACGGCAGGCGCGAGACGAGGCCGAACAGGATGGTCATGACACCCGCGGTGAGTGCGGTGACGGCACTGACCGCGGGGAACGACAACGTGTCTCCGTTGACGTCGACGCCGCTCGTCAGAATGATCGGGTTCAAGATGACGATGTACGCCATCGTTACGAAGGTCACGAGGCCGCCGCGGACCTCGGTGCCGAAGGTAGATCCGCGCTCCGAGATCTTGAAGTAGCGGTCAACACCGCCCCATGCGCCCGAGGGCCGTTGCTCGTTCGTCACCTGCTGCGGGTCCGCCACGGGCCGCTCCAATCCGTCTTGCTGAGTGTTCACTGAACAAGAAGACGGTACCACCGCCCACAGACGCCTGAGGCCGCCCGCGGTTGCGGACGGCCTCAGGATTCACCGCACGAGGCGGCGGTGTCGGGTCAGATTCAGCTGACGCCGAGCAGATCGATGACGAAGATGAGCGTCTTGCCCGAAAGGGGATGACCGCCCGAGGTGCCGTAGGCCTGCGCCGCGGGCACGATGAGCTTGCGGCGACCGCCGACCTTCATGCCGGGGATGCCGACCTGCCACCCCTGGATGAGTGCGCGCAGCGGGAAGTTAATCGACTCGCCGCGGTTCCACGACGAGTCGAACTCTTCGCCGGAGTCGTATTCGACACCGAGGTAGTGCACGTCGACCGTCGAGCTGGCGAGCGCTTCCTCGCCGGAGCCCTCCACGATGTCTACGATCTGCAGCTCAGCGGGCGCGGGGCCCTCCGGGAATTCGATCTCCGGCTTCGTCTTCGGTGATTCAGTCATGACTTCATTCTGCTGGATCTCCGAGCGATTCGGGCTCCGAGTTCGCCCAGAGGGAAACCGTGTCGTGTGCGCGGCCGCCCCGGAGCGCGGCTCAAACGTCAGAAGAGCCAGCGCAGCGCCCTACAAAGCGCAGGGCTTGAGACTGCACCGTACCTACAACCGCCTTCGGCATCAGATACCCTGAGTGCGTGAGATTCGCACACCTGATCCTTGATCCGCACTCCGCCCCCGTTCTCGTCGCCATCGACGCAGATCGCTACGTCGCGCTGCGTGACCTCGGGGAGGCGTTCGGCACCCTGCAGCACCTCATCGAGGCCGGTGATGCCGCCCTCGAGCGCGTGCGCGCCGCCGCCGCGTCGCTTCCCGCCGATGCGTGGAAGCCCGTCGCAGACACGGAGCACGCCCCGGCCGTCATCGGCGCGCCGATCGTGCTCGCGGTGGGCCTCAACTACGACGAGCACGCGAGCGAGCTCAGCCTCGACAACGACTCGGGCCCGGTGCTCTTCTCGCTCTTCCCGAACTCCCTCGGAGCGCACGGCGGCCAGGTGCCGCTCGATGCCGAGGTCAGTGAAGAGGTCGACTACGAGGGCGAGCTCGGGGTCATCATCGGCAAGCCGGCAAAGAACGTCACGGCCGAAGAGGCACTCGATTACGTCTTCGGCTACACCGCGATCAACGATGTGACGGCTCGCAACATCCAGTTCCAGGAGCCGCAGTGGTCGCGCTGCAAGTCGTTCGACGGGTTCACCCCGATCGGCCCGGTCGTCGTCACCGCCGACCAGATCCCCGATCCTCAGGCACTGGCGCTGACCACCGACGTGAACGGTCTGCGGGTGCAAGACTCGACGACCGGCTTCATGATTCGTACGGTCGCGCAGCTCATCGCCTCGATTTCACAGCAGGCAACGCTGCTCCCGGGCACCGTCATCTCGACGGGCTCCCCCGGTGGCGCCGGCCGCTCGCGCAAACCGCCGCTGTACCTGCGCCCGGGCACCGAGGTCACCGTGACCATCGAGGGCATCGGCGCACTCACTTCGCACTGCGTCGAGGCGTAACCCCCTCGGCTGCCCGCGGCACCAGAATGGGTGTCACTTTCTGCGCGAACCCGCACGCATTTCGCACAGAAAGTGACACCCATTCATGTTGCGGGGCCAGTACGGTGCAGTGAGACGGGCGCAGCAGCAACGCGAATGGGCGGGGAGGATCAGCTGATCCTCCCCGCCCATTCACGTCTGAGCTCCCGCGCTACTTCGCGGGCTTCTTCGTGGCCTCGGGCCCTTCGCCGTCCTCGAGCTTCTGCGGCGCGGCAATCGCGTTCTCCGCGATGATGTCGATCACGTCGGTCTCGGGGGCGAGGCCCGCAAGCTTCGACGGCTGCAGAATGTCGTCGAGCTGCGCCTGATCGAGCAAGCCGCGCGAGGTGACGAGCTCGGAGACCTTTGCATTGGTGGCGAGCGCCTCCTTCGCCAGCTTCGCCGCCTCCGCATAGCCGATGACGGGCGCCAGCGCGGTGATCACGGTGACCGAGCGGGAGACCATGTCTTCCAGGCGGTCTTCGTTCGCGGTGATGCCATCGACGCAGTTGACGCGCAGCGTCTGGCACGCGCGCTCAAGCCACGTGATCGATTGGAAGAGCGAGTGCGCGATAACCGGCTCGAACGCGTTCAGCTGGAGCTGCCCGGCCTCGACCGCCATCGATACGGTGACGTCGGCGCCGGCGACTGAGTATGCCACCTGCGTGACGGCCTCAGGGATGACCGGGTTGACCTTGCCGGGCATGATCGACGAGCCTGCCTGGCGGGCAGGCAGGTTGATCTCGCCGAAGCCGGCCTGCGGGCCCGACGAGAGCAGACGCAGATCGTTCGAAATCTTCGAGAGCTTCAGCGCGCTGCGCTTGAGCGCACCCGAGAACGTCACGAAGACGCCGGTGTCGCTCGTCGACTCAACCAGGTCGCCCGCGGTCTCGAGCGGCAGCTCGGTGATGTCGCGGAGGTGCTTGATGACGGCTTCCTTGTACCCGCGCGGCGCGTTGATGCCCGTGCCGATCGCGGTGGCGCCCATGTTGACCTCGCGCAGCAACGAGACGGCCTCGCGCAGACGTTCGATGTCTTCGCGCAGCGTCACGGCGAACGCGTTGAACTCCTGGCCCAGCGTCATGGGAACAGCGTCTTGCAGCTGCGTGCGACCGACCTTGATGATGTGCGAGAACTCGCGGCCCTTCGCGGCGAACGACTCGGCGAGCAGCCCGAGTTCATCGAGCAGGCTGCCGAGCGAGAACGCGAGCGCGATCTTGATCGCGGTCGGGTACGTGTCGTTCGTCGACTGGCTGTGGTTCGTGTGGTCGTTCGGGTTGATGAACGCGTAGTCGCCCTTGGCATGCCCCGCGAGCTCGAGCGCGCGGTTCGTGATGACCTCGTTCGCGTTCATGTTCGTGGAGGTACCGGCACCGCCCTGAATCACGCCGACCACGAACTGGTCGTGCAGCATGCCCGTCTTGATCTCTTCGCAGGCGCGATCGATCAGGGTAGCGCGCTGCTCATCAAGGGCGCCGATCTCGAGGTTCGCTCGAGCGGCTGCCTGCTTCACGCAGGCGAACGCCCGAATGAAGTCGGGGTACACCGACACCGGGCGACGCGCGATCGGGAAGTTTTCGTGCGCCCGAGCGGTGTGCACCCCCCAGTAGGCGGAGGCGGGGATCTCGACGCTGCCGAGAGAGTCCGTTTCAGTGCGGGTCTGTGCGGACAAGAAATCACTCACCGTGAATCATGGCTCCATACTCGTGGAAAAGCGGCTCGAGCCGCCGGGACGGGACTCAGCCTATCGGTCCTGCGCGCACGCGGGCAGCCGTTCACCCTGCGGCCGCATTATTGACGGAAACGGGCATCTGCGTACGTTCCTCGCCAGTGAAAATTCGGAGCGATACGCGGCTCCCCGACACGACTGATTCGATAGCGTTGAGACATGCGTATCGTCATCGCACCGGACAAGTTCAAGGGCTCGCTCGACGCCGGCGGAGTGGGTGCAGCGATCGCCGACGGAATACGGTCGTGCGTTCCAGACGCTGACATCACCGTGGTTCCGATGGCAGACGGTGGCGAAGGAACGCTTGAAGCCGCAATCGCCAGCGGTTTCATGGAGCATTCCCTCATGGTGACCGGCCCGCTCGGGGCGCCGCTCAACGCCTCATTCGCTGTGCAGGATCACTTCGCAGTCGTTGAACTTGCTCGCGCTTCCGGGCTTGAACTCCTTCCGCCCGCGCACCGAAACGCACTCGCGGCGACGTCTCGCGGCACCGGAGAACTTATCGTCGCCGCGCTTGATGCCGGGGCCACGACCATTGTGCTTGCCATCGGTGGAAGCGCATCCACGGACGGCGGAGCCGGCATGCTCGCCGCCCTGGGCGCGCGATTCTTCGACGAAGCCGACCACGAGCTTCGCGACGGGGGTGCCGCATTGGCAGAGCTGCACCGCGTCGATTTTTCCCGTCTCGATCCGCGGATCACGACGACCCGATTCATCCTCGCCAGCGACGTCGACAATCCGTTGCTCGGGCCGAGGGGCGCTGCGGCCGTGTTCGGGCCCCAGAAAGGGGCCAGCCGTACCGATATCGTGCTGCTCGAATTGGCACTCACGCGATTCGCGGCCCACGTTGTCCAGGAGTCGGCATTGGGCGGTGCCGCGTTCGATGCTGCGACCTCCGCCGGTGCCGGTGCCGCTGGAGGCGTCGGATTCGCTGCGCTCCACGTGCTCGGAGCGACCCAGCGACCGGGCGTCGACATGGTCGCGGAGTTCACTCGGCTTCGCGCTCACTTGGCGGGGGCCGATCTCGTCATCACTGGCGAAGGCTCGTTCGATCAGCAGAGCATCGGCGGCAAAACCCCGGTCGGCGTCGAGCGTGCGGCGCAGTCCCTGCAGATTCCGACGATTGCCGTCTGTGGAACCACGACACTCCCCGAATCCGACTGGCGTGCTGCGGGATTCGTGGGGTGCTACGCCGTGATGGACCTGGCTCCGAACCGCGCAGAGAGCATGCGGCACGCGGATCGGTATCTCAAAGAGATCGGGAGCGACATCGCAGGTCGGCTGCGCGACGAATCCCAGTCTCGCGCGTAGCCCCGCCCTGCCCAACTCAACATCACTGGCCTGGACTGGTGAGCCTCACGCGGACGGATGATGCCGATCATCGTCGCGATCGTCCGGCTTCGTGCCGGGCGTCGACTGCTCGAGTTCAGTCACAATTTCGCTGACGCCGATCGCACCCGTCGCCGAGCTGCTCGACCCTTCCTGCGGCACCGACTCCCCCGCACCAATAATCGGTGCCGGCCTGGCCTCGCGGCGCAGCACGGAGATCGGCGCCGTCAGCGTCTCGACCTGCGCGCTCGGGTCATCATCGAGGCCCGGGCGCCCGACATGGGTGACCCGCACGTGCGTGCCGTCGCGGTGGAACCGCAGGTTGCGTTCGGAGAACAACCACGCCAGGCCGATCCCGAATGCCACCAGGCCTGCTGCGGCGCTGATGAACAGGGTGGACCGGGGCCCGAGCGCATCGGCCGCGGCGCCGACCAGCGGTGCACCAATGGGGGTGCCGCCCATCAGAATCGCCATGTACAGAGCAAGCACTCGCCCGCGCACCGCTGGTGCGGCCGTCGTCTGCACGAAGCCATTCGCGGTGGTCAGCATCGTGGAAATCGCGAGCCCGAAGAACACGAGGGTCGCCGCGAACGTCCAGAAATTCGGCATCACAGCCGCGATGACACTCACGATGCCGATGCCGCCCACCGCGATGATCACCACTCGCATACGCGCTGCCGGCCTGCGTGCAGAGAGCAGCGCGCCCGCCAGCGAGCCGATCGCGAGCACCGACGAGAGCAATCCGTAGTCGCTCGCACCCCGACCGAACTCGATCGCCATTGTCGACGAGATCACCGGAAAGTTCATGCTGAACGCGCCGACGAGAAAGACCATCGCGAAGATCACCAGCAGGTCGTGGCGGCCGCGCACGTAGCGGAACCCTGCGGAGAGCTGACGCCACTGCGACTCACGGCGCCCCGTCTGCGGCGGCTTGACCCGGCGCGTGCGAATCGCCGCGAGTGCGCCGAGCACAGCCAAGAATGAAACCGCGTTGATCATGAAGACCCAGCCCGAACCGATCGCTGCAATCAGCACACCCGCGACGGCAGGGCCGATCAGTCGCGCCGAGTTGAACGACGCCGAATTGAGCGCGACCGCGTTCGATGTCTGTTCGAGACCGACGAGGTCGGAGACGAACGCCTGACGCGACGTTGTGTCGAAGGCGTTGACCACTCCGAGCGCGAGCGCAAAGCCGTACAGATGCCAGAGTTCCGCCTGACCGGTGATCAAGAGGAGCCCGAGACCCGCGGCGAGCAGCATGAGGAGCGACTGCGTCACCATGAGCACGCGTCGACGGTCGAAGCGATCCGCCACCGCCCCGCTGAACGGTACGAGCAGCAGCTGCGGGCCGAACTGCAGCGCCATCGTCGTGCCGACTGCCGCCGCATTCGTATCGGTGAGCTCGGTCAGCACCACCCAGCTCTGCGTCGTGGCCTGCATCCAGGCGCCGATGTTCGATACCAGCGCTCCGAAGAACCAGATGCGGTAATCGCGAACGGAGAGCGAGCGGAACATGGTTGACACGGTACGGGCGACCTCCTCGGCTACCCCTCTACCTTACGCCTGCCCGACCAGCCAACCTCTCAACTGTGCCGCCGAGCATTCGCCGCACCCGGTGAGCGTGAACGAGCGAACTAGAACTTGCCGCCCATGTCGAGCAGGCGACGGATGCGATCGGGAATCGGCGGGTGGGTGGCGAAGAGTCGCTGCACCATGCCCGGCTTCAGCGGGTCGGCGATCCAGAGGTGCGCCATGCTCGACTGCTGGCGCTGCAGCGGCTGCCCGTAGGTCGAGAGCTTGTGCAGCGCGCTGGCGAGTGCCTCGGGGTGACGCGTCGTCATCGCACCGGTGGCGTCGGCCAGGTACTCGCGCTGCCGCGAGACCGCGAGCTGCACGACGGTCGCGACGAGCGGCGCCACCAGCATCGCGACCAATCCGAAGATCAGTACGACGGGATTGCCGTTGTTGTTATTGCGGCCGAAGAACGCCATGCGCACGAGCACATCGGCGATCATGCCGACGGCGACCACGAGGCCGTACACGATCATCGACACGCGAATGTCGTAGTTCCGCACGTGACCGAGCTCGTGCGCCATAACGCCCTCGAGCTCGGGATCGGTCATGAGATCGAGCAACCCGGTCGTCGCCGCCACCATCGCGTGTTCGGGGTCGCGCCCCGTGGCGAAGGCGTTCGGCGCCGGGTCGTTCACGATGTAGACCTCGGGCATCGGGCTTCCCGTGGTGATCGACAGGTTTTCGACGATGCGGTAGAGCCGCGGGTGGTCGGCCTCGGTGATGCGCTGGGCGCCGCTCATCGAGATGGCCTGGCGCCCAGCCATGAAGTATTGGAACAGCGCATACCCGATCGACACGACGACGACCGCGATCACGATGCCCGGCGAGCGATAAATGGTCGCGGCCAGATAGCCGAGGCCCCCAACGATGCCGAGAAACAGCAGAATGATCAGGAAGCTGTTGACCTTATTGCGGCGTATTGCCCGGTACACGGCCCGCCCCGATTAGAACTGGATGCGCGGCGGCTCCGAGATCGAAGCAACGTCTTCGACCTCGAAGAACACGCGCTCCGTGAAGCCCATGCCACGGGCGAACAAGGTGTTGGGGAACACCTGAATCTTCGTGTTGTACTCGCGCACGCCACCGTTGTAGAACCGACGCGACGCCTGGATCTTGTTCTCGGTGTCGACAAGCTCGCTCTGCAGCTGCAGGAAGTTCTGGCTGGCCTGCAGCTGCGGGTATGCCTCGGCCACCGCGAAGATGCTCTTCAGTGCCTGCTGCATGTGATTCTCAGCAGCCGACGCCTCAGCCGGGCCCTGAGCAGAAATGGTCTCGGCGCGCGCCTTGGTGACGTCGTCAAACACGCTCTTCTCGTGGGCCGCGTACCCCTTGACCGTCTCGACGATCGCCGGAATGAGGTCGGCGCGACGCTTCAGCTGCACCGTGATGTCGCTCCACGCCTCATCGACGCGCACGCGCAGCGTCACGAGCGAGTTGTACGTCGCCCAGACGTACCCGATGAGCACTACAAGCACGCCGCCCACGACGAGCGTGGCAATCAATCCACCAGACATGGTTGGCATCTTACCGGTGGCGGCATTGAATCTGCTGGGATCAGCTGATGCTTATGGCGTCGCAGCGCGCGACCTCGCTCGCGCTCGTTCGCGCTGTGCTCGCTCACGGCGCAGTCGGGCAGCCCGAACGCGCATCAGCACCGCGAAAACGACGGCGATGAGGATCGCGGCGACGAGCACGAACTTGGCGAAGAGCACGCGGTCAGCCTAGTCGACTCGACGGCCGGCTCAGTTACGCGACGCCGACGTCTGGCGGCGGCTGCAGCGGCGATGACTCCGCCAGACGTGCGCGGCAGTGAGGAACACGAAGGCACCGAACAGAGACTGCGCGAGCACCCCGAACAGGGACAGGCCACCAACGGCGAAGAACACGCTCCAGTTCACGGCGAGGTCCGCGACCATCACGATGACGGCCATGGGAGCCGCCGCCCGCGATCGACGTATGAGCAGCACGACGATGAGTGGGTCGAGCACGGTGAGCAGCACCCAGAAGCATCGAACGAGTGTCGGGAAATCGGAGTAGACGTCGCGTCCACCGAGCACAAGATCGATTGCGTGCGTGGTGGTCCCCGCCGCGAAGCCGATGAGCCACACGAAAACGGTCAACCTGGTTTTCGTCATCGTGCGCACGTCGCCAGTGTATTGCGGCGACGGCCATGCAGTTCGCCCTGACAGACGAGACCATGAGCCTGGCCCCGCGATCCCACGGGCTGACGACCTCACGGCCGCTCCTGGTCCCCCCACAGGGATTCGAACCCTGACTGTGCCGATTTTAAGTCGGCTGCCTCTGCCAGTTGGGCTATAGGGGGCTCGTCCGATTCTCGCAGACTCTGCGAGGTCGAACGATCCGGCGCGAGCGCCGGGTACGAGTAAGCCCCGCCATTGGGCAGAACGGCGGGGCCTACGGTCTCGGGGCGCCGGGCGAGCCGGCGCGGATGCTACGCGTCGCCGAGGCGGGCGCGGAGCTCGGTCAGCTGCGCGGAGAGCGCGGCCGGAACCCGGTCACCGAACTGGCCGAAGAACTCTTCGGTCAGGCCGGCCTCGGCGAGCCACGACGTGGGATCGATCGCAAACAGCTCGTCGAGATCGCCCTGCGGCACCTCGATGCCGTCAAGGTTGAGCTCACCGGCTGCCGGAATCGTGCCGACCGCGGTCTCGCGTCCCTCGACCGAGCCCTCGACGCTGCGAATGATCCAGTCGATCACGCGCGAGTTCTCGCCGAATCCGGGCCACAGGAAGCGACCGTCGGCACCCTTGCGGAACCAGTTGACCTGGAAGATCTTCGGTGCGTTCTCGCCGAGCTCTTCACCCATCTCGAGCCAGTGGCCCCAGTAGTCGGCCATGTTGTAGCCGCAGAACGGCAGCATGGCGAAGGGATCGCGACGCAGCTCGCCGACGGTGCCCTCCTGGGCCGCAGTCTTCTCGGACGAGATGGTCGCGCCGACGAACACGCCGTGCTCCCACGACAGCGACTTGGCGACGAGCGGCACGTTGGTCGCACGACGACCGCCGAAGAGGATCGCGTCGAGCGGCACGCCGTTCTGCTCGTACCAATCCTGCGCGAGCGTCGGAGTCTGCTGAATCGGCACGGTGAAGCGCGAGTTGGGGTGCGCGGCGACACGACCCGACTCGGGCGTCCACGACTCTCCCTGCCAGTCGGTGAGGTGCGCGGGCACTTCGTCGGTCTTGCCCTCCCACCACACGTCGCCATCGTCGGTCAGTGCCACGTTCGTGAAGATCGTGTTGCCCCAGAGCGTCTCGACCGCGACGGGGTTCGTCGACTCGCCGGTACCCGGTGCGACTCCGAAGAAACCCGCCTCGGGATTGATCGCGTACAGACGCCCGTCGGCACCGGGTCGCAGCCAGGCGATGTCGTCGCCGATGGTCTCGACCTTCCAGCCCGGGATCGTGGGCTGCAACATCGCGAGGTTCGTCTTGCCGCATGCAGACGGGAATGCCGCCGACAGGTGGTACGCCTTGCCGCTCTCGGTGTTCGTCAGCTTGAGCAGCAGCATGTGCTCGGCGAGCCAGCCCTCGTTGCGGCCCATGACACTCGCGATGCGCAGCGCAAAGCACTTCTTCGACAGCAGCGCGTTGCCGCCGTAGCCCGAACCGTACGACCAGACTTCGAGGGTCTCCGGGAAGTGCGTGATGTACTTGGTGTCGTTGCAGGGCCAGGCCACGTCTTCCTGACCGAATTCGAGGGGCGCACCCACCGAGTGCACGGTACGCACCCACTCGCCGCCGGGAAGAATGCCGTCCAGCGCATCCTGCCCCATGCGCGTCATGATGCGCAGGTTGAGCACGGCGTAGGGCGAATCGGTGATCTCGATACCGAGCTGCGTAATCGCACCGCCGACAGGGCCCATCGAGAACGGTGCGACGTACATGGTGCGTCCGCGCATCGAACCGGCGAAGAGCGGCATGAGTTCGCGCTTCATCGCGTCGGGGGCGACCCAATTGTTGGTCGGGCCGGCGTCGGCTTCATCGACCGAGCAGATGAAAGTGCGATCCTCGACGCGCGCAACGTCGGAGGGATTCGAGCGAGCAAGGAAGCTCCCCGGGCGCAGGTTCTTGTTGAGCGGGATCAACGTGCCCGCTTCGACCATCTCGCCGGTGATGCGATTCCACTCGTCTTGCGAGCCGTCGCACCAGACCACATACTCCGGCTGTGTCAGTTCGGCGACCTCGGTCACCCACTGCAGCACTTCTTCGTTGGTCGTCGTCGCGCCGCTGCGAACGAGATCGGCAACCGTGTTCTCGGTATCGATGGTCTGGGTCAGTGCCATGACGTGCTCCTCGGAATGTGACGCCGCCGGGCGAAGAACCGGCGACATGTCCATTCTGAGTGGGCCGTTCACCAGCGATTCACCCTTTCGAGCAGAAATTTTCGCCATTTTTGACATATAGTCAAGGAATGACCCCTGAAGTGCCCCCAACCACCTCTGGATTCGACGAGTCCGAACTCGACCGTCTCATCCTCGGGAAACGCATTCGTCACTTCCGCACCCGCGCAGGCCTCACACTCGAACAGCTCGGCGAGCGGGTCGGCGTGGTCGCTAGCCAACTGTCGCTGATCGAGAATGGTCGCCGCGAGCCCCGCCTCGGGCTGCTGCAGAGCGTCTCCCGAGAGCTCGGCATCGATGCGGCCGAACTCCTCAAGCGCGAGGCTCCGGATCGCCGCAGCACCCTCGAGGTCGAACTCGAGCGCGCGCAATCGACGCCGACCTACTCACGGCTCGGACTCCCCCACGTGCGCACCCCGCGCACGTTGCCGGACGACACGCTCGAAGCCCTCGTGGGCCTGCACCGAGAATTGGCCCGGCGATCCCGCGCCGCCGCAACGACCTCGGAAGAGGCACGACGCGCGAACACCGCGATCCGCATGCAGATGCAAGCACGCGACAACTACATCCACGACATCGAGCTCATCGCCTCCGACCTCATGCGCCGCATCGGCCACACGCTCGGTGCCGTCACGCACCGCGAGGTCGCGATGCTCGCCGAGATGCTCGGATTCACACTGATCTTCGTCGATGACCTCCCGTCGAATACCCGCAGCATCACCGACCTCGAGCACGGGCGCATCTACCTGCCTCCGGCGTCGATCCCGGGCGGCCACGGCCTCCGCTCGCTCGCGCTCCAAGCCATGGCGCACCGTGTGCTCGGCCATTCCGAACCGTCGAGCTACGCGGAGTTTCTGCAGCAGCGGCTGCAGATCAACTACTTCGCGGCGGCGTGCCTCATACCCGAGGCTCGGGCTGTCGAGTTCCTGCAGGCCGCAAAACGCAACCGCAATCTCGCCATCGAGGATTTCCGCGACGCATTCGGGGTCACTCACGAGGCAGCCTCGCACCGGTTCACCAATCTCGCCACCCAGCATCTCGACCTTCGCGCCCACCACTACCGGGCCGACGGCGCGGGTGCCATCGTACGGGGATACCAGAACGACGGTCTCCCCTACCCCGCCGATGACTCCGGGTCGATCGAGGGCGAAGTACTCTGCCACAAATGGGGCGGCCGCACCGCGTTCAACCGGCGCAACCGCACCAGCGAGTTCTACCAGTACACGGACACCCCCTCGGGCACCTTCTGGTCGAGCGTGCAGACCGGCGATGCCGAACTCGGCCCGTTCGCGATCGCCTGTGGCGTCGCCTTCGACGATGCGAAGTGGTTCCGAGGTCGCGACACCACCGAACGGCAGGTATCGACCTGCCCCGACCCCGCCTGCTGCCGCACGCCGGCCGACGGTCTGCTCACCAAGTGGCAGGGCAAGGCCTGGCCGAGCGCGCGCATGCACGCCCACGTACTGTCACCGCTGCCGACCGGCACGTTCCCCGGCGTCGATGACACCGAGATGTACGAGTTCCTCGCGAAGCACTCGCCCGAAGCGTCCTAGCGACGCGCAGCGCAGAAACGGGAGTGGCCCCGCAGCGATGCTGCGGGGCCACTCCCGTTTCGAACGGATTCGCGTTACGCCTTGGGGCGCGACGCGAACTCCTCGAAGATGTCGCGGGGCTGCTGCACCGCTTCGATGTTGACGACATCGCGACCCAGGAAGAAGTGGGAGACCCAGCCGCCGAACACGCGCCACTTGCGCTCCCACGAGGGGATCGCGAGGCCGTGGTAGAAGCGGTGCGCGAGCCAGGCAAAGTAGCCCTTCATCGCGAACTTGCCCGACTGGAACACACCGGTGTTCACGCCGAGACCGGCGACCGCGCCGGCGTTCTTGTGGTTGTACTCGGCAACGCCTTCACCGCGCAGGTCGGCGACGATGTTCTTCGCGAGCAGCTTGCCCTGACGCACCGCGTGCTGCGCGTTGGGCACGCAGAAGCCGCCGGGGCCGGGGGTCGACGAGATGTCGGGGGTCTGCGAGGTGTCTCCGGCAGTCCACGCACCGACGAGAGCCTCGCCCTCTTCGGTGGTGATGCGGAGCGACGGGCTGCCGATGACGTGGCCACGGGGGCCGATCGGCAGGTCGGTGCCGCGCAGGAACGGGCGGGGCATGACGCCGGCGGTCCAGACGATCAGGTCGGACTCGTACTTTTCGCCGGTCGACAGCTCGATGTTGCCGTCGAGCGCCGACGAGAGCTGCGTGTCGAGGTGGATCTGCACGCCGCGGCGCGTCTGATCCTTGACGACCCAGTCTGCTGTCTCCTGCGAGACCTCAGGCATGATGCGGCCCATCGCCTCGACGAGGTGGAAGACCGTCTCGTCGAACGAGATCTCGGGGTAGCGACGCAGCAGCGAGGTCGCGAACGAGCGGAGCTCAGAGATCGTCTCGATACCGGCGAAGCCGCCGCCGACCACCGTGACGGTGAGCAGGCGCGCGCGCTCGGCCGAGTCCTTGGGCAGTGACGCAGCGCGCTCGAAGTTGCCGACCAGGCGATCGCGCACGGCGACGGCCTCTTCGATGGTCTTCATGCCGATCGCGTTGTCGGCGATGCCAGCGATCGGGAAGGTGCGCGAGACCGAGCCGGTCGTGATGACGATGTGATCGTACGAGAAGTCGTACGCCTCGCCCACGTTCGGCGTGATCGTCACGGACTTCGTCGCGTGCGAGATGCCGGTCACCTTGCCCGCGATGTTCGCGGTCTTGCTCAAGTGACGGCGGCGCGCGACCACCGCGTGGCGGGGCTCGATCGAACCGGAGGCGACCTCGGGGAGGAAGGGCAGGTACGCCATGTAGGGCAGCGGATCGACGATCGTGACCTCAGCCTCACCGGCACGGAGCAGCTTCTCGAGCTTCCATGCGGTGTAGAAGCCGGCGTAGCCACCACCAACGATCAGAATCTTCTTCGCCACGTAGCGATCTCCTTGCAGCAATCAGTGTCGGACCCGCAATGCGGGCACAGAAAAATCGGGCGCAACACGCCCGTGGACCAAGCTTATCGCCTTTTCACAGGTCCGCGTGACGAGAACTGAGGCGTTCAGCCGTTCCAGTCGCTTCGCGCAAGTGCCAAATCGCCGATCGGGTTGACGCCCGGGCCGGCGGCCAGCGCGTGACCGATGAGCGCATGCAGGCACTTGACACGGGTGGGCATGCCACCGGCGCTCACCCCGGCGACCTCGGGCACCTCGCCCACGCTGTCGCGATCGGCGATGAACTGCTCGTGCGCGCGCTGGTACTGCGCGCGCATCTCTGCGTCTTCTGCCAGCAGGTCGTTGAACTCGTTCATGACGCCCGCAGCTTCGAGGCGCGATGCCGCAGCAACCGCATCGGGGTGGCAGAGGTAGTAGAACGTCGGGAACGGAGACCCGTCAGGGAGTCGCGGTGCAGTTGCCACGACTGCCGGGCTTCCGTCTGCGGCACGGGCTGCGATTCCGATCACGCCGCGCGCTTCGCGCCCGAGCTGCTCGCTCACCGCCGCGATGTCGGCATCAGTGGGGGCGGTATAGGGCGGGCGGGTCATTGCGGGTTCTCCTCGGAGGATGTCGCCGGGTCGACAGCGTCGGTACCCGAAGCGGGGTCAGTGGTCTGGGTGGGTGCAGTGCCGACATCGGTCGATGCCGCGGGATCGACCGGAGGCGCATCCGTGGTGCCGGCGCTCAAAAACGACGCGGTCAGCGTGCGGGCCCAGTTCGTTGGGATGCGCGAGAGCTCGGCTTCCGTCTCTTCATCGGATTCGACCGGCATCACGATGTCGTCGATGACGTTGAGCTGGGTCTCCCCCGGCATGACGTAGAACAAGCGATCGCGTGCCATGGCGCGCACGTAGACCGGGTCTTTCCACTTCGCCCGCTCGGCATCGATGGCATCGACCGCTTCCTGGCTCTGCCGCACGCTTTCGCGCAGTTCAGAGATCTCTCGGCGCTGCTGCACGAACGTCGACAGGCTCGGGCTGACGATGACAGCACCTGCGAGCACGAGCACGACGACGACCACGGTGAATGCGCTGAACCGCAGGCTTGCAGCCCACGTTCCGATGTCATCGATCCAGCGTTTCATCGTGGTCGTCGTCTCGTACGTGCGGGGTGTTCGTCAGTGAGACCGGGAGATTCCGGGCTCAGGCCTCGAAGCGCGGGAAGGCGCCGCGGCCGGCGTACTGCGCTGCGGCACCCAGCTCTTCTTCAATGCGGAGGAGCTGGTTGTACTTCGCGACGCGGTCGGAACGTGCCGGTGCACCGGTCTTGATCTGGCCGCAGTCGGTCGCCACCGCGAGGTCGGCGATCGTCACGTCTTCGGTCTCGCCCGAGCGGTGCGACATCACGGCCGTGTAGCCCGAGCGCTGCGCGAGCTGCACCGCGTCGAGGGTCTCGGTCAGTGTGCCGATCTGGTTGACCTTGATGAGGATCGAGTTCGCCGCCCCCTGTTCGATACCCTGCGCCAGACGCTCGGGGTTGGTGACGAACAGGTCGTCGCCGACGAGCTGCACGCGCGCGCCGATTTCGTCGGTGAGGTGCTTCCAGCCCTCCCAGTCGCTCTCGTCGAGGGGGTCCTCGATCGAGACGAGCGGGTAGCGGTCGAGCAGGTCGGCGTAGTACGCGCTCATCTCGGCAGCGGTGCGCTGCTGGCCCTCGAACGTGTAGACGCCGTTCTCGTAGAACTCCGACGATGCCACGTCGAGCGCCACGGCCACGTCGCGGCCCGGCTCGTAGCCGGCGCGAGTGATGGCCTCGACGATCAGGTCGAGCGCCTCGGCGTTCGTGGGCAGATCGGGAGCAAAGCCGCCCTCATCGCCCAGGCCGGTCGACAGGCCCTTCTCGTTGAGCAGCGCCTTCAGCGAGTGGTAGACCTCGACGCCCCAGCGGAGGCCCTCGGAGAACGTCTCGGCACCGAGGGGCACCGCCATGAACTCCTGAATGTCGACGCCGGTGTCGGCGTGCGCGCCACCGTTGATGATGTTCATGAGCGGCACGGGGAGCGTGCGCGCGTTCGGGCCGCCGAGGTAGCGGTAGAGGGGCAGCTCAGCCGCTGCGGCTGCAGCGTGGGCGACGGCGAGGCTGACGCCGAGGATCGCGTTGGCGCCGACGCGCTCCTTGTTCTGGGTGCCGTCGACCTCCTTGAGCGTCTCGTCGATGATGCGCTGGTCGTCGGCCGAGAGGCCCTCGATCGCCGGCGCGAGCTCGTCAAAGACGGCGTCGACGGCGCGGGTCACGCCCTTGCCGAGGTAGCGGTCTTCGCCATCGCGCAGCTCGTACGCTTCGAACGCTCCGGTGGAGGCTCCCGACGGAACCGCTGCGCGGCCCACCGAATCGTCGGTCAGGCCGACCTCGACCTCAACGGTCGGGTTGCCTCGCGAATCGAGAATCTCTCGGGCGATCACTGCGTCGATAAAAGCCACTATGCGCTCCTTGAAGGGGTGTCCGGTGCCGGGTGAAAGCAAAGGGTGCGACGGGCGAACCCGCCGCACCCCAGTCTAGGGCACCGTCGACTCAGCCCTCGGGCTGTTCGAACGCTTCCGGCCCCTGCTCAGCAGCCACCGGGTCCATGTACAGGAATCCGAGCGAGTTGCCGTCGGGGTCGTCGAGATCGCGGGAGTACATGAAGCCGAGATCCTGCGCCGGGCGCGGCTCGCTGCCCCCGGCTGCGAGCCCTTTTGCGAGCACATCGTCCACGTCTTCGCGCGATTCGCGGCTGAACGCGAGCGACACCTGCGCGGACTCGTGCGCGTTGATGATCGGCTTGTCGGTGAAGGTGCTGAAGTACTCGCGCGTGAGCACCATGAAGAAGATGCTCTCGTCCCACACGACGCAGGCGGCGTTCTCATCGGTGAAGTTCGGGTTGATCTCGCAGCCGAGCGCCGTGTAGAAGGCTTTCGACCGTTCCAGGTCGTCGGTGGCGAAGTTGACGAAGATCTGCGTGCTCATGGCATCCTCCAGGTTCGGCCCGCCCCGTCGGCGCGGCGCACTGGTAAGCGTGGCACCGCGCCGCCGTCGCGTCAATGCGCGACCGGCGTTGCGCGGGCCACCTGCAGCGCCGCGTCGTCAGTCGGCGAGTGAGCGGAACTCCAGCGCGTCGGCATCCGAGACCCCGGCGCGCACGTTCGCGACGCTCGAGAACCCCTCTTCGGCCACGCGAGCGAGCAGCGTCTTCATGTTCTTCTGCCGCTTCTCGAGCCGCACGCGGTGCCCGCGCGACACCAGTTCGCGCTTGAGCGCCACGAGGTCGGCGAGTTCGACGTCGGCGTCGGCGATGAGCGCAACCGACTCTGGCCCGGTGGTCTCGGGCAGTTCGATGAGGTCGACGACGCGCTCGAACCCGATCGAGAAGCCGACCGCTGGCACGTCTTGCCCCAGGAAGCGCCCGACCATGCCGTCGTACCGGCCGCCGCCGCCCACCGAGCTGCCCGAGCCGGGGTGCGCGACCTCGAAGATGGTGCCGGTGTAGTACCCCATGCCCCGCACGAGGGTCGGGTCGAACTGCACGCTGACCCCCTCGGGCAGGCTTCCGGCGAGTGCGTCGCCCAGAGCGGCGAGATTGTCGACGCCCGCCTCGGCGGCGCCCTCGGGCAGCACCGCGGCAATCGCCTCACGGGTGAGGGCGATCCCGGCGCCGGATCCGTCGGCCCCGAGCAGCGGTTCGACCGCGGCGAGCACCGAACCGATGCGCTCGGCCCCGGCCGCGTCGATCTCGCGGAGCTCTTCGACGACGCCCGAGGCGCCGATCTTGTCGAGCTTGTCGATCGTGATGAGGGCGCGGTCATGGGTCTCGGCGGGGAACCCGCAGTGCTCGAGCAGGCCGAACAGGATGCGCCGATCGTTCACGCGAATCACGCACCCGGCGAGCCCGAGCGCGGCAAGCGCCTGCGAGGTCGCGGTGATGAGCTCGATCTCGGCGAGCAGCCCGGCCTCGCCGATGATGTCGATATCGGCCTGCACGAACTGGCGGTAGCGACCCTTCTGCGGTCGCTCAGCGCGCCAGACCGGCGCGATCTGGATGGAGCGGAACACGGGCGGCAACTCCGCCCGGTGCGAGGCGTAGAAGCGCGTCAACGGCACCGTCAGGTCGAATCGGAGCCCCAGGTCGGCCAGCTGCTCGGCGTCGCCCGCCTCGGCGGCCGCGGCCAACGACTCGGGGCGGATCCCGCGCTTCAGAATGGAGAAGCTGAGCTTCTCGTTGTCGCCGCCGAGCCCTGCGTGCAGACGCGCGTAGTCTTCGACCACCGGGGTCTCGATCTCATCGAAACCGTGCGAGCGATACACGCTCTTGATGATCCCGAGCGCGTGCTCGCGACGCGCCTTGTCAGCGGGAAGGAAGTCGCGCATGCCGCGCGGCGGGTTCACGGGTTGGGCCATGGTTCACCATTCTTCCACGGCACCGAACGCACCGCGCACCGCGCGGCGCCGGATCGCCCGGAGCGGCGTCAGCCCTCGTCGTGCAGCACGCGCGCGGTCAGACGCTCCACCGCGAGTCGCAGTGCGCGATCGGGATCGACCCCGGCACGGTTCGCCTGCATAATCATGGCGAGCATGGAGTCGCCGATGCCGAACTCTGCGAGGCGCTGCTCGTCGGGCCCGATCACCGCCGCGAGCGGGTCTTCGGGCGAGCTGTCGCCCGCACCCGGATCCACCAGCCCGGCACGTTTCAGGCGCTCCACGACCTTCGCGGCACGGGCGAGTGTGGGCATTCCGGCCGGAATCCCCTCGAGCGGGCCGCGAGACCCGCGCTCCTCCCCCGCAGCGTCCTCTTTCAAGCGCTCCCACTCTGCGTGGAGCTCCTCAACACTCATGTACCCGCGGTCGCCGAACACGTGCGGATGACGCGACACGAGCTTCTCGTTCAGCGTGCGCGCCACGCCGTCGATGTCGTAGCCCTCGCCGTCGCGCTCGGCGATCGCCGCGTGGAACAGCACTTGGTAGAGCACGTCGCCGAGTTCCGACTGCATCTCGTCGGCGGGCAGTTCGCGCTCGATCGCATCGATGAGCTCGGCGGTCTCTTCGACCAAGAACTGCGTCAGCGATTCGTGCGTCTGCACCTCGTGCCAGGCACACCCCCCGGGAGCCACGAGCCGTCGGATCGTGGCCAGCAATGCATCGAAGTGATTCGGACGTCCGGCTGCAGCAGCTTCGCTCGTCATAATCTGACACCCTATCTGGCGCGCAAAGTCTGTGTGATTGCTGTTAGCCTAGTCGCGCCCCGGGGAATCACGTTGGGGCACCGACGAACAAGGGGAATCCACACATGGAAAAGAAGTCTGTCTTCAAGCTCGCCGGCGTGCTGGGCGCTGCCGCACTCACGCTCAGCCTTGCGGCGTGCTCGGGCGGCCAGAGTGTTGCAGAGGCCTGCCAGGTCGCGAACAGCACCGTGAACGACGCGACGGGTGACCTGCAGAGCATCATGAGCGACGTCACCTCGGGCGGAGACCTCTCGACGGCGTTCGAGCCCATCAGCGCAGCACTCGATGAGGCCAAGTCGAAGGTCACGAACGAGGAAGTGTCGACGGCCCTCGCCGACGTCACCGCACAGTTCAACGCCATGAGCGACACCCTCTCGGGCTTCGAGATCCCGGACACGAGCAACATCGATCCGACCGACCCGGAGCAGATGGCCGAGCTCGAGAAGTTCCAGGAGGAATCGGCAGAGATCTCGACGAAGCTTCAGGAGCAGTCGACGGCGCTGACTGAATCCGGCAAGAAGCTGCAGGAAGTCTGCAGCGCCGGCTGAGCCAGGCATGGTGCAGGTCGGGCCCCGATTCCACATGACGGAATCGGGGCCCGACCTGTGTCACGGGGTCAGTTGGATGCGGGCGCGTCGGGCTCCAAGAGCGTGGTGAGCACGCGCGTCGTCCAGGCGACGATGTCGCTCTCGTCGCCCACGTGCTTCTGGCCGACACCGGCGAGCGGGCTGCGCGATGACGCGGTGCCGCCGGGCAGCGGAATCTGCAGGCTCTCGGTCGCCTCGACGGTGCGTGAGCCCGGGTACATTCGATTCATGCGCATTCGGCGCGAGTCGGGGAGCTTCACCGGTTCGATGCGCAGCGCCGGGCCCGCAGCGACGACCTTCGTCAGGCCGAGTCTCGAGGCGCGACGGCGCAGCGCCGAGACGGCGGCGAGCCGCTCGACCTCGGCGGGCGGGGCGCCGTAGCGGTCGGTGAGTTCTTCGAGCACGAGCGCCACGTGCTCTTCGGGGGCCTGCGGGTGGGAGGCCGCCGAGAACTTTTGGTACGCCTCGAGGCGCAGACGCTCGCTCTCGACGTACTCCTCGGGAATGTGGGCGTCGACCGGCAGTTCGAGCACGAGCTCGTGGGAACCGGCGACGTCTTCGCCCTTGAACGTGCTGACGGCTTCGCCGATCATGCGCAGATACAGGTCGAAGCCGACACCGGCGATGTGGCCCGACTGCTCGCCGCCGAGCAGGTTGCCGGCGCCGCGCAACTCGAGGTCTTTCAAAGCGACCTGCATGCCTGCGCCGAGCTCGTTGTTCGTGGCGAGCGTGTCGAGGCGCTCATGCGCGTGCTCGGTGAGCGGCTTGTCGGGATCGTAGAGGAAGTAGGCGTAGGCGCGCTCGCGGCTGCGCCCGACACGACCGCGCAGCTGGTGCAGCTGGCTGAGACCGTACTTGTCGGCGGCGTCGATGATGATCGTGTTGGCGTTCGCGATGTCGAGGCCGGTTTCGATGATGGTGGTCGACACCAGCACGTCGAACTTGCGCTCCCAGAAGTCTTGCACGACCTGTTCGAGCTGGTGCTCGCTCAGCTTGCCGTGCGCCACGGCGACGCGGGCTTCGGGCACGAGTTCGGCGATCTGGTTCGCGATGCGCGTGATCGACTGCACCCGGTTGTGTACGAAGAACACTTGGCCTTCGCGCAGCAGTTCGCGACGGATGGCGGCGGTGATCTGCTTATCGCTGCGCGGACCGACGAACGTGAGGATCGGATGACGATCTTCTGGCGCGGTCGCGAGGGTGGACATTTCACGGATGCCGGTCACGGCCATCTCGAGCGTACGCGGGATGGGCGTCGCGCTCATCGCGAGGATGTCGACGTTGGTTTTCAGCTTCTTGAGCGAATCCTTGTGCTCGACGCCGAAACGCTGCTCCTCGTCGATGATGACGAGGCCGAGGTCTTTGTAGCGCACGCTCTCGGCCAGCAGCCGGTGGGTGCCGATGACGACGTCGACGGTGCCGGCGGCAAGCCCGTCGAGGGTGTCGCGCGACTCCTTCTCGGTCTGGAATCGACTGAGCGGGCGCAGTCGCACGGGGAACCCGGCGAAGCGGTTCTGGAACGTCTCGAGATGCTGGTTCACGAGCAGCGTCGTCGGTACGAGCATCGCGACCTGCTTGCCGTCTTGCACCGCCTTGAACGCGGCGCGCACCGCGACCTCGGTCTTGCCGAAGCCGACGTCGCCCGCGATCAGGCGATCCATCGGGATCGACCGCTCCATGTCGCGCTTCACCTCGTCGATGGTGGTGAGCTGGTCGAGCGTCTCGGCGTACGGGAACGCTTCTTCGAGCTCGTGCTGCCACGGGGTGTCGGTCGAGAAGGCGAATCCCTGGGAGGCCACGCGCGCCGAATAGAGCTTCACCAGCTCGACGGCGATGTCGCGCACGGCCTTGCGCGCCTTCTTCTTCGCGGTCGCCCAGTCGCTGCCGCCCATCTTCGAGAGCGCCGGGGCCTCGCCGCCGACGTATCGGGAGAGCTGATCAAGCTGATCGGTCGGCACGTACAGCTTGTCTTTCGGCATGTTGCGCTTGGTCGAGGCGTACTCGAGCACCAGGTATTCGCGCAGCGCCTTCGTCGCATCGCGCCCGATGCCGGTCGGCACCATCCGCTGCGTCAGTTCAACGAACTGGCCGATGCCGTGCGTCTCGTGCACGACGTAGTCGCCCGGCACGAGCTTGAGCGGGTCGACGACATTCTTGCCGCGCCGCTTTGCAAGTTTCTGGCCGGCCGCCGCCTGCGCCCCGGCAGAGCGCCCGAAGAACTCGGCCTCGGTCGCGACGAGCAGGCGCGCTTCACCGCTCTCGAAGCCCGACCAGGCGGTTCCGGCAACGAGATAGACCACTCCGTCGTCGAGGGCCTCGGGCAGCTCGTCGACGATGCGTGCGGCTGCGCCGGCCTCGGCCAGCACGTCGCGTGCGCGCTCCACGAGCCCGATGCCCTGTGCGGTGACGATCGCGTGCCAGCCGTCGCGCAGTCGCTCGCCGATGAGTCGAATCGCGGCACCGGTGGCCTCGCCGACCTGCGCCGGCCGCGGAAACACCCCGGCGTGCACGGCCAGCACCGACGGATCACTGGTCGACGCGACCGCGTCTGAGACGGTTTCGTCGCGCACGAAGTTGGAGACCGACCACCAGGGGCGCCCCGCTGAGGCGGCGCGCAGTTGGCCGATGGACAGCATGCCGCTGTCGTCGACCGGCACCGGCGCGTCGGCACCCGCCGTTGCGGCCTGCCAGGCCGCCTCCAAGAACTCGCGGTTCGTCTCGGCGAGGCTCACCGAACGGCTCGCCACGCGCTCCGGCGACGCGACGAGCACGGCGCCGCCCTCGGGCAGCAGTGCAGTCAGCGGTGAGACGCCAGGAAGCAGCTGCGGCAGCAGGCTTTCCATACCCTCGACCGGAATGCCCTGACTGATCTTTTCGAGGAGCGAGCTGAGCGCCGGAAACTGCGGCAACAACTCGGCCGCTCGCGCGCGCACATCGGGGGTAAGCAGCAGCTCACGAGCCGGCCACAACTCGATACCGGGCAAGGGATCGCCAGCACTGCGCTGATCTGAGACCGCGAAGCGCTTGATCTGATCGACTTCGTCGCCGAAGAAGTCGACGCGCACGGCCTGTTCGGCCGTCGGTGGGAAGACGTCGAGGATGCCGCCGCGCACGGCGAACTCGCCACGACGCGTGACCATGTCGACGCGGGTGTACGCCGCATCGACGAGACCACGCGCCACCGATTCAAGGCCGTCGGAATCGGCGCCCGCCGTGAGCACGATCGGTGAAGCCGCGGCCGCGTGCGGCGACACCGGCTGCAGCGCGGCGCGCACCGAGGCCACCACGATGAGCGGTACCTCACCGGTGTGCTCGCGCAGGAGGCGCAGAGCGGCGGCACGGCGGCCCACCGTTTCAGCGCTCGGGCTGAGCCGCTCGTGCGGCAGCGTCTCCCATGCGGGGAATTCTGTTGCGATGGCTTCGGGCACGAGCGATGCGAGCGCGCTGCGGAGTGCGTCGGCCTCGCGGCTGGTCGCGGCGATGACGAGCAGTGCGCCGCGATCGCCCCCGGCACGGCGTCGGCGCAGCATGCCCGCGATCAGCGGGGCACGCAGTCCCTCCACGACGGAAAGCTCCACGTCGGAGCCGCTCGCATCGAGCGCGGTGGAGAACGACGCCGATGCCTCGAGCAGGTGATCGAGCCCCCGCAGCGTCACTGCGCCCTCCGGCTGTGGAATCGCTGCTGTGCGGCGAGCAACCCCTCATCGACGAGTGCTTCCGCGGCGTCTGCCGCGTCTTCGAGCAGCACCCCGAGGTTTGCCCGCTCGGACGTGCCGAACGGCTTCAACACGAAATCTGCCGGGTCTTGCTGCCCCGGAGGTCTACCGATGCCGATGCGCACGCGAAGAAACTCGGGCGTCGCGAGCGCCTTCGCGATGTCGCGGAGCCCGTTGTGACCGCCGTGGCCGCCGCCCTGCTTGAGCTTCACGGTGTCGAACGGGAGGTCGAGTTCGTCGTGCAGCACGATCACGCGCTCGGCGGGCACACCGAAGTACTTCGCGAGCGCGGAGGTCGGGCCGCCCGACGTGTTCATGTACCCGTTCGACTTGGCGAGCACGAGCTTGGGGCCACCGGGGCGCACGCGCCCCTCGGCGACGCGCGAACCGGTGCGGTGCGCCGAGAACCTGCCTCCGATGCGACCGGCAAGGACGTCGAGGGCCATCTGGCCGACGTTGTGCCGAGTGGCCTCGTATTTGGCCCCCGGGTTGCCGAGACCCACGATGAGCCAGCTGTCATCGGACACGTGATCCTCCGCTTTCTTTCGCTTGCGCCAAAACATTCGTTCCCCTCTCGGCACCCATCTTCGCAGGCGCCTCCGACATTCACGGAGAAACGAACGGCCCGCCGGTCGGCGACGCATCGCCGAGCCGACGGGCCCGTATTCGAGAGGAGATTACTCCGCTGCGGCTTCCTCAGCCGACTCCTCGTCGTCAGCAGCCGCGCCGCGGGGCACGACGATGTTCACGATGAGCTGCTCGGGATCGCCCAGCAGGGTGGCACCCTTCGGGAGTTCGATGGCACCGGCGAGCACCTGAGCGCCCTCTTCGAGGCCCTCGACGCTGACCTCGATGTGCTCGGGGATGGAGGTCGCGGGGACGCTGAGGTGCAGGGTGTTGAGCTCCTGCAGCGCGTTGGTGCCCGAGAACGACTCACCGGTGACGTGCACGGGAACCTCGACGTCGACCGTCTCGCCCTTCTTCACGACGATGAGGTCGACGTGCTCGATGATCTGGCGTACCGGATCTTTCTGCACGTCCTTGACAAGCACGAGCTGGTTCTTGCCCGCGATGTCGAGCTCGATGATCGCGTTCTTCTGACGCAGGATCAGGCTCAGCGGGTGGGTGTCGATCGACACGTGGATCGGCTCCGTGCCGTGGCCGTACACCACTGCGGGGGTCTGGCCGGCAGCGCGGAGCTTGCGTGCAGCGCCCTTGCCAAAGTTATCGCGTGCGTGGCCGACGAGCTGGTTGGTCTCGCTCATAGTGATATCTCCTTGCGGGCTCTCGCCCAATGAGGGCGGTCTGGCCGCCGGAATTGGTGTCTCGCACTTGCGTAGCTACGCAGCAAGATGGCCCGCTGAGGCAGTCCGTCCCGCGTCGATCACGGGCTCGAAGGCCCCTCGCCGAAGTACAGCCACCAAGTCTACACCATGGTTTCCGACCGACCGGCCCGCTGCGGCGCACGGTCGGTGCGCGATGCACTCGGTGTCGCAGCGCGACCGTGGATGCGGGTCGACAGCGATGTCGCCGCGGCACGCACTTCTGCCGCCAAACCTGCCGCGACCTCGGGCGCCACGCCCGCTGCAGGATAGGTCACTGCGATGGCTGCCACCGGCCACCCCCGATGGTCGAGCACCGGCACTCCGATCGACGAGAGACCGGCGGTCACCGACCCCTCCTCCAATGCGTAGCCGCGCGTCGTTGTGGCATCGAGCACGCTGCGGAGTCGGGAATAGCGGTCGATCCCGTCCGGGTCGTCGTGCCGGTGCACGAATGCCTCGCGGTCGGGGAAGAGGGCGCGCACCTGCGCCTTCGGCAGCGCCGCGAGAATGGCGCGGCCGCTCGCGGTGAGCTGCATGGGCAGTCGCACGTCGACGTCGGTCACGAGCGGCGGCGACCCGGGAGCCCGCTCCTCGACGACGTAGAGCACATCCCGACCGTGGGGAACGGCGAGGTGGCCACTGAGCCGCACCCGATCGACGAGTGCGGCCAGCAACGGGCGCCCGATGCGGGCGAGCGGCTCCTGGCGCTCGTACGCAGAGCTCAGCTCGACCGCGGCGATGCCGAGGCCGTACCGTCGCTCCTCGGGGAGGTGCATGACGAACCCGTGCTCCTGCAGCGTGTCGAGCAGGTGGTACACCGTCGACCGCGGCAGGTCGAGCTGCCCGGCGATCATGCTCGCGGCGAGCGGTCCGCGCGAGCTCGCGAGCAGCCTGAGGATGCGCAGCGTGTGATCGGCTGCGGGAACCTTCGGCGTCACCATCTCCGCAGCCTATCCCCCGCCGCCGTACCCGACCTCACTCGAGCGGCGCGCCGAGCGCTCCGGCGACTGCGGCCGTGACCTGGCCGCTCGCCACGAACCCGTGGGCCGCGGTGATCGTCGGCGACAGGAACGTGTCGGTCTCGGGCGCGGGAATGCTGGTGCGGAACAGCGCATGCACGGCCGCGGTCGCGGGCGCGGGATCGCCACCCCCGGCGAGCGCCCGGAAGTCGAGCGCACGGGTCGACGCGAGCAGCTCGATGCTGAGCACGCGCGCGAGCCCATCGATCGCACGACGCAGTTTGCGCCCGGCGGCCCACCCCATCGAGACATGATCCTCTTGCATCGCCGATGACGGAATCGAATCGACGGAGGCTGGAGCGGCGAGACGCTTGAGCTCGGAGACGATGCCGGCCGCCGTGTACTGCGCGATCATGAGGCCCGAGTCGAGCCCGGCGTCGGCCGCGAGGAACGGCGGCAGGCCGTGGTTGCGCGCGACATCGAGGAATCGGTCGGTGCGGCGCTCCGAGATGCTCGCGACGTCGGCGACGGCGATCGCGAGGAAGTCGAGCACGTAGGCGACCGGAGCGCCGTGGAAGTTGCCGTTCGATTCGACGCGACCGTCGGCCAACACCACCGGGTTGTCGACCGCGGAGACGAGTTCGACGCCGGCAACGCGTGCGGCGTGGGCCGCGGTATCGCGCGCCGCGCCGTGCACCTGCGGAGCACAGCGCAGCGAATAGGCGTCTTGCACCCGCGTGAACTCGTCGTCGCGCGGGCGCTGCACGAGATGGGAGCCGTCGAGTACCCGGCGCATGTTGTGCGCGGCACTCGCCTGCCCCGGGTGGGGCCGGAGGGCCTGCAGGTCGGCGGCGAACACCGCGTCGGTGCCGGTGAGCCCTTCGACCGAGGCAGCAGCAGCGATGTCGGCAACCGTGAGCAACTGCGCGAGATCGGTGAGGGCCAGGCAGAGCATGCCGAGCATGCCGTCGGTGCCGTTGATCAGCGCGAGCCCCTCCTTCTCTGCGAGTACGAGCGGGGTGATTCCCGCTGCGGCGAGCGCGTCGGCCGCGGCGACCGGAATGCTGTCGGCGTCCGCGGAGGTGCGGACGTCGCCCTCGCCCATGAGCGTGAGGGCGCAGTGCGCGAGGGGGCTGAGGTCTCCGGAGCAGCCGAGTGAACCGTACTCGTGAACCACCGGCGTGATGCCGGCGTTCAGGATCGCCGCGTAGGTCTCGACGACGGCGACGCGCACGCCCGTGCGGCCGCTGGCCAGCGTGTTCAGACGCAGCAGCATCAGTGCGCGCACGACCTCGCGCTCGACATGGTCGCCGGTGCCCGCCGCATGCGAGCGGATGAGGCTGCGCTGCAGCTGCTGCCGCTTCTCGACGGGGATCTGCACGTTCGCGAGCGCCCCGAATCCGGTCGAAACGCCGTAGTGGGGACGCGTGTCATCGGCGAGCTTCTCGATCACGCGGCGGCTCTCATCGACACGGGCGATCGCCTCGGGAGCGATCTCGACCGGCGCGTCGTGACGGGCGACCGAGACGACGTCGGCGATGGTCAGGGGGGCGGCGCCGAGAACGACGGCGGGTGCAGCGTGATCAGTCATGGATCGATCTCAGCGCACTCGCGACCCGGCGACCACTGGATCGCGTGGGTGCGTGTCCGGGATTCCGGACAAATGGGCCGAGGGGGTCGATCTGGGATCCCGGACGGGCGATTTCGCTCGGCCGATGCGTGGTGCGTGCCCCGAACGGCACACTGGGGTCAGCATCCCCGCGACGGCGCCACGATCCGCAACGACACCGAATCGAGCGCCCGCACGAACCGATCGATCTTCCGAGGAGTCCCATGGCCGCCACCCTGTCGCACGATCCGCTCTGGCCCCGCACCGGCGCCTGGCCCGTCAGCGCTGCGGCGGATACGGGGCCGATCGACCTCGCGATCATTGGCGTACCGACATCGCGCACTTCGCTGTCGCCCTCGAACGCGCACGAGACCCCTGCGGCGATCCGCGAGGCGATCCGGCGCTACTCCGGCCATGTCGTCGGCTCTGGAGCCCCGCACCGTCGCGGCTCCGAGTCGCAGCTCGTGCTCGACGAGGCACTCACCATTGTCGACGCCGGCGATTGCCCGGACCCCGACACCGAGCCCGGCGAGCAGTCGGCCGCCTCAATGATCGCAGCGCTCGCCGCACGCGCCGCACTCGTCGTCGCGCTCGGCGGCGACAATGCACTCACCGTGCCGGCTGCGCTCGGCATCGCCGGGGCCTCGCTCGGCACAGCCGGCCTGATCACGTTCGACGCCCACCACGATCTGCGTGATGGGCGCAGCAACGGCTCGCCCGTGCGCCGCGTCATCGAGGCGGGTCTCGACCCGCGGCGCATCGTACAGATCGGCATCGCCGACTTCGCGAACTCCCTGGCCTACCGCGAACGGGCGCAGCAGCTCGGCATCACGGTGATCCACCGCGATGAACTCCACGAGCGACCGATGCGCGACGTCGTCGCCGAAGCCCTGGAGATCGCCGGCGCCGGTGGCGGCCCGATCCATGTCGACCTCGATGTCGATGTCTGCGACCGCTCGGTGGCCCCCGGGTGCCCGGCGTCGATTCCCGGAGGCATCCAAGCCCACGAGCTGCGCACGGCGACCCGGCTGCTCGCCGCAGACGATCGCGTCCGCGGCATCGACATCGCCGAGGTCGATGCGACCGCAGACGCACCTGACGGCCGAACCGTGCGTCTCGCCGCTCTGCTCGTGCTCGAGGCTGCCGCCGGCCTCGCCCATCGACTCGGGCGCTGACCCGGCTCGGACCCACCCGAAGCTCAACGCCTGGGCGCACCACCTGACGCCCGCCACCTCTCTTGACGCGCACCGGCGTCGCGGGGCGCGCCGTCGCGCCCGATTTCTCCCCTCCGTTCAACGACGAAAGGATGATGCCATGACCGTTCCGGCACCCGCATCGACTACCACCGCCGATCCCTCGCCCGACGAGTCGGGTTCGCACTCGGGCCTGCAGCGCGGGCTGACGGCGCGCCACATCCGTTTCATGGCACTCGGGTCGGCCATCGGCACCGGGCTCTTCATGGGATCGTCGGGGACGATCCAGACCGCTGGGCCCGCCGTGCTGCTGGCCTACGTGATCGGCGGCGCGGCGGTCTTCATGGTGATGCGCGCGCTCGGTGAGATGGTCGTGCGCCACCCCGTCTCCGGTTCGTTCGGGCAATACGCGTCCCGATACATCCACCCGTACGCGGGGTTCCTGGTCGGGTGGACGTTCGCCTTCGAGATGTTTCTCGTCGCGGTCTTCGATGCCACCGCTATCGGCGTCTACATGCGGTTCTGGTTCCCCGACGTCTCGCAGTGGGTGTGGGTGCTCGCGGTCGTCTGCTTCATCGCCGCGATCAATCTCATCGGCGTCAAGGTCTTCGGAGAACTCGAATTCTGGTTCGCGCTCATCAAGATCGTCGCGATCATCGCCCTGATCGTCGCCGGCATCGGCATCATCCTGTTCGGATTCGGTGCCGCCGGCCACGACCAGATGGGACCGCAGAATCTCGTGGATCACGGCGGGTTCCTGCCGCACGGCGTGTGGGGGCTCCTCGCCTCCTTCACGATCGTGATGTTCGCCTTCGGGGGCATCGAGATCATCGGTGTCACCGCCGGAGAGGCGCAGAACCCGAAGCAGGTGCTGCCGAAGGCGATTAACTCGGTGCCCGTGCGCATCCTGCTCTTCTACGTGCTGACGCTCGGCGTGATCATGTGCATTCAGCCCTGGGTTGAGCTGACCGGCGAGACAAGCCCGTTCGTCTCCATCTTCGAGTCCGTCGGTTTCCAGGCCGCGGCAGCGGTCTTCAACGTCGTGCTCATCACCGCCGCGCTCTCAGCGATGAACGCCGATATCTTCGGCGCCGGGCGCATGCTGCACGGGCTCGCCGAGCAGGGCCAGGCCCCGCGCTCATTCACGCGGACCACGCGCACCGGAGTGCCGATCATGACCGTCATCACCATGGTGATCGGCCTGCTCGTCGGCGTCGTGCTCAACTATCTCTACCCCGATCAGGTGCTATTCCTGCTCGGTGCGCTCGCGACCTTCGCGACGGTGCTGGTCTGGCTGGTGATCCTCGTCGCACACATCCGCATGAAGGCCGAGATCGCCCGCGACCGCAGGCTGCCGAGCGAGTTTCCCGTGCCGCTGTGGCCGGTGGCCTCATGGCTCACGGTCGGATTCATCGTGTTCGTGATCGTGATGGTCGGCATCGTGCCCGAGTCTCGGCCCGCTCTCTGGGTGGGGCTGATCTGGGTCGCCGCGCTGACCGCGTGCTACCTGCTCTTCGTGCGCGGTTCCGGACGACGGCCGCACCAGCTCGTCGACCGCACCGAGCCCATCGCCATCGCTTCGACGCCCGAGCGCTGAGCCGTTAGAACAGGGTCGCCTCGATCGACGGCAGACTCCAGTCGATCGGGGCGGCACCCTGTACCTCGAGCGCCGCGTTGGCCCGACTGAACGGACGCGAGCCGAAGAACCCCCGTGACGCCGACAACGGCGACGGGTGCGCGCTTTCGATGCGCGGGGTGTCGCCGAGCAGTGCGCCGACGGTCTGCGCGGGCTTGCCCCACAGGATCGCGACCAGCGGCCCTCCCCGCTCCGCGAGGGCGGTGATCGCGCGCGAGGTCACCGCCTCCCAGCCGCGACGCTGATGCGACCCGGCGTCATGGGCGGCAACGGTCAGCACCCGGTTCAGCAGCAGCACCCCTCGATCGGCCCAGGGTGTGAGGTCTCCGTGCGTTGCGGGCGCGACCCCGAGATCATCGGCGAGCTCCCGATAGATGTTCCGCAGGCTCGGGGGCAGCGGTCGCACCCCCGGGTCGGTCGCGAATGACAGCCCGATGGCGTGGCCGGGAGTCGGGTAGGGATCCTGCCCCACGATGAGCACGCGCACCTCGCCCATCGGTCTCTCGAACGCCGCCAGCACCCGTTCAGGTGCCGGTAACACGTCGATGCCCGCCGCCCGCTCCCCCGCCACGAATGCGTCGACCGCGGCGAGTTCGCCGGCGACCGGCGCCAGCGCCGCAGCCCAGTCATCGGCGATGCCGCGGCCCGTGAGCATCCCGGTCATTCGGCCTTCAGTGTCAGCGGCCCACGATGGGTATGGAAGACGCTCGACTGCGCCACGGGGCGCAGCACGATCAGATCTTGGTTGACATGCGGCGGCTGCTCGAACGCGCCGACGAGTACGCGCGCGACGTCTTCCGCCGTGAGCGGCGTGACGTCGGCGTAGGGCTGCTCCGCAGCAGCGGCATCGCCGCGCAGACGGTTGAGCGTGAACTCCTCCGTATGCACGAGGCCCGGGGCCAGTTCCATCACGCGGATCGGCTCCCCGCCGAGTTCGAGGCGCAGCACGTTCGTCACGGCGTGCGCCGCGTACTTGGCGGCGTTGTATCCGCCGCCGCCGGGATAGGCATCGAGCCCGGCGGTCGAGGTCAGGTTCAGGATCGAGGCCCACCCCGAGCGGCGCGCGCCCTCGCGGAGCACCGGCAGCAGCGCTGCAGTGACGGAGCGGAGTCCGATCACGTTCACCTCGAACATGCGTCGCCAATCGTCGTTCGACGCGTGTTCGACCGATTCGACCCCCAGCGCACCTCCGGCGTTGTTGACGAGCGCCGTGGCGCCGCCGGTCGCGGCGACCTCTGCGGCGAGCGCGGCGACCTGCGCCTCATCGGTGACATCGCAGACGACGACGTGTGAGCCCGTCTCAGCGGCGAGTGCTTCGAGCTTCTCGGCGCGACGCGCGACCGCCACGGTCTCCCAGCCGAGTTCCGCGAAGCGACGCACCGTCGCCGCGCCGATCCCTGAACTGGCCCCAGTGACCACCACTCGTCGCTGCATCACGTCCTCCTCGCTGCGTCATCGCGCCCGCACCTGCGGGCCTGCTTCGAGCTTAGGGGGTACGTTACGCAGTGCGACCGAACCCGTTGCCGGGCACGGGGCGCTCTCGTACGCTCAGAGCACCGCACCACCATCCACCGCTTCCGCTTCACACTCTTCGAAGGAGTCACCATGACCGACCCGAGCGCCTGGGGATTCGAAACCCGCCAGATCCATGCCGGCCAGCAGCCCGACGAGACCGGGGCGCGAGCCGTGCCCATTCACCAGACGACGTCATTCGTCTTCGACGACACCGCACAGGCGGCGAACCGCTTCGCACTCGCCGAGCTCGGCCCGATCTACACGCGCATCACGAACCCCACGGTCGCCGTCGCCGAGGAGCGCATCGCCGCGCTCGAGGGGGGCACCGCCGCTCTCCTGCTCGCGAGCGGCCAGGCCGCATCGACGTTCGCCGTGCTGAACATCGCCAACTCCGGCGATCACATCGTCTCCTCGAGCTCGATCTACGGCGGCACCTACAACCTTTTCAAGTACTCGCTCGCGAAGCTCGGCATCGAGGTCACCTTCGTCGAGGATCAGGATGATCCTGCAGCGTGGCAGCGCGCCGTGCGGCCCAACACCAAGCTCTTCTTCGCCGAATCGATCGCGAACCCCCGCTCGAACATCCTCGACATCCGCACGGTCGCCGATGTCGCGCATGAGAACAGCCTGCCGCTCATCATCGACAACACCGTGGCGAGCCCCTACCTCGTGCGCCCCTTCGAGCACGGCGCCGACATCGTGCTCCACTCGGCCACCAAGTTCTTGGGCGGGCACGGCACGACTCTGGGCGGCGTCATCGTCGACGGCGGCACCTTCCCCTGGTCGCAGCACGCCGACAAGTTCCCCGGTCTCACCGAGCCCGACCCGTCGTACAACGGCGTCAGCTACACCGGTGCCGTCGGGGATGCGATCGCCTACATCATCAAGGCTCGCGTGCAACTGCTGCGGGATCTCGGCTCGTCCATCGCACCCCACAGTGCGTGGCTGCTGCTGCAGGGCATCGAAACGCTGTCGCTGCGCGTCGAGCGCCACGTGCAGAATGCGCAGGAGGTCGCCGAGTGGCTCGACGCGCATGACGACGTCGCATCGGTCTACTACTCCGGCCTGCCGTCGAGCCCCTGGTACGCCGCGGCGAACCGGTACGCACCGAAGGGTGTCGGCGCCGTGCTCTCGTTCGAACTCAAGGGCGGAGTGGATGCCGGCCGCGCGGTCGTCGAAAACGTCGAGCTCTTCAGCCACGTCGCGAACATCGGCGATGTGCGCAGCCTCATCATCCACCCGGCCTCGACCACGCACTCGCAGCTGACCCCCGAGCAGCAGCTCACCGCCGGCGTCACCCCCGGCCTCGTGCGCCTGTCGGTCGGCCTCGAGCACATCGACGACATCAAGGCCGACCTCGAACGCGGGTTCGCCGCGGCCCGCAAGGTCGTCGCCGAGTCAGCGGCGCGAGCCTAGCTCGCGCGCTTCGGGCGTAACAAACGGAGCCTCGGGGTGCTGCCAGGGCAGAATGGTGAGTCATGGACTGGCAGACCCCCGAGGATTCGTTTCCGACCGACTTCATCACCGACGCGCAACTGCGCGCGCTGATGGGGCGGCCGCCGATCTCGGGCGGTTGGCGCGACGGTGATCCGGTCGGCGATCGCCAGTTCCTCTCGATCGGCGAGTTCACCACTGAAACCGGTGGGCACCTGCCCCACGTGCGCTTCGCCTACGAGACGTACGGCGAGCTCAACGATCGTCGAGACAACGCGATCCTCGTCTTTCACGCGCTGACGGGCGACAGCCATCTCGTCGGCCCGGCATCGGCAGGGCACTCGACCGACGGCTGGTGGGGCGAGATCGTCGGCCCCGGGCGACCGCTCGACACCGACCGCTACTGCATCATCGCCCCGAACGTGCTCGGTGGATGCCAGGGCACCACCGGCCCGGGATCGCTGGACCCGACCGGCCGCGAGTGGGGCGGCCGGTTCCCGTATTTGACCGTTCGCGATCAAGTCGCCGCGACCCGCAGCTTCGCCGATGCACTCGGAATCGATCGTTTCGCTGCCGTGATCGGCGGGTCGATGGGGGGCATGCACGCACTCGAGTGGGGCATCGCGCATCAGGATCGCGTCGAGCGTCTCGCGGTCATCGCCGCACCCCCGGTCACCACCGCCGACCAGATCGGCCTGAACCTCGTGCAGCTCGAGGCGATCCGCTCCGATCCCAGTTACCGAGGCGGCAATTACTACGACTCTCCCGACGGCGTGGGGCCGCACCACGGTTTGGCGACCGCGCGCCGCCTCGCGCTGCTCAACTACCGCAGCAACACCGAGTTGGACGCGAGATTCGGGCGCGCCTGGCAGTCCGCGGTGAGTCCACTCGGAGCGGGCGGACGCTTCGCCGTCGAGTCGTACCTCGACTTCCACGGCAATAAGTTCACGCGGAGATTCGACGCCGGCAGCTATGTAACGCTGGTACAGGCCATGAATTCGCACGATGTCGGCCGCGGACGCGGCGGGGTGCGCGCAGCACTCTCGACGCTTGATCTCCCCCTCCTCGTACTCGGCATCCCGAGCGATCGACTCTTCACCCTCGACGGGCAAGACGAGATCGCTCAGCACAGCCCGGGCAGTCTCGATGGACCCCTCGCCACCCGCATCGATTCGCCGTTCGGGCACGATGCGTTCCTCATCGAATTCGAGCGCGTCGGAACACAGCTGCGTCGCCTACTCGCCGCCTGAGCGGGCTCGCAGGGAGCACACGGGAGCCTCCCACCTACCGATCGTAGGCTCTCCCCATACACACCGGCGCACCGCCGGTCGGGCACCACTCGCGTGGAGCCCGTGACGGCATCGAAGGTAAGAGGAGCGGCAGCTTGACGATCTCGCATGCGCGCACCTCGGCGCGCGCTCTGGGAGTGGTGGCCACGGTCACCGCGGCGATCCCTCTCTGCCTGACCGGGTGCGCACCCGCCATCGACCTCAGCGCACAGGCAGCCGAGTTGCAGGCCGCCCCGGATTCCGATCTGCTCACCATGCCGGTCGACCGCACCTACGACGTCACCGAGATCAATCTCATCGCCCCGTTGGCGGCATCTGCACTCGGCTCAGCACTCGAGCACCGCATCTCGTCGACCGGGTACATGGTCATCAACGACGGAATGATCACGGCCGCCGAACTGACGGTGAAGTTCGCGGACATGCCCGAGGCATCGTTCGTGCAGACGAAGCCCACCCGGCTCCTGGCGCAGTCAGACGACGAAATCGAAGCGATCAGCTCGGTCGGCACGCTCTCGGTCGGCAACGTCTCCCAGCCGAACACGTCGGTCGAACTCACCCCGACGGAGCTCGGCGAAGACCAGGCACAATTCGACGTCACTTTCGCGGTGCCCGACAACCTGCTGGCATCGACCGCAGGGCTGCCGTTCGACGAGGTTTCGGCGCACCTCGTGCTCGTCTCGCAGTAATCGCGCCCGGCCCGCCCCTCTCACGCCCGGGCGGTGCGCGGCCAAGCGGTTACGCGAAGCGCTGGCGACGCGTCGCGTCGTGGATCTCCCCGACGAGCTCCTCGATGACGTCCTCGAGAAACACGACGCCGAGCACGGCGCCGGCGTCGTCGTGAATGCGTGCGAGGTGAATGCCACGACCCTGCAGCCTGGCGAGCACGTCTTCCAACTCCGTCGCGGCGCGGATCGATTCCATCTCGCGAATGCGCTTCCCGGGGATCGGCTGAGCGATGCGCTCGTCGCCGAGGCGCACGAGATCCTTGATGTGCACGTAGCCATCGAGTTCTCCGGCTTCGTTCGCAATCGGATACCGCGAGAATCCGTGCCGTGCGACCGCCGCTTCGACGTCTTCGGGGGTGGCGCCCGCCGGCAGCACAACGAGTCGCTCAGCGGGGACGAGCAGATCGTGCGCCCGCTTCGTCGTGAATTCGAACGCGGCCGAGAGCGCACCGCTACGGTCTTCGAGCACGCCCTCGCGCGTCGAATGACTCACGATACTCGCCACCTCTTCCAGCGTGAACGTGCTGTTGGTCTCCGACTTCGGCTCGACCCCGAAGAGCCGAAGCACCCCGTTGGCGACCGCGTTCAACGCGGCAATGACGTGCTTAAAAAGTCGCGAAATCGCCACGAGCGGCGGTGCGAGCAAGAGCACCGCGCGATCCGGCATCGAGAAGGCGGCGTTCTTCGGCACCATCTCGCCGAAGACGACGTGGAGATAGGACACTCCGAGCAGCGTCAGCACGAACGCGACGATCGACACCGCTTCGGCGGGAATTCCCGTCCAGTGCAGCGGCCCCTCGAGCAGGTGATGGATCGCCGGCTCGGAGACATTCAAGATGAGCAGCGAGCAGACCGTGATGCCGAGCTGGCTCGTCGCGAGCATCAGCGTCGCATGCTCCATCGCGTAGAGCGCGGTCTGGGCGCGCTTCGACCCCGCCTCGGCGCGCGGTTCGATCTGCGAGCGCCGTGCCGAAATCACGGCGAACTCGGCGCCGACGAAGAAAGCGTTCGCGCCGAGCAGCACGACGAGCCATACGATTCCGACCCAGTCGCTCATGCGCGGTCCTCCGTTTCGGCATCTGTCACTGACGGGGCGCTGGTGAAGCGCAGCCGCGCGATGCGACGCCCGTCCATGCGCATCACCCGCAGCGTGCCGCTGCCGGGCAGTTCGGCCTCGTCTCCGGGTACCGGAATACGGCCGAGTGCGTGCAGCACGAACCCGGCTGCGGTGTCGTAGGCATCGTCTTCGGGAATCTCGATGCCGGTCTGCTCGCGCACCTCATCCGGGCGCAGATCGGCGGGGAAGCTCATCTGCTCGGCGGTGCCGACGACACCTGCGGCCGCACGATCGTGCTCGTCGGCCACCTCGCCCACGATCTCTTCGACGAGATCTTCAAGCGTGGCGATACCCGCCGTGCCCCCGTACTCATCGACGACGATCGCGAGCTGGAAGCCGCTGCCGCGCAGCTCTTCGAGCAACTGGTCGAGGTGCATCGTGTCGGGCACGCGAACCGCATCTTCCATGAGCGCGGCCACGGGAACCTCATCGCGCTTCGCTCGCGGCACCGCGACGGCCTGCTTCACATGCACGACCCCGACGATGTCGTCGCGATCCTCATCGATGACCGGGAATCGCGAGAACCCGGAACGGCCCGACAGTTCGAGCACCGCCTTCGCCGATTCGAGGCGCTGCAGGCTCTCGACCTTCAGACGCGGCGTCATGACGTCGCCCGCAGTGAGTTCTGAGAAGCGTAGCGTTCGATCGAGCAGAGTCGCAGTATCGGCCTCGAGCAGGCCGGCTTCCGCGGAGTGCCGCACGAGTGACGACAGCTCTTGGGCGGAACGCGCACCCGAGAGCTCCTCCTGTGGTTCGATGCCCAATGAGCGCAGGATCCCGTTGGCACTGCCGTTCAGCACCAGCACGGCGGGCTTCAGCGTCGTCGTGAAGGCGGCCTGCGCGGGCATGACGAACCTCGCGGTGGGCAACGGACGCGAGATCGCGAAGTTCTTCGGGACGAGCTCGCCCACGATCATGGAGAAGACGGTGGCGATCGCCACCGCGATCGGCGCGCTGATGGCACGCCGCAACTCCTCGGGAACCCCCAGCGCGCCGAGCGGCCCCCCGAGGAAATTGCTCAGTGCCGGCTCGAGGGTGTACCCCGCCAGCAGCGTCGTGAGCGTGATGCCGAGCTGCGCGCTCGACAAATGTGTCGAGGTGCGCGACAGGCCACGAATGACTCGGTCGAGCCCGTGCTCGCCACCGGCACGACGACGCTCAAGATCTTGACGATCGAGCGCGACGAGGGAGAACTCCGCCGCGACGAAGATACCCGTACCCAGAGTGAGGATCACTCCGATGAGCAAAAGGAGCCAGTCGTTCATCCATGGCTCCGTGCAGAGACGATGTGCCGCGCTTCAGCGCGGCCGATACTCGGAGGGTCTGAGGGTCTTCGAGAATCAACATCCATAGCCATCCGAGATTACCACCTGAACTCCCCGATCGCGCTGTGAGATTTTACTCGGCGTCGAACAGATGGGCGTAGGCTTGTCACCGGTGCGGCTCAGGCGCCGTCACCTCACGACTACATCTATCTTGCATGCAGGGCACAACGAGAGGAAGTCGCTTTGGCGGAGCGCACGGAGACCACCAACCAGGCTGGTCCCGCAGGAGATTTCGGTGCAAACGCGTGGCTGGTCGACGAACTCTGGAAGCAGTTCCAGGTCGATAAGAACGCCGTCGATCGGTCGTGGTGGCCGGTCCTGGAGAAGTACGGGGCCGAACAATCGGGCGCCCCCGCAGCGCCGGCGCCGCCGGTGCAGGCGAGTACCGCTCCAGCAACCGGACCGAGCACGACCCCGATCACGACGCCGACGCAGCCGGCTCGCACCACGAAGGCTGCCCCCCGTGTCGCGCCGATCCCTGCAGATGCGCCGAGTCGGGCGCGCACGGCCACTGACTCCGAGCCGCTCGAAGAAGATGTCGTCACGGCGCTCAAGGGCATGGCCCGCACCCTCTCCAAGAACATGGATCAGAGCCTGACGGTGCCGACCGCAACCAGCGTGCGCACCATTCCGGCCAAACTCCTGATCGACAACCGCATCGTCATCAACAACCATCTGCGCCGCAGCCGCGGCGGCAAGGTGTCGTTCACGCACCTCATTGGCTGGGCACTCATCCAGACGCTCAAGGACTTCCCCAGCCAGAACGTCTCGTACGCCGAGGTCGACGGCAAGCCTTCAGTGGTCGCCCCGGCGCACATCGGCCTGGGCATCGCCATCGACGTCCCCAAGCCAGACGGCACCCGCTCACTACTCGTCCCCGCCGTGAAGCGCGCAGAATCGCTCGATTTCAACGAGTTCCTCGCCGCGTACGAAGACCTCGTCAAGCGCGCACGCGCCAACAAGCTCGGCGCAGGCGATTTCCAGGGCACGACGATCTCGCTCACCAACCCCGGCGGCATCGGCACCGTGCACTCGGTGCCCCGCCTCATGCAGGGCCAGGGCAGCATCATCGGCGCGGGTGCGCTCGAGTACCCCGCCGAGTTCCAGGGCGCCTCGCAAGAGACCCTCAACCGTCTCGGTATCTCGAAGACCATCACTCTGACGAGCACCTACGACCATCGCGTCATCCAGGGTGCCGGCTCGGGCGAGTTCTTGAAGCTCGTGCACGAGCGCCTCATCGGCAAGCACGACTTCTACGAAGACATCTTCGCCGCGCTGCGCATCCCCTACAAGCCGGTGCAGTGGGCGTCCGACATCCACGTCGACGTGTTCGGCGCGGTCGACAAGACCGCCCGCGTGCAAGAGCTGATCAACTCGTTCCGCGTGCGAGGCCACCTGATGGCCGATGTCGATCCGCTCGAGTACGTGCAGCGCACGCACCCCGACCTCGAAATCGAATCGCACGGGCTCACGTTCTGGGACCTCGATCGCGAGTTCCCGACCGGTGGCATCGGCGGCAAGCGCTCCATGCCGCTGCGCGACATCCTCGGTGTACTGCGCGACTCGTACTGCCGCAAGATCGGTATCGAGTACATGCACATCCAGGATCCGGCTCAGCGCCTGTGGCTGCGCGAGCAGCTCGAGGTGCCGTACGCCAAGCCGAGCCACGACGAGCAGATGCGCATCCTCGAGAAGCTCAACGAGGCCGAGGCCTTCGAGACCTTCCTCCAGACGAAGTACGTCGGCCAGAAGCGCTTCAGCCTGGAGGGCGGCGAGACCGTCATCCCGCTGCTCGATGCGATGCTCAGCGACGCCGCCGAAGACGGGGTCGACAGCGTCGACGTCGGCATGGCGCACCGCGGCCGCCTCAACGTGCTGTCGAATATCGCCGGCAAGACCTACGGACAGATCTTCCGCGAGTTCGAGGGCGCGCAGGCGCATAAGGCCGGCTCGGGCGACGTGAAGTACCACCTCGGCACCTCCGGGGTGTTCACGGCGCCGAACGGCACTCAGGTGCCGATCCACCTCGCCGCGAACCCCTCGCACCTCGAGACCGTCGACGGCGTGCTCGAGGGCATCGTGCGCGCGAAGCAAGATCTGAAGCCGATCGGCTCGTTCACCACGCTCCCGATCATCATTCACGGCGACGCGGCAATGGCGGGCCAGGGCGTGGTCTACGAGACCATGCAGATGTCGCAGCTGCGCGGCTACCGTACGGGCGGCACGATCCACATCATCATCAACAACCAGGTCGGCTTCACCACGCTGCCGCTCGACTCGCGCTCGACCACGTACTCGTCCGACATCGGCAAGGTGGTGCAGGCGCCGATCTTCCACGTGAACGGCGACGACCCCGAGTCGGTCGTGCGCGTCGCGAAGCTCGCCTACGAGTTCCGTCAGCGCTTCCATATCGACGTGATTGTCGATCTGGTCTGCTACCGCCGTCGCGGGCACAACGAGGGCGATGACCCGTCGATGACGCAGCCGCTGATGACCGACCTGATCGAGGCGAAGCGTTCGACCCGACGCCTGTACACCAGCGCGCTCGTCGGGCGCGGTGATATCACCGAAGAAGAGTACGACAAGGCGAAGCAGGACTTCCAGGATCGCCTGGAGCGCGCGTTCCAGGAGACGCACGCGGCGCAGACCGGTTCGATCCCCGTGATCGACACCAGCGGCATCGGCGAGGTGGCAGAGTCCGGCGGCCGCGCCGAGCAGAACTTCGAGACCGCGGTCGATCGCACCGTCATCGAGCGCATCGGCGACGCCCACGCGAACCAGCCCGATGGCTTCACCGTGCACCAGAAGCTCCAGCAGCTGCTCAACAAGCGTCACGACATGAGCCGTCAGGGCGGAATCGACTGGGGCTTCGGCGAACTGCTCGCGCTCGGCTCGCTGCTGATGGAAGGCACCGCGGTGCGCTTCGCCGGTCAGGATGCGCGTCGCGGCACCTTCGCGCAGCGTCACGCCGTGTTCCACGACCGTGCGAACGGCCAGGAGTGGATCCCGCTGCTCAACCTCTCGGAAGAGCAGGCACGGTTCTGGATCTACGACTCGCTGCTCTCGGAGTACGCGGCACTCGCCTACGAATACGGGTACTCGCTGCAGCGCGAAGACGCACTCGTGCTCTGGGAGGCGCAGTTCGGCGACTTCGCGAACACGGCCCAGGCCGTGATCGACGAGTACATCGGTGCGGCCGAGCAGAAGTGGGGTCAGCAGTCCTCCGTCGTGATGCTGCTCCCCCACGGCTACGAGGGGCAGGGGCCCGACCACTCGTCGGCGCGCATCGAGCGCTACCTGCAGCTCTGCGCCGAAGACAACATGATCGTTGCGCGTCCATCGACGCCCGCGAACTACTTCCACCTGCTGCGTCGCCAGGCCTACGCCCGGCCTCGCAAGCCGCTGATCGTGTTCACGCCGAAATCGATGCTCCGCCTGCGCGGCGCGACGTCGTCGGTAGAAGACTTCACCGAGGGCGCGTTCCAGCCCGTGATCGATGATCCGAACATCACCGATGCGTCGAGCGTCGAGCGCGTGCTGCTCGTCGCCGGCAAGGTCTACTACGACCTGCGCGGCGCACTCGAGAAGAACCCCGACCCGCGTGTGGCACTCGTGCGCGTCGAGCAGTTCTATCCGATTCCTGCGGTGCAGCTGGGACGCGTACTCGCGCAGTACCCGGGCGCCGAGATGGTGTGGGTGCAAGACGAGCCCGAGAACCAGGGCGCCTGGCCGTTCATCTCGCTCGAGCTGTCGAAGAAGCTCGCGAACGATCGCATCCGCGTCGTCTCGCGCGCAGCGTCGGCGGCCCCGTCAACAGGTTCGGCGAAGGTGCACGCGGTTGAGCAGGAGGCGCTCATCTCGCGCGCGCTCAGCTTCGACGCAGAATAGGCGCAGCCCTACCGCCCGGCCGGGCCGCGACGCATCTCATCGGTGCGACGCGGCCCGGCCGGCTGTTTCTGGGGGCCGACTCGCACAACGCACCTGCGGCGCGATTTCGAGCATCTCTCGGCTGCTCTGCACGTCGGCATGGGAAGATGAGGGGACGATACTCCGCGCGCAGCGCCGCATCCGGCGCGCCGCCCTGGACTCCAAGGAGCCCGCATGGCCATCACCCCTCACGAGCGCGAGCTCGACTCGTCCCTCACCCCGCTGACGCGCCCGCTCAGTCTGCGCGAGACCGTTCTCGAACAGCTGCGCACAGCAATCATCACCGGCAAGATCGCGGAGGGCGAGGTTGTCTCGGCACCGGCGCTCGGTGTCACGCTCGGTGTCTCCGCGACCCCCGTGCGCGAGGCGATGATGGATCTCGCGCGCGAGGGCTTGGTCGAAACCCTGAAGAACAAGGGCTTCCGGGTGACCACGATGAGTGAGCACGATCTCGATGACCTGGCGCAAATCAGATTGCTTCTGGAACCCCCCGCGATGCACTTCGTCGTGGGTCACGTTCCGGAGGCCGCGGTCGTCGGAATGCGCCGCCTCGCTGATGCGTGTCTGCGTGCGGCCGAGCGCGGCGAACTCGAGTCGTATCTGCGTCACGATCGCGAGTTCCACGCACTCGTTCTGACGCTGACCGGCAACGATCAGCTGGTCGACCTTGCCACCTCGCTGCGCCGCCGCACTCGGCTCTACGGCATCGGTTCGCTGGCCCGCCAGGGGCGCCTCGTCGATTCCGCACGCGAGCATCACGAACTCATCGATCTGCTCGTCGCGGGTGACGCAGTGGCGGCTGAAGCGTTGCAGCGCAAGCACATCTCGCGCTCCCGCACGGTGTGGGCGACCGGGGTGACCGACGACGAATAACGCACCGCTCGCCTTATTGGTCACGCAACCAGTAGACTGAATCGACGCCGTTTGAACTCGGAGACAAGGGAGCACTGATGACTGCATGGCGCATGCCGATCGAAGGACACGAACAGGAACGCCTCTGGCTGGCCTGGCCGACGAGCGGATACACCCTGGGCGACACCGAGGCCGAAGCCGAGGAAGCGCGCACGACCTGGGCGGCCGTCGCCAACGCCGCGAGCGAGCACGAGCACGTGACGGTCGTTGTCAACCCCGGCGATGAAGCCATCGCCGCTCAGTACCTGTCGGGTCAGATCGACCGTATCGTGGCCCCCCTCAACGATGCGTGGATGCGCGATATCGGCCCGAGCTTCGTGATCGGCGACGATGGCCGACTGGGTGCCGTGAACTTCGTGTTCAACGGCTGGGGCGGCCAGGAATGGGCCCAGTGGAATCATGACCAGCACATCGGCCGCATCGTCGCCGAGGCCTCGGGCGCCGAGCTCGTGAACTCGGAGATGACGAATGAGGGCGGCGGCATCCAGGTCGACGGCACGGGGCGCGTCGTCATCACGAAGACGGTGCAGCTCGATCCGGGTCGCAACCCGGGCTGGTCGCAGGAGCAGGTCGAGGCCGAACTCGAGCGCACGATCGGCGCGACGAGTGCGCTGTGGCTGCCGCGCGGCCTGAGTCGCGACCACGATACGTTCGGCACCCGCGGTCACTCCGATATCCTCGCCGCGTTCACCAGCCCGGATCTGCTCCTCATGCACCGCCAAGACGCGGCCTCGCACCCCGACCACATCATCGCGCGCACGAATCGCGAGGTCGCGGACCGCTATCGCGAAGATACTTCCGCGGGCTTCGAGATCATCGATCTCCCAGCACCGGAGGCCCTGCGCGACGACGAGGGATACGTCGACTACAGCTACATCAACCACGTCGTGATCAACGGCGCGGTACTCGCATGCGCATTCGATGACCCCGCCGATGATCGCGCACTCGCGATCCTGCGCGAGGCATACCCGGGCCGCGAGGTCATCGGTCTCGATGCCCGTCCGCTCTTCGCGCGTGGCGGCGGTATCCACTGCATTACGCAGCAGCAGCCGAAGGTCAAGTAAGCGGCGTCGATTCGCCACTGATGAGCCCGGCGCTCGAGGCGCAGCGCACCGCGCACCGCCTCGAGCGCCGGGTATCCGGCAGCATCGGCCCGGCGGTGCACGTGCGCGAATTCCGGATCACCGACTCCCAGTACCGGCGCCGCAAAGCTGATGCGATCAGCAATCAGCGATCAGAGGTTGTCGGTCGAGGCCGGCGAAGTACGGTGCAGCGTGGCTTCGGCGCGCTCCAGGCCCGCGAGCCGCTCATGCGTTTCGGCCACGAGCGCATGAGCGGCGGGGGTCAGTTCGAGTGTGCGGCCTACCCGGCGCGGCAGCGGCACTCGGGCTTCGCGCTCGAGCAGCGCAAGCGGCTGCGATATGGCCGAGGGGCTGTAACTCAGGGCCTCAGCGACCGCGGCAACGGTGCCGCGCACATCGAGCCCCCAGAGCAACCTGAGCAACCTGAGCAACCTGAGTCGCTGCATGTCGACCACGATCCCAGCCTTCCGCGCACCACCCTGCAGGTGCGCTGCACACTATTGCACGATTCACGCGGCTTCGCTTCACAGGGGAGCGGCCGGACTCCCGAACAGAGTCGCACGCCACGGGCAGTACCGTAGTCGGGTGAGCTTTCAACCGACGCCCGCGACGGGGGCGATTCCGATCCCGCAGCAGCCCCGATCACTCGCCGACCGCCCGGGCCAACGCGCGTTCGGAGTCGGGCTCGTGCTCGCCGGCGGCGCCTCGGGCCAGCTCGGCGGTGCGCTCGGGGCGCTCGCGTTCCCGGTGATCGGGCCGGTCGGCGTCGTGGCGATCCGCCAACTCGTCGCGCTCGCCGTGCTGCTGCCAGCGGGCCGGCCGAGGCTGCGGCGATACGGGAGGGCGGAGTGGCTGCCGATTCTCGGCCTGGCCCTCGCGTTCTCGGTCATGAATCTCGCCCTGTACAGCGCGGTCGAGCGCATCGGCCTCGGCCTCGCGGTCACGCTGGAATTTCTCGGGCCACTGACCATCGCGCTCCTCGGAACACGACGTCTCATCGATCTGGGGTGCGCCCTCGTCGCCGCAGGAGGAGTGCTCGCGTTGACGCACCCCGGGCCGTCAACCGATGCGCTCGGGATCGCCTTCGGGCTGATCGCCGGGTGCGCGTGGGCGATGTACATCCTGCTCAATCGACGCATCGGCCGCGTGTTGCCCGGGCTCGAGGGCAGCGGCGCGGCGAGTCTCGTCGCCTGTCTATTCTGGGCCCCGGTCGCAGTGATCTGGTTCGCGTCGCACACCCCGACGCTGTCGGTGATCCTGCTCGCCGTGGCCTGCGGGGTGCTGAGTTCCGCGGTGCCGTACATCGTCGATCTGCTCGCGCTGCGCCGGGTTCCCGCTTCGCTATTCGGGGTACTCACCAGTTGCAATCCGGTGTGCGCCGCCCTGTTCGGCTGGGTGATTCTGGGGCAGCAGCTCGCGCTCATGGAGTGGGCAGGCGTCGCTTTGATCGTCATGAGCAGCGCCGTCGCCTCCGCCCGGGGCGTGCGTGGCGTGCGCGCTTCCGCCGCGGTGGGTTCCTCGCGCAATCGGTAAACGAGCCACCGCACACACCAGACGCACGGCGTGCACGGCGCGAACGTCACGCACTGTGCAGAGCGCACAGCGTCGCGCGGAGATTCGGCTGCGAGAATGACCGGAGGATCCCCAGGCATTGCCGCCCCGACCTCCGAAGGATGGATGCATGACCACCGCAGCGCTCTCCCCCGAACTCGAAG